>CBDCDN010000006.1:0-38625 GCA_965215255.1 Longimicrobiaceae bacterium | reverse complement strand
GTCGCTCATGGTGTTCCGCACCGTAGCCGGCGACACGCCAAGGTCGAACCGGCGCGTGACCGTACGGCTTCCGGCGGGCTCCGCCGTCTCCACGTAGGTGCGGATCACCGCCTCGAGCACGAGATGCTCGCGGTCCGAGAGGGTATCGTCCTTCATAAACGAGATGGGCTGATCGAGTGCCGCAGGGTTCCTCACCGCCGATCGCTTCCGTCCTCCTCCGCCGCGGCGGAGGGCCCGCCCGCGCCGGCGAAGTCCACGGCGAGCCGGTCGAGCCGGAGCCACCCCTCGGCGGTGAGGCGGATCGCCCCGCGCTCCTGGCGGGCCCATCCCCGCTGGGCCCAGCGGGCGGCCAGAGCGCGCTGGGCCGCCCCAGCCTCGTCGAGAGGAAAGCCCAGGTCCGTCCGCAGCCGGAGCCACACTCGCTCGAGGGTGGCATCCTCTTGCGACACGATCTCCTGGTCGTCCACGGGAAGGCGGCCGGCGAGGATCGCCTCTCTATATCCCGACCAGCTACGGAGGTTCCAACGCCGCAGCGGAGGGTCGAAGCCATGCGCCCCAGGTCCGAGAGCGGCGTATGGAGCCCCTTTCCAATAGGCGAAGTTGTGCCGCGACCTCCGCCCCGGCAGGCCGAAGTTCGAAACCTCGTAGTGCTCGTACCCCGCGGCGGTGAGTCGCTCGTGGGCCAGGAGGTACTCCTCCGCGTACCGATCTTCGTCGGCGAGTGCCTCGCGCCCCTCGCGGACCCAGCGCCCCAGGGGAGTCGAAGCCTCGGCGGTGAGGCCGTAGAGCGAGAGGTGCTCCGGCTCCAGCTCCAGCACCCGGTCGAGGTCGGCCGCCCAGTCGCGCCCCAGCCGCTCCGGCAGGCCGAACAGGAGGTCGACGCTCACGTTGTCGAAACCCGCCTCGCGCGCGGCGAGCGTCGCGCGCACGGCCCCGGCTTCCCCGTGCATCCTTCCCATCCAGCGGAGCGCGGGGGCGTGGAAGGTCTGCGTGCCGAGGGAGAGACGGTTCACCCCTGCGGCGCGCCAGTCGCGCCCCAGCTCGGCCGTGAAGCTCTCCGGGTTCGCCTCGGCCGTCCACTCGGCGCCCGGCACCAGCCGCGCGCGAGGCGCAAGGCCCTCGCGGAGGGCTGCCAGCGCGCCGAGCCCCAGCAGCGAGGGCGTTCCGCCGCCGACGTAGAGAGTATCGAGCTCCAGAGGTGCCACCCATTCCCGCTCCCGGAGCTGCAGGTCCAGCTCCGCCACGACCGACGCCAGCCAACTTTCCACCGGCGCCTCGCGCGCAACTTCCACCGCGAAGTCGCAGTACGAGCAGCGGCGCACGCAGAAGGGGACGTGGACGTAGAGGGACCGCGGGTACATCGATGCTCCCGAACTAGAAAGCCCGGCGAGGCGGCCGGGCGACTGAAGCCGCAGCTGCGAACCGCTGCGCGAAGCACAGCGTTACGACTGTCCTCCCACCCGCCGGTACCGCTTGCCCGGAAGCGCCTCCGCGATGCCCTTCAGCTCCAGCTCCAGCAGAGCGGCCAGCAGGGTACCCGGGGAAAGGCCGCAGGCGCTCGCCATCTCGTCCACGTGGCGGGGCTCGTGGTCCAGCGCCCGGAGAACGGACTCCTCGGGCGGGGAGAGGAGTACCAGGACAGGCGGCGCCGGCTCCGGCGGCCGGAGGGACGGCCGGGGAGGCGCCGTACCTACGCCGCGCAGCTCCTCCAGGATGTCGTCCACCGAAGTGACGACGCGCGCCCCTTCCTTGATGAGCTGGTTCGTCCCCGCGCTGGTCCCGGCGCTGATCGGGCCCGGGACGGCGAACACTTCCCTCCCCTGCTCCAGGGCGTAGCCGACGGTGTGCTGCGCCCCGCTCTTCAGCCCCATCTCCACCACCAGCACGCCCTGGCTGAGCGCCGCGATCAGCCGGTTGCGCCGCGGGAAGTTCCCCGCCCTCGGCCGCTCCCCCGGCGGAAACTCCGTGAGCAGCAGCCCGCGCTCCCGCATCCGTTCGAAGAGCCGGCGGCTCTCCGCCGGATAGATCTGCTCGATACCGTGCCCGAGGATTCCCACCGTGGGGGCGCCGGCCTCCAGGGCCGCCCGGTGCGCCGCGGTATCGATCCCCCGGGCCATCCCGCTGACGATGGAGTAGCCCGCCCGCGCCAGCCCGGCGCTCAGCGAAGCCGCGGCCGCGCGGCCGTACTCCGTGGGCGCGCGGGTGCCCACCACCGCAACCCCCGGACGCGCCAGCGTCTCCAGGTCGCCCGCCGCGTAGAGCAGGTAGGGCGCGTCCGGGACCAGCCGGAAGGCCTCGGGATAGGCGGCTTCCTCGGGAGTCACGACCTCCGCCCCGACGCGTCGCAGCGCGGCGAGCGCCCGCCGCAGCCGCTGCCGCGCGGCGGGGCAGCCCGCCTCCCGGATCCCTCGGGCGGCCGCCGCTCCCATCCCCGGAAGGGAGGCCAGATCCCGCGCCGGCGCCGCGAGCGCCCGCTCGGCCGAGCCGAAGCGGCGGATCAGCGTCGCGAGCCGCTGCGGGCCGATCCCGGGAACGAGCGCGAGGTGGAGGAGCGGCTCGAGCGCGGCAGGGGAGAGCGGCACGGCCCCCTACGGCTCCCAGGCGTCCTCGACCTCCTCGTCCCGGTCGGCCGCCGCGGCCTGCGAGGCGTGGAGCCAGAGCGCCTCCAGCAGCGGGTCCAGCCCGCGATGAGTCACCGAGGAGACCACGAACTGCCCCCCACGCCGCGGGAGCCTCCACTCGCGGGGACGGCCAATCCGGCGGGAGGAGATCCGATTTGCTGAAGACCACGCAGTGCGGCTTCTCCGCCAGCTCCGACGAGTAGCTCCTCAGCTCGGCGACGAGCTTCTCGTACTCCTCCTGCACCTCCAGGGCGTCCGCGGGCACAAGGACGGCCAGCGTGCGGGTCCGCTCGATGTGCCGCAGGAACTGGTGCCCCAACCCTTTTCCCTCGTGCGCTCCCTCTATGATGCCCGGGATGTCGGCGACGACGAAGGAACGGCTCCCGGAGAGCTGCACCACGCCGAGATTTGGCGTCAGCGTCGTGAAGGGGTAGTCGGCGACCTTCGGCGTGGCGCGCGACACTGCGGCCAGGAATGTGGATTTCCCCGCGTTCGGCTCGCCCACCAGACCGACGTCCGCGATCAGCTTCAGCTCCAGCTCCAGCCGCCGCGCCTCCCCCTCCTCGCCGGGCTGCGCGGTCCGGGGCGCCTGGTTGGTGGCGGTCGCGAAGAAGGCGTTTCCCTTCCCTCCCCGCCCGCCCCGCGCGACGATCGCCTCCTCCCCCGGCTCCACCAGCTCGCCCAGGAACTCCCCCGAATCCGGATCGCGGGCGACGGTGCCGGGGGGGACGCGCAGGACCAGATCTTCGCCGCTGCGTCCGGTGCGGTTCGAACCCTGGCCCCGGTCACCGGGCTCGGCCCGGTAGTGCTGCCGATATCGGTAGTCGAGGAGCGTGGAGAGCTGGGGATCGCAGCGCAGCACGATGTCCCCGCCCTTGCCGCCGTCTCCCCCGTCGGGCCCTCCCTGCGGGATGTACGCCTCTCGGCGGAAGCTCACGGCCCCCTCCCCTCCCCGCCCGGCCCGGAACCTCGATGACTGCGTGGTCCGAGAAACATGGAGCTGTCGGCTATCGGCTGTCGGACGCGTCCCGCCCGGGTCCCGGTGCGGGGCAGGGCCGGGAGCCGGGAGCCGGCGACCGATCGCCGACGGACACCTTCTCCCAGAGCTCCAGTACCCGGCCCGCGCGGGGCGGGTCCAGAAATCCTCGCGCGATGTCCACCGCTGCGGTCACTTCGGTCGGGGAGGCCCCGGCGTTCAGCGCGCCGCGGAGGTGCGAGTGCAGCTGCCGCGGCGAGTCCTGCACGGCCAGCAGCGCGGCGATGCACAGCTCCCTCGTGGCCAGGTCCAGCCCCGGCCGCCCGATCACCCGGCCGTACCCGCCCTCCACCATCCAGCGATCGAGATCAGGGTGGAGGAGCGCCACGTTCCGGCGCAGCTTCTCGTAGTTCCGCCCGTACACCCTCGCGCAGACTTCCGCCCCTCTCGACTCCCACCCCTCGTGCGTCTCCTCCCGCTCCTCCGCCGCGGCGCGGCCGGTGACCTCGCGCCAGAGTACCAGCGCCTCCAGTGCCGGCGGGAAGCCGAGAAAGAGGTGCGACTGCAGGAGCGCCTCCTCCACCGCCACGGGATCGGCCTCCGTCGCGGCCCACCGTATGGCGGTGAGGATCGCATAGTCGTCTCGCGTCGCGAGCGCCGCTGAAAGCGCCACCAGCGCCGCACGCGCGGGGCTCAGCGCGGCCCGCTCAGACATCGGGCGAGACGAGCGACAGGTTGGCCCGCAGCCGACCCACCATCTCGCCCCGGGAGTTCCGCACCTCGGGATAGGCGTGGGTGTACAGCGCCCCGAAATCGTCCTCGGAGATGAGGTCGAGCTGGCGGAGCACGAACAGCATCGCCGGGGCGATGGCCCGCGCGGCGCCGTCCTCCACCTTCAGCGCCACCCCCAGCTCCGCCCCCGGGACGCCGACGCAGTACACTCCCTCGGCGCCGAGCTTGGCGAAGAGTCGCCCCGCGGTACGCCGCATGAGATCGGTGCAGAGCCGCCCCTCGCCAGCGACCATCTCGGGGTAGGCGGTCATCGCACCGACCACGTAGGTCGGATCATGATCGCCCGCCCGCGCCGCGCGAGCCAGGCGGGCGTAGGCGAGCGCCATGTTGCGCAGCGGCAGCGCATAGCTCACCACCCCGCACCCGTCGGTGCCGAGGCCGATCCCCTCAAAGGGACGATCCACCCAGTGGGAGAGCTCGGTGAGGATCCGCTGCTGCACCGGGTGCTCGGGGCGGTGATACCCCTCGGTGTCCCATCCATGGACGCGCGCCAGGGCGAGCATCCCCGCGTGTTTTCCCGAGCAGTTGTTGTGCAGGCGCACCGGCTCCAGCCCCGCCTCCGCCAGCTCGCGCCGTGTCGGCTCGTGGAAGGGCGGGGTGAGGGCCGCAGGCGAGCGCTTCGCTGTCCAGCCCGAGCCGGCGCAGGATCGAGCCCGCCGCCTCCACGTGTCTCGGCTCCCCGGAGTGCGACCCGCAGCAGAGCGCCAGCTCCTGCAGCGGAATTCCGAAGCGGTCGAGCGCTCCGTCCTCGACGATCGGCAACGCCTGGAAGGGTTTCGCCGCCGAGCGAAGGAAGGTCACCATCTCCGGGTCGCCCACCGAGGCGCGCAGGCGTCCGCCCGCGTCGACCACCGCGGCGTGGACGCGGTGCCGCGACTCGACGATCTCGCCCCGCACCACCTCGACGTGATCCGCCATGCTCATCTCCTCCGCATTCCGAGCGCGATTCCCGAAAGGATCAGCCCCCCGCCCAGCAACGCTTGCGCCGGGGGCGTCTCCGCGATCCCCGGGAGGAGCCACGCGATCAGCGTCGCACCGATCGGCTCCCCCCAGGCAGGAAGAGGCTCACGACGTACGCCGGCAGGTACCGCAGCGCCCAGTTCTGTCCCGTATGGCCGATCATCATCGGGCCGAGCGCCTGCCCCGCGAACACGAGCCAATCGGTGCGCCCGTACCCCGCCACCAGCGGTACGCCCAGAGCGAGGCTGACTGCGAGCAGCACCAGCGCCGCGCAGCCGTACACCACCGCCACGTACGGCCATACGTCGATCCGCCCGCGGAGCCGCCGGCCGATCCCGTAGTACACCGCGAAGAAGAGCGCTCCGAGCAGCGCGAGGAGGTCTCCACGCAGGGGGTCGGAGCCTCCCCGCAGATCGCCCCACCCGATCCAGGTGGCGCCGAGCACCGCCAGCGCGATTCCGGCCCACTGGCGGCCGCTCGGGCGCTCGCCGAGCGCCAGCGCCGAGATCACCGCCACCAGCACCGGCTGCATGTTGACCAACGCCACCGACGCGGCGACGCTGGTCAGCTCGAGCGAGGCGAACCAGCTGGCGAAGTGCCCCGCGAGCAGCGCCCCGGCCAGCGCGGCCGTCCCCCAGTCGCCCGCCGAAAGGCGCCGCAGGTGCCCCCACTCTCCCCGCACGCTCAGGACCACCGCCACCAGCACGGTGGAGAGGGCGAGCCGCCAGAAGGAAACCGCGAACGCCGGCGCGCCGGTGAAGAGGCGGAGCGGTCCCGCCCAGCTGATCGCCACGACCGAGGCCAGCAGCACCAGCGTCGGCGAAACGAAGGGCCGACCCGGGGCCGGCGCGGCCGCTCGCGGAGCAGCCATGTCCCGACGCCTACGCGTTCAGCAGCCCGAGGAGCTGCTGGGCATTCTCCAGGACCAGGCGCAGCCCGAGGAGGACGAAGAGGATGGCGAACATCAGCGTGAGCGTCCGGGGACGCATCCGTTGGTTGAGCGCCGCCCCCCACCGGACTGAGACCACCGACCCGACGAACATCAGCAGCCCCGCGGAGACGTGCACGTACCCGACGCTGTGGGGCGGCAGGCCCGGCTCCCCGTGCCCTGTCCACATGTAGGTGGCCGCTCCCGCGGCGGCCGTGATGGCGATGATCCCGATGGAGGTGGCCGCCACCTTCTTCACGTCGAGGTGCATCAGATGGATCAGCAGCGGGATCGCGATGATTCCCCCGCCGACTCCCAGGAGCGCCGAGAAGAGCCCGACGGCGAGGCCGGTGAAGGCGGTGACGGCGAGCGAGAGGCGCGGAGGGCGCGGCGTGGCGTCGACCGGCGGGGGACTCTTCAGCGCCATCCGCATCCCAGAGAAGACGAGGAGCAGGCCGAACCCCATCTTGAGGACCTCGGGCGGGAGGGCGAGAGCGGCGCGCGCACCGAGGATCGCCGCCACCACCGACGCCGCCCCGATCGGCCAGACGGCCCTCCACTCGACCAGCCGGGCGCGGTGGAAGGCGAACACCCCGCGGATCGACGTCGGCATGATCACGAAGAGGCTGGTGCCGTGCGCCAGGATCGTGCGGATTCCCGGCTCCACACCCACGCCGAACAGCTCGGGGCGGTCGTAAAAGAAGTAGAGGAAGGGTACGATGAGTACCCCTCCTCCGATTCCGACCAATCCCGACAGCAGCCCGACCACCAACCCGACCGCGGTGAGGGCCAGGACCGTCAGGAGACCCATCAACGACGCGCCGTCTTCATCGCCTGGACCTGCTCGAAGAGCGACTGCTGAGTCGGCGCATTCTGCAGCAGACCGATCACGGTGCGGACCACGTTGTCGTCCATGTTCGCCCGCTGAGACGCCGCGGCCATTCCCCACTTGGAGCGTGCGATCTCATATGCGAGGCGCTGGTCGAGGAGTCGCTCGGCCCCCTGGAACTGCTCGCGCGTCACGTTCACCCCGGCCTCCTGAAGGCGGCGCAGGAACTCGTCCCGCATCGCCTGCGTGACGGGAAAGTCGGGCCGCAGACCGTCGTTCTGCCGGGCATGGTCCACCGCATAGCGGAACACCACGTCGGAGAACTTGCTCCCGCTCTTCGAGGCGGCCTCGAAGAAAGCCCGCTCCTGCGCGTTGAGGGTGTCGGGCCGGACGACGAGGTCCGGCACGATCCCGCCGCCGCCGTAGACCACGCGGCCGGTGTCGGTCTTGTACGACTCGCGGCTCGCGGTGTCCACCGCCTCGTCGGCGGGAATGGGCTGGCCATCTTCCGAGATCGGCTCCGGCTCTACCAGCGCGGTCGGGTCTCCGGCGCGCTTGCGCTCCTTCTGGATGGAGCGGCCCACCGGCGTGTACCACTTCCCGGTCGTCATCTTCAGGAAGTTGCCGCCGGAAAGCGGGAAGAGGGTCTGCACGGAACCCTTCCCGAAGGTGGGCGCGCCGACGACCAGCGCGCGGTCGTGGTCCTGCAGCGCGCCGGCCACGATCTCGGCGGCGCTCGCGGAGTACTCGTTCACCAGCACCACCACGGGAAGCCCCTCCACCACCTCGGGCCCCGAGGCGCGGAAGGTGACGTTGTCCCGCGGATTCCGGGCTCGCGTCTCGACGATCGGCTGGCCCGGCTTCAGGAAGAGGTCCGAGACCGAAACCCCCTGGTCGAGCAGCCCACCGGGATTGGCGCGGAGGTCGAGGATCAACCCCTTCATCCCCTCGCCTCGCAGGCGGTCGATCGCCTCCCGCAGCTCGGAGGTGGAGGTCTCGGCGAAGACGTCGAGGTCCATGTAGCCGATGCCGGGCTCCACCATGTACGAGGCGGGCACGGACTGCACGTGGATCTCCTCGCGCACGATGGTGAAGGGGATCGGCGCGTCCACCCCGCTGCGCGCGACCTTGATGTTGACCGGGCTCCCCTTGGGCCCGCGCAGCACGTTCACCGCGTCGTCGTCGGTCCAGCCCTCAGTGGACTCGCCCTCCACCTCGATGATGCGGTCCCCGGCGAGGATACCGGCCCGCTCGGCGGGCGTGCCCGGGAGCGGCGAGACCACCGTGACCCAGCCGTCCTGCTCGGCGATCCGGATCCCCAAACCCCCGTACTCCCCCGTGGTCTGTACGCGGAGGTCGTTGTATTCCTTCGCGCTCATGAAGGCGGTGTGCGGGTCTCCCAGTTCACGCAGAAACCCCTCGACCGCCATCTGATAGAGCTCGTCGGAGGGACGCTGCTCCACGTAGTCGCGCGAGACGCGGTGCAGGACTTCGTCGAAGACGCGCGCCTGCTGGAACACGTTGTTCTCGCGCGTAGCCCCCTGTTGCAGGAGCCATCCGCCGGAGACCACCGCAACCGAGGCCACGAGGACCGGGCCGAGAACCGTGCGCTTGAGCTTCATTCGACCTCCACGGACGACTGGGAGAGAGGGGGGGAGCTCCGCCCGTGGGAGGAGCGGAGCTCGCCTATCTGGTAACCCCTCCGGGAGAGAAAGTTTCGGGGAAACGCGCCGTCAGGGCCTCCAGAACCCGTCGCCGCACCTCCTCGAGCGACCCTTCGGCATCCACCGGAAGGATCCCGGGCACCGACCCCGCCAGGCGGCGGTACCCGCGAGAGACCCGCTCGTGGAACGCGAGCTCCTCCCGCTCCATCCGATCCGGCCTCTTCCGGGCCGCCACCTGACGCCGGGTCCCTTCGCCGAGGCTCAGCTCCAGCAGCACCGTCGCGTCCGGTGTCAGCGCGCCGGTGGCGAAGCGGTTGCAGCGGAGGATCTCCCTCACCGGGAGGCCGCGGCCGGCGCCCTGATAGGCGAGCGTCGAGAGCTCGAACCGGTCGGCGATCACCACTCGCCCCTCGGCCAGCGCCGGCCTCACGACCTGCTCCACGAAGGCCGCGCGCGCCGCCAGGAAGAGGAAGAGCTCGCTGTGAGCGGGAATCTCCATCCCCTCCTGTTCCAGCAGAAGGGAGCGGATACGCTCCCCCAGCGCGGTCTCCCCCGGCTCGCGCGCCACGACCACCGGAACCCCGCGCCCACGCAGGGTCTCCGCGAGGAGCCCCGCCTGGGTGCTCTTCCCCGACCCCTCGACACCCTCGAACGCCAGGAAAAAACCGCGCTGCGACGACATGGACGAAGGGAATGAAGGCGAACCGGATACTCGCGCGGGAACCCCGATGGCGCCCTCAGGACGCCGCGGCGTCGGCCGGGGAGGGCGGGAGGGCGAAGTGGAAGACGCTCCCTCCCTCTCCGATGCTCTCGACCCAGATCCGCCCCCCGTGCGCCTCCACCGCCAGCTTGCAGAAAGTGAGCCCCAGCCCCGATGTGGCGTGCCCCCGCTGCTGGACGCTGGCATACTTGCGGAAGATGGTATCGTGGAAGGCCGGCGGGATTCCGACCCCGTCGTCGGCCACCGTGAACCTCACCTCTCCCGGCCGGGCTCCCTCCCGCGCGGAGAGGCGGATCGCGATCCCCTCCCCGCCGTGCCGGAGCGCGTTCCCGATCAGGTTCGAGAAGACGCGCCGCAGCAGGTGCTCGTCCGCCCGGAAGGGCAGGGACGGCGTCCCGCCGACCACCAGGGAGGCGCCTCGCCGCTCCACCCGCACCCTCCACTCATCGGCCACCGAGTCGAGGAGCGAGGCGGAGTCCAGGGCCCGGAGCTCGAGCGCGACCTGCAAATCCTCGAGGCGGGCCAGCTCCAGCAGGTCGTCGATCAGCTCGATCGCGTCGCCGCCGCGCTGGTAGGAGTCGCCCAGCAGCTGCTTGAGGTCGGGCGTCAGCGGGCCGAGGTCGCCCTCCACCGCCATCTCGAGCGTGCCCAGGAGGGAAGTGAGCGGCGATTTCAGGTCGTGGACGATCATCTTCATGAGGTCGTCCCGCAGCCGCTCGAGCGCCTGCAGCTTCCGGTACGACGTCTCCAGCTCGTCGCGCGCAGCCTTGAGCCGCAGCAGCGAACGGACGCGGGCGAGGAGAATCGGGCGGTTGAAGGGCTTGGTCAGGAAGTCGTCGCCGCCCGCCTCGATCGCTCGCAGCTTGTCCTCCGTCTCCGAGAGCGCGGTGACGAAGACCACGGGGATTCGGGCGTTGGCCGGCTCCTGCTTCAGCCGCTCGCACACTTCGAAGCCGTTCATCCCCGGCATCATGATGTCGAGCAGGACGAGGTCCGGCGGGTTGGCGCGGACGCGATCGAGCGCCGTCGGACCGTCGAGGGCCTGATCCACGCGGTAGCCCATCGCCGTGAGTAGGTCGCAGAGCGGCTCCACGTTGAGGGGATTGTCGTCCACCACGAGGATCAGCGGCGCCACGACGGACTCGGTGCTCACCGGCCCAGGACCGTTGCGGAGAGGGTCACGCGCCAGAACGACTCCTCGAGCCCCGCCGAGTCGCCGCCGCGCCAGCCGCGTTCGAGCGCGGCGTCGGCCAGGGTGGCGCCGCCGGCGAGGACGAGCCCGAAACCGCCGGTGACGGCCCGCTCCGTCGCCCAGTCCCCGCCCGCCGAGGGCTGGCTCCAGCTGAACGGGAGAGCCGCCTGCCGCCCCCCGATTCGCAAGGGGACAGGGCGGGTCCGGAACAGGATCCCGTCCCACTCGAGGCCGCCCTGCAGAGCCCAGCCGTCGCGAGCCCCGCCTGACTCCGCGAGCGCTGCGTCCAGAGAGGACCACCCCGACCAATCGGCCGAGGCCGCCGCGAGCAGGTTCTCGGCGAGGCGCGCGCTGCCGCCGGCCCGGAAGGTGGCCGGGAGATCGAAGCTCCGCGCGGCCGAAAGGCTGTCGCCGGTCTCGGCATCGAGCGTGCCGCCGAAGGAGGCGGCCACGGAGAGGCTAGTCGCCTCGGTCGGAGTCCAGGAGATGCCGGCGAGCGCGCCCGTCCCGCTGTAGTTCCATTCGGTGCTGCAACAGGCGGGCACGCCCTGTCCCTCGAAGCGGCGCCCGAAGCCGCGCCGCACCGTCCCCGTATACACGTCGAGCCCCGCCCCGACCGAGAGCCCCTCGAGAACGCGGTACGCGGCGCCGAAGCGAAGGCGGGCGACGCCCCCCTCCGAGCTGAGCCGGTCCTGTACCTCGACGCTGTCGCCGCCGATCAGCAGCGTGGTGTCGCGCTGCACCGCGAAGTTCTGGTCGAGGAACCCGCCGAAGCCCGCGGTGAGCGCCCACCGGCTCCCCACGGGGGTGGCGATCTGCAGGAGCGGGAAGCGCGCCGTGGCCGCGTCGACGGTGCTCGGGCCGAAGTCGGCGGAGAAGTCGTCGAACTGCGAGACGAAGCGCATCCCGGGCGCAGGCATCCCCACCAGGTCGGCCGGATTGGCCCAGGAGAAGTCGCTTCCGGCGAGCCCGAGCTGCACTCCGCCGAGGCCGTGGGCGCGGGCGTCGGTGGGCTCTACCACCAGGCCGAGCCCGCGGTTGGACAGCAGCGACTGCGCGAAGACGGGAGAGGCGCTCAGCGCGAGCAGCATGCCCGCCAGCGCGGCGAGAGATCGCGATCGAGAGAGCGGAGCGAGGGGCCTCATGGCAGCCGGGGCCTCAGGGGAAGGGTGTACACGAGGCGCAGACGGGGGCGCGGGGCGAACCATAGATACCCGAACTGCGATCCTTCGGGCTCGGTGAGGAGCGCGATGGTGGTGACGGCCGAGTCGGTGGCCGCCACGGCGGCGAGCGCGCCGGTGAGGTCGATGGCGAAGGCGGCCTGCTCCGCCGAAGCAAAGCGCGACGCGGCGATCGAGTCGACGGCGAACGACTCCGCGAGCGTGGCGCGGCGTCCCAGCCCCGTCTCGACCACCCGCCGCACGCGCACGTCCGTCAGCCCGAGCGGCCGGAATCCCGAGGGGACCGCCAGCGGCTGCAGCACCAGAGACGCCTCGTTCAGCGTCACCTCGCGCAGCGGGACGAGCGGACAGGACGGGTCCGTCGCCGGGTTCTGGCAGCCGGGGAGGCGCTGCGCCAGGTCGAGACGTAGCAAGGTCCGCGCCCCCGTGACGCCGCCCGTGCGGTATACGGTGTCGGGGCGGGGCGGCACGGGCGAGAAGACGAACTCCTGCGGCCCCACCGAGAAGGTGCGCGCCAGGGCCGTGTCCGGCCGGGAGACTCCCCGGATGGCGGTCTCCAGCACCAGCCGCGAGGAGAACCGGATGCGACTCCCGGGCGTTTCGCTGGTGATAAGGACGCCCGGGAACCCCTCGGCCGCGATGCGCGCGACCGTAAGCGAGTCGACGCTGAAGACGAGGGAGTCGGCGCTCGCCGTATCGCCGGGTGTCCAGAGCGCCTCCGCCAGCAGCTCCCCCCGCGTCCCGCCCACCTCGCGCCAGGGAAGGACCGTGCCGTCGCGGCGCTCGGCCACCGTCCAGCTCACCGAGGCCGAGTCCCAGGGCTGTGCCAGCGCCCACAGCCGAAGCCGCGCCGGGCCGGGGCTGGTGGAGGCGGAGGGGACGACCGTGGTGGAGATCCGCCCGGGGCCGTAAGTGAAGGCCGTATCGTTGCTGAACGAGCCGCCGGCGAGCGGCACGCTCACCGTGTCGGGGAAACCCTCCCACCGGACGAGCGAATGGGCGTCGAGGGCGCCGCCGAACCCCTCGGCTGCGAGGAGGAAGGGCGCGTCCAGGGCACGCGAGTAGTCGTCGAAGACGGTGGCCGAATGCAGGAACGCGTCCGAGTCGAGGACCACCTCGAGGGTGGTCGGAAGGCTCCCCTCGGGAAAGCGGTCGGAGCCGATGATGGTCGGGAGCTCGTTGTCGCACCCGGCGAGGGTCGCCGCGGCCAGCGCCGCCACGGTTCCCCGGACCAGCCTCCTCGGGATCTGCATCAGCGATTCGTTAAATATTGTGAACGCCTGCGGAACGCCGTCCGGGCGCTTCGCAGGCGATACGGGCCTCCGGCGGCGGACCCCGGCCGACCCGCGGAGGGGATCCGCCCAGTGTTCAACCATCGGAGGCCGATCCGGGTTCCCCCGGCAGGTAAATTCGTGGGAGTCGTGGGGTCAGCCCCGTCAGGATCTCGTACGAGATGGTGCCACAGCGCAGCGCCACCTCGTCGATGGTGATCTCGGCATCCCCGTCACGGCCGACGAGCGTCGCGACGTCTCCGGGCCGGGCCTCCGGCAGGGCGGAGAGGTCGACGGTGCTCATATCCATCGAAACGCGGCCGATGATCGGCACCCGCCGCCCCCGCACCAGCACCTCGCCACCGCCCGCGGCGAGGGCGCGCGGAACCCCGTCTCCGTAGCCGATGGCGAGCGTCCCCCAGCGCTCCCGGCCCGAGGCACGGTAGGTGGCGCCGTAGCCGACGGTGGCGCCGGCGTCCACTTCTTTCACCAGCGCGAGGCGGGCCCGCACCGAGACCACCGGAAGCGGCGTCTTCGGGCCCGCCGCACCGCCGTAGAGGAAGATTCCCGGGCGGACGAGGGCGCAGCCGAACCCACCCCGGCGCATCGCCGCCGCGCTGTTGGCGACGTGGAGCGCCCGCTCCGGGTTTGGCGGGAGGTGCCGCACCGCTTCGCGGAAGCGCTCCCACTGCTCGTCCGTGGCGGCGAGGTCAGGCTCGTCGGCGGAGTGGAAGTGGGTGAAGCAACCCTCCCACCGCGCCCCGTCCGCGAGGCGGGCGGCCTCCGGCCCCCAGCGGGGCGCGTCGGCCCAGGGGAGCCCCGCGCGGCCCATTCCGGTGTCGACCTCCAGGTGGAAGGCGAGCGACCGCCCGCGCTCCCGCGCGAGGCGCGCCCACCGCTCCAGCGACGGCAGGTCGGAGAGGGAGAGCGAGAGGTCCGCCTCGGCGGCCCGGGACAGCTCTCCGGGAGGGACGGGAGCGGTCACCAGCACGCGCCCCTGCCAGCCCCGCGCCCGGAGGTCCTCGCCCTCCGCGACCGCGGCCACGCCGAAGGCCCACGGCCCCTCCGCCCCCGGCGGTTCGGAGAGCGTCCGGACCACGGGACCTACGCCGAGGCCGTAGGCGTCCGCCTTGACCATCGGCACGAGGCGGGCGTCCGGACCCACCGCGCGCCGGACGGATCGGGCGTTGTCGCGCAGCCGGTCCAGACGGACCTCGACCCACGCGCGAGACCGGGAGCCAGTTGACGGGTCGAACACAGGCGACGTAGTATAGGCCGACCGTGAAGAGCCCGCAAGCCGACGCCCCCGAGCCGACTCCGCCCACCGGAGTTCTCGACCGCGCCCTGGCGCTGGTCGAGTTCCTGCGCGCCCGCTGCCCCTGGGACGCGGCACAGACTCCGCGTTCACTGCGCCGCTACCTGCTGGAGGAGAGCCACGAGGTGGTGGACGCCATCGAGCTGGGCGACGAGGCCGAGCTCCGCGGCGAACTGGGCGACCTCCTGCTGAACCTCGCCTTCCAGGTGGTGCTCGGCGAGGAGCGGGGCGCCTTCGACCGCGAGGCCGTGGTGGCGGGTCTCGAGGAGAAGATGAGACGCCGTCACCCGCACCTGTACGGCCTCGGAGACGCGGAGCCGTGGGAGGCGCTGAAGGCCCGGGAGCGCTCGGAGGAGGAACCGGCGGCGGCCGGGCTGCTCGCCGGGGTCCCGCCGGGACCCGACCCTTTGCAGCGCGCCCACCGGGTCCAGGAGGCGGTCGCCCGCGTCGGGTTCGACTGGCCGAGCTGGCGCGGTGCATGGGAGAAGGTGCACGAGGAGGTGTCGGAGGTCGGCGCCGAGCTCGAGGCGGGGACTGGGGACAAGGTGGAGGAGGAGCTGGGGGACCTGCTCTTCGCCATCGTCAACCTGGCCCGACTGGCGGGGGTCCACGCCGCCACCGCGCTCTCCCGCGCGAACGCGAAGTTCGTGCGCCGCTTCGCGGAGGTCGAGCGGCTGGCGGAGGAGCGGGGGATGGTGCTCGGCGAAGCGGGGCTAGAGGCACTCGACCGGCTGTGGGACGAAGCGAAGCGCGGAGAACGATGAAACTGCGGGAGCGGCTGGTCCTCACCTTCCTCGCGATGACGCTCATCCTGATCGTCCCGGCGATTTACGGTCTCCGCGCGCTCCAGGATCTGCGCCAGGTCGCCTACAACCTGAGCACGCGCGACGCGGTGGGCGCGCTGGCGCTGGGCCGCCTGCAGGCGGCCTTCGAGGAGGCGGAAAACCTCGAGCGCATCTACCTCGCCCTCGCCGGCACCTCCGCCCCGGACGATCGGCTGGCGGCGCGACGGCAGGTGGAGCAGAGCGTGGTCCGCATCGACGCCGAGCTCGACCGCCTGAGGTCGGGGGGGTATCGAGATCCCGCGGCCGCCGCGGCGCGCGCTTGGGAGCGTCTGCGCCGCGCGATCACTGAGGAGCAGCGGCTGGTGGAGAGCGGCAACGTGCAGGCGGCCGACGCCTACCGGGACGAGGCGGTGGATCCCGCCTTCGATGCCATGGACAGGGCCCTGGACCCGATCGGGGCGGCGATCAACCGTGCGGGGGAGCAACAGGTGGCGCAGGCCCGCGATATCGCGACCGGTGCCGCGACCACCACCCTCCTGGGTCTGGCGGTTGCGCTGATGATGGCGCTCGCTCTCGGCGCCTGGTCGGGGCGCAGCCTCCTGGGGCCGATCCGGCAGCTACGCGGCGCGATGGCGGTGGTGGCTGGCGGCGACTTCGAGCCCGAGCTGCCCATACCCCCCGACCGCCCCGACGAGATCGGAGACCTCGCCGGCTCCTTCCGTAGTATGACCCGGCAGCTCGCCGCGCTACGCAAGCTGGAGGCGGAGTTCGTCTCCGTGGCCTCCCACGAGCTGAAGACCCCGCTCAGCGTCGTCAAGGGATATGTATCGCTGCTGCGCGACGGCGTGTACGGCGAGGTGCCGGAGCAGCAGGTGAAGATCCTCGGCTCCATCGACGACCAGTCGGATCGGCTTAGCCGACTCATCCAGCAGCTCCTGGACATCAGCAGGTTCGAGGCGGGAGGGGGGCGGCTGGAGATGCAGCCGGTGGCGCTGAGGGAGTTCCTGACCGACCTCGCCACCAGCTTCGAGGTCCTGGCGTACCAGAACGAGATCGACTTCGCGCTGGAGACCTCGTCCAATCTCCCGGAGATCCTGGAAGGCGACCCGGACCGCCTCAACGAGGTGGTGGGGAATCTGCTCTCCAACGCCTTCAAGTTCACCCCGCGGCACGGGAAGATCCGTCTCCGCGCCCGTCAGGGGAGCCGCGGGGACGAACCAGGGGTTCTGGTAGAGGTCGCGGATACCGGCATCGGGATCCCGCGGGACAAGCTGCCGCGGATCTTCGAGAAGTTCTTCCAGGTGGAGAATGAGGCGCAGCCGCGCTCGGTGGGATCGGGGCTGGGGCTGGCGATCTCGCGAGAGATCGTGGACGCCCATGGAGGCACGATCAGTGCAGAGAGCGTAGAGGGCAAGGGGACTACCTTCCGGGTTTTTCTCCCATTGCGGCCGCCCGTCCCGCAGGCGGCCTGACCCTGGCCCGACCGCGACGATGAAGTGGATCCCCCGGCTCCTGTTGCCCCTCCTGCTCGCTTCCTGTTCGCAGCTTGGATTGGCGGGAGGCGAGCGGCCGCCGGAGCACGCACACCTCTGGGACGAAGCGCACCAGGCGCTGGCGGCGAACGATTTCGGGCGCGCCACCTCCACCTTCGAGCGGCTCGCGCGCGACCATCCGGAGACCGACGCCGGCCGTGAGAGTCTCTTCTACGTCGGCGCGATCCGACTCGACCCGCGGAACCCTGCGTGGAACCCCGCCCCGGCCGAGGAGACCCTGCGACTCTACCTCGAGCGGGACTCCGTGGCGCCCGGCTCGGTGTTCCGCCGGCCCGAGGCCACGATGCTCTACCAGCTCGCCCGCCAGCTGAACATGCCCGCGGAGGAGCGCGTTCCCGGATTGCAGCCGGAGACGCGCGTGGTGACCGAGCGCGTGGTGGTCCCCGCCCGGGAGTCGCGCGAGCTCGCCGACGAGGTAGGCCGCCTCAAGCAGCAGATCGTCGCCCGCGACTCCACCATCCAGCAGCAGAAGGAGGAGCTGGAGCGGATCCGGAAGACGCTCACGGGACGGGGAGGGGAGTGGTAGGGAGGTACGTGCTACGTGCCCGGCAAGGTGGCTGTCACCCTAAGTTGTCTTTCCGAGCGCCAGCGAGGAATTTGAAGCCGGTGTTCCGCTCCGTCCTCGGCTTGGAGATCCTTCGCTCAGGATGACAAGGGTAGGAAGGATGAAGGGTAGGAAGTTCAGGGACGGCGGAAGGCACACGTGGCGCCGGAGCCCAGACATCGCGCAGATGGCCAGGCCCCGGTAGCACATAGCCCTTATCCCGTCCGGAACAGCCTGGCGCGCTCGCCGTAGCGCTCCTCCATCGCCTCGCGGATGCGGGGGCGGGCGAGTAGCTGTGGGTCCTCCGAGATCATGGCCCGGGCCTCGTCCCGCGCCAGCGCCAGCAACTCCTCGTCCTTCTGCAGGTCCGCGAAGCGGAAAGCGGGGATCCCCGACTGCCGATCGCCGAAGAGATCGCCCTGGCCCCGCAGGCGCAGGTCGGCCTCCGCGATCGCGAAGCCGTCCTCGGTAGAGGCGAAGATGCGCAGCCGCTCCGCCGCCTCGGGCGAAGAGGCGAGGAGGACGCAGTAGCTCTCCGCCGCTCCGCGACCCACCCGGCCGCGGAGCTGGTGCAGCTGCGAGAGGCCGAAGCGTTCGGCGTGCTCGATCGCCATCACCGTGGCGTTCGCCACGTCGATTCCCACCTCGATGACGGTGGTGGAGACGAGCACGTCGATCTCCCCCGCCCCGAAGCGCCGCATCACCTGGTCCTTCTCCTCTCCCGACATCTGCCCGTGGATCAGCCCCAGCCTCAGGTCGGGGAAGACCTCCGCGCGCAGCCGCCCGTACTCCTCGGTGGCCGAGGCGAGGTCCATCGCCTCCGACTCCTCCACGAGCGGATATACCAGATAGGCCTGCCGCCCCTCCTCCACCTGTGAGCGGACGAACTCCAGCACCCTGGGCCCTGCGCTCTGCGGACGCAGGGCGGTGCGGATGGGGCGACGCCCGGGCGGGCGCTCGTCGAGCACCGAGACGTCGAGATCGCCGTACAGGGTGAGCGCCAGCGAGCGCGGGATCGGGGTGGCGGACATGACGAGCACGTCGGGGTTCTCGCCCATGTCCGCGAGCGCCATTCGCTGCCGAACCCCGAAGCGGTGCTGCTCGTCCACCACCACCAGCCCCAGGCGGTGAAAGCGGACCCGCTCCTGGATCAGCGCCTGCGTGCCCACCACGATCCCGGCGTCGCCGGAGGAGATCCCTTCCAGGGCGCCGCGCGTGTCCGCCGCGCCCCTCCGGCCGGTGAGAAGCGCAAGGCGAATCGGAACATCGCCCAGAAGGGCCTGCAGGGTGCGCAGGTGCTGCTCGGCGAGGATCTCGGTGGGAGCCATGAGAGCGGCCTGGTAGCCGTTCTCCACCGCACGCAGCATGGCGAAGAGCGCCACCACCGTCTTTCCCGCTCCGACGTCCCCCTGGAGGAGCCGGTTCATGCGCGCCGGCGAGGCCATGTCGTGTCCGATCTCGCGCAGCACGCGCCGCTGCGCTTCGGTGAGGACGAACGGGAGCGACTCGTACAGCGGCCGCACGAGGGTGTCGCGCCGCTCGAAGACGATCCCCGGCCGGGCGACGGTGCTCTCGTGGCGCGCCCGCGCGTGAAGCAGCTGCAGGAAGAACAGCTCCTCGAACGCGAGTCGCCGCCGCCCCTGCTCCGCCTGCAGCACCGACTCCGGGCGGTGGAGGAGCTCCAGAGCCCGCCGCAGCGGAGGAACCCCGGCGCGCTCCAGGAGCGCCGAATCGAGGATTTCCCCCTCCTCCTCCACCACCTCCAACAGGTCGTCGAGGTTGTCGGCGACGAGCTTCCGGATGTACTGCTGGGTGAGCCCCTCCGTGGAGGGGTAGACGGAAAAGACCCTGCCCACCTCACCGCCGGACTCGTCGCCCTCGCGGGAGAGGGTCTCGAAGAGGCGCGGCTGGAGCTGCCGGCCGTGGAAGAAGCGCACGGGGCCCCAGAGGAGGAGCAGGTCCCCCTTCCGGATCTTCCGATCCAGGAAGGGCTGCCCCGGCCAGGAGCACTCGATCAGCCCGCTCCCATCCTGCACGACCGCCTGGAAGATGCGCAGCCCCTTCCGGGTGGGGAGCACCCCCTTCGACACCACCTGCCCCACCACCGTCGCCTCCATCCCCGCCTCCAGCGAGGCGATCCGCTGCACGGTCGAGGCATCCTCGTACCGGCGTGGGACGTGGAAGAGCACGTCGCGAGCGGTGAGGAGACCCAGCTTCGCCAGCAGGCCGGCGCGCTTCGGCCCCACACCCTTGAGGAACTGGGCGGGCTTGTCGAGCTCGGAATAGGGCATGATCGAGCTTGGGGGCTACGTGCCGACCGGCTGGTAGCACGCAGGCCTCAGGACGTGAGCACTTCCTCGGCGAAGGCGCCGACCTCGAAGGGGAGCAGGTCCTCGATCCCCTCTCCGACGCCAATGAACTTCACCGGGATGTCGAACTCTTCCTTGAGGGCGACCACGATGCCTCCCCTGGCGGTGCTGTCCATCTTCGTGAGCACCAGGCCGGTGACGTCGAGCGTCTCGCGGAAGGTGCGGACCTGCGCCATCGCGTTCTGCCCGACGGTGGAGTCGAGGACGAGGAGCCGCTCGTGCGGGGCACCGGGGAGCTTCCGGGCGATCACGCGCTGGATCTTGTCCAGCTCCTGCATGAGGTCGTACTGCGTGTGCAGCCGGCCGGCGGTGTCGACGATCACCACGTCCGCCCCTCGCTCGAGGGAGGCCTCGACAGCGTCGAAGGCCACAGCCGCCGGGTCGCGCCCCGGCTCCGCCCCGACGAAGTCGCAGCCGACGCGCTCCGACCAGCGCTCGAGCTGCTCGATCGCTCCGGCGCGGAAGGTGTCGCCGGCGGCGATGAGTACCCGGCGGCCCGAGGTCCGGAAGCGGTGGGCCAGCTTCCCGATGCTGGTGGTCTTCCCCACCCCGTTCACTCCCGCCACGAGGATCACCGTGGGTCCGTCGTCGAAGTTGAAGCGCAGGGCGGTGTCGGAGCGCCCCGCCGAGAGGATGGCGACGATCTCCTCCTGCACCGCCTCGAGGAAGTCCCGTTGCGAGCGGGCGACGCCTCGTTCGGCGAGCCTCTCCACCACGTCCACCAGGCGCAGCGTGGCGGACACCCCGAAGTCGGCGGCGATCAGGAGCTCCTCGAGGTCCTCGAGCGATCCCTCGTCCACCCCACCGCGCGCCAGCACCGCGACGTCGGTGAGCGCGACGTCCCGGATGCGCTCCCAGAGGGACTTCGCTCCCTCCTCCTTCTTCTTGAAAAGACGGGCCATGGATCCTTCGCCATCCTCGGACGTGAACGGATGCGCCGGCGAAACGGAAGATCGCCCGGGAACGATCCCCCGGGCGATTACACTTGAGAGCCGCCGTCGTTCGTGGGCGTCATGCGCGCAGAAGCCGCAGCGCGGCGGAGAGGTCGATCCTCCCCTCGTAGAGTGCCTTGCCCACGATCACCCCGGCGATACCGGGCCGGGTTCGGGCCTCGCGGGCGACCCGTTCGAGATCCTCGATTCCCCCGACGCCGCCGGAGACCACCACCTCCGCGCCGGTCCGCTCCGCCAGCTCGGCCGACATGGAGACGTTGGGACCCGAGAGCATGCCGTCGCGCTCGATGTCGGTGTAGACGAGGGTGCGCACGCCGACGTCGGTCAGGGACCGGGCGAGGTCGAAGAGGTCGGCGCCGCTCTCCTCGCGCCAGCCGCGCACCGCCGGGCGGCGACCCCGGGCGTCGAGTCCGACGGCGATGCGCTCCGCCCCCCAGCGCTCCACGGCGCGAGCGACCAGCGGCGGGCTTTCGACGGCCGCGGTTCCGATCACCGCCCGGCGCACCGAGCCCTCCAGCACCTCGTCGAGATCCGCCTCCGTACGGAGCCCGCCCCCGCTCTGTACCCGCAGGGAGGTGGAGCGCGCCAGCTCCGCGATGAGCGCGCGGTTCGACCCGTCCCCGAAGGCGGCGTCGAGGTCGACGATGTGGACCCAATCGGCCCCCTGCTCCGCGAAGCCGGCGAGAACGCGGAAGGGATCGGGGTCGTAGAGCGTCTCCCGTTCCGCCGCCCCCTGCTCCAGCCGGACGCAGCGCCCGCGCCGAAGGTCGATCGCGGGGAAGAGAGTGACCCCGCCCCGCGCCGTCTCACTCACGCTCGCCAGAAGCGGCGACCGCCGCGCGGACCGTCCCCGCGTCCGCGAGCACGCCCTCCGAGGATCGGTCCATCGCCGCGATCTGTGAGCCCACCAGGCGGGAGAAGTCGCTGCGGGCGCGGCTCGGGACCGGCTCGCCGGTGACGAACCTCACGCTGTTCGGGTTCACCGCGCGGCCGCTCTCGTGGAACTCGTAGTGCAGGTGCGGCGCGGTGGCGAGGCCGGTCATCCCCACGTAGCCGATCACGTCGCCCTGCTTCACCCGGGTTCCCGCGCGGATGCTCCGGGCGAAGGCTCGCATGTGCGCGTAGCGGGTGGAGTAGCCGCGTCGATGCCGGATCTCGACCAGGTTGCCGTAGCCGCTGGCCGTCCCGGCGCGCGCCACGACCCCGTCGCCCACCGCGTAGATGGGCGTCCCGGCGTCGGCCGCGTAGTCGATCCCGTTGTGGGCCCGGTTCTTCTTGAGGATCGGATGGAAGCGACTCGTCGAGAAGGCGGAGCTGATGCGGCGGAACTGCAGCGGGGCGCGCAGGAAGGCGCGGCGCAGCGACTCGCCGTCGCGGTCGAAGTAGTCCTCCGTCCCGTCCGCGAGGGTGAAGGCGTACGCCTCGTGGTCGCGGTCGTTGATGCTGAACTGCACGCCCAGCACCCGGCCCGAGCGCGCGGTGCCGTCCGGCCGCACCATCCTCTCGTAGAGGACGCGGAAGCGGTCGCCTTTGCGGAGGTCCCGCGAGAAGTCGATCTGCCACGCGAAGATACGGTCCGCGAGCAGATCGGCGACCCGCTCCAGCTCCTCGGCCGGGATGCCGCGGTCCCGCTCCTCGAGCAGCGCCGCGTACAGGGAGGATTCTACGGCCCCCGAGAGCACCACGGTGTCGCCGCGCACCGGGACCTCCTCCACCGAGCCCGACCAGCCGCCGCCTTCCCGGTGCAGAGCGAGGGTATGGTCGGCATCGAGGCTCATCTCGATCCCGCGCACCGCGCCGTCCACGAACGACTTCCGGTAGGAGACGACCGATCCCGGGCGCAGGCGCCGCAGGTCCTGGTACTCGCTCAGCTCGTCCAGCAGCGTCTCCGCTTCCTCCTGTGCCAGCTGCACCCGCAGCAGGAGCTGCGAGAGCGTCTCGCCCGCATGAAGGGTGTCGGCGAACCCCACCTCGGCCGGGTTGGCGTGGGCGGCGGGGAGGAGGGCGGGCAACGTCGACGCCGCCCGGACCTTCTCCGCGCCGGAGTTCAGGAATGCGCCGACCAGGGAGACTCCGAAGGCGGAGAAAATCCCGAGGGTGAGGAGCCGTTGCGTCGTGGATCTCGGCATCGGATCGTCGTCAGGAACGGGTGAGGGGCACCGTCAATCCATCTGGCGCCGGATGAACGTCGGGATCTCCAGATCGCTGGGGAGCTTGGAATCCAGGGAACGGGATGCCGCCGGAGGCCGGTGGATCGGCGTCGCGCCCGCCCGGTCCGAGGGCGACGGAGCGGAAGTGCCCTCCGCCGGCGCGGCGGGCCGGATCGTCCCGCGGACCTCCCCCGGACGGCGCCCGCCGAAGTCCGGCCGGATGATGTTGTCCTGCCGCTCCATCATCTCCGCTCGGTCGAAGCCGGTGGCGATGACGGTGACGCGGACCTCCTCCTTCATCGAGGAGTCGTGCACGGCGCCGAAGATGATCTCCGCCTCCTCCCCGGCCGCTTCCTGGATCACGCTGCTGATCGTCGTCACCTCGTCGATCGCCAGGTCCATCCCCCCCGTGATGTTGATCAGCACCCCCGCCGCCCCCTGGATCGAGATGTTGTCCAGCAGCGGACTGCTGATCGCCTCCTGCGCCGCCTCCACCGCCCGATTCTCCCCCTGCCCGAACCCCGTCCCCATCAACGCCGTTCCCCGATTGCTCATGATCGTCCGCACGTCCGCAAAGTCCACGTTCACCTCCCCCGTCACCCGGATCAGGTCGCTGATCCCCTGCGTCGCATGCAGCAGCACCTCGTCCGCCTTCTTCAGCGCGTCCTTGAAGCTCGTCCCCTTCCCCACCACCGAGAGCAGCCGCTCGTTCGGCACCACGATCATCGTGTCCACCGTCGCCTTCAGCGCCTCCAGCCCCGCCTCCGCCTGCCGCATCCGCTTCTTCCCCTCGAAGAGGAACGGCTTCGTCACGATCGCGATCGTCAGCGCCCCCAGCTCCCGCGCCATCTCCCCGATCAGCGGCGCCCCCCCCGTCCCCGTTCCCCCCCCCATCCCGCAGGTCACGAACACCAGGTCCGCCCCCTCCAGCACCTTCGCGATCTCCTCCCGGCTCTCCTCCAGCGCCGCCCGCCCCACCTCCGGCCGCGCCCCCGCCCCCAGCCCCCGCGTCAGCTTCTTCCCGATCTGGATCTTCACCTGGCTCTTGCTGCCCTTCAGCGCCTGCGCATCCGTGTTCACCGAGATGAACTCGACCCCCTCCAGGTCCTCGTCCACCATCCGGTTCACCGCGTTGCCCCCCCCGCCGCCCACCCCCACCACCTTCATCCGCGCGTTCTGGCTCACGGGCTCCTCGTACTCGAAGATCATCATTCGACTCCCTCCTCCACCCACCTGGGGAGGCTCGATCCGGTGAAAAACTCAAGCGCGCGACGACGGAACTTCATGGTCAGAAGAAGTCCGTCAGCCAGTCGCGCATCCACTTTATCATGCCGTTCATGGACGAGCCGCTCCCGGCGGCGCCGTCCGATCCGTCTGCCAAGTGCTGCCGGGCGCCGAAGAGGGCGAGCCCGGCCGCGGTGGCGAACTTCGGCCGCCGGACCGCGTCGGCGAGCCCGCCCAGCCCCTCTCCCGGGTAGCCCACACGGACGGGGCCGGGGAAGCTCGACTCCGCGAGCTCCACGATCCCTTCCAGCGAAGCTCCGCCTCCCGTGAGGACGATGCCCGCGGCCAGACGGTCGGCGAAGCCGCCGCGCTCGATCTGCTCGGCCACCAGCCCGAAGATCTCGTCCATGCGCTGCTCGACGATATGGGCGAGCAGCTCGCGGGCGATCTGCCGCGGCGCTCCCCCCCCGGCTCCCGGAAGCTCGAATACCTCCCGCGGGTCGACCATAGCGGCTCTGGCCGCCCCCCATCGCTCCTTGGCGCGCTGCGCCTCGGCGTAGGGGAGGGAGAGCCCTTTCACGACGTCGTTCGTCACCGTCGCGCCGCCCCAGGGGAGCGTGGCGAGGGAGCGGATCTTCCGCTCGTGGAAGATCACGACTTCGGTGGTCCCGGCGCCGAGGTCCACCATCGCCACTCCGATCTCCTTCTCGTCGTCGGAAACGGTGGCCAGCGAGGCGGCCAGCGGCTCGAAGACGAGTCCGGCGGTCTCGTACCCGGCGCGATCCACGGACTTGCGGAGGTTCTGCGCGGCCGTGGCCGCGCAGGTGACGATGAAGACCTCGGCCTCCAGCCGCGTCCCCGCCATCCCGCCGGGGTCGCGGATCCCTCCCTGCGAATCCACCAGGTACTCCTGCGGGATCGCGTGGAGCACCTCCCGGTCGGCCGGCACGACCACGGCGCGGGCGACCTCGTGGACCCGCTCCACGTCGCGCGTGGTGATCTCCTGGCCGCCGACGGCCACCACGCCCGTCGAGGCGCGGCCGTGCACGTGCTCGCCGGCGATCCCGGCGTAGAGCCGCTCCACCGATACGCCGGCCATCAGCTCGGCCTCCTTGACCGCCTTGCGGACGGAGTCGGTGGTGGCCTCCAGGTCGGTGACCACCTCGCGGCGGATCCCGCTGGTGCGCGCCTGCCCCACTCCGAGGATGCGCACCTCCGGGCGCTCCGCCCCCTCGCCTCCCACCTCCGCGATGACCGCGGCCGTGGTGGTGGTTCCGATATCCAGGCCCGCGACGATAGGGGAGCGCATGACAGGCGTCATACCGGGGTCGAAAGACGGACGACGATCTGGTCGCGGAAGCGCAGGTCCACCCGCGCGCCCGCACCCGGGGTCCCGCGCCTCTCGAGGTCGCCGAGCACGGCTCGGAGCTCCGCGAGTCGCGCCGATTCGAGCCCCACCGGAAGGACGATCTCCGCCAGACGGTGCGAGAGGACGAGCACCTCCGGCCCCACCTCCGCCGCGCGCACCTCCGAGACCTCGGAGAGGAGCCCCGGGTCGAGCTCCGCCAGGCGCCCCGCCTCGGCGAGGAGGCGGCGGGCGGCCTTCCGCCCCTCGCCGTCGGCCCAGGACCCGCGCACGATGGGAAGGTCCACCGCGACGCGGGCGGGATCGAGGGGAAGCAGCTCTCCCGAGGCGGTGGCGGGGCGCAGCGAGCCATCCTCCACGAAGGCGACGGGACGCTTCTCCTCCACCCGCACCCGAAGCGTCCGCGGCAACCGGCGCGTTACCCACGCTCCGGCGATCGCCGGGTGCGCGCGGAGCGACGCCTCCCAGGCAGCCGGGTCGTCCCACACGTTCTGGCCCGAACGGACGCCCGAGGCGGCGAGCACCGCGTGCGGAGCCAGCAGCCGGGTCCCGGAGACCTCCACGCGCCGCACCTCGAAGAGGCGGAGGTGCCGCAGGGCCGCGGCGCCCCAGAGGGGGGCTGAAAGCCCGACCGCGGCGAGCGCGGCGATGCCGAGCAGGGAAGGGCGCGCGATCATCGGTCGCCGGCGCCGGCGTGCAGCCGCTCCAGGATCTCCCGCGCGGCCGCGTCGAGATCCCCGGCGCCGAGCGTGAGACAAAGGTCACCCGGCCGCAGCGCCCCGACAACGATCGCGGCGATCGCCGGACGCCGCGGAAGATACACCACCTCGCCCCCCGCCCTCCGCACCCCCTCCGCAACCACCTCCCCGGTCACGCCCGGGAGCGGCTCCTCGCGCGCCGCGTATACGTCGGCGACCATCGCCAGATCCGCGCGGGCAAGCTCCCGGCCGAAATCGGCCGCGAAGTCCTTCGTCCGCGAGAAGAGATGCGGCTGGAAGACCGCCACAAGCCGCCGCTCGGGGAAGGCCGCTCGCGCCGCCTGCAACGTCACCCGGATCTCCGTCGGGTGATGTGCGTAGTCGTCCACCACCACCACCCCGCCCGCCTCCCCGATGCGTTCGAAGCGGCGGTCGGTGCCGGCGAAGCCGCCCAGCCCGTCGACGATCGCGTCCCAGCTTGCCCCGAGTTCGCGGGCCACGGCGATCGCCGCCAGCGAGTTCCGAACGTTGTGCGCCCCGGGGATCGCCAGCCGGACTTCGCCCAGCAGGCGGCCGCGCTCGCGAACGGAGAAGCGCGAGTTGGTACCCTCGGCTCGGACATCCTCCGCGCGCAGCTCACACCCCGCGCTCAGCCCGTAGCTCACCACCCGGCGTCCCCCCGGGACGCGCGGGAAGAGGCGACCCACTCCCGGGTCGTCTCCGCATCCCACGACGAGGCCGCCCTCGGGTACGAGGTCCAGGAAGGAGGTGAACGCCTCCTCCACTCCCGCGAGGTCCCCGAAGATGTCCAGATGGTCGGCTTCCAGGGTCGTCACCACCGCAATGGCCGGCCGGAGGGTCAGGAACGAGCGGTCGAACTCGTCCGCTTCCACCACGTAGAGCCGGTCGCCGCCGAGCCGCAGGTTGCCACCCCAGGCGGGCACGCGGGCTCCGACGAGGCCCGTGGGATCGAGCCCGGCCGCGGAGAGCGCGGAGGTGGCGAGGGCCGTGGTGGTGGTCTTCCCGTGGGTACCGGCGATGCCGACCACCGTCGCGCGATTGACGAGAGCTCCGAGCGCCTGCGCCCGCTTCAGCACCGGGATCCCGGCGTCGCGGGCGGCCTGCACTTCCGGATGATCGGAAGGAATCGCGGCGGTCAAGACCAGCGCGGCGCACCCGTCGGGGTGAGTCGGATCGTGCCCCTCCTCCACCGGGATCCCCGTCTTCCGCAGGGCTCTCACGCTCGCGCCATGGTGGGCGTCGCAGCCCGTCACCCGACCCCCGGCACGCTGGACGAGCTCGGCGAGCGGAGACATTCCCGCCCCGCCGATCCCCATGAAGTGGACCGGTTTCCGGCGCGCCAGCCCGATCAGATCGAGGGGGGTCAATATAGCATCGGGGTTCGGGGTGCGGAAGTGCGACCCGCGATCGATTTCGCTCACAACAGCTTCGTCAATGCGTCCACGATCTCGGACGCCGCGCGGGGATGCCCGCGCTCCCGTGCACGCTCCGCCAGGGCCCGGCGCCCCTCCGGATCCGCCACCAGCGCCCGCACCTCCTCCCAGAGGCGTCCGCTCGCCAGCTCCTTCTCGGGCACCAGCGCCGCCGCCCCGGCCTCGGCCAGCGCCACGGCGTTGTGGTGCTGGTGGTTCGCCGCCGCGGTGGGGAGCGGGATCAGCACGCTCGGGATGCCCCAGGCGCACAGCTCGGCGAGCGCCATCGCCCCGGCGCGCGAGACCGCGAGGTCCGCCGAGGCGAGCCCCGAGGGCATGTCCTGGATGTACGGCGTCGCCTTCACCCATGGCTCGAGCCCCAGCTCGCGGAGCCGCCCCGAAACCGATTCGAAGTGCGACGGCCCCGTCGCCCAGAGGATCTCCACCCCCTCCGGCCGTCCGGGGAGCCGTCCCTCCACCACGCCGCGCAGGTCGGCCAGCAGCGCCTCGTTCACCGCGCGCGACCCCTGGCTTCCACCCACCACCAGAACCACCAGGCCATCGCCCAGCCCGAAAGCGTTCCGCGCCTCGGACCGGTCGATCGAAGCGTCGGGCGGGGCGATCGGGTTCCCGAACTCGAACACTTCGGTGCCGGGTCCCGGGTCGAGGTAGCGCCTCGCTTCGGGGAAGGCGAGGTGGACCTGACGGACCCGCGGAGCGAGCAGGCGCGTGGTGAGACCGGGGAAGGAATTCTGCTCCTGCAGCGCCGTCGGCACTCCGCGCAGCAGCCCCCAACCGACCACCGGCCCGCTCGCGTAGCCGCCGGTGCCCACCACCAGATCGGGGCGGAAATCCCGGAAGGCGCGCGACAGACCGCGCACCGACCCGAAGAGCGCCGGGACCAGCCGCCAGTTCTTCCAGGGACGCGAGCGGCGGATCGGCTCGAAGGGAAGGAGCAGGTGGGGGAGCTCCCGCTGCGGCAGCACCCGCGCCTCGACCCCTCGGCGCGCGCCGAGGAAGAGCAGCTCGGTGCCGGGGACCTTCTCCTGGAAGGCCGTTCCCAGCGCGATCGCCGGGTAGAGGTGCCCGCCCGTCCCGCCGCCCGCGAAGAGGACCCGCGGCGCCCGGTCCGCCGCGCTCATCGCCGCCCCTGCGCCGCCGAGGTCCGGGCGATGGAGAGAAGGATTCCCACCGCCGCGAAGCAGATCAGCAGACCGCTCCGCCCGTACGACATGAAGGGGAGGATCACCCCAGTCGTGGGAAGGAGCGCCAGGGCGACACCCATGTGCAGGAGCGCCGAGACCACGATCAGGTTGGTCATCCCCACCCCCAGCAGGTACCCGAAGAGATCCGGGGCGCGGCGCGCGATCCGGTATCCAACCCACGCGAACGCCATGTACAGCGCCACCGTGAAGACCACGCCGATCAGCCCCCACTCCTCCCCGATCATCGAGAAGAGGAAGTCGTTGTGAGGCTCCGGGAGGAAGCCGAACTTCTGCCGGCTCTCGCCGAACCCTACGCCTGCGATTCCTCCCGACCCCACCGCGATCAGCGACTGGTGGATCTGATAGCTGACTCCCGAGGTGTTCCCCTCGCGGTTGAGGAAGCCGACGATGCGCTCCATCCGGTAGCTCGCGCTCTCGATCTGGTTCCAGACCACGGGAACCGAGACCAGTCCCAGGAGGATGAAATGCCCGATCCGCGCCCCGCCCGCGAAGAGCACCAGCGCCGCCAGCAGCGTCAGCAGGAGCGCCGCCGAGAAGTTGGGCTGCGACACCACGGGCAGCAGGACCGCCCCCCAGACCACCAGGAAGGGGAGGAGGCCCTTCCGCAGCGAGTGGAGGCGCTCCTGCTTCTTCACCGCGAGGGCGGCCGTCCAGAGGATCAGCGCCAGCTTCGCCAGCTCCGACGGCTGGAAGGCGATCCCGAGCCGCAGCCAGCGGCGCGCGCCGTTCACCCGCGGGGCGATCCCCTCCGTTCCCGGGAGCACCACCAGGAGGAGGAGGAAGATCGTCAGCCCGAGCAGCGGCCACGCGGCCGCCTGCAGCCGCCGGTAGTCGACCCGGGAGAGGAGGACGGCGACCCCGATCCCGGGAACCACCCCGAGCAGCTGTCTCACCGCGTAGAAGTGTGCGGGCAGCCCTTCCGTCCGCGCCATGAAGGTGCTCGCGCTGTAGAGCTCCACCAGGCCGAAGGAGAACAGGAGCAGCACGAGCAGGACGATCGCCCCGGCCTCCCAGCTCTCACCCGCCGCGGCGGAGCGGGCGGGCGGGCGGGCAGCCGCCTCTCCGCGACGCGGGAAGATCCGGGAGGGGGCCCGCCCCCGCCCGAGAACCCTGGCACCGCCGTGCTCCCGCACCTTCACGCTCATCGCCTCCTCTCCAGGACCAGCTCGCGGAACCGGGTCCCCCGCTCCTCGTAGTGGGCGAACATGTCATAGCTCGAACAGGCCGGCGAGAGGAGGACCACCTCCCCCGGCCGGGCCAGCTCGGCGGCTCGCGCCACCACCTCCTCGAAAGGCCCGGCGAGGCGCTCCACCGGCACCCGCCCCGCGAGGTCCGCCCGGATCCGCTCGCCCGCCTCGCCGTAGGCCAGCACGCGGCGGACGCGGGGGAGCATGTCGGGCACGAGCTCCGAATAGGGCTCGCCCTTGTGGCGCCCGCCGAGGAGAAGGATCGTCGGGCGGGCGACGCTTCTTAAGGCCACGCTCGCAGAGGCCACGTTCGTGGCTTTCGAGTCGTTGATCCAGAGCACGCCGTCCACCTCCGCGACCGGCTCCATCCGGTGCTTCAGCGCCTCGAAGGATCGCAGTCCCGAGGCGATCACGTCGGGCGCGGCGCCCCACAGCCGTGCGACGAGCGCGGCAGCCAGGGAGTTCGCCACGTTGTGCGGCCCCAGGATGCGCAGCTCGTCGACCGGAAGGAGCGGCTCCTCCGTTACGCCGTCCAGGCGCAGGGCGAGGCGGCCGTCGGGCGCGAGGAAGGCGCCCCGCTCCCCCGGCTCCGGCTGCGAAGCGATCCGGAACCAGAACCGCTCGCCCGGCGTGTCGCCGAGCAGCCCCCGCACCTCCCCGTCCTCGCCGTTCACCACCCAACGGCTCCGCGCGGTGGCGTTCCGGAAGAGCCTCGCCTTGTCCGCGTAGTACTCCCGCACGTCCGCGTACCAGTCGAGATGGTCCGGGGCGAGGTTGGTGAGCACCCCGAGGCTCGGCGCGAACCCGCGCGTGCGGCCGAGCTGGAAGGAGCTGGCCTCCACCACCACCGCCTCCGGCCGGGGGCTCCGCAGAGCGATCTCGGAAAGCGCCACGCCGATGTTCCCGCCGGAGACCGCGTCCACCCCGCCCGCCCGGAGCAGGTGCGTCGCGAGGGAAGTGACGGTCGTCTTCCCGTTGGTGCCCGTGACGGCGATCACGGGGACCTCCAGACCGCGGTAGGCGAACTCCAGCTCGGGAAGGATCGGAACCTCGCGCAGCGCCGGCTCGGAGAGGACCGGCGCCGTCGGCGGGATCCCCGGGCTGAGGACGATGAAGTCGCAGGCGGCGAGCTTCCCGACGTCGTGCCGCCCCGTCTCCGCCTCGCCACCGAGGGCGCGCACCTCGTCGGCCGCCGCACGCGAGGCGGGCGAGTCGCTAAAGTCGCTGGCGTAGACGCTCGCCCCGCGCGAGAGCGCCAGCTTCGCCGCCGCCAGCCCGCTGCGGGCCAGTCCCAGCACCCCGATCCGCTCGCCGGAGAGGGTTTCCGTCATCGGATCTTCAGCGTCGCGAAGGCGACCATCGAGAAGACGATGCCCAGGATCCAGAAACGGATGATGACCTTGCTCTCGTGCCAGCCGATTTGCTCGAAGTGGTGGTGCAGCGGAGCCATGCGGAAGATGCGTCGGCCGGTGCCCGTCCGCTTCTTCGTCCACTTGAAGTACAGTGTCTGCGCGGCCACCGAGAGCGCCTCCGCGACGAACACCCCGCCGATGATGGCCAGCAGGAACTCGGCTTTCAGCAACACCGCCACCGTCCCCAGCACTCCGCCGATGGCGAGAGAGCCCGTGTCCCCCATGAATACCTCCGCCGGGTGGGCGTTGTACCAGAGGAAGCCGAGGCACCCGCCGGCGAGCGCCACGCAGAAGATCGCCAGCTCCCCGGCTCCCGGAAGGTAGAAGAGGTTGAGGTAGTCGGAGACGTCGATCCGGCCCATCGCGTAGGCGAACACCCCGAACGTGATGGCGGCGATCGCGGAGAGCCCGGCCGCGAGGCCGTCGAGCCCGTCGGTGAGGTTCACTGCGTTCGAGCTGCCGGTGATGATGAAGGCGACGAAGAGGATGTACGCCCACCAGCTGAGATCCACGTGCCACGTCTTGATGAAAGGGATCTGCGTCCAGGTGGCGGGCACATCCGTGAAGGGCACCGCGATGAGGACGGCGCCGAGGATCAGCCCGATCGAGACCTGCCCGACGATCTTGTAGCGCCCGATGAGCCCCTCGGTCTTCTTCCGCACCACCTTCAGGTAGTCGTCCATGAAGCCGAGCACCCCCAGCCAGACGAGTACCGCCAGCGCGGTGAGGGTGAAGCCGTTGGTGAGCTCGGCCCAGAGCAGCGTGGGGATCACCGTCGCCAGAACGATCAGGACCCCGCCCATGGTGGGCGTCCCGGACTTCCCGAGGTGCGTCTTCGGCCCCTCGGTGCGCACCACCTGGCCCACCTTCAGCAGCCTCAGCCGCCGGATGATGGGCGGTCCCAGGTAGAAGGCGACCAGGAAAGCCGTCACCAGCGCTCCCGCCGCCCGGAAAGTCTGGAAGCGAAAGAGGTTGAAGACGATGCTGTACTCGGAGAGCGGGACCAGGAAGTGATAGAGCACGGGGCCTGGAATGTTGAATGTTGAACTTTGAATGCCGGACGAGGTGTCATAGCGACATCGAGGAATGCCACCGCAGTTCGTTCAACACCCAACACTCACGATCCGAAATCTCTCTCCAGCAGCGGCAGCCATCGTTCCAGAGCTTCCCCCCGCGAGCCCTTGAGGAGGACGACTTCGCCGCCCTCCAGGCGGGGAGCGAGGGCGCGGTACGCCTCCACCGGGTCGGCGGCGGCGACGAGGCGGTTCCCCAGCGCGTGGGCGAAGGGGCGGAAGGCCTCGACGAATGCGCCAGTGGCGACCACCACATCCACCCCCTTCCCCGCGGCGGCGGCGACGGACTCGGCGGTGCGGCGGTGCAGCAGCTCGGCGGAGGCGCCCAGCTCCCGCATGGTGCCGAGCACGGCCACCTTGGAGCCCTTCGCCGGGAGCCGGGCCAGCAGCTCGACCGCGGCGACGGTGCTCGGCGGGTTGGCGTTGTAGCAGTCCGCCAGCACCCGCACTCCGCCGAAGGAGTGCCACTCTCCTCGCAGCTTCGGGCGCGGAACGCGGTCGATCCCTGCGGCGGCTGCGGCGGGATCCACGCCCCACTCCCTCGCGAGGCCGAGGGCGAGCAGCGCGTTCCGCACGTTGAGCCGCCCCGGCACCGGAACATGCACCTCCACCCCCTCCCACCGCCACCGGGTCGAACCGTCCGCGTCGTATTCGATCGCCTCCGCCCCCCCGTGGGGCCGCAGCTCCGCCTCCGCCGAGAATCCCGCCACCCGCACACGACTCTCTCCGAGCAGCGCCCGCGCCCTCTCCGGAAGCGAAGCCGGCTCCTCGGCCACAAAGACGGGTCCCCCGTCGCGCACTCCGGGAAGGACCGCGGTCTCCTCCCGAAGCACGCCGTCGAGGTCTCCGAGCTTCTCCAGGTGCTCCTCGCCGATCGAGGTGACCACGGCGGCGTCGGGCCGCACCAGGGCGGTGAGGATCTCGATCTCGCCGGGCTCGTTGGTTCCCATCTCCACCACCAGCACCTGGACGTCGTCGGGGGCGGCGAGAAGGGTGAGCGGGACGCCGATCCGGTTGTTCAGGTTCCCCTGCGTGGCGTGGACACGGAAGCGCGGCTCCAGCGCCGCGCGGATGAGGTCCTTGGTGGTGGTCTTTCCATTGCTCCCCACTACGCCCACCACCCGGGCATCGAGCCGCTCCCGCCGGTGCCGGCCGAGCGCGCCGAGGGCGCGCAGGGCATCCGGAACTCGGAAGTAGACGAGCTCCCCGGGAGCACCGTCGGGCACCCGCTCCACGACCGCGCCCGTCGCCCCGGCCGCGGCCGCCTGCGACAGGAAGTCGTGCGCGTCGAACCGCTCGCCTCGTAGGGCCACGAAGAGGTCGCCCCGGCCGATCGCGCGGGTGTCGGTGGAGATCCTCGGGAACACGCGCTCCCCGCCCTCGGAGCCCGAAAGCTCGAGCGCGCGGCGCACCTCCTGCTCGGTCCAGCGAAAGTTCTTCACTCGCCAGCTCGTTCTTCGGCAAAGAATTCCCGGACCAGGACGCGCTCGTCGAGGGGTCGCTTCTCGGTCCCCCGGATCTGATAGGTCTCGTGTCCCTTCCCCGCGAGCAGGACCAGATCCCCCGCGACGGCCTCCGCCAGCGCCGTCCGGATCGCGTCGCGGCGGTCGAGGATGCGCCGGCGAGGTGCATTCCCCATGCCGCGCTCGATGTCGTCCGCGATCCGCTCCGGGTCCTCGGTGCGGGGATTGTCGGAGGTCACGATCGCCAGGTCGGCCCCCGCCGCCGCCACTCTCCCCATCTCCGGCCGCTTCCCCGCGTCGCGGTCCCCGCCGGCCCCGAAGACGACGATCAGCCGCCCGCTCACCAGCGGCCGGAGCGCGCCGATCGCCCGTTCCAGCGCGTCCGGTGTGTGCGCGAAGTCGATCAGCACGGTCGGCGCCCCTGCTGGCCCCGGAACCCTCTCCAGGCGCCCCGGAACCTGCGGAAGGCTCGCCAATCCGCCGGCGATCCGCTCCGCCGGCCATCCGAGACTCCAGAGCACCGCCGCCGCCCCCAGCGCGTTGACCACGTTGTACAGCCCGAATAGCGGCAGCCTCACCGGAGCCGCGGCGTCGGGCGTGCGCAGGCTCCAGTTCATGCCGGCGGCACCGACGCTCAGCGCCTCGGCGCGGACCTCCGCTTCGGCCTCGATCCCGAAGCGCACCCTCCGCACCTCCTCCGGGGCCGCCACACCGCTCCATGAGCGGTCGTCTGCGTTGAGCACGACGGCTCCTCCCGGCTTCAGCAGATCCGCCAGGGCCAGCTTCGCCGCGCGGTAGCGCTCGAGCGTCCCATGGTAGTCGAGGTGGTCGCGGCTGAGGTTGGTGAAGAGGGCCGCGTCGAAGCGGGCCGCGGCGACGCGGGACTGGTCGAGTGCGTGCGAGGAGACCTCCATCGCCACCGCCCCCACCCCCTGTTCGCGAAGGCCGCGGAGCCAGCTCGCCGTTTCGACGGGACCGGGGGTGGTGAGCCCCTCCGTCCCCGGCAAGACCACACCGTCGGGCCCCACCACGCCGAGGGTGCCGATCGAGGCGGCGGGGGTCGCCGATGCCAGGACGTGGCGGAGGATCGCCGCGCTGGTGGTCTTCCCGTTGGTGCCGGTGATTCCGACCAGCGTCATCTCCTCCCAAGGGTCGCCGAAGAGCTCGGCGGCGGCGAAGGCGGCGGCGAGGCGGCCGTCCGTCACCTCGACCTGCGGAAGGGCGAGGGCCGGGTCGCGGCGCTCGACGAGAGCGGCGAGGGCGCCCGCCTCGGCCGCGGCGGGAAGGAAGCGGTGCCCGTCGGCGGCGGTGCCGCGGATGGCACAGAAGAGGGTGCCCGGGCCGGCCTCTCGCGAATCGGCGGTCATCGCGCGCAACGGCGAGGCGGCCAGGCCGGGGGCGAGCACCCCCTCCGTGCGGAGCAGCCCCTCGCGACGCAGCCGGCCGAGCACGTCACCGAGACGGGCGGTCAACGAGCTTCTCCGATCAGCAGGAGGGTGTCTCCGGAGGCCAGCTCCTGTCCGGCGGCGGGCATCGTCTCGCGGACCCGGCCGTGCCCGCGAAGACGGACGTGGAGCCCGAGCGCGTGCGCCCGCCGCACCGCGTCTCGCAGCGGCAGGTCCTGCAGTGCGGGGATGGTCACGGGAGCGGAAGGCGTCCGCGGCTGCGGCACCCCGTCGTCCAGCAGGAATACGTAGGGGCCGTCCGGACCCACCCGCGGCCGTCCCGCGTTCCCTCCGCGGCGCGCGGGCCGCGAGGCGGAGGCGCTCGCGCCCAGGAGGCTCCGCGCGTCCACCGCCGAGGAGCGCGCCGCGAGGATCCCCTGCAGCGTCTCCCGGGTCACGGGCGCCGCGGTGCTCCCGCCGTAGTAGGACCCCTGCGGGCGATCCAGCTTGACCAGGATGACGATCTGCGGATCGTGCGCGGGGAAGTAGCTGGCGAACGTGGCGGTGTAGGCGCCGGATTCGTACCGCCCATCTGCGCCGGTGCGGCGCGCGGTGCCGGTCTTCCCCGCGACCTTGAAGTTGGCGAGCGCCGCCTGCGTGGCCGTCCCTTGCTCGACCACCTCCACCAGCACGTCGGTGATCTGCCGCGCCACCTCCCGCGGGACGACCCGGCGGAGGACGCGGGGCTCGCGCTCGCGGACCACCTCGTCGTCGGGGCCGACCACCTTCCCGACGAGGTACGGCTCCATCAGCGTCCCGCCGTTCGCGAGCGCGCCGTACGCGACCGCCAGCTGCAGCGGGGTCACCGAGATCTCGTACCCCATCGCCAGACTCCCCGCGCTGAGGCGCGACCAGCGCGCCGGCCGGCGGAGGCGACCCGAGGCCTCGGCCGGAAACTCGATTCCCGTGGCCGTGCCGAACCCGAAGTCGCGAAGGTACTCGTACTGCTTCCCCGGCGCGAGGCGCGAGCCGAACTTCACGATCCCGATGTTGCTGGACTCCACCAGCACCTCCCGAAGCGAGATCCGCCCGCTGGGGTGGGTGTCGGTGATGGTACGGCCGGTGGCGGGGTCGAGCCATGCTCCGTTCTCGGCGTCCATCATATCGGTGAGGCGGGCCCGCCCCTCCGCGAGGAGCGCGGCGGCGGCGAAGGGCTTGAGGGTGGAGCCCGGCTCGTACGGCTCGGTGATGGCCGCGAGGCTCCCGCTGCTCACGCCGCGACGCGACACCGCCGCGAGCACCTCGCCGGTGTGCGGATCGAGGACTAGGAGGTCCCCGCCCGCGGCGCCGGTCGAGGAGAGCGCCTGCCGAAGCGCCCCATCGGCGATCTCCTGCAGGTCGAAGTCGATGGTCAGGTAGACATCCGCACCGTCGGTCGGAAGGGCGACGGGAAGGGAAAGAGTCGGCTGGGCCTCGCCCCGGGCATCGCGCCGCAGCACGGAGTATCCCGCCTCGCCGCGCAACAGTGCGTCGAACTCCTGCTCCACTCCGCCCAGGGCGCGCCCGTCGGCGCTCACGAAGCCGATCAGCTCGCGGCCGACCTCGCCCTGCGGGTAGAAGCGCTCCAGGCGGCGCTCGAAGTAGATCCCGCGCCGGTCGCCGACGGCGCGGCGCTGCTCCTCGGTGAACCGCCCCGGGAGAACCGTCCAGCTGCGCGCAGGATCGGTGGCGCGGGCGGCCCGCGCGGGGCTCAGCTCCAGCTTCTCCGTCAGCATCCGGACGGCGGCCTTGCGGTCGCGCAGCTCGCGCGCCGCGACCGAGACCCGGTACGTCTCGTGGCTGAGGGCGAGCGCCACCCCGTCGCGGTCGTAGATCGCCCCGCGCCGTGGAGGAAGCGGGACTCGCTGGCGCTGCTGATCCCCGGCGGCGCGAACCCAGCGCTCGTGCTCGAGCGCCTGAAGCTGGAAGGCGCGGCCCAGCACCAGGGCGGCCGCGAGGGCGAAGCAGCCGAGAAGGAGCTTCCGCCGCACCCCGAAGAGATCGGCGGAGCGGTCCGACTCCGGGGGGCGGCGCCTCACGGCCTCCCTCCGTTCGCCGGGGGATCCGCCGCGGGGTCCGTCGTGGAGGCCACCGGGAGGTAGACGATCTCGTCGCCCGTGGGAAGGTGCATGTCGAGCCGCTCGCGAGCGATGCGCACGATGCGGGCGCGGCTGCGCAGCTCCTCGACGCGCCGCACCAGCTCCACCCGCTCCGTCTCGACCACCGCCCGCTCGGCCTCGTGGTCGCGCAGCGCGTCCTCCATCGCGAGGCCCCGGGTCTGACGCCAGGTGACCAGGAGGAGCGAGGCCGGGACCAGGAGCAGCCAAACGACGGCTCTCAGCCGACCCGGTCGGCGGGGTCCCTTCCCTCTCCGCCTCCTCGTTGAGCTCATGCCTTCCTCCAGGCGCGCAGCCGGGCGCTCCGGGCGCGCGGGTTCTCTCGTACTTCCTCCTCGCCGGCGAAGACCGCCTTGCGGGTCAGCGTCTCTCCCAGGGGCCTGCCGCGGCACCGGCAGACCGGCAGTCGGGGCGGGCAGACGCACGCCCGGCTCCACTCGCGGAACTCGTCCTTCACCATTCGGTCCTCCAGCGAGTGGTAGGAGAGGACGACCAGCACCCCGCCAGGAGCGAGCGCTTCGCGGAAGGCGGGCAGCGCCCTCTCCAGCGCCTCCAGCTCGCGGTTCACGGCGATCCGCAGAGCCTGGAAGAGTCGCGCGCGGTCCTGCGCGGTGTGCCGCGGCAGCACCCGCCCGATGGCCTCGAGGAGGTGCGCGCTGGTGACGAACGGCTCGCGCTCGCGCATCTCCACCACCACCCGGGCGAGCTTCCGCGAGCGCTTCTCCTCGCCGAACCGGTAGAAGAGGTTCGCAATCTCCTCCTCGGGGAGGGAGTTGAGCAGGTCGGCGGCGGTCTCCTCGCCGGCCGAGGCCCGCGCCATGCGCATGTCGAGCGGGGCGCCGGGGCGAAAGGTGAAGCCCCTGGCGTCCTCGTCGATCTGGTGCGAGGAAATGCCCAGGTCCAGGAGCACGCCCGCCAGAGTATCGTCGGCGATCCCCACCTCCTGCAGTGCTCCCGCGAAGTTCGCGCGGAGCAGGCGCACGCGGTCGCCGAAGGGGGCGAGGCGGACGCCCGCCTCCCGGAGGGCATCAGGGTCGCGATCCAGGGACAGCAGCCGCGCCTCCGGGGCGCGCTCCAGCAGCGCGGCCGAGTGTCCGCCGCCGCCGAGAGTTCCGTCGAGGTAGATCCCGCCGCCACCCGGATCGAGGAAGCGGAGAACCTCCTCCACCATCACGGGCGCATGGTACCCGGAGGCGTA
>CBDCDN010000005.1:80000-225142 GCA_965215255.1 Longimicrobiaceae bacterium | reverse complement strand
TGGGAGCGCTGTGCCGGATCGAGTCGCTGATCGTCCACGACGTATTCGGCGGCATCACCCTGGTCGAGCGGGCGGACCGCGGCCCCGCGCCCCCCGGACGTCGCTGGACGATGTTCTCCACCTCCGTCGTGGGAACCGCCGGCATCACCGATTTCTTTCTACTGCCGCCGGCGGCCGGCGCCTCCGCCCGGTCGGGCGAGGCGCTGGAGGAGGTGCGCTTCGTCCGCGACGAGATGGCCAACATGGCCTGGGGGATCGAGCGCACTGTGGAGAATGGCATCGGTGAGCCCTGGCCGGCGCACGAGCGGTCGGCGCTGGCGAGTGTCACGGAGCCGGCTCCGTCCCCGGAGATCGGGACGCCCCTCCGGTACCAGATCCAGACGTCCGTCCCCCGAGCACTGGATCCCCTTCCTTCCCGTGGTCCTCGACCCGGCCCGGCGCGAGGTGCAGCTGGAGCGCGGCGTCCTGCTGCAGCCAGAGGGGACGCCCCCGCCCACGCCGGCGGGTCGGATCCTCCTCCCCACGCGGCTCGGGGAGGACTACCGCCTGAACGAGGGCGAGATCCCGCGCATGGGGGTGAAGGTGGTGCGCGTGGTCAACCGGAGCCGGTGGACGGACGGCTCGACCCACGTATGGATCGCCCGGCGCACGACCTCCGGCACGGGGGAGGAGCGCAGCGGACTCCTCTACGACCTCGCCGTGCTCCGGAGTCAGGAACGGTGAGGAGATGCCGCAGGAAGATGTCGTCGAGCACTCCCCCTGGGTACAGATCGGTGCCGGCGGCGCTGAGGGCGCCCGCCGACGTCGACCGTATCGCACCGGACAACAAAATTGCGAATCGGCCTATAGGCCGATTCGCAATTTTGTAAACGTTCACGAGGGGGATGGCAGAGGAGGCGGACCTTCGCCCAGGCGGTGAGCCCCGACGGCGGCGTGAGGTAATCGAGGAGGTCTCGCCCCTGTTTCCGACTGGTCTTCGCCACCGTCAGCAGACGTTCCACCGTGGGCACCCCCCGGCCATTGTTCGAGCCAACACTGGTCTTGCGCCAGATCACGGGACTGCGACTGGACACACGTCTGCCACCTCGCGCCAGCTTTGGAAGCGCGCGTGTAGGGGTCCGCTCGCGAAACGTACAAAATTGTACGGCAAGAGCACCCTGGCACAGCGAGGGTTCTTTAATCGCCTGGAGGAGCCGCGGGATCACTGGCTTCGAGGACCAGCGGCACCGGGCTCAGCTGGAAGATCGCCGCGATCGGCTCTGGAGTCCTGGCTCGCTGGAGCAGGCGGTGCTCGCCTGAACCGCCCGCGAGTAACCGAGGATTTTCTTCCGCACCTCTCGCCGCTCGGCTGGGACCACATCAACCGGAGGGAGGATTACCACTTGGAAGCAGCACCAATCGGCCGAGAAAGGAAAAGGCAATTCCGGCCGCTGCAGCCCCTCACGTCGGCTTAGCACCCTATTTTTTCCGTTTCGTGAGCGGACCCCGTGTTCGACCAGACGCCTCTTCCTTCGATCACCGTGAGTGAAAATGTCCTGGTGAGCGACGGGGAGGCTTTCCCGCACGTGGAACCCTCCGTGGCGGTGAATCCCCGGGACCCGAAGAACTTCGCGGCGGCCGCGATGATGTTCCCTGAGCCGGGGCAGGGATCCCGAGTCCGAGTATATGTGAGCCGTGATGGCGGGCGGAGCTGGACCTCGCATCTGCTCGACGGCGTATCAGCGGCTCCTCAGGACGACCCTCAGGTCGTTTTCGCACCTGACGGGAGTCTCTATCTCTCGCACCTTCCTGGTCGCGTGTGGAGATCTCACGATCAGGGTGAGACGTGGCGAGGACCGGTCGCCCTCCCGACAGACGGCGGTTCGCTGGACTATCCGGTGGTGGCGGTGGACTCTGGCGGGAACGTCTACATCTCCGCCTCGCAGGGGAACCGCGGCGGAGCCGAGGGTCGCTCCGTTTACTCTGTCTCGGTTTTCCGCTCAACGGATCAGGGTCGAAGCTTTCAGGGCCCCATCAGGATCCAGCCGAACAACTTCAACAACCAGAGTGGGGGCATACTCGTCCGGCCCGACGGAGCGCTGCTGGTCACCCTACACGAGATCGGCGTCGGCGGGGAGTTCCTCTCTTCACCTCGCCTCTGGAGTCTATGGTCGTTCGATCGAGGCGCCTCGTTCTCGAATCCGCATCTGGTGACGGAAGGCTTCGCCTCCGTCGGACCGGCGCTGGCCATGGACCGAAGCAGCGGAGCAACCGGGGGCCGAATCTATGCCGCCTGGGCGGCCATGGCAGGTAATCGGGACAACTGGCTCAGCTTCTCGGACGATGGAGGCGCGAGCTGGTCGAAGCCCACCCGCTTCGCAAGAGGGGCGGAGGACCGATATCCGACGCGGGTCGAGGTCGCGGTCAACCACCAGGGCATGGTCGGTCTGTTCTGGAAAGAGCAACGGCCTGAGATCGGCACGGACTGCTTTCAACCCGTCTTCACTGCCTCACTGGACGGCGGAGCGACCTTTCTCAAGCCGGTGCCCGTCGCGCCGACCGCCTCCTGCGGCGGTTCCCGCGGCAACCAGATCGCGTTCAATGCGGGGGACGCCCCCGTGGGACGTCGCTGGCCTTCCGGCGGAGACTACGAGGGCTTGGTGACACTGCCCGACGGCAGCTTCCGAGCGCTTTGGGCCGACAGCCGTACGAATACGTTTCAGCTCTGGACAGCCTCCCTCTCGCTGAAAACCTGATCCGCCCTAGTACCGGAGGAACGCACCCACCCCCCGCATGTCGCGCACCTCCGCCGGGGGGACAAAGCGCACCTCAGCGGCCTGCTCCTCTGCGATCCGGATCGTCGTCTCGACCACGTCCACCCCGGACACGGTCGTGGCCCCGTCGTAGGGACAGGCGGCGATCTCTCTCGCGAACACGAATCCGCACTGGGTGCACCGGGAGCCCTGCAGCTCCTGGTCCTGCGCCACCACCAGCGTGTCCACCCGCCCCTCCTGAAGCGCGACGAGCGTACTCTGGAACCCGGCCGTCGCCAGGTAGTCCTGCCGCACCCGCTCGCGCAGCTGCGCCAGCAGCTCCTGGCTCTCCTGCTCGCGCTGCTCCTCCAGGTACGGCTCGATCCGCGCCACGATCTCGCTCGCGGTCTCGTCCACGCGCATGGCACCAGTGTACGCCACCATCTCCTGAAGCGGCTCCGGCAGGAAGTCCTGGAATTGGGCGACGTTCTCCTCGGTGCCCAGGAGGATCAGATCGTCCGGCTGGTAGCGACGGACGAACTCGCCGACCTCCTTCGCGAACTCCTTGAAGAAGTGGCGCATCTCCTCGGCCTTGCGGCGCTGGTAGCGCGGCTGTGAGTAGCCTCCCGCCTGCACGCGGCTCGGCGCGGGAAAGGGCTCACCGCGCACCTCGATCTCGTCCAGCAGCGTCCCCAGATACACGCTGAGGATGCGGACGTGCTCGCGGTCGAGCAGCACCACTCCGTGATGGTGGTACGTCTCGATCACCTGGGCGAGGGGGCCGACGACGGGCCGCTGGTCGATCACCATCCGGTTCGCGACGGGCACGGGGAACTGGAGCGCCTCGAACCACTCCCCTCCCACCTCGGAATAGATCACCACCCCGCGGTTCTCCTCGTTGAACTCGGTGTCCATCCACGATTGGATCCGCTCGAAGACCGCCCCCATCTCCTCGACGTGGTGGTTCTCCCGGTCGCTGTCCAGCTCGTGGAACTGGGCGCGCTTCTGGTTGAGGAAGATCTGGTGCGTCCGCTTGTTGTCGGAGTTCACCGACATGTCGAGGAAGAGGGAGAGGACCGGCGTGTTACCGTCCTGGCGCGCGAGAACCCGCTCGAGGTCGTGTTTGGAGATCATGTGTCCACTTGGAAAGTGAAGAGAGTGCCGATCGGGACCCGCTGCACGGCCGGCCGAAGACCCGCAAGTCTCTTGCCTTACGGAGAGTCCCCGGTGCTTCGATCGAGGGTGCGCCGGAACCTCCACGTCGCCAGGCGCAGCACCGCCATCGCCGGAAGTGCCGGGCATTGGGCCCACAGATCGCCGATTCCCGCACCCTCGAGAAGATCGCCCTCAACACCTCCGGTGCGCAGGGGGTGCTCCGTCGCCGAGGAAGCGCGCCAGCGAATTCGCCACCGGTGTCGAGGTTGGGTTTACCCCAGATACTTGCGCCCCGCGAACCGACCCCCTAATATGAAACCCTATGGTTGCACGTCACCCACTCACTGACGAGGCCCTCGACCGCCTCTTCCGCGCCCTCGCCGACGCGACGCGCCGAGACATCGTCCGCCGCGTGCTGGCCGGGGAGCCGGCGTCGATCTCGACCCTGGCGGCGAGCTACGACATGTCGTTCGCGGCGGTCCAGAAGCACGTGGCGGTCCTGGAGAGAGCGGGGCTGGTGACCAAGGAGCCGCAGGGCCGCGAGCGCCTCGTGCGCGGCAACCCGGAGCGCATCGCGCGAGCGCGCGAGCTGCTCGCCCAGCTGGAGGGGCTGTGGAGGGCCCGCTTCAGCCAGGTCGACGCAGTGCTCTCGAACCCTACTCCCCCGGAGTGAGCCCCATGCCCATCACCACCGTGACCTCGGACGCGCAGGCTCTCACGCTGACGGTTGTCGGCGACTACCCCGTTCCGGTCGAGCGCCTGTGGGAAGCGTACGCCGACCCGCGGCAGCTGGAGAAGTTCTGGGGCCCGGAGACCTGGCCCGCCACCTTCACGCGCCACGACATGGCGGCTGGCGGCCGCTCGCAGTACTACATGACGGGGCCGGACGGCAGCAGGTCGCACGGCTGGTGGCGCTTCCTGGCCGTGGAGCCGCGGCGCCGCATCGAACTGGAGGACGGCTTCGCGGACGAGGAGGGCCGGCCCGAACGAGGACATGCCGAGCATGCGGATGGTCTTCCACTTCGAGCCGACCGCCAGCGGATCCCGCTTCACCAGTGTCACCTACTTCCCGAGCCAGGAAGCGATGGGAGCAGCTGGTGCAGATGGGGATGCTGGAGGGGATGCGGTCGGCGATGGGGCAGCTGGACGACGTGCTGGCGGATCTCGCCTCCTTCGCGGCGGCCCGCGGGACCGGCACCCGGATTCTCAGCGACAGACAGGTCCGCATCAGCCGGATCATCCGCGGGACGGCGGAGCAGGTGTGGCGGGCGCACCATGACCCCGAGCTCCTGCGGCGCTGGCTGCTCGGGCCCGACGGCTGGACGATGCCGGTGTGCGAGGTCGCCCGGGAGGTGGGGGGCTCGTACCGCTACGAGTGGGAGAGGGAGGACGGCTCCGAGCGCTTCGGCTTCGAGGGCGAGCTGCTGGAGTCGGAGCCCCCGCGTCGCGCCGTGACGACGGAGCGGATGATCGGCATGGAGGGTCCCGGCACGTTCAACGAGATGACGCTCACCCCGCTGCAGGGCGGTACCCTGCTGAGCGTCGTCGTCACCTACCCGAGCGCGGAGGTGCGCGACCTGGTGCTCGGCACGGGGATGACGGACGGGATGGAGCGGAGCTACGCGCGGCTGGAGAACGAGGTCCTGGCGGCGACTCCGGTCTGAGAACGCGCCGGAATCCAACCAGGAATTGCGGCACATTGACGGGAGAGGGAGACCGCGGGACCTTTCCTGCGGCCCTCCGCGTCTCTCGCCGCGCCCTCACCGGCGACTCGGACGGTACCCGAACCCTCTCCCGGAGAATCCCGATGGATGCACGCGCCGCCGCGGTCCAGGACCATTATCCCGAAGACTTCTCGTACTGCTACGGGTGCGGAAGCCTCAACGACCATGGGCTGCACCTGAAGAGCCAGCGGGAGGGGGAGGAGATGGTCGCGCGCTTCATGCCCGAGCCGTTCCACATGGCGCTGCCGGGGTTCGTATACGGCGGCCTGATCGCCTCGCTGATCGACTGTCACGCGATGGCGACCGCCGCGGCGGCGAGCGAGCGGGCGGCGGGCCGGGAGGTCGGCGAGGTGCCCTCCCCGCGCTTCGTCACCGGCTCGCTTCGGGTGGACTACCTAAAGCCGACGCCCCTGGGACCGGTGCTGGAGGTCCGCTCGAGGGTCAGGGAGATGACGCCGCGAAAGGTGGTGGTGGAGGCGACCGTCTCCGCCGGGGGGGAGGTCACCGCGCGCGGGGAAGCGGTGGCGGTGCGGATGCCGGAGTCGATGCTGCGGAAGTGACGGGGCCGTGCGCCACGCGCGGGGGAAGGCCGGATCTCCCGCACGTGGCGCGGGAGAATGCGCGGGCTCCCTCAGCCGCCGGGAGGCTCGCCGTCCTCCCCCCGGGAGCGACCGGTCCGGCGCACACGGAAGTCGAAGAGGTCGGGGCGGTGGTAGTGGCCCGCGACGTCGAGCGTCATGGCCTCCTCCCGCAGCCGGCCGAGGTCGAGCTCCGCCGTCACGATCGCCGGCTCATCGTAGACCGGAGCCCGGAGGTAGCGTCCGTCCGGACCGATGATCGCGCTCCCGCCGCGCAGCACCCATGCGTCGGGCGCGGCAACCCGGTCCGGGTGCGGCTCCAGCTCCGGCGGCAGCCCGGATCCACGCATCAGCGCTCCGGCGACGAGCACGAAGCAGCGGCCCTCGAAAGCGTAGTGGCGGCTCGCGAGCTGGTGCGGCTCGAGCGCCGCGGGCCAGAGTGCGGCGTGGACATCCTCTCCCTCCTCGTGCAGCGCCTGCCGCGCGAGGGGCATCCAGTGCTCCCAGCACACCAGCGCGCCCACCGCCCCCGCGGGAGTGCGGACGACCCGCAGCCCCGCCGCGTCTCCCCCGCCCCACACCATCCGCTCGGTGTAGGTGGGGACCAGCTTCCGATGGTGGTTGAGGAGCGTCCCGTCCGGGCCCAGGACGAGCAGCGCGTTGTAGAGCGTCCCGCGGCCGGGTCCGCTCTCCACGCGCTCCGTCACCCCCACCACCAGGGTGGCGCCCGCCTCGCGGGCGATCTCCCGCAGCCTGCCCCCCGATGGACCGTCGAGCACCACCGCGCTCTCGGCCATGCGTCGGAAGACGCGCTTCACCGGCTCGTGGTCCCAGAGCCCCGCGTCGCGGCAGACGTCCAGCCACGCGGGGTAGCCGGGGATCCACGTTTCGGGGAAGACGACGAGCTCGGCGCCGCCGGCCGCGGCGCGCCGGGCGAGCTCGGCGGTCCGCTCCAGCGCGGACTCGAGGTCCGGCGCCACCTCGGCCTGGACGACCGCGACGTTGACGCGGCTCATCGGCGGGTGCTCTCCCGGGGTTCGAGGGAAGCGGTGGGTCCAGGGTCACGGCCCATCGATCCCCGCCTCCGCCGCGGCGATCGCCAGCGTCCGCTGCGCCCGGCGCACCACCGGCAGCTCGACCAAGCGACCCTCCAGCAGGAGCACTCCTCCGCCCGCGGCCTCGTACGCATCCACGATCCCCCGGGCGCGGCGAACCTCCTCCTCCGAGGGCGAGAAGGCGCGGTGGATCGGGTCGATCTGCGAGGGGTGGATGGCCGCCTTCCCGGTGAAGCCGAGCCCCGCGGCGGCCCGCGCCTCGCGCGCGAGGGCCGCGGTGTCCGCCACGTCGACGTTCACGGTGTCCAGAGCGTCCACTCCCGCACCGGCGGCGGCGTAGAGGAGCTTCGTGCGCGCGTACAGGAGCGACTCCCACGACATGCTCGAGCCGGTCTCGGCCGCCAGGTCCACCCCTCCGAGCATGAGGAGGTCCACGCGCGGCGAGGCGAGGGCGATCTCCGAGGCCGCCGCTACGCCCCGGACGGTTTCGATCATCGGCAGGAGCCGCAGCCCGGGGTGCGCGGGGGAGAGCAGCTCCTCCACCCAGCTCACCTCCTCGGGCGACTCCACCTTCGGGAGCAGCAGGACGAGAGGCGCGGGGGATGCTCCGAGGAGCGCCAGGAGATCGCGAAGCCCCTCGGCGGACCGGGGGCTGTTGATGCGGAGCACCACGCCTGCGCGTTCCGGCGGCTCGGCGGCGATCAGCCGCCATGCGACCCGGCGCGCGGCGTCCTTGTCGCCGGGCGCGACCGCATCTTCCAGATCGATGCAGACGGAGTCGGCGCCCGCAGCCAGGGCCTTCTCGAAGCGGTCCGGCCGGGAGGCGGGGAAGAAGAGGAGGCTGCGGCGCAGCGGGCGGTCCCTACCCATGAGTGCTCCACGCGGAGGAGCGCGGTCCGGACCGCCGAAGCACCGCTCAGCCTATCGCGTCGGAGAGGCGGATCGCCCGCTCCACCGCGTCGTACCGGATCGGGCCGCGCCGCTCCAGCTCCTCGATCTTCGCCCTCTCGGTCCGGATCTGCGCCTCGATCCGCCGGAGGGCGGCAGGCCCGGTTCCGAAACGCTCGTCGTCATGGAGCTCGGGACGGGACTCCATCACGTGCAGCGTGTCCTCCAGCTCGTCCACGCGAAGCAGTAGCTCCCCGATCTCCCGATGTGCGCGCCCTTCTCCGGACCTCACCCACTCCCCGTCCTCCCCTCCGGCCGTGGGCAGTTCGATTTCCTGGTCCCGGTGCATGATTCCGCCCTCCCGCGAGGCATCCGCCAGTCAAAAAGGTCGGCGAACCTCGCTGCAAGGCACGTACCCGCCCCGCGCTTCGGACGCCGGCGCGATCGGCGCCCGCGGGTCAGCCGGGTCCGAAGGGGGCTCGCACCGTGCGGTCGGAGCCGTCGGGCATCGGCGACCGTCCGCTGGGCCATGCTCCCCAGGAGTCGGCACACGTCTGATCACTCGGGGGAAGGTCGGGGTAAGTGATCCAGCGTGAGAGCTGGAGGCGCTCGACGCCGAGGCGGCGGGCACGCTCCGCATCGGTGATCCCCACCAGCTGCTCCATGGTCCAGCGGATCTGCTCGCCGACGCTGGCGGCTCGGGGAACGCTGGAGATTTGGGCGCATGATCGACTCGTATGCGGAGGAGAACTCCCGGTGGGTTGCAGGTCCATGTACTGCATTGCACGAGAAAGTGAACATCCTGAGAGCTCAATCCCCGCCCTTGGGGTGCGATCTCCTGCTCAGCGAGCCCGAGAGAGGGATGAGCCTTGACTCCGATGGCCCAGATCATTAACCTCACCGAAGAAGTGCCGAACACAGTGCGCGGAAGCGAACATCATCGACGTCGGCCGCAACCGGCCCCGTCCGGCAACGCGCCGGCAAGGGGCCCTTTTCGTCCAGCCCACGGAGAGAGCATGGGAGAGAGATACTGACTCGCGGTAGCAAAGCTGGCGATGGCGCAGCAGAGGGAGCGGATGCGCACCCCGGCGGTGCGCGCCCGCGGTGCGGGTCCCGATCCGCCTTCCGGGCCGGCGCTCGGATGATCGTGGCGTAGGAGGGAACGCACACCCCTGGAGCTACATCTCGGCTCCTAGCAAGTGTCAGCGCCGGGCGTGCGGGTACATCTGCGAGGTGCGGGCCGAGGCGTGCCACATCGCGCAGTCGGCCAGGCTCCCGCCTTCGGGAGCGACCAGAGAGACATCGGCCGGAGAGGCCCCGCTCGGCACAGCGCCCGGGCAGGGGCCTCTTCGCGTTCTCCAACGAAAGGAATCCCATGACCGAGGAAGGCGTGCTCGTGCTGGACGGGCCGGCAATCGCCGGGAGCGGCTTCGTCGCCTCGCTGCTCTTCCTGGCGCTCGTGGAGAAGCTGCGCCGCACCTTCGCCACCCGCGTCGAGCTGGACGGGATGGGCAGTCGACTGACGGGCCTGCAGAGCCTCTACCTGCAGGCGCGGGAGGCGGCGGACGAGGCCCGGGAGCGCTCCGTGGCCGTGGAGCGCGAGCAGAAGCACCAGTGGGAGCGGATCGCCGAGCAGGTGATCCGCCCGCTGGAGAAGATCACGTACAAGCTGGAGGCGGTGGGCGGGCTCCAGGCCGCGCAGGCCGCCGCCCTCGAGCACATCCTCCAGCGCCTGGACCGGCTGGACGCCGGCCCCGTCCCCCGAGACGCGAAAGAGGAGGGCCTCATGAACACGGTCCGTGCCCGCCTGGCCGCCGTCGTGGCCAGCTTCCTCCTGGCCCGGCTCGCCACCGGGGGGCGTGCTGGAGACCTCCCCTGAGCTCGTGCGCCGCGACTTCCACCCCCCGGAGCGGATGGACCCGGCCTTCCTGCGCCTGCTGAGCGCGGCGCGGCGCCGGGCGGGGGTGCCCTTCCGGATCACCTCGGACCACCGGCCGCCGGAGCACCACGCGCGGGTGGGGGGCGCCCCCCGCAGCGCGCACTTGGAGGTGCCCTGCCGGGCGGTGGACCTGAGCGTGGCGAGCGGCCTGGAGCGCTTCCGGGTGGTGGAGGCGCTGTTCTGGGTGGGCTTCCGTCGCCTGGGGATCTACCCGGCGGCGGAGGACGGCTCGGGGGCGATCCACGTGGACGCCTCGCCCATCAACCCCTCGCCGCGCATCTGGACGCGCGTCTAGCCGCAGGGCGGACGCGCGGCGGGGTGAGGTGCACCCTTACCGGTCAGTTTCCGTTCGCATCGGCGAAGGAGGAGATATGACATGAACGCAAGAACGCAGTGGACGGCGCGGAGGCGGACCCGCCGCCTGGCGCCGCTCGCCTTGCTGGGGTGGGCGGCGCCGGCCGGGGGGGCAGTCTCCGCCGGAGATCAGCCTGGAGCCGCAGAACCAGGGGCTGCGGCTCGCCTCGAGGTTCGACGCCGTGCTGGCGCACTCTCCACGCCGGCGTACGTGAGCCTGGACGAGGCGCGCTCCCACCAGAGCTGCGCCCGGAGAGCGAAGCGGGTTCGGGGATCGTCCGGATGCCGAGGAGTCCGGCGGTCCTCGCGTGGATGGCGACACCGACGTTCGCGAAGACCCCCCGATGGACGTGCGGTACCAGACGCAGGAAGGGGTTGTCGTGGGCGATGCAGCGCGGGACGCTCATCGGCTGGCACCCAGGAAGGGCGGCTCAGCGATTGCGCGCTCTCGCGCGCGAAGCGCCTCCTTCAGGCGGGCCTCCGCCGCCTCCGGGTCGCCGCTTCGGGTCAGCGGGACGTGACCTTTCATCCGACAGGCGAGAAGGCACCCTGTCCGTCGAACGATACCGGGACCGTCGTCACGCAGGCCGGGCGCTGGCCGCCGGGCTCGCCCGCTACCGCGGCGCGCGGGACCTCGTGGTGCTCGCCCTCCCCCGAGGCGGCGTGCCCGTCGGCTACGAGGTGGCTCGCGCCCTCGATTCCCCCCTTCGACCTCTTCCTCGTCCGCAAGCTGGGAGTGCCGGGCCAGGAGGAGCTCGCGATGGGAGCGATCGCCTCGGGCGGGATACGCATCCTGAACGAGGAGGCCGTCCGGATGATGGGCATCACGGACGACCAGATCGCCGCGGTCGCCGCGGAGGAGGAGCGGGAGATGGCTCGCCGTGAGCGCCACTACCGCGGCGGCTGCACCGCGCCGGGAATCCGGGGGAGGACCGTGGTGCTGGTGGACGACGGGCTCGCCACCGGCTCGACGATGCGCGCCGCGGCGGCGGCCGTGTGGGCGCTAGATCCCGCGAGGCTCGTCATCGGTGCGCCGGTGGGGGCTCCGGAGACGTGCGAGGCGCTCCGCGAGGAGGGACTCGAGGTCGTGTGCCCGCTATCTCCGACTCCCTTCCAGGCCGTGGGCCTCTGGTACGACGACTTCGCGCAGACGATCGACGACGAGGTCCGCGGGCTCCTCCTCGCCGCCGCCGGCGAGGAAGGGCCGGACTCTCCGCTCAGCGGCGGATGATCCCGTCCGTCGGCAGCTCCTCCGCCGTCTCATCCTCCTCGCTTCCGCGGCTGCGGCGGTCGCGGGGCGGCCGGCCGAAGCTGTACGAGAAGCTGAGCGTCGCCGAGCGCATGCTGAACCGGTTGCTTCCCGTCTGCACGACCGACCGGTCCCGCGTCTCGAACGAGGACGAGTAGAGGTCGAATGGATCCGTCACCGTGAGGTTCAGCGACGCCTTCCCGTCCCGGAACTGCTGACGCAGCCCGAAGTGGGTCATCAGGGAGGAGGAGACGCGCCCCTGGGCCACCTCGCGCGCCGGCGAGTAGTAGACCATCCCCTGAAGGCTGAGCGCCTCCGTGATCCGCCTCGACAGGTTGCCGCGCGCCATCCAGCGCATGGAGGCGCCCGAGTAGTCCCCGGAGAGGTTGCTCGCGTCCCGCACCTCCCGCGAGCCGCTCACGCTCACGAAGCCGCTCGTCCCCGCCACCTGCCGGAGCGAGGCCGTGAGGCTCGTCCCGTACGACTCCACCGAGGAGAGATTCTCCCAGGTGAGCGTCGAGACCCCCGCCCCGTCCACCGCGGTGATCTGCGTCCAGTCGTCGGTGGTCCGGCGGTAGTAGGGGGAGATGCGGAACGTCCCCATCGAGGCCGTCCAGCTCGCCTCCGCCCCGAAGTTGTGGTTGTACTGCGGCCGCAGGTCGGGGTTGCCGATGCGCCGGTTCAGCGGATCCGTGGAGGTGTTGATCGGGTTCAGGAACGACTCCCGCGGGCGCCGGATCCGCTTCGAGTAGAACAGGCGCACGCGCCGCGCGTCGTCGAGGTCGTACGAGAGGTTCGCGTTGGGGAAGATGCTCCCGTAATCGTTGTCGAACGAGCTCCCGATGCTCGGCACCTCGAGGTTCGTCTCCGCCCGCTCCGCCCGCACCCCGGCCTGGATTCCGAGCTTCCCCACCTGCCGCACCAGGGTGAGATACGCGGAGTTGAAGGTCTCGCGGTGGACGAAGTCGCGGTTCAGAGAGGAGAGCGGCGACGGCGCCGAGGCATCCGCGAATACCTCCAGGAGGCGCTCGGTGTCGTTGCTCTCGAGGTCGCCGCGGTAGCCCACCTCGATCTGTCCCTTCTCGCCCCAAGGGTGGACGTAGTCCAGCTCCGCCGAGAGCTCGCTCTCGTCCGACCTCTCCTCCTCCAGCGTCAGCTCCACGGGCAGGCCGACGTCGCCGCCCTCGGGGCTGAGGAAGAGCCGCCGGACGCGGTCATCCTGCAGGTCGCCGCCGCCGTCGTAGCGGAGCTCCAGCTCCAGCTCCCGCCGCTGCGGCTCGATCACGTGCCTGAATCCCGCGGCCAGGTCGGCCGAAAGGCTGCTCGAAGCCTCGTCGGAGGCGCGGTCGTAGCGCTCCGTGGCGAGGCGGAGCGCGTCCATGTGCGTGTACGCCGTCACCCCATCGGAGTCGGAGCCGCGGCGGAAGAGGCGTCCCTCGGCCCAGGCGGTCGCGCGCTCTCCCAGCTTGAGCTCGGCCGTGAGATCCGCGTTGGCCGAGCTGCCGAGCCGCTCCGTCCAGCCGTCCTGCTCCAGGAAGGTGATCGGATCGGCGAGCAGGTTCTGCCGCAGGTCATAGCGCGTGTTGTCACGCCGGGAGAAGCGGAAGGAGCTCCCGCCGAAGAGGGTGAGGGCGCCGCGCTGGTAGGTCAGCCGCCCGCCGCCGCCGGCATCGCCGCGGGTGCCGCCGTTGACGAAGAGGCTCCCGCTCAATCCCAAGTCCGTGTTCCGCTTCAGGACGATGTTCACGATCCCGGCGGCTCCCTCGGCGCCGAAGCGCGCGGAGGGGTTGGGGATCACCTCCACCCGGTCGATCCGGTCGGCCGGGAACTGCTCCAGGAACTGGGTGAGCGACTCGCCCTCCATCGGAGCGGGGCGGCCGTTGAGGTAGATTTGCACTCCGCTGCCGCGCATCGAGACGTTCCCCTCGACGTCCACCTCGATCTCCGGCACGCTGCGGAGCACGTCGGTGGCGATGCCGCCCGCGGCCACCGGCATGTCCTGCGTGCCGTAGATGGTCCGGTCGGGCGCGACGACGACGCTGGAGCGCTCCCCCTGTGCGACCACCCCCTGCACGCTGATCGCCATCACCCGCAGCCGGATGGTGTCCAGGTCGGCGGTGAGGCGGCCGGGCCCGATCACCACCTCCCCGCCGCGGAAGGGAGCGTGGCCGAGGAGGTTCGCCTGCACCCGGTAGCGGCCCGGGGGAAGCCCCGCGACCTGGAAGCGCCCGCTGGCACCCGTCAGCTCCCCGCCCACGACGGCCGAGTCGGCGACGCTGCGGACGCTGATGCTCACCGACGGGAGGGGCTGCAGCGTCTCGGAGGAGACCACCGTTCCCCGAATAGTCCCCCCCTTCTCCGCCGTCGACGGGGGCCCCCCTCGCTGCGCGAAGAGCGCCGCGGGGGCGAGGACCAGCGCCAGAAGAGAGCAGAGCGCGCGCATGCTGTGGATCGGTTCGGGTACGGGTCGGCGAATCGGGGAGGCGATGCGCCGGAGGCGTCCCGGCATCGCCGGACGCGGCTCCCGACATCGAGTTACATTCCACGTACCCCGGCCGTTTGGATCCCTTCCGCGCGAAACACCGACTCGCACCAGCGCGTACTGAACTGCGCCCCCCGTGGCACGGACGGCATTCGGATCAGCGGTCCACTCCGTCTCCCGCGGCGAGGTAGGGCGGCACGGAGACCGGGAGCCGACCCCGAATCGGGGCTTCGCCGAGCAGCGCGCGGGCCGCGGCTCGCTGGCTCACGTCGGCGTCGCTCCACGCCAGCAGAAAGGCGGGCACCGAGGGAAACGCGTCCAGCAGGTAGGGAGTGCCAAGCGAGACCGTCACGACCGGCCGTCCCGCTGCGGAGAGGGCCTCGACGAACCCGGAGAGCTCGTCCGGGACTTCCAGCTCCCGGTACTGGTGCGGGGCGACGGCGACGGTCACCAACACCAGATCGGCGACGAGAGCCCGGTCCCGCAGGGCGGCGTAGGCGCGGGCGGGCGTGCGGCGGCCGACCCGCGCGCGCTCGATCCGCAGCCCGGCGGCCGCGAGCGCCGCGTGCAGGGCCTCGCCGGCGGAGCCCTCCCCCGAGCGCGTATAGATCACGTGGATGATCCGGTCGGCGGAGGAGGAGAGGGGCACGAGGCCCCGAGGGTCTTTGGCGAGGGTGATCGAAGCCTGGGCGACCCGACCCGCGACCGTCTCGTGCTCCGGCACGCCCACCCGCGCCGGGATGGAATCCGGCGCGACGCTCGCCCGGCGGTGCAGCCCGGCCGCGGCCTTGGCGGCGAGCATCCGCCGCGCGGAGCGCTCGATGCGTTCCGCCGGAAGCCGGCCCGTCTCCACCGCCTCAACGACGCGGTCGATGACATCCGCCGTGCCGGGGGGCTGGAGGAGGACGTCCGCGCCCGCCCGCAGAGCGAGGACGGCGGCTTCGGCCGTCGGATGCCGCCGCGTCACCGCGCCCATGTTGAGGGCGTCGGTGAAAACCAGCCCCTGAAAGCCCAGACGGCCGCGGAGCAGTCCCCCGACGATCCGCTCCGAGAGCGAAGCGGGGGGCGCGGCGGCGCCCTCCAAGCCGATGACCGCGATGTGCCCCACCAGCAGTCCGTCGATGCCGTTCCCCACCGCCCGCCGGAAGGGGACGAGCTCGACCCGCTCCAGCCGCGCCGAGTCGCCGCCGATCGCCGCCAGCCCGATGTGCGAGTCCACCTCCGTGTCGCCGTGCCCGGGGAAGTGCTTGCCGGCGGACAGGAGCCCTCCCTCGCGGGCGCCGAGCATCCAGGCCGTCGCAAGGCGGGCGACGCGCTCCGGATCCTCGCCGAAGGAGCGGACGTTGATGATCGGGTTGTCGGGATTGGAGTTCACGTCGAGCACTGGCCCGAGCGTCAGGTGGATCCCGACGGCACGGGCCTCGGCCGCGGTGACGCGCCCCGCCTCGCGGGCGAGCCCCTCGTCGCCGGCGGCGCCGAAAGCCATCGCGGGCGGGAAGTCGGTTCCCCCGGGGGAGAGGCGCATGCCCGGCCCCGTTTCGAGGTCGGAGACGACGAGGAGGGGGACGCGGGCCCGCTGCTGCGCGGCGTCGAGCTTCGCGGCGAGCTCCCGCGGGCGGCCCCGCGAGACGATCAGCCCTCCGACCTCCTCGCGCTCCACCTCCCGGAGCATGCGGGCGAACTCGCGCGGATCCGCCGCGGCCGGAGCCCCCGAGATCCAGGGGACGACGAGCTGTCCGACCCGCTGGCGCAGCGTCATCGCGGCGAGGGTTTCCTCGACCCACGCGCGGGCTTCCGCGTCGAGGCGCTCGGAGCGGGCCGGCGGGCGCGGGTCGCGGACCTCGGCTCCGTGCGCCTCTTGCGCCCCGAGCACCATCTCCGTCACACCCTCCTTCGCCGGCCTCGAGCAGCCGGCGAGAGAAGCGGCCAGCAGGGCGGCAACGACGGACCACGTGGGAAAGCTTCGCATCGGCTCCGCTCGGCGGTGGGCGACAGGTGCTTCCCAGCCGTACCGCGGTCGGGGCACTCCGGTTCCGCGGGCGCCCCATCCGCGAGAGGCTGCACGCGTGCCGCCGTGGGCCGCGGGGGTTGCGACCCGCGGCGTCAGGTGAGACCTTCTCCTCACCGCTCGGAGCCGTCCCCACCACCGAAAGCTCGAAAGATGGAGTACACCACCCTGGGATCCACCGGCGTCACCGTCTCGCGCATCTGCCTCGGCTGCATGAGCTACGGCACCTCGAAGTGGCGGCCGTGGGTGCTCGACGAGGAGGAGGCGCGCCCGTTCTTCCGGCGCGCCGTCGAGGCGGGAATCAACTTCTTCGACACCGCCGACATGTACTCCCTGGGGGTGAGCGAGGAGGTCACCGGCCGCGCGCTGCGCGAGTACGGAAGCATGGACGAAATCGTGCTCGCCACCAAGGTCTTCCAGCCGATGGGCGAGGGGCCCAACCGGTCGGGGCTCTCGCGGAAGCACATCGTGCAGGGGTGCGAGGCGAGCCTCCGCCGGCTCGGGGTGGAGACCATCGACCTCTACCAGATCCACCGCTTCGACCCTGCCGCGCCGGTCGAGGAGACGCTGGCGGCGCTCGACCATCTGGTGCACGCCGGGAAGGTCCGCTACATCGGCGCCAGCTCCGGGTGGGCATGGCAGATGGCGCGCGCGCTCAGCGTCTCCGAGCGGAACGGGTGGGCGCGCTTCGCCACCATGCAGAACCACTATAACCTTCTCTACCGCGAGGAGGAGCGCGAGATGATCCCGCTCTGCGAGGCGGAGGGGGTGGCGGTGATCCCCTGGTCGCCGCTCGCCCGCGGCATCCTGGCGGGCGCGCGCTCCTCGATGGAGGACCGGTCCTCCACGACCCGCGCCGCGACCGACGACTACGGCCACAGGCTCTACGGCGACGACGCCGAGTGGGAGATCGTCGACGCGGTGCGCGCCGTCGCGGAGGAGCGGGGGGTGACGCCGGCCGAAGTCTCCCTCGCCTGGCTCCTTTCGAAGCCAGCAGTGGCCGCCCCGATCGTCGGCGTCACCAAGCTGCCGCACCTCGACGCCGCCATCCGCGCCGTGGAGCTCTCTCTCTCGCCGGAGGAGGTCGAGCGGCTGGAGGCTCCCTACCGTCCGCAGCCGGTGCGCGGGCACCAGTAGCGCGCAAGGAGCTTTCAGGGCTTTTGAGCGCTTTTCCGAAATGCAAATAGAAACGGCTGCCATCCCAACTGATTTTGATTCTGCTGAGCGGTCGCGAACTGACGTCTTGCGGACATCACATCGGCGACTACGACCGCACCCGGAGAAAAGAGGCCCATAGTCGCACTCGCTAAGATCTTTCCCATAGATTGGCCGAGGACCTTCTGGGAAGGCTGGAGAAAGAGACGAGTAACCGATGAATGGACTCCTCCCGTGCGAGGTAGAAGCTACCTTGGGGATCGACGCCAATCGAGTCCCCGTGCACGAAAGGAGTCCGTCATGACAGTGGAACGATCGCCGTAGACCTGGCCAAGCACGTCTTCGAGGTCGCCGTCTCCCCGGGTGCGGGTCGGATCACCGAGCGCTAACGGCTCTCGCGGTCCCAGTTCGAGCGCTTCTGGACGAATCGCCTGCCCTGCAAGGTGGTGAGGATCAGCAGGCGATCGCCGCTCTGCACTCCGCGCGCTCCCAGTGGATGAGCACGCGCACCGCCCGGATCAACGCGCTGCGAGCTCTGCTGCACGAGTACGGCATCCCCACGCCCGCGGGTGCGGCCCGACTCCTCCAGAAGCTGCCCGAGATCCTGGAGCCGCAGCACACGGTCCTCCCTTCACACGTGCGCTTGGTCCTGCGTGGCTACGCCGAGGAGATCGCTCACCTGGAGCAGCGCATCGACGCTCTGGAAACGGAGCTGGAGCAGGGGGCCCGCGAGACCTCGGGGATCGCCGCTCTACGGCAGATTCCGGGCGTCGGACTGCTGAGCGCAACGGCACTTTACGCGGCCGTCGGCGACGTCCACACCTTCCGCAGCGGACGGCACCTGGCGAGCTGGATGGGACTCACGCCGAGGGAGCACTCCAGCGGCGGCAAACGGCGCCTGGGGCGCATCAGCAAGCAGGGGAATCCCTACCTGCGCACGCTGCTCATCCATGGAGCGCGTTCGGCGCTGCTGGCTGCGGAGCGAAAGCGGAAGGCTGGAAGAGCGCTCTCGTACCTGGAGCAGTGGGGGCTGGAGCTCGCGAAGCAGAAGCCGCACAACCAGGCCGCCGTGGCCGTGGCGAACAAGATGGCGCGGGTGATCTGGGCCGTGTGGCACCCCGATCGGGGCTTTCAGATGCAGCCGCCGACCCGCAGCAAGGCGGCCTGAGCCGCTGCAACGGAGGATCTCAGGGGACTCGCCAGAGGCCGCTCGGAACGAGAGAATCGCACCTCATGGCAGAGCGGTCGGACCGCCGCCGGGAAAAGGCCGGTAACAAGGCTGTGCTCCGAGCACAGGTGCAGCGATTGGCCCCCGGTGCGCGCATTTCCATGATGGCCCGGAGCGGACTCCGCTCCACGCGAGAGGCCGGATACACGACTGCAGCCGATCCCCTCTGCCGGGGCAGGACGCGCTCGTTCCGCTTGACAGACGAGCAGGAGGAGCCCATACACGCCTTGTTAGGCCCAAGACGTGCTCTGGTAGCACAAGTGTGCTACTTTCAGGAGACCTACATGGAGATTCATCATGGTACGCGAGATTACGCTTCGCCAGGCCGGCGGCTCGGTGACGGCCACGCTTCCCAAGGATATGGCGGATCGGTTGCATGTCGGACCTGGGGACAAGCTCTATGCAATTGAGACTGAGCAGGGTGTTCTGCTCACGCCCTACAATCCTGAGTTTGATGCGGCGCTGCAGGCATTCGAGGAGGTTCGCCGCCAGTACCGAAATACCCTGAGGAAGCTCGCGGAGTAGGATGATCGAGCCACGATGGATTTCTCGACTCGTCGTGGACGTGATCCACTCCCAACTGCTTGCCGAGCATGGCGGAGCGCCGGGCATTCGAGAGGGCGGAGCGGCTTTGATCGAATCGGCACTTGCTCGCCCGAGAAACCGGTTCGCATATGCGCCACAGTCGGATCTCGCCGCTCTCGCCGCTGCATACCTGTTCGGGCTCGTCAAAAACCATGGCTATGTGGACGGGAATAAGCGGGTGGCCTTTGCGTGCTCGGCTACGTTTCTGCGGCTCAACGGCGTGCGGCTGACCGCCTCAGAGATGGAGGCTTACCATGCGGTAATTGGCTCGGCCGAAGGGCGCTATTCCGAGGAGGAGATTGCGCACTGGTTCCGAGAGCACTCCGAGCAGATCGAGTAGGGCCTAGACAATATGGAAGGGCTGGCCTCCCGAGAGTATCGTGGGTTAGCGCCCCGAGCCCGGGAGTCGCCAGAGCCACATGCGACCAAGGTCGCAGCTACACGGAGGGCCAGCCCTATGTCTACTCCTATTCTGTATCTCGGCATGGACGTCCACAAGGATTCTGTCACGGTGGCCGTCTTCGGCGCCCACGACCGTGAGCCGCAGCTCCTGGAGAAGCTCCCCTACGACCTGCGCCGGATCCGCCGCTTCCTCGAGCGTCTGTGCAAAAACGCAGAGCAGATCCGGGCCTGCTACGAGGCGAGCGGGGCCGGCTACGTTCTCCAGCGCCAGTTCACCGCCTGGGGCTACCACTGCGACCTCTGCGCCCCCTCGCTGATCCCTACCCGCCCCGGGGAGCGGCGCAAGCACGACAAGCGAGACGCGACGCAGCTCGGCAAGCACTATCGCGACGGCAACTTGGTGTTGATCCGCATCCCCGACGAGGCCCAGGAACGGGTGCGAGACCTGGTGCGCTGCCGCGAGACGTTCCAGAGAGAGATCCTGAAGTCGCGCCACTACCTCCTGAAGTTCCTGCGCCGCAGAGGCCTCGTGTACCAGGACGGCACGAACTGGACTGCGAAGCACTTCGAGTGGATCCGCCGCCTGCTCGCCCAGAACCAGGTCGTGGCGGAGGATCACGTAGTCCTGGGCGAGTACCTGGCGCGGCTCGAGTACAAGCTGGACCGGCGCGAGGAGCTGGATCGAAGGATCGAGGAGCTCGCGCTCGAGCCCACCTACCAGCCGGTGGTCGATCGCCTGCGCTGCTTCCGGGGCATCGAGACGCACTCGGCCATGGTGCTGGCCACCGAGATCGGCGACTGGCGGCGTTTCGAGAGCCCGCGGCAGCTCATGGCGTACTTGGGGCTGGTGCCTACGGAGCACTCCTCAGGAGAGAGGAGGCGCCAGGGAGCCATCACCAAGTGCGGCAACGCGCACTGCCGGCACGTCCTGGTACAGGCGGCGTGGAGCTATCAGAGGCGCCCAACACTGAGCGCCGCGCTGAAACGACGACAGCAGGGGCAGTCCCCGCAGGTCATTGCCCACGCCTGGAAAGCACAGCACCGGGTGAGCAAACTCTTCGCCCGGATCGCAGCACGAAAGAACCGACCCGTGGCGGCAACCGCCGCGGCCAGGGAGCTGGTAGGATTCCTGTGGGCGGTGCTGCAGGATGTCAGCTCCGAGGAGGTCACGCAGGCGAAGGCTGCCTGAGATGAGCAGATCGGGGGCGGGTCGAGGCACGACAGGAGAACGCCCGATTCCGTTATGCGGTAAGCACGTGCCGAACCCGCGCGCCTAGAGGGGGCCAGCTCCGGACGGATCCGATTCCTTGGCGCTCTGCATCCCTGGATGTAACCGCCGAATATCAGCAGGATTCATCGTCGAAGCGGCCTCGCCCGTCCCCGAACATCGGTGCGGTATTGACATGCCCTTCCATATCAACGGACCTGGCGTTCACTGGCGAGGGGCCAAGCGCCAGAATCAGCGGAGTACACGAAAACATGCCCGGCCCCTCGTCCACGTACAACGGCCTGTTAGGCGCTGCGGTAGAACGGAATGGTGCGTGCTACGCGGCGCTCTGGACATCGATGTATTCGACCCGAGCTGTCGGGGGTGGGATCGGCTCTCCGTCGTCACGAAGGCCGTCGAGGTGAAACTCTATGGCCTCGCGAATCAACCGCCGCACTTCGTCCTCTGTCTCGCCCACAGCGACACAGCCGGGAAGGTCGGGCACATAGGCACCAAAGCCCGAGTTGCTCTTCTCAATGATGACGGCGTACTGCATAGGTTCTACCTCAATCCAGCCTGTTTGAGGATACTGTTCAATGTGCCGGGCGGTAAATCCAGGCTCGGCTTGCCCGCCACGGTGACAGTGCCGGGCTTCGTCGGATGCTTAAGCTGTCGATGGCTGCCTCGGGTTCGGGCGAGATACCAGCCATCGGACTCCAGCAGCTCCAGGATCTCACGTACTTTCATCCGCCCAAGCTACCTTCACCACCCAGGAGCGTCAACGTAGTGGCGCCCAACGACCCCGGCGTTCACTGGCGAGGGGCGGTGCGCTGCAGCAGCGGCATGCACGAAAATATGCCCGGCCCCTCGTCCACGTGCAACGGCATGTTAGGCGGCAGGTCGTTGCGCCGTCAGAAGCATACGCGCGCCACTAAGCCGCTCAGGAGCCTGCGAGTCGTAGCTATTGTAGGTGCAGATTCGTGTGAAGCCCGCCGCCGAGAGCAAGTCCACCAGTTCGACCGGAGTACTTATGCCGTAGACGTGCACCAGCTCCACCGACGGAGTCCCATCCGCGAACCGGTACTGGTCCGTCGTGGTGAAGGTCGCGGCATGGTAGTCGACGTCGTGCTCCCGATAGAGTGTAACCGCTCTGCCGTTCACAGTGGAGGAAAAGGGCTGGGGCGGCTGATAGTGATGCAAAATCCAGAGGAAGTTGGGCAGGTCGAGGAACACGACTCCTCGCGGTCGAAGTGCCCTGTATACCCGCCGGAGTGCATCGGCTCGATCTTGGGGACGAATGAGGTGTGCGAACGAACTGTTGACGCCGAGCACTAGATCGAAGGCATGCTCGTCCTCGATATCCTGAAAACCGCCAGGGCGCGTGTGGAGTCGTCGGCTCTCCTTCGCTATCGCCTCAGCATGGGCGAGAAAGGCAGGGTTCGGGTCTGTCCCGGTGACGTCCCAGCTCAGCCGCTCCAGTGGCTGGAGAAGGCGGCCCGGACCACAGCCGACGTCGAGCACGCGGGGGGGGCGCATCACGTCGTACTCTTCCGTAAGCCGCTGAAGGAAGGCGACGATGTGCGTGGGCGCGGAGTCGAAGGCGGTATAGAGTTCGCTCAACTGAGGCATCACGCGACCATCCCTCTCTGCCAAGTTGAAGTGAGACGGTTATCTTCCCAGAATTACTGACCCACCAAGGCGAGATGGGAGTACCCGATGTTGAACGCAAAGCACAACGGGAACGGCGGCCGCTTCGCGCAGCGAGCCGGAGGCGAGCATAACGAAGCGGCCGCCGTTCGACCAGCTGACGATCCACGCCGATCGGGGCAGCGCGATGACCTCGAAGCCGGTGGCCTTCCTGCTGGCGGACCTCGGCGTCACCAAGACGCACTCGCGGCCCTACACCTCGACGGACAACCCGTACTCGGAGGCGCAGTTCAAGACGCTGAAGTACCGGCCCGGCTTCCCGGATCGCTTCAACTCCATCCTGGAAGCGCGTCGTTTCTGCCGCGACTTCTTCGCCTGGTACAACCAAGAGCACCGGCACTCGGGGATCGGGCTCATGCCGCCCGAGGCGGTGCACTCGGGTCGCGCGGAGGCGCTGCACGACGCGCGCTCGCGGGTGCTGGCGCGCGCCTACGAGGCACGACCCGAGCGCTTCGTCGGCGGGCTTCCCCGACCGCCGGCGCTGCCCATGGCGGCTTGGATCAACCCGCCGAAGAAGGAGTCGGCTGCTCGGTAATAGTGCATCGCGACTGTCTCACACGACTTGACAGGTTCCGTATTGGGTTTGAGGTGAGCCGCCTAACGACCCAGGATAACGCGCGAGGGGCGCGGCGTCGGAACCTAACGCTACTCCGAAAACATGGCGCGCCCCTCGTCGCCGTTCATCCCATTGTTGGGCGCGCGTCCTTCACCAGATCCGCTGAATTCCGTATGCGTCCAAGGCGGGATCTGCGCTGACCAGGGCAGCTTCTTCCACTGCAGATTGGGCCACCAACATGCGATCAAATGGGTCGCGGTGGTGAAAGGGAAGCGCGATGACGGCGGCCATGTGCTCGGGCCGGATCGGCATAAGCTCGATAGCGTTGGCGCGCAGCTGCCCCGGAATCAACTCGTGGAACGGCACACTCAGGCTGAGCTTCCCCAAGCTGGCTTTGATGGCGATTTCCCACGCGCCCGCGACGCTGAAGAAGCGAGTGTTCGCCAGATCCTCGATCGCTGCGCGCGCCGGGGCACTCAGCCGGGGGTTGCCGCCCAGGAACCAGAGGATCGTATGCGTGTCGAGGAGCAGCTTCACCGCTCGTAGGGGGCGAAGTCCTCCAGCGGCGCATCGAAATCCTCCGCGAGTGTGAACAGCCCTTGGGCGCTGCCGAAGCGTGGGCGTGCGTCCGGCACGACCGGCACCAGCCGGACGGCGGTGCCGTCCTCGTGTGCGATCACCACGTCCTGGCCCTCAGCGGCTTCGCGGATCAGTTCAGCAAGGCGATCCCGTGCCTCGTCCAGTTGCACCGTATGCATACGCCTCCTTCGCGGGTTTGAACCTGTCCACGCTCAATATACCCCTGCGGCGCAGGTACGCACAGCGCCAGTGCGCCCAACGACAAGTTTCAGCGGTGCCGGGCTGCTGACCACTTGAAGCACGAGCATATGCCCAGCCCGGCATCCGCTGCAAGCCAGGGGTAGGCTGCGTGTGGGGCGCGTATTGGAAGGCCTGTAGCTGTTGCCGGGCCTTCCCTGACTTGTCCCCTCATTTACAGTAGGCCGAGGATCCCGGTGAACAGCCGATGCTGACGCAGGATTTCACCGAAGCGGGTGAGCAATGTTCGCAGCCGCTCTTCCTGCATCGTGGGAATCAGATCGTACAGCAGCAGCCCCTGGCGGAAAAGCGAGATCCCGCCCGGCTTGGTGGCCCCGAGCCAGCGCTCCAGCCCCAGCTCTTGTCCGGCCTTGCCGAGCAGCGTCAGCAGCGTGTGGGCGAGCACCGCCAGTAGAAAGAGCGCGTCGCGCCGATCGTTTCGCTTCACGACCGTCTGCTTCAGCCCGAGTCCCACACGCGGGTTCTTCAGATCCCGGAAGGTCTCCTCGACCGAGAAGCGCTTCCCGTACGCCTTCTTGATCTCGCTGCCGCTCAGGTCGTTTCGGCTCGTGGCCAAGCACCACGCGTCCTTCATCCCCTTCTCTTGGACGCAGACCACGACCGGGACCGCCTCGCGGGCCGCCGTTACACGCGCGTCTCGCAGCACCCGCATGCGCCCGCCCGGACCCCCCCACTCGCGGGCCGGACGGACGGTAGCGCAACGATTTGTGTGTAAAAGCGATCCGGTGCTAGGGTTGCGCGTCTCTCAGGCGACCGCCGCCTGAGTCGTCTGGGACTGCTCCAGTTCGTGGAGCGGGGCCATGTCGAGGTAGCGCCGCTCCGCCCAGCCCTCGTGGATCCGCTTCAGCCTCGCCGTCACCAGCAGCAGTGCACTCTCCTCATGCGGGAACTGCTCGGCCACCTTGGTCCGCCGACGGATCTCCTTCATGAGCCGCTCCAGCGGGTTGTTGGTCCGGAGCATCTTCCCGTGCTCCCGTGGGAAGCGGTAGAAGGTCAGGCTGTCTTCCAGCGTCCCTTCCAGCGTGCGCATCGCCGCCGGCAGGCTCTTCCGGTACTGCTCGATGACGCGTTGCGCCTTGTGCCGCGCCTCGTCCGCGTTCTCCTGATGCCAGATCGTCTTCAGCGCCGCCGCCACTTCCGAGCGCCTCGTCTGCGGCACCTTGTCGAGGACGTTGCGCATCACGTGCACCGTGCACCGCTGCCAGCTCGCGCTGGGCAGGAAGTCCGCCATCGCCGCCTTCAGCCCCGCCCCGGCATCACTGATCACGAGCCGCTGGAGTTGACCCCGTTTCGTGGACACCCTATCTCACCGGAGAGAAAGGAGTCCACCGATGCCGAGAACGAGACCGCCGTACCCTCCCGAGTTCCGGGAGCAGATCATCGAGCTGGTGCGCGCCGGCCGCACCCCGGAGGAGCTGGCGGAGGAGTACGAGCCCTCCGCCGCCACCATCCGCAACTGGGTCATCCAGGCGGATCGGGACCAGGGGCGCCGGACCGATGGCCTGACCTCCGCGGAAAAGGAGGAGCTCCGCCGCCTGCGCCAGGAGAACAAAATCCTGCGGCAGGAGAAGGAGATCCTAAAAAAAGCCGCGGCCTGGTTTGCTCGGGAGAGCAACTCGATCCCCGGACGGGATTCGAGTTCGTGAGAGAGAACCAGGCCGACTTTCCGGTGCGGGCGATGTGCCGAGTGCTGGGTCTCTCCCCCAGCGGCTACTACGCCTGGCTCCAGCGGCCGCCCTCCGCCCGAGCGCGGGCCAACGAGGTCCTGCGCGCCGAGATCCGGCGGATCCACCGCTTCAGTCGCGCCAGCTACGGACGACCTCGCATGTACGCCGAGCTGCGCGACGAGGGGCATCGGGTCAACCACAAGCGCGTGAGTCGCCTCATGCGGCTCGATGGCCTGGTCGGCGTCACGCGGCGGAAGAAGTGGCGCACGACGAAGCGCGACCCCGAGGCGCGGCCTGCGCCGGACCTGGTCGAGCGGAACTTCTCGGCCACGGGTCCGGACCAGCTCTGGGTGGCGGACATCACCTACATCCCCACGTCCAGCGGGTTTCTCTTCCTGGCGGTGGTGCTCGACGCCTGGAGCCGGCGCATCGTGGGCTGGTCGATGGAGTCGCACCTGAAGACCCCACTCGTACTCCAGGCGCTGAACATGGCGCTGGGGCAGCGACGGCCCGAGGCGGTGATCCACCATTCGGACCAGGGGACGCAATATACGTCCATTGCCTTCGGCCTCCGCTGCAAGGCGGCGGGTGTACGGCCCTCCATGGGCTCGGTGGGGGACGCATACGACAACGCGATGTGCGAGAGCTTCTTCGCCACGCTCGAGTGCGAGCTGCTGGAGCGGGAGAGGTTCCGCAATCAGGCCGAGGCGAAGATGAAGGTGTTCGACTTCATCGAGGGGTGGTACAATCCCCACCGGCGGCATTCCGCCCTCGGATACCGCTCCCCGGCCCAGTTCGAGCGGGCCGAGCTCGCGAACGCGGCGTGAGGCGCCGAGTGAGTTTTCCACACGCTGCTGCTGCGAGCGATCCCTGCGGGCTCTCCGCCGCAGCGCATGGAAAACTCTCCGCTTGATTCGAAAGCCGTCCCCCGTCCACCAAACGGGGACAGCTCCACGCACGCCCTGCAGCCCCCGCTGCGCCAGGCCCCGGAGCAGCCCCCGCCAGCTCTCTTCCGATTCGCGGAAGCCGGCCCCGCAGGCTAGGACTTCGCGGAATCCCTCCTCACTCACCCCGATCGCCACCAGCACGCTGACTCTCTCGCTGGCGCCGCCCCAGCGAACCGTGAGGCTGATCCCGTCCAAGTAGAGATAGGGATACCCGCCCGAGAGCGGCCGCTCCCGCCACTCCTGAAGCCGCTCCGAGAGGCGGCCATTCAGCCGGCTCACCGTCGAGGCGCTCAGACCCTCCCCGGCCAGCGCTTGGGCGATGTCGCCCACCCGGCGCGTGCTGACCCCCTCCAGGTAGGCGCGAAGCAGGGCCTCCTCCAGAGGCGACTCCATGCGCCGATACCGCTCGAAGACACCGGGGCGAAAGCTCCCCGAGCGGTCCCGTGGCACGGTGATCTCCAGCTCGCCCACTCGTGTCTTCAGCCCCCGCGTGTAGCTGCCGTTGCGGTAGCCCTTTCGGCCCTCGGTACGCTCGCCGGACGCGGCGCCGAGGTGGGCGGTGATCTCGGCCTCGAGGATCTCCTCCAGGACCGCCTTCACGGCGCTCCGGATCTCGTCCTCGATCCAGCTCCGGTAGTCGGCGGCTCCAAAGAGATGCGGCCCCGGCCCTTCGGTGCGCACCTCAATCCCGTTAGATTGCATGTCGGACAGGCTCATGTTCTTCTCCGGTCAGTAGGTTGGTTTCGCAACCCCTGCTACCGGAAAGGCCGTGGGCCTGTTCACTTTTACACAATCAAAGGTACGCTACCTCTTGGGCGGCGCTGCCTTTCGGGAGCGTGACGCTGAAGGTGGTACCGACTCCAGGCGTGCTCGACAGCGTGATCTCTCCCCGATGTGCGTTGACAATTGCTTTCGTGATGGCGAGCCCGAGCCCCGCGCCGCCGCGACGGCTGTGCGCAGACTGCCAGAACCGGTCGAAAACGTGCGGCAGCTCTTCTGCCGCAATGCCGCGGCCGCTATCTGCAATCAGGAAGCGAACTCCATCTCCCTCGTCGACGGTAACGGTTATCTGCCCTCCTTCCGGCGTAAACTTGATCGCGTTCCCCAAAAGATTGCTGAATACCTGCAAAAGTCGATCGCGATCTGCCTGAATCGGTGGCAGCTCCGGCGGGCAATAAAACTGAAGTGTCTGAGACCGTGCCTCGACATATGGATTGAACATGTCGCGCACCTCGTCGAGGAGGTCGTGAACGCGCAACGTCTGAGGAATGATCGAGAGCCGGCCAGCCTCAATGCTAGATATATCCAGCAGATCCTTAACCTCGGTTATTCACGTAGCTGAACGAGAATGGCGATTCCGCTTTTTCCCGCGTGATCGCCGGCCGAAGGGCGGATTTCGGGGACAGGCCCCTTCCCCCCCAGAGTCAATCTGGAGGAGGCTTCGCCTTCCCGATTCCCCGCCCGAGGGTGCTACGCTGGAGTGGGCAGGGCCGGGGGCTCCGGCGAGCCCCGCGCCGGGTAGAGCCGGTTGAGCTCGCTCACGAAGCGGCTCCAGAGTCGGGCTCGGGACGCCTCGACCACAACCGTGATCCGGCGCCCGCTGAGCACGACGCGGGCGGCGCTCTTCAGGACGAGCTGCCGGAAGCGCTCGCGGTTCATGCGCCTCGTGCTCTCCCGCTCCAGGAGCGCCGCACCCGCATGCATCAGGTTGGCCGCCAGAAGGCTCAGCAGCAGCCGTGCTTCGTTCGCCGCGAAGCTGTCTGGCTCGGTGAACGCCTCCTGCAGCACCCGGCCGCGGTAGTGCGTCTTCGTCCGCGGCGTGGAAGAAAGCGACAGGGCCAGCGCCTGGTTCCAGTCGCCGAAGTCCTTCTCCGCCTCCCCGCGCCGCCGGTAGTGCGCCAGCAGCGCGGGGCCGTCCACCGCCTCGGCAGGTGCATTGCTCAGCAGGAAGAAGTGGTCCGGGAAGAGCCCTTCCTGCACTGGGCGGTGGTTCGGGATGACCAGCACCCCCCGGCGCGCCCTGCTCCAGGAGTCCGCGCGGTAGAGGAGCTCGAACGTCTGCTCTCCGTCTGCGCTGGCGTAGCGTTCCAGCGGCTCCCGTGCCAGGCGCTCCAGCGCCGCATTGCTCTTCAGTCGCGCCACATACAGAAAGCCCTCCGCCTCCAACGGATCCAGCAGCTCCGGGCTCGGGTAGCCGGCGTCGATCCGCAGCCACACCCGCTCGGCCCCGCGCGAGATCTGACGAAGGATCGGCAGCACGAACTCACACCCGCCCTCCGCCGTATGCACGTTGCCCGCGCGCAGCTTCGCACCCAGGAAGTCGCCCTGCTCCGAGCGCACCAGGAGCGGATGGTAGCAGCGCTCGCGGTAGTGCCCGTTCCAGGCGCTTCCCGGCTGCTGCCCGAAGACCTCCAGGGGGAGCGAGTCCAGATCGAGCGTGATCTCCGGCAGGCGCCGGCCCAGGTTCATCCGACGCTCGGCACTCTCCCGGAGCATCGCGCCCAGGCCGGCCCGGTTCTCCTCCCGGCTCAGCGCGGCCAGGAGGCGCGAGAGCGTGGGCTGCGAGCAGAGTCCGTCCGCCTCCCGGCCCACCGCCGCTCGAAGCGGCCGCTGGCCGCGCCTCGAGGAGACCGCCAGGCGCAGCGCCGGATCCTCGCGCAGCAGATGCACGTCCGAATGGGCGCTCCACCCCTGGGCGAGCAGCAGGAGCGCCGTGCGCAGCAGTTCCCCGTGCTCGTGCCTCACCCGCGCCCCGTCGCGCGGATCGCGCAGATGCTTCCGGAACAGCGCCGGATAGCCGAGCCGATCCATCAACTCCCGAAGCAGCAGGGCTCCCGCGTCGGCGCTCAGCCGCTCGCTGCGCGCCTCCACCTGGATGCTACGATTGAAATCCGGCTGAAACAGACTACATTGGAACTCACCCATAGCGTGTTTTCCGTCGGGGTCCGCAGAGATGGTGGGTCGCACTTCCATCCTACGGCGCCGGCAGGAGATGCGCTATGGGTTTTTTCTGCCTGTCCGATCCCCAGCCGCGCGCTGGTGAATAACCGAGGCTTAATGAGGCTGTTCATGCGATCGGCAGCGCGAACAATGATCCCGTACTGTTTGCGTCGCTGCTCGGTAGGCAGCTCCACTTCAGAAAGGAGCTGTGCGGCCATGCTGATCGTTCCGACCGGATTGCGGAGGTCATGAGCCACAATGCCGAGCACGTCATCACGTGCGCGGATGGCGGCCTGGGCTTCGGCATAGAGCCGTGCGTTGTCGATGGCAGTCGCCACGCGCCGGCCGAGCTCCTCGGCGAAAGCGACATCCTCAGGCCCATACAAACGAGCCGACTCGGCTGATGTGAAACTAATCGCGCCAAAGGTGCGGTCACGCACGGTGAGCGGAACACTGATCGAGGCCATCATTCCCGCTCCGCGGAGCGCTTCCAGATGCTCTGCATCCTGCGCGATCTCCCTGATCATCTGGTCAATATCGGAAACGATCTCCGACTGGCCTGTGCGCATGACGCGTAGCGGTGCTCGAGGAAGCGCGGCTGTCGACGCGTAACGCGTCAGCATCGTCTGTGCGAAACGAGCCTGCTCGGGATCCGCGTGCCCGACGGTGGCGACTCGAACCGATTCGTCTTCATCCTCGAGGTATATCACGCCCCAGTCCGCGAATACCGGAATGAAGAGTCGAATGGCCGCTTGCACGGTTGTCTCGAAGTCGAGCGATGACGCAAGTACTCGTCCCGCTTCGATCAGCAGATCGCGAGCTTCCTGCCGCTGTCGCCGGATAGGATCGCGGTGCGCCTTTGGCTCGAGCATTTGGGTTAGATCTCTCTGCTGCCGGTGATCGCCAAGGCGCCGCGTTGCAGCGCCCTTCGAGTTCCTCAGGATGGTCCGCACAGTTGTTTGTCGCAAACGCGCGTTACCGCGACCGTCGAAGCCATCCGTGCTGGAAACCGTTAGGGCGGAGGGTTCAATTCGCCAGGCTCACGACAATATAGCCACCCGCCCTCGTGCCGCCTAACGAACAAGGATAACGCACGAGGGGCGCCGCACAGAACTTGACGCTGCTCCGAAAGCATGCCGCGCCCCTCGTCGCCGTTGATCCCTTTGTTGGGCGGCGGGGGAACGCTATTCGCGGGTGATGCGCTCCCGCCACTCCTGCGGATCTCGCGCGCTGTGAAAGCAGGCAAGCACCACCACATCCGAGCCATGCACCTCGTAGAAGACGCCATACGGGAAGCGGCGCAGCAGGACACGCCGGACCTCCTCCTCCACCGTCTGATATAGGAACGGGTTGCGCCGGAGTCCGTCGGTCGCTGCCCGGAAAGCGCGTAGGAATTCACGCCCGAGCCCGCGTTCGTGAGACTCGTACCAGTGGACGGCTTCGGCGAGTTCTTCGTTTGCCTCCGGCTGGATCACCAGCCGATACAGCCGGGGGCTCACCCGAGCGACTGCTCGATCTGCTCCAGCGCCTCGTCCAGCGGAATGGCCCGCTCGGGATGCTCGCGATAAGCCGCAGATCGGCGCCGCAGTTCGTCGCGCTGCGCGGGGGTGAGCGGCAGCGCTTCCGGTTCAGCGGCGATGCTGTCCCAGATGTCCTCGGCGAGCTGGATGCGCTCGGCGACGCTGAGCTTCAGGATCTCGGAAAGCGGGATCGTAGCCATGCGGACCAGTTTACACGTTCACGCACCGAAGGACAAGCAGATGTCGGGAAGCGCTGCCCAACGGAAAGGGTTCAGGGGCGGAGGGTCTCACCGAACCCGGAAGAGTGCTGGATGCCCGGCCCTCCGTCCCCTGCAACCCGGGTTAGGCGACGCGCGATGCCGACGAGCATGCGGTCACACGGGGCCGGAGGAGTACTGCTGCGCCAGCGCCCGGACGACCCGACGGATGAGGTCGAACGGGATGGGACGATTATACGGGAACTTCAAGTTGCCTTTCTCCCCTCGGTACGGCAGAAGCGCGGCCTCAAGAGCGGCGTCACCGTGTGCCGGTGGGTAGATCCCGACGTGATGCTTGAAGGCCGCGAAGTAGACGAATACTCGCCCCTTGCGGAAGGCGGGCATCTGGTAGGCGATAGTAGGCTCCGCGCCTCGCACTTCAGCTTCAACGATGCGCTTGATCTCCTCAAGAGTCGCACGGGACTCGGGAGGCACAGAGGCGAAATACTCCTCCATTGTCGCAAACTTGGTGCGTTGAGCCATCGTGGCGCCTCCAGACGGTGCCAGGGGAGTCCTGTTGTTCGCCTAACTATCTCTTAAGTAGACGGATATCGGCGTAACACGCCGCCGTGTCCTCAAAGATATCAGCCGCTCCGCGGGCGAACCGCATGTCCCGCAGACGAACCCGGGAACTTCTTCCTCGTTGCCCCGCCCCCTGTGACGCTACGCGGAAGAATCGCGCGGTAACGCACTTGCACCGGGCACTATGCGGAAACAGCTTGGAAGCGCAATGTTGCTCCTCTCCTCGGTAGAGGCAAGCATGTCCGCTCCCCGGCTCCTTGACCAGGTCCGGCAAGCCGCTCGAACCCGGCACCTCAGCCTGCGCACCGAGCGGGTCTACGTCAGGTGGATCGTTCGCTTCGTGCGCCACCCTGAGAAGCGCCATCCACGGGAGATGGGCGCCTCTAAGGTCCGCGGCTTCCTTTCCCACCTCGCGACGGACCGGAACGTTTCGGCGTCGACGCAGAACCAAGCGCTTGCAGCCCTTTTGTTCCTGTATCGGGACGTGCTCGACATCTCGCTGCCGCCGCTGGGGACGGTCGTGCGTGCCCGGCGACCGGTGCGCCTGCCGGTCGTACTGACGCGTGAGGAGGTGCACTCCGTTCTCTTCGGCCTCCGGGGCACGCACTTCCTAATCGCGGGATTACTCTACGGCTCGGGGCTTCGCCTTCCGGAGGCGCTGCGGCTGCGGGTGAAGGACCTCGACTTCGAGCGATTCCAGCTCACCGTCCGCGACGGCAAGGGCGCGAAGGACCGGGTCACCATGCTCCCCCGCCAGCTCGAGGTCCCGCTGCGTGAGCACCTCTCCTCGGTCGCCGCGCTCCACCGCCAGGACCGCGCGGACGGCTTCGGCGCCGTGTACCTCCCGCGCGCTGGAGCGGAAGTACCCTGGCGCCGCGACCTCGTGGGCCTGGCAGTATGTCTTCCCAGCCCCGCGCCGCTCCATCGACCCCTGCTCCGGAGCCGTGCGCCGCCACCACCTGTCGGAGTCGGCCGTGCAGCGACCCGTCGCCGCGGCGGTCCGCTTCGGGACGCTAGTAGACGGCCGCGGCGGCGTGATTCGCGACGCAGTCGTGGTGGTGGAGAACGACTGCATCGATCGGGTCGGTACGGGCAATACCGCGGTCCCGGCCGGCGCCAAGGTGGTGGATCTCCGGCCCTACGGCATCCCCGGGCTCATCGACGTCCACACCCACATGACCTACTACCGGGATGGGGCGTCGGGCACGGAGCCGTGGTCGCGACTCGGCGCCTTCTCTCCCCAGGTGCTCGTCTATCTCGCTCAGGAGAACGCCCGCCGCACCCTGGAGACGGGGGTGACTACGGTGCGCGACTTGGGCTCGTCCAACTACAACGACATCGCGATGCGGACGCTGATCGACCGTGAAGCTATGGTCGGGCCGCGCATGTTCGTGGCCAGGTACGGGTTGCACATCAGCTCCTCGCCCATCCGCCCGGGATTCACCCGTCCCGACCCCGGGTGCGCCGACGGCGTGGACCAGGTGCAGCGCGTCGCCCGCGAGCAACTCGCGGCGGGCGCCGAGTCGCTGGAGCACGCCACCGACATGGACGACGCCACGCTGACCGAGGTGGTCCGCCGCGGCACCTATTGTGTCCCCACGGTCGACCACAACCGCTACTACGTTGCCCACCGCGACGAGTACGGCTACGACCAGGCAGTGGTGGATGGGCTGAACGACTGCATCGAGCGCAACTTCAACACGCTGACGCGGGCGGTACGCGCCGGGGTGAAGATCGCGATGGGTTCCGACGCCGTATTCACCGGCTTCGGCGAGACTGGAGTGGTTCGTCAAGGCGGGGATGACGCCGGCGCAGGCGCTCGCCACCGCCACCGCGAGCGGCGCCGCGCTCCCCGGCATGGAGGAGCGCCTGGGCGCCATCGCGCCCGGCTATTACGCCGACATCGTGGCCGTGGAGGGCGATCCGCTGGTGGAGATCCGCGTGGTCACCGAGGGCGTGCGCTGGGTTGTGAAGGGCGAGAGGACCGTGGTAAATCGGTGAGCCGAGGCGCCGCTCCGGAAGTAGTTCACCGCCCCGGAGCCGCGTGCTTCGCTCAGGCCAGCGCCCTTGCCTCCGGGTCGCTTCGCAGGTGGTCGGCGTCTGCGCGCAGGGGAGGGAAATAGCGCTGTATCACCTCCCAGATCACCTCGTCCGCGAGGTCGAAGTAGCCATGCGCGAGCCGATCCCGAAAACCCGCGATCTGCTTCCAGGGGACCTCTGGAGCGCGGGCGTAGACCTCCGGCGGCAGCTTCTTTACCGCCTCGCCGGTGATCTCCAAGTTTCTCAGCGTTGCGTGGTACGTGCGCCGATCGCGGACGAACTTCTCCAGTGTCATTCCGGCGGTGAACTCGGCGACCAGGTCCGCAGCGACCACGATGCCATCCAGGTAGAGGCGCCAGTCACGCGACACGGATCAGCTCTCGCTCGACGTAGGGGCGGGCGCGCGGCTTCAACTTTCCGGGCGTCACCACATCGACTCGCGTTCCGAATAGGGCCTCGAGATACTCGATCAGCCCCATGAACCCCAGAAATGTCGCAGCCCCCTCGAACTCCACCAGCAGATCCACGTCGCTGTCGGGCCGGGCCTCATCGCGCGCGTAGGAGCCAAATGGCGCGATCTTGCGGACGCCGAAGCGGCGCCGCAATTGGGCTTGGTGCTCCGCGAGCAGGTCGAGGACTTCCTGGCGGGTCATCGGGGAACCGCGGCTCTACAGTTCGCGTGGGCCTCGGTCGTTAGACGGAGCGTCCGAAGGACTTCACCAAAAGTGGCGATGATCCGAGAAGTGGGGCGCCTGGGGCTCGAACCCAGAACCTAACGGTTAAAAGCCGTTTGCTCTACCATTGAGCTAACGCCCCCCGGAGCGCGGGCGACCAAGTATAACCCGTCTCCCTCCATCCCTCAACCGGGCGGCGGCCGGCTCAGCCGCGCCGGATCCGCATCCCGTTCGGGGCGGTCCCGTCGCGGACGGGCGCCCCCTCGCGCGGCGCCTTCGGTGGCGGAGGTCCGCCCCGCTCCCGCCCCCCCGGCGGCGTCCCGCCCGGCTTCATGCTCAGCGCGATCCGCTGGCGCGCGCGGTCCACCGCCAGCACCCGCACCGTCACTCGCTCCCCGACCTTCACCACCTCGTTCGGGTCCTTCACGAAGCGGTCGGCCAGCTCGGAGACGTGCACCAGCCCATCCTGGTGGACGCCCACGTCCACGAAGGCGCCGAAGGCGACCACGTTGGTGATCGTCCCCTGCAGCGTCATCCCCTCCTCTAGGTCGTCCAGCGACTGCACGTCGTCGCGGAAGGCGGGGGGCTCGAAGGCGTGGCGCGGGTCGCGCCCGGGCTTGCGAAGCTCGGCCAGGATGTCCTCCAGCGTGGGGAGGCCGATCCCGTCGGCGACGTAGCGCCGCGGCGCCACTCTCCCCACCGCCTCCTCGTTCCCCACCAGCTCTCCGAGTCCCACCCCGAGATCCCTCGCGATGCGCTCGACGAGCGGGTAGCGCTCCGGGTGGACCGCCGAGGCGTCGAGCGGGTGCGCCCCGTCGCGCACACGGAGGAAGCCCGCGGACTGCTCGAAGGTCTTGGCGCCCAGGCCGGAGACCTTCAGCAGCTCCTTTCGCGAGCGGAAGCCGCCGTGCGCGTCGCGGTACTCGGCGATGCGCTGAGCCAATGTCGGCCCGAGCCCCGCCACGTACGAGAGCAGCGAGGGGGAGGCGGTGTTCACCTCCACCCCCACCCGGTTCACGCAGCTCTCCACCGTCTCGTCCAGGCTCCGCTTGAGCTTCGCCTGCGCGACGTCGTGCTGGTACTGGCCCACCCCGATCGCCTTCGGGTCGATCTTCACCAGCTCGGCCAGCGGATCCTGCAGCCGCCGCGCGATCGAGACGGCCGAGCGGAGGGTGAGGTCGAGCTCCGGCAGCTCCTCGCGCGCCACGTCGGAGGCCGAGTACACGGAGGCTCCCGCCTCGTTCACCATCACGGCCACCGGGCGGCGCTCTGCCGGGAGGGGACGGAGCGCGTCGCGCACCAGCCGATCGGCCTCGCGGCTCGCGGTACCGTTTCCGACCGCCACCAGCTCCACCCCGTGCCGCTCGACCATCCGGACGACCTCCCGCTCCGCCCGGTCCTCCTGGTGCAGGTACATCAGCCCGGTGTCGAGAAGGGCGCCGGTGCGGCCCACCACCGCCAGCTTGCACCCCGTGCGGTATCCCGGATCTACGCCCAGCGTGATCTTCCCGCCGGCCGGCGCGGCGAGAAGCAGCCCCTCGAGGTTCTGCCCGAAGATCCGGATCGCCTCGTCGTCGGCGCGCGTGTTCAGCTCCATCCGCAGCTCGACCTCCACGGAGGGCGCGATTAGGCGGCGGTAAGCGTCGGAGACGACCCGCTCCATCTGCTCCCTCGCGGCGGTGCGGGTGGCGAAGCGCTGCCGCAACCCCGCCAGGATCTCCTCCTCGGGGGCCGCCACGCGCGCCGAGAGGAACTCCTCCGCCTCGCCGCGGCGGATGGCGAGGACCCGATAGCCCGGAATGCTCTTCAGCGGCTCGGAGAAGTCGTAGTAGTCCTGGAACTTGGAGGTCTCGCCCTCCTTTCCCCGGGCGGCCCGGCTCTCGAGCGCTCCGCGCCGCCGGGTGAGGTCGCGCACGAAGGCCCGGGTGGACGCGTCGTCGGAGATCCGCTCGGCGAGGATGTCGCGCGCCCCGCTCAGCGCGTCCTCCGCCGTCTCGACTCCCTTCGCCGCGTCCACGAAGCGGCCCGCCTCGTCCAGCAGGGCGGCGGCGCCGAGGCGGCCCTCCCAGAGCGCCTCCGCCAGGGGTCCCAGGCCGCGCTCCCGCGCGAGGGTGGCGCGGGTGCGTCGCTTCGGCTTGTAGGGGCGGTAGAGGTCCTCGAGCTCCGCCTTGCTGGCGGCCCGCTCCAGCTGCGCGCGGAGCTCTGGCGTCATCTTCCCCTGCTCCTCGACGGAAGAGAGGACGGCGGCGCGCCGCGCGTCGAGCTCCCCGAGGTACTCGTGCCGGTCGCGGAGGTCGCGGAGCCGCACCTCGTCCAGCTCCCCGGTGGCCTCCTTTCGGTAGCGGGCGACGAACGGGATGGTGTTCCCCTCCGCCAGGAGCTCCAGCGCGGCCCGGACCTGTCCCGGCCGCAGCCCCAGCTCCGCGGCGATCTTCTCGGCGTAAGACTTCGACATCCAGGTTCCTATTCCGGTCTCGCCAGGCGCACGCCGAGGCGGGCGCCGACCGCGGCAGCGGCGGTCTGCAGGACCAGCAGGCCGGCGGCGGCGCGCGTGCTCAGGGTGGTCCAGGCGGTCTGGTCGGTCGGCTCGCCGAGGAAGACGTTCACCGCCACCCACACCAGGAGCGAGAAGAGCCCGGTCCCGACGGCGTGGAGCACCGGGGCGGCGCCGACGCGCATGCCGAGGACGACGCCGGCCAGCCCGAATCCGAGGACGAGCGCGAGCGGCGTCCAGTAGCCCCCGCTCGGATCGGCGCCCCCGAAGCCGATGGAGGCCATCGCCAGCAGCGCGAGCGAGGTCAGCGCGGCGCCGACGAACCACCCGAGGGGGATCCATGCCGGACGAAGGTCGGGAAGCGGATTCCGCATGGGGTCAGGTCCCGGTAAGCGGTGAGAGTTGCCGGACGGGCTGGAACGACTGCCGGTGGTGCGGCGTGACGCCGAACCGGCGCAGCGCCTCGCGGTGCTCGAGCGTGCCGTACCCCTTGTTGCGCTCCCAGCCGTACTGCGGGTGGCGGGCCGCGAGGCGGCTCATGAGCCGGTCCCTCGTAACCTTGGCCACGATGCTCGCGCAGGCGATGCAGTGCACCGTCGCGTCCCCCCCCACCACCGCCGTCTGCGCCCCGAGGCCGAGCTCGGGGACGGGGAGCCCGTCCACCAGGAGGTGCTCGGGTCGGATCGGAAGCCGACGAAGCGCCCGCTGCATGGCCAGGGCGGTGGCACGCCGGACGTTCAGCCGGTCGACCTCGCGGGCGGACGCCGCGCCTATGCCGACGGCGGAGCAGGTCGCGAGGATCTCCTCCGCCAGCTCCTCCCGGCGGCGCGCGGCGAGACGCTTGGAGTCGTCGGCGCCGCGGACGAAGCGCTCGGGTCCGATCACCACGGCCGCGGCCACCACCGGGCCGGCGAGGGGGCCGCGGCCCACCTCGTCGATCCCGGCGAGAGCGCGAACGCCGCGGCTCCAGAACCCGCGCTCGATCTCGAGCAGGTCCCGGAGCCGTGGGTCGCCGGCCGCGGCGGCTCGCGCCGCCTCGTCGGAGCTTTCCCGGACCATCGTACTAGCGACGGCGCTCCTTGATGCGCGCCGCCTTGCCGCGGAGGTTCCGCAGGTAGTACAGCTTCGCCCGGCGCACCCTGCCGTGCCGCACGATCACGACCGAGTCGATCGACGGCGAGTGGAGCGGGAAGATGCGCTCGACGCCGATGCCGCCGGAGATCTTCCGCACGGTGAAGGTCTCGCTCACCCCGCCATGCTTGCGCGCGATGCAGACGCCCTCGAAGGCCTGGATCCGCTCCTTGTCGCCCTCGCGGACGCGGACGTTGACCCGCAGGGTGTCCCCCGGACGAAAATCCGGGATGTCCTCCCGCAGGTACTCCTTCTGGGTCTCGACGAACGGGTGCATGGATCTATCCTGTATCGTTTGAGGTGGAGAGGTCGAGAGTACCGGCCGTTCCGGCCGCGCGGGGCCTCCCGGCCCCGAATCCCGACGTCAACCGTACTCGTGGCGCTCCCACAGATCTGGGCGCCGCTCCCGCGTCAGGCGCTCCGCCTGCTCGCGCCGCCACCGGGCGATCCGCGCGTGATCGCCGCCCAGCAGCACTTCGGGAACCTTCAGCCCCCGGTACTCCGCGGGGCGCGTGTAGGAGGGAGGGCTCAACAGTCCCTCGTAGTGCGAATCCGTCGCGGCGGACTCGTGGTCCGAGATCGCGCCGGGCAGCAGGCGCACGACCGCGTCCACCACCGCCAGCGCGGGGATCTCGCCGCCGGAGAGGATGAAGTCGCCGAGCGAGACCTCCTCCGCCCCCAGCCCCTCCGCCACCCGCTGGTCCACATCCTTGTAGTGGCCGCAGAGGAGGGTGAGCTCCTCCTCCAGCGAGAGCCGGACCGCATCGTCATGCGAGAAGCGCCTGCCGCGTGCCGACATGACGAGGACCGGGCCATCCGGCCGCCCTCTCCCCTCGCCGGCCAGCGATTCGACGGCCTCGAAGAAGGGCTCCGGCTTCAGCACCATCCCGGCTCCGCCGCCGTAGGGGTAGTCGTCGACGGTCCGGTAGCGGTCGTGGGTGAAGTCGCGCGGATTCAACGTCCGGTACTCGACCAGCCCGGCCTCCGCCGCCCGCCCCGGAATGCTCACCCGCAGCGGATCGCGGAAGAAGTCCGGGAAGAGGGTGACGATGTTGATTTTCATGGGTCGTCGGTCTTCAGTCGCCGGTCCCGACCGACGACCGATGACCCTATAGATCCATCAGCCCCTCGGGCGGGTCGATCTCCACCTCGCGCCGCTCGGCGTCGATGCGTCGGACCATCTCCTTCACGAAGGGGACGAGCAGCTCTTTCCCATCGGTCCGCCGCACGACCAGCAGCTCCGCGCCGCCAGTCTCCATCAGCTCCTGGACCGTCCCCACCCGCTCGCCGCGGAACAGGACGGCGCTCCCCACGAGGTCATGGTAGAAGATCTCGTTCTCTCCCGGCGGAGGGGCCTCTCCGCGCGGGATGAGCAGGGTGTGACCCCGCAGCGCCCCCACCTCGGGAGTGAGCGAGGACAGCTCCGCCGTCTGGAGCAGGATCCCGTCCTTGACGGGCCGCGCGCGGGCGACGGTGAGCTCCCGGCCGACCGGCCGACCGCGCGCGTCGCCCACCTGCAGGACCCGCCCCGCGCGGAAGACCGCGCCGGGACGGTCGGTTTCCAGCGTCAGGCTCAACTCCCCGCGGACCCCGTGGGGGCGGCGTACGGTGGCGACGACGAGGAAGCTTCCCGCTTCGCCCGCCGCTTCTCCGGGGTCACGCTCCTCCACGAGAGGGACTCAGCCCTCCAGAGCCTCGGCCTGGGCTTGCTCTTCGGGCGCCGGCGCCGGCGGCTCCTCGTCCTCGCCGGCGATGCGCTCGCGGACCTCTTCGGCCACGTCTTTCACCGCTTCGGCGACCCTGCCCGCAGCCTTCTTCACCGTCTCCACCACCACCGCCACGGGCGATTCGGCCTCGGGCTTGAAGACCCCGGCGCGCGTGAGCAGCGAGCGGACGGTGTCGGTGGGCAGTGCACCCTTCTCCAGCCACTGCAGCGCCTGCACCCGGTCCACGACCAGGGTCATCGGCTCGGTGCGGGGATTGTAGTGGCCGATGTTCGCCACGAAGCGGCCGTCGCGCGGCATGGAGCTCTCCGCGACCACGATCCGATAGGTGGGCGCGTCCTTCCGGCCCATGCGGCGAAGACGAATCCTGAGTGCCATCGAGTCTCCTGATCGTTGCAACGGTGGCGTCCAGCGCGGCCCGCCCCCGGTGGGCGGCTCGAAGCGCGGACGATCGATACGGCGGGGAAGAGGGAACAGGTGACAGGACCGAACGGTCCGTTACCGTTCCCTCTTCCCCGTTGCCTACCCCCTCGGCAATCCTCCGCCGAAAGGCATCTTGGGAAGGCCGCGGGGCATCATCCCCTGCAGCGCCTTCATCTGCTTCATGAACTTCTGCATCTCCTTGAACTGCGCGAGGAGACGGTTGATCTCGACGACGGGACGCCCCGAGCCGCGCGAGATGCGGGCGCGGCGCGACCCGTTCAGCCGATCCGGTCGCTTGCGCTCGTCCGGGGTCATCGAGAGGATGATCGCCTCGATGTGCTTCATCCGCTGCGGGTCGACCTTGATGTTCTTGAGCATCTTGCCGTTGACGCCCGGGAGCATCTTCAGGAGGTTCTCCAGCGGACCCAGGTTCTGCACCTGGCGCAGCGCGGTGAGGAAGTCCTCCAGGTCGAAGCGCCCGCCACCGAGCATCTTCTTCTCGAGCTTGGCGGTCTGCTCCTCGTCGAAGGAGCGCTGCGCGCGCTCCACGAGGGTGAGCACGTCCCCCATCTGGAGGATGCGCCCGGCCATCCGCTCGGGATGGAAGTCCTCCAGGCCGTCGAGCTTCTCGCCCACGCCGATGAACTTGATCGGCTTTCGCGTCACGCCGAAGATGGAGAGGGCCGCGCCGCCGCGGGCGTCGCCGTCCATCTTGGTGAGCACCACCCCGGTGACGCCGAGCGCCTCGTCGAATCCCTGCGCGATCCTGACGGCCTCCTGGCCGGTCATCCCGTCGGCGACGAAGAGGATCTCGGTGGGCTGGATCGCCTTCTTGAGGCGCTTCAGCTCGTCCATCATCTCGGCGTCGATCTGCAGCCGGCCGGCCGTATCGAAGATCACCACGCGGTCGCGATCGCGGCGGGCGGTCTCGAGGGCCCGCTCCGCGATGCCGACGACGTCCCGGCTTCCGGGCTCGGCGTAGACCGGGACGCCGACCTGCTCCCCGAGGGTCTGCAGCTGGTCCACCGCGGCGGGGCGGTAGACGTCGCAGGCGACGAGGCGCGTCTGCCGCATCTCGCGCTTCATCTTCCGCGCGAGCTTGCCGCTGGTGGTGGTCTTCCCCGAGCCTTGCAGGCCGACCATCATGACGACCGTGGGCGGGGTAGGCGCCAGCTCCAGGCCGGCGCGCTTCTCTCCCAGCATGGCGGTGAGCTCGTCGTGCACCACCTTCACGATCTGCTGCCCCGGCGAGACCGCCTTCAGGACCTGCTCTCCGAGCGCCTTCTCCTCCACGCGCTTGAGGAACTCGCGCGTGACCTGGTAGTTGACGTCGGCCTCCAGCAGCACGCGGCGGATCTCCCGCAGCCCCTCGCGGACCATGGGCTCGGTGAGGATGCCGCGCTGGCGGAACCCCGAGAGTATGCCGTCTAGCTTCTCGCTGAGCTGATCGAACAAGGAAGTCCCCCCGGGCCACCGCGGTCCGCCGGATGCAAAGCCCGTAAATATAGACGCGGGCCGGGGAGATGACAACCCCGGGGGTGAAGGCTCTCCCGGGCTCTCCCGGTTCAGCCGGACTCCGTTTTACGGGGGAGGGGGCTGAGCGGTGCCTGGCGGCGGGCCGAGCCGTGCGGGGCGGTTGAAACCGCCGCGACACCCATGGGATGCCCGCCTGCGCGGGCTCCGGAAGGGCCGGCAACGGTGCGGAATCGAGCCGGTGGCGGCCGGCCTTCCGTAGTCGTCGCAGCGACTTCGGTCGCCCGCCAAGGCAGTAGCTCGGCGGGCGGAGAGCGGCGCCGCCCTCCGCTCTCGCGCGCCCGAGCCCGAGGCACCGACATCCCAGACGGATGCCGGCCCTGGTCAACTCGCGCTCAGCGCCTCCCGGCCGGGGATCGCGTCGAAGACGCGCAGCGCCAGCGGGACCTTGCCGAACGGGGCGCTCACCTGCACGCCCTGGATCTGCGGGAAGGCGCGCGAAAGCATCTCCTGCGCGATGCGGATCCCCTCCTCCACCCCCTCCTCCTTTCCCCTCGAGCTCGCGAGGCGCATGCGCTGCAGCACCCCTTCGGGAACCACGACCCCCGGGACCTCGTTGGCGAGGAACTCGGCGTTGCGCGCGCTCACCAGCGGCCACATTCCCGCCACCACCGGGATGCGGATCCCCTCGCGGTCGAGCCGCTCCAGGAAGGCGAAGAGCTGCTCCACGTCGAACACGGGCTGCGTGATCGCGTACTCCGCCCCTGCCTCTACCTTCCAGTAGAAGCGCCGCAGCTCGTGCTCCAGATCGTGCGCCCCCGGGTTCACCCCCACGCCGATGGCGAAGCTGGTGGGCGCCCCGATGGCGCTGCCGCCCGGATCGAGGCCGCGGTTCAGCCGCGCGGCTAGATTCGTCAGGCCGATCGCGTCGATGTCGAAGACCGCGGTGGCGTCCGGGTAGGGGCCCATCTTGGGCGGGTCCCCGGTCACCAGCAGCAGGTTGCGCAGGCCGAGCGCCTGCGCTCCGAGCAGGTCGGAGAGCATCCCGAGCAGGTTGCGGTCGCGGCAGCAATAGTGCAGCACCGGCTCGATCCCCACCGACTGCTGGATGAGAACCGCGGTCGCGAGCGCGCCCATGCGGCTCTGCGCGCGCGGGCCGTCAGGGACGTTCACCCCGTCGATCCCCGCCTCCTTCAACAGACGGACCCCCTCCAGCATCTTCTCCGGCTCCACGCCGCGCGGTGGGACGATCTCGACGGTGGTGAGGAACTCGCCCGCCACCAGCTTCCGCCCCCATTCCGAGCGCTCGCCGAGGGGAACCGGCTCGGCCACGGGGGTGCTCGGCTCGGGCGCCGTGAACACCACGCGCGCCGAGCCGGGAGCGAGCGCCCGCACCGCCTCGGAGATGCGCTTGATGTGCTCCGGAGTCGTACCGCAGCAGCCGCCCACGAAGCGCACCCCCGCGCGGATCATGCGCGCGGCGTATTTCGCCATGTAATCCGGCGACGCCATGTAGATCTTCCGCCCGTCCACCTCGCGCGGCAGCCCGGCGTTGGGCTGCGCCGAGATCGGGCGCTCCGTCACCCCCGCGAGCCGCGCGACCGCCTCCAGCATCGCGTGCGGACCCACGCTGCAGTTCATCCCGACCACCTCCACCCCCCACTGGTCGAGGCGCTCCACGAAGAGCGAGGCGTCGGTGCCCAGGGGCGTCTTCCCATCCTCCTGGATCACCATCTGCGCCACCACCGGCAGATCGCAGAGCGAGCGCACGGCGAGGACCGCCTGCTGCATCTCCAGGGGGTCGCCGAAGGTCTCGAGGATGAAGAGGTCCACCCCACCCTCCAGGAGCCCCTCCGCCTGCTCGCGGAAGAGGCCGCGGGCCTCCCCCGTGGAGGTGGGGCCGTACGGCTCGATGCGCAGCCCGAGCGGCCCGATCGCGCCCGCCACGGCCGCCCGCCCGCCCGCCGCGCCGCGGGCGATTTCGGCGGCGCGCGCGTTGACGGCGCGGACCTCCGCCTCCAGCCCGTAGCGGGCCAGCTTCACCCGGTTCGCGCCGTAGCTGTTCGTCTCCAGCACCTCGGCACCGGCGCGCAGATAGTCGCGGTGGACCTCCCGCACCAGGTCCGGGTCCCGGAGGTTCAGCTCGTCGTAGCAGCGGTTGATGTAGACGCCGCGCGAGTAGAGCATCGTCCCCATGGCGCCGTCGAAGACGTGGGGCCGCCCGTCCGCGATGAGTTCTCTGAAGTCAGGCATGGACCGCCGCTACGAAGGATGGAGATAAAGGACTCGCCGGCCGCTCGCCTCTCCGGCGGGGCGGGCGGGGGAGATATCCTCGGGGAGGCGGAGCGGGGTCTTCCCCGTCACCGCCACGTACCAGAGGACGTTCCCCTCCGGCGAGACGCCGATCTCCGTCTGCCCCGCGCGCGGCTCGCATCCGGCCGGCCGGCGCAGGCTGAGCGGGTAGACCCACCGTTCGCCGGTACGCGCCGCGAGCGTCTGGAGCGCTTCCTCGACCGACGAGGAGGGCCACCCCGGGGGAAAGCTCTCCCGCAGGTGCGAAAGCTCCCTCCCCGCACAGCGGGCGGGCGCCTCGCCCAGCGTCGCCGCCACCCGGCTCGCGCTGTCGCCCACCTCGAGACGCTCCACGAGCCCGCGCCGCCGTCGCTCGGTGGGCGACGCGGACCAGAGGACCATCACGAGTCCTCCCAGGAGCACCGCCACGGTCGCGATCCAGATGCCGCGCTTCGGCGTCTGCAGCGCCCGGTCGACTCGTCGATCGCGTGGGATGATCCCCTCCTTTGGGCTATCGGTTATCAGCTATCGCCTTTCGGCGAAAGACTTTCGAGGATGGTGGAGAGAGTTCCGGAGTGTCGTGAGCCACCGCTCTCGCGGCTCTCGTCCTCGCTCGCCGAGCCTCGCCTCCCCACCCTCCCGCTTACGGGCCCGGGGGGTGGGGGCGCTTCCCGGCGCGGAGGACATGGGTGCGCAGCGGGACCGCGACGGTCTTCCACAGCCTCTTCGGACGCGGTAGAAGGCCAGCAGCTCCTCCGAACCCTGGAAGGCGCGGTGCATCCTCGGATCCGGAGACTGATCGCTGGTAGCTGATAGCTCACGTACTGAAGTACCTCGCCGCGGGGTGATGCACCACGATGGCGGCGGTGGACTGCTCCGGATCGAGCTGCCAGGCGCTGGTGAGGCTCACCCCGATCGATTCCTCCACGGGGAGGAGGCGGAAGAGCACCTCGTGCTGCTCCACGTCGGGGCAGGCGGGGTACCCCCACGAGTAGCGGAGCCCGCGTCCGTTCTCGACTCCCAGTTCCCGCCGGATGCGGCGGTTCACGAACTCGGCCGCTCCCTCGGCGGCCTGCACGCTGAAGCCGTGCAGAAAGTATCCTTCGGTGTAGTCGCCCTCCGCGTTGCGCTTCGCGATGAACTCCTCCGCGCGGTCGCCACTGGTGACCACCTGCAGCGCCACCACGTCCCGGGGCTCGCCGCCCTCCAGCGGACGGAAGTAGTCGGCCAGGCAGAGGCGCTCGCGGTCCTCCTGGCGCGGGAAGGAGAAGCGGCCGATCTCCCGCTTCCGGTCGGCGGGGTCGAAGACCCGAACCTCGTCGCCCTCTCGGCCGGCGGGGAAGTAGCCGTACACGGCGCGCGGACGGAGCCACCCTTGCGTGCGTGCTTCGCGCGTGTAGCGCTTCAGCCGCGGCTCGAACTCCTCCCGCAGCAGGCGGTCCCACTCCTCGCCCTTGAGGTTCTTCGCGCCCCACTGCATCCGGTAGAGGGTGTTGAGGTCGATACACTCCACCACCTCGTCCACCGGGATCTCCAGCGTCTTCACCCCCCAGAACGGGGGCGAGGGGATGTCGGCCTCCGGCACCGCCGCGGAATCGGAGGAGCTCGGCCGCAGCGAAGCGGCGCGCGCCCGGTTCTCGGCGTACTTCCGCGAGCGCTCCAGCATCTCCTCGTTGTGGTGCCGCACGAACTCCTCGCGCCCCTCCGCGTCAGCGATGCGGTCCATCACCGCCAGCCCCTCGAAGGCGTCCTTGCAGTAGAACATCCCCGGCGGGTACACCGCGCCCGCCTCGGCTTCCACCACCGCCGCGGAGCGCACGAAGCTCGGGTTGATGGCCGCGCCGCCCACCAGCAGCGGGTAGCGAAGCCCGCGCCGATGGAGCTCCTGCGCGCAGAGCGGCATCTGCTTCGAGGTCGAGACCAGCAGCGCCGAGAGGCCGATCGCGTCCGCCCCCACCTCTTCCGCTTTCTCCAGAATGGTGTTGATCGGCACCTGCTTCCCCAGGTCGAACACCGTGTACCCGTTGTTCGTGAGGATGGTGTTCACCAGGTTCTTGCCGATGTCGTGCACGTCGCCGTAGACCGTCGCCAGCACCACCTTCCCCTTCGTCTGCCCCTCCGCCTTCTCCAGGTAGCTTTCGAGGTGGGCGACCGACTTCTTCATCACCTCCGCGCTCTGCAGCACGAAGGGGAGGATCAGCTCGCCCGCGCCGAACTTATCGCCCACCTCCTTCATGGCGGGCAGGAGCACCTGGTTGAGCACCGGAACGGCGCCGTTCCGCTCCACCGCCCGGTCGATCAGCTCCTCCACCCCGTCCTTCTTGCGGTGCAGTATCTTCCAGTGCAGCGCCTGCTCCGGCGTCATCTCCGCCGTCGGGTCTACGGCGACGCTCTCCTCCACCGTGTGGCTCTCGAAGTGCGCGATGAAGGCCGCCAGCGGGTCGTGGTCCCCGTGGCGCCGATCGAAGATGAGGTCGTCCGAGAGCCGCCGCTCCTCTTCGCCGATTTCGGCGTAGGGGGTGACGTGCGCCGGATTGATGATGGCCGTGTCGAGCCCCGCCTCGACGCAATGGTGCAGGAAGACGGAGTTCAGCACCGCCCGCGCGTGCTTCTGCAGCCCGAAGGAGACGTTCGACACCCCCAGGGTGGTGAGCACTCCCGGCAGCTCCCGTTTGATAGCGTGGATCCCCTCGATGGTCTCCACCGCCGAGCGGCGGAACTCCTCGTCTCCGGTGGCGAGGGTGAAGGTCAGCGCGTCAAAGATGAGCGCGTCCGGCTGAAGCCCGTACTCTTCGGTCGCGATGCGGTGGATCTTTCGCGCGACCTCCAGCTTGGTCACGGCGGTCTTGGCCATCCCGCCGAGCTCCCGGTCGATGGTGAGCGCGACCACCGCCGCGCCGTGCGCCGCCACCAGGGGGAGCACGGAGTCGACCCGTTCGCGGCCGTTCTCCAGGTTGATCGAGTTGACGATCGCGCGGCCGGGGGACTGTTTGAGCGCCGCCTCGATCACCTCCGCCTCGGTGGAGTCGATGCAGAGCGGCGCGTCCACCGCCTGCGAGAGCAGCTTCACCACCGTGCGCATCTGTGCGTCCTCGTCCTGCCGCTCGGTGAGGGCGACGCAGACGTCGAGCACGTGCGCGCCCCCCTCCACCTGCTCGCGCGCCACCTCCAGCACGCCGTCGTAGTCGTCCTCGAGCAGGTGCCGCTTCATCTTCCGGCTTCCCTGGGCGTTGACCCGCTCGCCGATCATGGTGGGGCGGGGCTCCTGCGCCAGATCCGTCGCGCGGATCGCCGAGGAGACGCGCGGGACGTACGACACCTCGCGCCGCAGGGGGGCGACGCCCTCCAGGCGATCCACCAGCTCCCGCAGGTGCTCGGGCGTGGTACCGCAGCAGCCGCCCACCAGGCCCACGCCGAGGTCGCGCACGAACTCCTCGAGCTGGTCGGCGAAGGGGAGCGGCTGCAGCGGGTACACGGCGCAGCCGGCCTCGTTGTGCGGGATCCCGGCGTTCGGGATCACCGAGACCGGCAGGCGCGAGTTCTCGCAGAGGAAGCGGACGGCTTGCCGCATGTGCTCGGGACCGGTCGAGCAGTTGAGGCCGATCACGTCCACCCGCAGCGCCTCCAGCGTCGTGAGCGCCGCGCCCGCCTCGGTGCCGAGGAGCATGCGCCCCGAGGTGTCGAGCGTCACCTGTACCTGCAGCGCCACGGGCCGGCCGGCCTCGCGGATGGCCTCGCGGCAGCCGAACACCGCGGCCTTCACCTCGAGGATGTCCTGCGAGGTCTCGATCAGCAGGACGTCCACCCCGCCCTCGACCAGCGCCCGGGCCTGCTCGGCGAAGACCGGGACCAACTCGTCGAAGGAGGCGTTCCCCAGCGTCGGGTCGGACGACGAGGGGAGGAAGCCGGAGGGGCCGACGGACCCGGCGACGAAGCGAGGCTTCCCGGGCGAGGAGAAGCGGTCGGCCACCCCGCGGGCAAGCCGCGCGGCGGCGACGTTCATCTCCCGCACCCTCTCTCCGAGGCCGTACTCCCCCAGGGTGAGGCGGTTGGAGCGGAACGTATCGGTCTCCAGCACGTCGCAGCCGACCTCGAGGAAGCTGGCGTGGATCTCCTCGATCACGTCCGGACGCGAGAGCACCAGATGGTCGTTGCACCCCTCCAGCCGGCCGCCGCCGAAGTCGTCGGCGGTGAGGTCGTAGCGCTGGATCGAGGTCCCCATGGCGCCGTCGAAGACGAGGACGCGGTCCCGGAGGGCGGCGAGATAGGTGGATTCAGACACGGAGTCCGGACGGTAAGGGCAGCAACGAAAAGGGCCCCGCAATGTCGAAGTGCGGGGCCCGGTACGGTCCTCTCCCGACACTTTAGCATTTTTTTAGGTGGTTGCAAGCGGTCTCGCAAATCCGTCCACCGCACGGTCGCCCGCGCGCTCATAAGATGCTTCGCGCCGCCGGATCGCGCAAGGTGCCTCTCCCCACCGCCTCCTCGATCTCCGCCACCGATACCGGGACGGCGCGGGTGAGCACCTCCCGTCCCTCTTCGGTGATCAGCACGTCGTCCTCGATGCGGATCCCGATCCCGCGGTAGGCCTCGGGGACCCCCTCCGCGTCGGAGGCCACGTAGAGGCCGGGCTCGATGGTGAAGACCATCCCGGCCCGGAGCGCCACCGGGTCCGGGCCGTCCGCGTACGACCCCGCGTCGTGCACGTCGAGGCCGAGCCAGTGCGAGCTCTGGTGCATGTAGAAACGGCGGTGCGCCCCCTCGCGGATCGCCTCCTCGACCTCTCCGTCGGGAAGCAGGCCGAGGCGCATGAGGCCGGGGACCAGCTCGCGCAGCACCGTCCGGTGCACCTCCTGAACGGTGCCGCCCGGCCGCGCGGCCGAGATTCCGGCCTCCTCGGCCGCCAGCACCAGCTCGTACAGCTCGCGCTGCGGCGCCGTGAAGCGGCCCGAGACGGGAAAGGTGCGGGTGATGTCGCCGCAGTACATCCCCCATTCGGCTCCGGCGTCGATCAGGACGAGGTCTCCCTCCTCGGCGCGGCTGCGGTTGGCGACGTAGTGCAGGTAAGTCCCGTTGGCCCCGGCTCCCACGATGGAGGGGAAGGCGGGCCCCGCGGCGCCCATGGCCCGGAAGGTCGCCTCCAGCACCGCTTGCAGCTCCCACTCGCCGACGCCGGGCCGCGCGGCCCGCATCGCGGCGAGATGCCCCTCCGCGCTGATGGCGGCGGCGGTACGCAGGCGCCCGACCTCCACGTCGTCCTTGACACGGCGCATCTCGCCGAGGATGATGTCGAGGTCTCCCGACGCCACGGGACCGGTGCCGCTGCGCTGGCGCGACGGGCGGGCGCGCTTCAGCGTCCGCAACACCATCGGCTCCAGCACGGCGTGGCCCAGCGGGTAGAGGATCCGCCTCGCCGGCTGCGCCAGCTCGAAGAGCCGCTCCTCCAGCTCCTCGATCGGGTAGACGGCGTCCGCCCCGCAGAGCTCCCCCGCGCGCTCCACCCCCGCCCGCGGCCCGCTCCACGCCTCGCGCTCCGAGTCCCGCGGACGCACGAAGAGGACGAAGCGATGCTCCGGGTGGTGCGGGGTGAGCACCGCCGCCGCCCGCGGCTCCTCGAATGCGGTCAGGTAGTACAGGTCCGCGTCGGGGCGATAGGGCACGTCGGTGTCGCGCGAGACGACCAGCTCCGGCGCCGCGCCGACCACCGCCACTCCGTCCCCCAGCCGCGCCAGGACTCCCGCGCGGCGGGCGCGGTAGATCCCGGCGGGGACGGGCTGCGGCTGGCCGGGCCCGCGGGGAAGCGAGAGCTCCATACCGTCGCGACGCTCGGGGAAGGGGGCGAAACCCGCGGAACGATAGACGGCGCGCGGCGGGGCCGCAACCCCGCGCCGGCGGATCCCGGGCACCCTGGCGGTGTACCCTCACCTCGTCCCCGGCCGATACTCCTTTTCCGGCTCCAGGCCGGCTTTCCGGTCCCTTCGCTCACCGCTACCCGCCTCTCCACCCGCGATGCCTCGCTCGCCGATTCCCGTGCTGGCCGTCCTGCTGCTCGCGCTTCCGCCTCGCGTCTCCGCGCAGGCGGCGCCGATCGGGATCCCGATCGGCGTCCCCCTGGTGGAGCCTCCGGGCGAGCTGATCGGCGTCCCCCTCGGCGAAGTTGTCGGCGACCCTCTCCGATTTTCCGGCGGGGTGCTCCTCGGCGACCCGGCGGAGCGGCCCGCGCCCGTCGACCCGGAGGCGGCGCGGGCTGAGGCGGAGCTGCGCTCGCTCTTCGGGGTCGGAGGCGCGGGGAGGTTCGGGCTGCTCTCCTACGTGGACGTCCCGGTGTACCAGCCGGTGACCCCCATGCCGGGGACGCACGTGGTCGGCATCCGGGGGCATGCCCGGCCGAATCCCGGGGAGAGCTACGAGGAGTGGGAGTGGAGGGTGCTGCGCACCGAGTTCGGCCGGGAAGCGGAGCGGGTGTACCGCGGCCTGGAGATGCTCGACCCGTTCGTGGCCGCGCGGATCCTGAAGCTGGAAGCGAGGCTCGCCGCCGAGGAGATCGCGGCGCGGCGCCGGGAGACCTGGCGGACACCGATGCGGCAGGCGTACCTCTTCCAGCAGGGGAGATCGCGCCCAGGGCCGCTCGCCACCTCGACGCTCACCTCCTGGCACTCGCAGGTGGACGAGCACGGCCACGCCTCGGGACGCGCGGTGGACTACGAGGTGCCGGCGGCGCAGATGCGGCGGTTCCATGAGATCGCCTGGCGAGTGGGGCTGCAGTCGTTCGGCCACGACTCGAACGATCCGGGGCACGTCTTCCTCCCCGACCGGGACGACCTGCGGGACGCCGAGCTGGCGCGGCTTCGGGGGCTGGCTCGCGTTCCCGAGGTGACGCTCGCGACCGGTCTCCCGGTGGACCGCCCGCTGCCGCCCGGCGGCCGCCCGGCGCTCCGGGCCGCGGCCCTGGAGTTCGCGAGCCGTCCCTTCCTGCGGCACGTCGAGCCCTCGCTCGCGAGAGCGCCGGCGCCGCGCCCGGCGCCACCGGCGGTCCTTCGCGTCGTACGGCCGGTGCGGGTGCCGGTGTGAGCGGCGTCAGCGCCCCGGCGCGTGCAGCAGCTGCCGCCGGTGGTGCTCCAGGTGAACCGCGCAGAAACGGAGGGCCTTGAGCGGGGGGAGCGGACCGAAGTAGGGGTGGCTGAAGAAATGGCCGCGGGGGAGGACGGCCTCCAGAGCGGCCTCGAAGCGACCGGCCAGGTCGAGGAGCCGGTCGACCGACTCGTCCTGCGGGAGCCCCTCCTCGGAGGGACGCACCTCGCGAGGCGCCGCCGCCCGGAGGGGGACGTTCTGGTGGAAGAGGATGTGCGGGAGGAGGAACCAGCGGAGGAGCCGCTGCTTCCAGGGGGGTACCCGGGGCCGGAGGGTCCCCGTACCCTGGAGGTCACGGAGGCCGCTCTCGTAGACGAGCGCGAGGTGCTCCGAGATCTGCGCCGGCGACCATTTCCCGGGGGCCAACGGCCGGTGCCAGGCCAGCGGCTCGACGGCCGAGATCGCCGTGACGACGGCGCCGAGGGCCTCCCGGTGCTCGCGCAGGGCGCGGGACCAGGCGGGGCCACCCCTCGGCGGCGCCATCACGGCGTCCGGTCCGCCACCCTCGCGGCTCGGTCCGCGCTCGTCCCGACCGCCGCCCCGGGGCTCTCGAGGAGGAAGACATCCGTCGGCGCCGCCTCCCGTCCCTGCAGCACCAGCCCGTCCACGGCCATGGCCGTGAAGAGGAGGGCGAGGTACAGGAGGGAGTTCCGGTAGAGGGCCCACGCCGGCTGGGTGAAGTTCGCCGCCCGCATCACCTTCACCACTCCCCAGAGCAGCCAACCGCCCAGCAGCGCCGCGCTGACACCGTACACCGGCCCCAGCCCGCCGTAGGTGACCGGCGCCAGGGTGAGCGGGATCAGCAGGAGGGTGTAGATGAGCATCTGCCGCAGGGTGTGGCGCTCCCCCCAAACGTTCGGCGCCATCGGCACCCCGACCTTTCCATAGTCCTTCTGCTTGACCAGCGCCAGCGCCCAGAAGTGCGGAGGGGTCCAGAAGAAGACGATCAGGAAGAGGTAGAAGGCGGTGAGGCCGAGGTCGCCCGTGACCGCCGCCCAGCCGACCAGAGGGGGAAAGGCCCCCGCCGCGCCTCCGATGACGATGTTCTGCGGGCTGCTGCGCTTGAGCCAGCGGGTGTAGACCAGCACGTAGTAGAGTAGCCCCAGGAGCGACAGCGCCGCGCTCAGCGGGTTGACCCGGAGCCAGAGGAGCGCGAAGGCGGACGTCCCCAGGGTGAGGCCGAACGCGAGCACGTGTCCGGGGGACATCCGGCCGCTCGGGATGGGGCGCAGCTTCGTGCGCGCCATCTGACAGTCGATGTCGCGGTCGTAGAACATGTTGATGGCGTTCGCCCCGCCCGCCATCAGGTATCCTCCGAGCATCGTCCAGAGGACGACCCACGAGCCGGGCCACCCCCGCGCCGCGACCAGCATCGGCGCGAGGGTGGTGACGAGGAGGAGCGAGATGATGCGCGGCTTCGTGAGCGTCACGTAATCGCGCAGCCGCTGGCGCAGACCGGGACCCGAGGCGGGGTTCGCGGCCGCAAGGCCGGCGCGCTCGGTCGCGGTCGTCATCGCCGCGTCCAGGGGGAGCACCGGGAGCTCGGCAGAAAAGCCAGACACGTCCTTTCGCGGTTCGGAGACACTCCGGGCGACCCGGCGGCGGATCGCCGAAATTTCAGTGGCAAATATACATCGCCTGGGAGATCGCGCTACCCTCGGACCCTCGCGCGTACGACTTCTGCGTCTCCGCGGGCGCGGCTTGCCTCCCGTACCTCATCTGCTACCTTGGTGGGTCCGTCGCCGCCGGCGGCGACCCCAGCCCCGAGAATCGGCTTGAGCGAGACGATCGAGATTCCGCCGCGGGAGGAGCCGCCCCGGGAGACGACCTCCGCCCCTTCCTTCCTGCACGGGCTGCTGCGGGTACCTCTCTTCTACAAGATCCTCATCGCCAACGCCTTGATCGTGGCTCTGGGGACGGTCGGAGGGACCGCCCTCGCACGCCAGTACCTGCGCGCCGGGGACGGCGGCGTACCCCCCCCGGCCGTCGTCGGGGTGCTTGCGCTGGCGGGGGTGGTCGCCACCCTCCTGGTGAACGCCGTCATCCTGCGCGTCGCGCTCTCTCCGCTGCAGCTGCTGGAGCAGGCCGCGGCTCGGGTGCAGGCCGGAGACCTGGAGGCGCGGGCGCCTCGCTCCCTCGTCTCGGACCGCCAGCTGGAGCGCCTCACCAGCACCTTCAACGGGATGCTGGACAACCTGGAGGGATACCGGCAGCGCCTCCGGGAGGTCGCCGCGCGCGCCCTCCACGCCGAGGAGGAGGAGCGGAAACGGATCAGCCGTGAGCTCCACGACGACACCGCCCAGACGCTGGCGGCCCTGCTGATCCGGCTGCGGCTCCTCCGAGGGGTGGACGACCCGGAGGAACGCGACCGCGTCCTGGAGCAGCTCCGCGGCGACCTGGGGGAGGCGATCGAGCGAATCCGGCGCTTCGCGCGCGGGCTGCGTCCACCCGCGCTCGACGACCTGGGGCTCGTGCCGGCGTTGGAGTCGCACGTGCGCGGGGTAGCCGAGACGGTAGCGGCCGAGATCCGGATCGACGCGGAGCCGGTGGGCGAGCTCCTGACGCCGCAGGCGGAGCTGGCGCTCTATCGGATCGCGCAGGAGGCCCTCTCCAACGCCGCGCGTCACGCCGCCGCGCACCGGATCGACCTGCGGATCCACCTCGCAGCCCCGTGGGTGGAGGTGCGGATCCGCGACGACGGGCGGGGGTTCAGCCCGGAGGAGGTGATGGCGGGAGACGGGGCCGGGCTCGGACTGTTCGGCATGCGGGAGCGCGCGGCGTACGTGGGGGGGCGGGTGGAGATTCTCAGCCGTCCCGGGCGCGGGACCGAGGTGCGCGCCATGATCCCCGTCGGCGGCTCGCATCCGCCGGCGCCGGCCTGAGCTCCCCCGCATGGCACCGGCCGCCGGAGCCGGGTAGATTGTCCGCGCGGGGCCCCGGGTGCGAAACGGATCCTTTATCGATACGGAGAACGAGGCGATGGCGAAGCGAGCGGCGGAGAAGGTGGTCATCATCGGGTCCGGACCCGCGGCCTGGACGGCCGCGATTTACGCGGCCCGGGCGAACCTCGACCCGCTGGTGATCGAAGGGGAGCCCTCCCGGGAGATGATTCCGGGCGGGCAGCTGATGTGGACCACCGACATCGAGAACTTCCCGGGCTTCCCCGAAGGGATCGGCGGGCAGGAGATCATGGACCGCATGAAGGAGCAGGCCGTCCGCTTCGGCACGAGGGTGATGGGAGAGAGCATCGCCTCCGTGGACTTCTCCTCGCGCCCCTTCACGCTGCGGCCCACCTGGAGCGAGCCCGTGCGGGCGGAGGCGGTCATCGTGGCCACGGGCGCGCGGGCCAACTGGATCGGGCTGCCGAACGAGGAGCGCCTCGCACAGTCCGGCGGGGGCGTCTCGGCTTGCGCGGTGTGCGACGGCGCCCTCCCCTTCTTCCGCGACAAGGTGCTGGCGGTCGTGGGGGGCGGCGACTCGGCGATGGAGGAGAGCACCTACCTCACCAAGTTCGCCCGCGAGGTGGTGATCGTCCACCGGCGCGGTGAGTTCCGGGCGTCGAAGGTGATGGCCGAGCGCGCGCTGGCGAACCCGAAGATCCGCGTGGAGTGGAATTCGCAGGTGGTGGACGTCCTCGGCGAGGAGGAGATCACGGGACTGCGCCTGCGCGACACCGATACGGGGGAGGAGCGCCGGATGGAGGTCGGGGGGCTCTTCGTCGCCATCGGGCACACGCCGAACACGAAGTTCCTAGAGGGGCAGCTGAATCTGACGCCGCACGGCTACGTGCGCACGCCGGAGCCCTGGCGCACCTGCACGAGCGTGCCGGGCGTCTTCGCCGCGGGGGACGTGATGGACGACTACTACCGCCAGGCCGTGACCGCCGCCGGTACCGGCTGCATGGCGGCCCTGGAGGCGGAGCGCTGGCTGGCGCACCACGGCGTCGCCGAAGCCGAGCCGCCGGTGGTGGAGACCGCCGAGGCCCCGGCCCAGCAGTACCCGCTGGAGGACGGCGAGAGGGTGACGGAGTGACGGGGTACCCGCCCCTCCCGAACCGCGAGGGCCAATCCGACCGCCGGTGAGCGATCCGAACCCCGAGCGTCCGCGCGGTTCGGCGGGCGCGGGCGGTGCGGCTCTCCCGCGCGGGGCGGGTGCGGCGCGGGGGCCAAGCCGGGCCGGGCGGTTGAAACCGCCGCGACAGCCACGGGAAGCCCGCCTGCGCGGGCTCCGGGAGGGTCGGTGTCGGTGCGGAACCCGGGTCGGGGGAGGCCTACTTTCCGCCGTCGCGACGCTGCGCTTCGCGCACCGGACTACAGCAGCGACTTCCGTCGCCCGCAAGGGCAGTAGCTCGGCGGGTGGAGAGCGCCGCCGCCCTCGTCCCCTTCTCACCTAGTCCCCCCATCCCCGCCTCACCGCCTCACCTCCGCCGTATCCCGGCGCTCGCCGCCACCGAAGAGGTCGCCGAGGGAGCGAAGGCCGCGGCGGAGCCAGCCGCCGTAGCCTGCGTCGCTGTGGACCGGACAGTACTCCAGCGGCTCGGTGCCGGGAATGAACCACTCCTGGACTAGCGCGTCGGCGGGGCATTCCGGCGTCGCCAGATGACCCGTGGTACGGTCCACCGAGGCGGAGACCAGGTTCATCGGCGGGATCCAGGAGGGCGGCGTCGGGTGGGAGCGGTAGTACTCCGCCAGCACCTGACCCCAGACGGGGGCGGACAGCTTGCCCCCTTCGGCGCCCGCCATGATTCGCTTCGGCTGGTCGAAGCCGATCCACACCCCCGCGGCCACGTCCGGCGTGACCCCCACGAACCAGACATCCGCCGCGTCGTTGGTGGTCCCCGTCTTCCCCGCGGCGGGCACCTCGTACGGGAGCCCGGCGGCGCGGACGCGGTACCCCGTCCCCCGGTTCACCACCTCCTGCATCAGGCTGCCGGTGAGGAACGCCACCTCCGCCGAGAGGACCTGCTTCCGCTGCACCGCCTCCTCCCAGAGGAGGCGTCCCTCGGCGTCCTCGACCCGGCGGATGAGGCGCGGCGCCACCACGTACCCGTTGTTGGCGAAGGCGGTGTACGCCGCGACCAGCTCGATCGGGATGACGTCGGCCGCGCCGAGGAAGGTGGAGGGATACTCCTGGATCGGGGTGGTGATCCCCAGGTTCTTCGCGGTCTGCACCACGTTCGCCACCCCGGCGCGCTCGCCCAACGCCACCGCGGCGCGGTTGGAGGAGAGCCGCAGTCCATCGCGCAGGTTGAGGCTGGTGGTGTCCGCCACGTGGTCGGCGGGCCGGTATCCGCCTTCGAGGTCGGCGGCGTCGGGCCCGACGAGCGGAGTGGTGATCGGGATCCCCGCCGCGAGGGCGGCGGCGTAGACCAGCGGCTTGAAGGCCGAGCCCGCCTGCCGCTTCGCCTGCGTCGACCGGTCGAACTGGCTGAGGCCGTAGTCGCGCCCGCCCACCTGGGCGAGGACGTCGCCGGTCGTGACGTCGAGCGCGACGAAGAGTCCTTGCAGGCAGTCCGCCGGACGGTCGGTCTCGCCGGCGGAGCAGGCGGGGCCGCGGTAGCGCCCCAGCTCGCCGGCCTCGATCGCGGCGAGCTGGTCCTGCAGCGCCTTCTGGGCCGCGCGTTGCATGCCACGGTCGATCGAGGTGTAGACCCGTAGCCCCGCCGTCTCCGCGTCGGGCCCGAAGCGCTCCAGGACCGCCTTGCGCACCGCCGCCACGGCGTAGGGCGCGGCGCCCTTCGCCTCCGCCGGCGGCACCAGGCCGAGGGGCTCCTTCCGCAGGCGCACCGCGTCCGCCGGGGAGACCAGTCCCGCATCGGCCATCAGGCCGAGCACCAGGTTGCGCCGCTCGAGCGCCGCGGCGGGGTTGCGGCGAGGGCTGTAGGCCGAGGGAGCCTTCGGGAGCGCCGCCAGCAACGCCGCCTCCTCCGGCGCGATCTCGGAGGCCGTCTTCCCGAAGTACCCCTGCGCCGCCGCCTCCACCCCGTACAGCCCCTCGCCCAGGTAGATCTGGTTCAGGTACATCTCCAGGATCTCGTCCTTGGAGAACTCCTTCTCGATCTCGCGCGCCAGCACGATCTCCCAGAGCTTGCGGCGCAGCGTCTTCGCGCGGGTGAGGTGCTCCGGGAAGACGTTGCGGGCGAGCTGCATGGTCAGGGTGCTGAACCCCTGCTCGAAGCTCCCCACGCGGACGTCGTGCAGGATCGCGCCGAGGGCACGCGTATAGTCGATCCCTTCGTGCACGAAGAAGCGCTTGTCCTCGACGGCGAGAAGGGCGCCGGAGACGTGGGCCGGGACCCGCTCCAGCGGAACGACGATGCGCCGCTCGGGCGCGAGGTGCGCGAGGAGCTCCCCCGAACGGTCGAAGACCTGAGTCGCCTGGGGCGGCGTATAGTCCCGCAACGCGGCGACGGAGGGACAGCTTTCGCCCGAGCAGCGGGGCCAGAGCCAGAGGAGCCCGCCCCCACCCGCGGCAAGCCCCAGCAGGAGCGCCCACACTCCCAGGCGCAGCACGGTCGAGCCCTTCTTTCGGGCCGGGCGCTTCTTCGCGGGTCGGCGGGCCGAGGGGCGGCCGCTCCTGCGCCTGCGGGGTTCAGCCATGCGATCGTTCGGGGTACCGTTCGTCCGCGCCGCCGGGCACCGGCGATCGGGCCCGGGCGATGGGGCCGGACCGCACGTGCGGCACGAAAAAAAATGCGCGGATAGTACCGGCCGCGCCAGGAGGAGGTTCCGGAGAGGATAAGGCGATCGGCGATCAGTCTCCGGGACCTTCGGCTTCCGCGGGGGCGGAGCCCTGTTGCCCCGCGTCGGCGACCTTGCGATCTGCTCGGCCGTCACTTCGCACATACCGACCGACGACCGCCCGCCCTCAGCCCTTCAAGATCCTTCCCCCGTCCAGGACCAGCACTTCGCCGGTCACGAAGTCCGCGCGCAGGAGGTAGAGGACGGCCTGCACCACGTCGTCGGGGGAGCCGTTGCGGCCGAGGGGTGTGTTCCGCGCCAGGCGGTCCACCTCCCCGGAGGAGAGGTCCTCCGGCGGGAGGACGGTCCCGGGGGCGATCGCCACCACCCGCACCTCCGGAGCGAGCGCCCGGGCGGCGACGCGGGTGAGGTGCACGAGGCCCGCCTTGGAGACCGAGTGCGCGGCGTACGATGCCCAGGGCCGCAGCCCGGCGAGGTCGGCGAGGTTCACCACCACCCCCGCGCCGCGAGCGCGCATCCCGGTCGCGAGCCGCTGCGTCAGAAAGAAGGGGGCGCGGAGGTTCACCGCGACCGTCCGGTCCCAGAGCGCGGGATCGGTCTCCGGAAGGCCCTGCGGGGGAAAGACGGAGGCGTTGTTGACCAGAACGTCCACGCCGCCGAAGGCCGCCTCGGCTTCAGCGGCGAGCCGGAGCACCTCCTCCGTCCGCTCGAGGTCGGCGGAGATCGCCACCGCCTCGCCGCCCTCGGCGCGGACCTCCTCCAGAAGCGTCTGCGCCGCCGAGCGCGACGTATGGTAGTGCACCACCAGGCGCATTCCCTCCCGCGCCAGCCCCAACGTGATCGCCCGGCCCACGCGCACCGCGCCCCCGGTTACGAGAGCGACCCTTCCGTTCAGCTCCATGGAGATCCGTGGGTCATCGGTGGTCGGTCCTCGGTCCTCAGCCGTCCAACTCCTCTCCCTCCTCGTCCTGCGAGAAGATCTTGAGGTTGGTCGAGTGGCCCGGGTTCACGCGTGCCCTGGGGTTTACGAAGTGCACCGCATTGTTCACCGCGATCGCGGCCTCGCCGTAGCCGGTGGCGATCAGCTCCAGCTTTCCGGGATAGTGGGTGACGTCGCCCGCCGCGTAGATCCCCGGCAGGTTGGTCTCCATGAGCTGCGACACCTTGATGCTGTTGCGCTCCAGCTCCAGCCCCCAGGTGGCGATCGGGCCGAGGTCCGGCTTGAAGCCGAGGAGGGCGATCACCGCGTCCACCTCGAGGCGGCGCTCTTCATCGGTATCGTTGCGGAAAAGGACCGCCTGGCGCACGCACCTCCCGTCGCCCTCGATGGCGCGGACCTCGTACGGGGTGAAGATGTCGAGCTTCCCCTCCCGGGCCGTCTGCCGCATCTGCTCGACGCTGGCCTTGTGGGCCCGGAACTGATCGCGGCGGTGAATGAGCGTGATGGAGCGGGCGATCCCCTGCAGCCCCAGCGCCCAGTCCACCGCGGAGTCGCCGCCGCCGACGATCAGCACGCGGCGGTCACGGAAGTCCTCCGGCTGGCGAACGTGGGTGTGGACGTGCCCGCCGGCGCGGAAGTGCTCCTCCCATCCCGGACATTCCAACACGCGGGGGTTGAGGGCGCCCTTCCCCGCCGTGATGACGACCGTGCGGGAGAGGAAGTCGCCGCGGGCCGTGCGAAGGCGCACCAGCCCGTCCTCGCGCTCCAGCTCGCGGACCTCGGCCTCGAGAACGATCTCCGGACCGAACTGGGTCCCCTGCTCGATCATGTTTCTCGCCAGATCCTTGGCGAGGATGCGGGGCAGCCCGCCCACGTCGTATATGTACTTCTCGGGGTAGAGGGCCATGAGCTGGCCGCCGAGCTGCGGGAGGGCATCGACGACGCGGCAGGAGACGCCGCGCAGACCGGCGTAGAAGGCGGCGAAGAGGCCGGTGGGCCCGCCGCCGATGACGGTCACGTCCTTGGTCTCCGACTGCGGATCGGTCACGCGCAGGTTCTCCGTTGGGATGGGCTCGATCGCTCGGGTCACCGGCGCTGGCGCGCCGCGCCCGGCAAAGATAGGGTGCGGAAGACGTCGCCGCGAGCCCGAATAGCCGGGCAGGGGCGGCAGGCCGCCGGCCTTGCAGAGTGCAAGGCGTCGTGCAAAATCGGAGTGGCCCGCGTCCGGCCGGCGCGAGGAATCCGGCGCTAAACCGGGAATCGGCAGCGGTTTAGCGAAATGCCCGGAGAGGGCATACCGGTTGCCACTCTCCCTGCCGAGCGAATGCCGCGGGACCGACCCGCGTTCTCCTTTCCCCCGCCGGAGGCATCTCCATGCGCAAACTTCACGACAGCAAGGGCTTCACCCTGATCGAGCTGATGATCGTCGTCGTGATCATCGGCATCCTGGCGGCCATCGCCATCCCCAAGTTCACCCAGGTCTCGAAGACCGCCAAGGAGGCCGAGGCGGATCCGATCATGAAGCAGGTCTGCTCGCTGGCCGAGGCGGAGTTCCTGAAGCAGAACACCTGGGACGTCTCCGGCGGCATCGACAACCTCCCGGGCTGGGACGCGAAGACGAACGCGGCCGCGGATCAGGGCGGCGCGAAGTACTACACCTTCGCCTATACGGGCGACGCCAACTCCGCGACCGCGACCGCCACTCCGCGGGCCAACTCCGGCGTCGCGGGCAAGTCAATGAACTGCGTCACGAAGCAGATCAGCTCCGTCGCCGCGGGAAGCTGAGCACCGGGATCGGCTCCGCGGGCCAGGGGTGGAGAAGGCCCACCCCTGGCCTTTCTCGTGGAATCCCGCCGCATCTCGCCCCGATCCTCGACCTTCCCATGTGTTCCCATCGTTCCCGTGCCGGGTTCACGCTCATCGAGCTGACGATCGTCGTGACGATCATCGGGATTCTCGCTTCGATCACCGCCCCGCGGCTCGTCCAGTGGTCCCGCGATACGCGCGCGGCCGAGGCCGGCCCGCTCCTGAAGCAGGTCTTCACTCTCGAGGCGAGGTTCAGCGCCCGCGAGAACCGGTACACGACGCGGATCTTGGAGCTCGAAGGAGGCCCTTCCCTCGCGTCGAGCGGCAAGCACTACTCGCTCGGGCTCGTCGAGCACGCCTCCGGATTCTGCGCGGTGGCCACCCCCAACGACGAGGGACGCCGCGCCGGCGTCCCCGCCCGAAGCATGGACGCCACCGGCACGCTCTACGAAAGCGAGGACTGCACCTGAGCCGGTCGATGCACGGCCGCGCCGGAGAGACCTCGCTCGGGACCTCCCGCTCCGTCCGCGGCCCCGAACCCGCCCTCGGGGAGGGCGAGAGCCGGTTTCCGCTGCTCGCGGAGCACCTGCCACTCCTCCTCGTGGTGGCCCTGCACGTGACGGCGGGGACCCTCGCCGACGCCCCTCCCTCGCTCGACACGCTGCGCCAGGTCGGGCTCTTCTCCGAAGTGCCGCTCGCGACCCTCGGGCTTCTCGTCACGGCGTCGTACGTGGGCTACCGGGTTCGCTCGAATCGGGAAGCGGGGACGCCGCTCCCCCCGGATCAGGCGTGGCGCGGCTTCCGCGAGGAGGTCCTCACCGGAGAGCGGCTGGCGCGGTTCGGGATCGTTTTCGCGGTCTTCCCCCTCCTCTTCGCGCAGTACATCGGCGCCAAACGCGCCATCCCGGGCTGGATTCCCTTCCACTGGGACGCCACCCTCTCCTCCTGGGACCGGCTGCTGCACGGCGGACGGCACCCCTGGGAGATCCTCCATCCCTGGCTCGCCTCCGCCCCGGCCACGATCACCCTCGACGTTCTCTACTTCGTCTGGTTCCCCCTCAAGGCGGTCGTCATCGTCTGCCTGGCCTGGAGCGGCGCCCGGCGGCTCCGCATGCGCGCCCTGGTCGCCTACGCGCTCGTCCTCTCGCTCCTGGGCAACCTCCTGGCGGCGGCGCTCTCCTCCGGCGGACCCGCGTACTTCGCGCGCCTCGCGGGGCAGGAGGACCCGTACGCTCCCCTCTTCCGCCATCTCCGCGGCGTCCACGAGCACCACGAGCTGTTCGCCCTGGGAGCGCAGGCGGCGCTATGGGACGTCTATTCCGGCGCCTTCCAGTTCCCCTTCTCCGGCATCTCCGCGGCGCCGAGCATCCACGTCGCTCTCGCGATCCTCTTCGCCCTGATCGGCGCCTCGGTGCACCGGTGGCTCGGCGCGCTGCTCTGGCCGTACGCCGCGGCCATCTTCCTCGGATCGATCCACCTGGGGTGGCACTACGCCGTCGACGGGTACATCGCCGCAGCCGGAGTCGTCCTCATCTGGAAGGCGAGCGACGCGCTGGTCGGATCCTACCTCGATCGGATCGGCCTGAAGGAGGGCGACCGGCGCTACACGAGGCGGGGACGGTTCTCCGCCGCCGGAGCCGCGCCCGGACCGTAACAGTCCACGAAGAGGTCCACGTCCTCCCGGAGCCGGAGCCTCACCAGCCGCGCCCCCCGCACCCGCGGCGCGATCCTCCCCCAGAGGTGGAGCACCAGGTTCTCGGTCGAGGGAATCTTTCTCCCCTCCCGGAACTCCGGCACCGCGTGGTTCAGGTGCTGGTGGTCGAGCGGCTGCACCACCTCCTCCGCGAGGATCCGGTCCAGCTGGGCGAGATCCACGCAGAACCCCGTCTGCGGGTCGGGCTCGCCGGCGACCATCGCCTCCAGCACATAGTTGTGCCCGTGCCCGTGCGTGTTCGCGCACGGCCCGAACACCTCGCGGTTTCGCTCCTCGCTCCACTCGGGGCGATAGTAGCGGTGCGCGGCGTTGAAGCGCACCGAGCGGGAAAGATAGGTCGTCGGTCGGCGGTCGTCGTCCATCTGCCTCGCGGATCGGGGGAATCGGCTCGCGGCAAGGTAGGAGGCCCGTCGGGAACGGACAATGCCGGGCGCGAAGCCAGCTTGTTCGTGAAGGTCGCCGCCGGTATGTTGCCGTGCGGCTGGATGCGACCGACGACCGACGACCGACGACCACTTGAGCGACTCCTTCGATTTCTCCTCGCTCTTCGACGAGTTTCGCGACGAGGCCCAAGGGCAGCTCGCCCGGCTCGACGCGGCGCTGCTGCGCATCGAGGACGAGGGGGATCTCCCGGAGGCGGACCGCTCGGCGCTGCTGCGCAGCCTCCACACCCTCAAGGGGAACTCGGGGATGCTGGGGCTGACGCGGGTGGTGGACGGCGTCCACGCCCTCGAGTCTGTGTTCAAGTCTCCCCCGGGAGAGTGGTCGCAGGCGCTCCTCGACTCCCTCTTCGAGGCGGCGGCGGCGCTGCGGCGCGTGGCCGAGCGCGTCGGGACCGACGAGCAGGAGGAGGCGGTGCTCCGCCTGGAGCGCGTCGAGATCCCCTCGACGGAGGGCTCCGCGCGGAGCCCCGCGGCGACCGCCCCGGAGTCCGCGCCGCGCCCGCCGCCCGCCGCGGAGGAGCCGGAGGAGCCGGAGGAGCCTTCCGAGGTGGACCCCGCGAGCGAGGTCCTGCGCGTCCGATTCTCCATGCTGGACCAGCTCCTCAACCAGGTGGGGGAGCTGGTGGCCGCGGGGGCGGCGCTCGACGACCTCCTGGAGGACCACGCCGCCGAGCTCGAGACCGCCGGCGTCCGCCGCCTCCTGCAGGAACGGGGGGAGGCGCTCGTCCGGCTCACCGCCTCCGTACGCCGCACCACGATGGACCTGCGGCTCGTTCCCGTGGGAAGGGTGCTGTCGAGGTTCCCGAGCCTCGCCCGCGATCTCGCCCGCCAGCAGGGGAAGCAGGTGAAGGTCGAGCTGCACGGGGAGGAGGTGGAGCTCGACAAGGGCACGGTGGACGCGCTGGGCGAGCCCCTCCTGCACCTGGTGCGCAACGCGGTCGACCACGGGATCCACATTCCCCGGGAGCGCGAGGCCCAGGGGAAGCCGCCCACCGGCACCCTCACCCTCCGCGCCGAGCGAAGCGGCGACCGCGTCCGGATCGAAGTTTCGGACGACGGCACCGGGCTCTCCCGGGAGCGGATCCTCGCCCGCGCCCGCCAGATGGGGCTCGTCGGGCCGGGGGAGACGCCCCCGCCGGGACAGCTGGAGGAACTGATCTTCGCCCCCGGCTTCTCGACGCGCTCCGAGGCCACCACCGTCTCCGGGCGCGGGATCGGGCTCGAGGTCGTACGGAGCCGCGTCGCCGCTCTCCGTGGCTCCCTCTCGGTGAACTCGCGGCCGGGAGAGGGAACTCGTTTCGTGCTCCGCCTCCCCCTCACCCTCGCCGTGATCCCGGCCCTCCTCTTCGAGTCCGCCGGAGAGACGCTGGCGATCGCCACGGCCGAGGTGGAAGAGACGCTGCGGGGCTTCGCTTCCGAGCGGGCGGGGGGAGCCGAAGTCGTCCGGCACCGCGGCGAGCTCCTCCCCATGGCGCGGACGGCGGAGCTGTTCGGATGGCGGGGGGCGGACGCCCGCGGGTCCGACGGCTTCGCGATCGTCGTCCGGCAGGGCGCCCGCTCGGCCGCGGTGCTGGCAGACCGGCTGCTCGAGCAGCGCGACGTCATGGTGAAGGCGCTCCCCCGCTACCTCGGTTCCCTTCCCACCGTCTCCGGGGTGGGAGTGGCGCCGACCGGCCGGCCGCTCCTCCTTCTCGACGTCGGCGGCGTCATGGATCTCAATCTCACCTCGCACCGGAGGGCGCGCCGTGCCGAATCCCGGTAAGATTCTCGTCGTGGAGGACAGCCCGACCATGTGCCGGCTCTACCTCATGGTGCTCGCCTCGCTCGGTCCGGTGCAGATCCTGATCGCGCGCGACGGTGTGGAGGGCCTCGATCGGGCGGCGCAGGAGCCGGACCTCGACCTCCTCATCGTGGACATCAACATGCCCCGGATGGACGGCCTCGAGTTCCTCCGCCGCCTCCGCGGCGAGCTGCGGAACGATGCGCCCGCCGTGGTGATCTCCACCGAGGGCGACGAGTCGGACCGGCGGGCGGCCATGGAGGCCGGCGCGAACGCCTACCTGCGGAAGCCCTGGACTCCCGAGGAGCTTCTCGACACCGTCCGCTCGCTGCATACCCCGGCTTCGCCTTGACCGAGCCCGAAGCGCCCTCTCCGGGTCCCGTCGCGGAAACCGCGGGGGAATTCGTGTCGGTCCGCGTCGGCGGCACCGACTTCGGGATTCCGGTGGACCGCGTCCGGGAGGTCCTGCGCGTCCCTCTCCTGACCCGCCTCCCCTTCCCCCCGCCGAGCATCCTGGGAGTCGCCGGGGTCCGTGGGGCCATCCTGCCGGTGATGGACCTGGGGGAGCGCCTCCTCGGCCGCCCCTCGGCGCGCGACGGCCGCCTGGTGATCGTCGAGGATCCGGAGAGCGGCGGCGAGGTGGCTCTCCTGGTGGACGCCGTCCCCGGGCTCGCCGCGGCGGCCGAGGAGGCGCAGGCGCCGCCGCCGGAGGTCGAGGCTTCCCTCCCCGCCGGCTGGATCGCCGGCGTCGTCGTGCTTCGGACGGGGCGGCTCGCCACGCTCCTCGCCCTCGGCCCCGTGCTCGACCTGACCGATTCGCCCGAAAAGGAGAGCCGATGAATTTCCTCGAGCGGTGGTTCGCCGAAACCCGCGTTCGCAACAAGATCATCGTCGGCTACGGTACGATCCTGCTGCTCATGGGCGGCGTCGCCGCGATCGTGCTCTACCAGACGGCCCGCATCGACGACCTCAGCGAGCAGAGCCGGCGGGCGGTGGACGTAGCGACCCTCGGGCGCCGGATCGACCTGGCGCTCTCCGACCGCTCCACCGCCTACCGCGACTACCTGATCTCGGGGCAGGAGGCGGCGCTGACGGCGTACGAGGTGGCGAACCAGCAGCTTTCCGAGCACCTCTCCGCCGCCCGCGCCCTGACGGAGGGGACGGAGCACGCGCAGCTCGACTCGATCGCCGCCGCCAGCCGCGCGCTGGACGAGATCGCCCAGGAGGGCTTCGGCCTGCGGCGGGCCGCCCTGCGCCCCGGCGGGCCGCCGCTGTCCGCGGTCGCGGAGTTCGTGCAGACCGGGCGCGGCCGGAGGCAGATCGCCCTCGCTCGCGAGCAGAGCGCCGAATTTCAGAGGCGGGCGGAGAGGGTCGTCGAGCTCCGCCGCGGAGAGCGGGACCGGGCGATCGACCGCATCCAGCTCGTGACCGCCTTCGCCACCCTCGCCGCGGTGGCGATCAGCCTCCTGATCGCCGCGTGGCTCGCCGGGCAGATCGCCCGGTCGCTGCGCCGCGCGGTGGACTTCGCGGGCGCCGTGGCCGGCGGAGACCTCACCCGCGAGCTCCCCGTGGCCTCCCGGGACGAGATCGGCGAGCTCACCGAAACCCTCAATCAGATGGCCGGGGATTTGCGACGCACCATCGGCGGATTCGGCGGCGCCGCCACCCAGGTCGCCTCGGCGGCGGAGCAGATCGCGGCCGCCTCGGAGCAGATCTCCTACACCGCGGACCGGCAGGTCGGCTCCACCGAGGAGGCGTCGAGCTCGATGGAGCAGATCGCCGCGCAGATCACCCGCGTCGCGCGAAGCGCCGAGTCCCTCGCCGTCTCCGTCGACCAGACCTCCAGTTCGATTACCCAGATGAGCAACTCCATCGAGCAGACCGCCACGAGCGTGGAAGCGCTCGGTGCGTCGGTGGAGGAGACCTCGACCACCGTCGAGGAGATGGCCACCTCGATCACGCAGGTCGGGCGGCACGTGGACGAGACCCGCTCCATCTCCCGGAGCGCCGAGCACGACGCCCGCGCGGGCGGCGAGGCGGTGGAGCACACCATTGCCGGGATGCGCCGCATCCACGCGGAGATGGAGGACCTGGTGGACACCATGCGCAGCCTCGGCTCCGCCAGCCAGTCCGTCGCGCAGGTTTCGGAGGTGATCGAGGACATCGCGGACCAGACCAACCTGCTCGCGCTGAACGCCGCCATCGAGGCCGCGCGCGCGGGGGAGCACGGACGCGGCTTTGCGGTGGTGGCGCAGGAGATCCGCCGGCTCGCCGAGCGCTCGGTGGAGTCCACGCGCGAGATCGGATCGACGCTGCGCCGGGTGCTCGCCGACCTCTCCCGGGCGGTGGACTCCACCGGCGGCGTCGCGGAGCGCACCCGCGAAGGCATCGAGCTGGCGGACAGCGCGGGTCAGGCGCTGGAGAAGATCATCGACTCCTCCGGCCGCACCCGCGGCCTCATGGAGGAGGTCTCGCTCGCCACCCAGCACCAGATCCGGGCGGCGGAACAGGCCCAGGAGGCGATCCGCCACATCCAGCGGATCACCGAGGAGGCCCGCATCGCGACGCGCGAGCAGGCCACCGGGAGCCGCCAGATCGTCGAGGCGGTGGAGAACATGAACCGGCAGACCCAGGAGGTCTTCGCCGCCACGGAGGAGCAGAAGCGCGGAGGCGAGATGATCCTGAGCTCCACCGAGAATATCAGCCAGGGCGCGCGCGCCACCCAAGGGGCGATCCAGGAGATGACGGACGCCGCGCAGGAGCTCTCCTCGCAGGCGAACCGATTGTCGGAGCTGGTGCAGGCCTTCCGTGTCTGAGCGCCCCTTCTCCGACCTCTTCCAAGCCGACGTCCCGGAGGCCGCCGAGATCGCCCGCCGCCGGGTGCGGGAGGGCGACGGCCCCGCCCTGGCGCGCGCCATCCTCCTCGAGCTGAGCGGCCAGGCGAGCTGGAGGCGGCAACGGGCTCTCGAGAGGCTCGCCGCGCTGGACGACTACGCCCCGCTGTTGGCGCCCTTCGCCGAGGCGCTCGCCGACGGCTCGGACCCGGAGCGCCGCAACGCCGCCCGCTCGGCGCTCAGTGCCCTCGCGGCGCCGGACGCAGCGAACCCCAACCCGGCGGTGGGCTGGCTCGCCGGCCTGGCGGAGGAGAACGCGGATCCCGACGTCCGCGTGCTCGCGGTGGCGGCGCTGGGCGAGGCGGCGCAGCCGCGCGCGCGCGCCCTCCTGGAGCGGCTCCTCCTCGATCCCGACCCGAACGTCGCCTCCGCGGCCGCGGAGGCGCTCGGGCAGCTCGCCGATCCGCGCGCGGTGCCGGCGCTCCTCGAGGCCACCACCTCCGGCGACTTCTGGACGCGCGCCGCGGCGGTCGTCGCCCTCGGGCGCCTTCGCGACCCCCGTGCTCTCCCGGCTCTCGCGCGCGCCGTCGCGGAGCCGTGGCTCGCCTCAGCGGCGGCGCACGCGCTGGGCGAGATCGGCGAGCCGGAGGGTCTCGCCGCGCTGCGGCGGGCGCTGGCGCACGGCGGCGAGACTCGCGACGCAGCCCTGCGCGCGGCCGCATCGATCCTGGGCCACTACCCGGGCGAGGAGGCGCCGGACTGGCTGCGGGACGCGCTGCGGGGAAGCGAAGCGCGGCTCACTGCCGAGCTGGAGGCGGAGGGGGAGCCTGACTTCGCCCGGCTCCTCGGCCTCGCCGGGACGCCGGCGGCGGCCGGAGAGCTGCTCGACCAGCTCGCCCTGCCCGGCCGCAAGGAGGTGGGGGCGATCGGACTCGCCCTTCTTCCGGAGGCGGTCGCAAGGGAGGCGATCCTCCGGCGGCTCGGCTCCGCCGGAGAGGGCGAGAGAGCCCTGCTGCTCGGCAGCCTCCCTCCTCTCTCGGGAGCGGACGAGGTTCGCGCGGCGGCCGGGTGGCTGTCCGACCCGGACGCCGAGACCCGGGCCGCCGCGGCCGAGGCGCTCGGCCGCTCGGACCGTGCGGCGGTGCTCGAGGCCCTCCCCGCCCTTCTCGAAAATCCGGATGCCAGGGTGGGGGCGGCGCGGGTGTTCGGCTACTTCGGCACCGAGGCGTGCGCCCCGCTGGTGGACCTGCTCTCGGATCCGGAGGCGCGGGTCCGCGCGGTGGCGGCCGAGGGGCTCGGCCGCTGCGGCGACCTCCACCTTCCGCGCATCCGCGAGGCGCTGGGGCGGGAGAGCGACGCCCGCGCCCGGCAGGCGCTGGCGAGCGCCCTCGGCCGGATCGGCGGCGAGGAAGCCGCGGCCGCGCTCCTTCCCTGGGCGGCGGCCGACGATCCGGCGCTTCGCTTCGCGGCGGTCCGCGCGCTGGGCGAGAGCGGCGCCGACGCCGCCTACCCGGCGCTCCTCGAAGCGCTCCTCGACCCGCTCCCGGAGATCCAGGCGGCCGCCCTGCGCGGGCTCGGGGAGCTGGGGGATGCCCGCGCCGAAACCCCCCTCACGGAGCGCCTCCGCGACCCCGACCGCGACTTGCGGCGCACGGCGGTCCTCGCTCTCGACCGTCTCTCCCATCCCGGTGCGCTGGAGAGGCTCCGCGAGGCGCTCTCCGACTCCGACCGCGAGGTGCGTCTCACCGCCGTACGCGCGCTGCAGCGCCTCCCCGACCCGCGGAGCGAGGAGGCGCTGCAGCGGGTGGCGGATTCGGACTCCGATCCGCACGTGCGGCAGGCCGCCGCGCGCGCGGCGGACCGGCTGGAGCGAAACCGGGGCGAGGGCAAGGATTGATGCGCCCTGAGCTCACCGAGCGGGAGTACCGGCTGTTCAGCGAGTGGCTGGTCGAGCGGTTCGGCCTGCGGTTCGGCCCCGAGAAGAAGGACATCCTCCGCTCGCGGCTCGAGCCGCGCCGCGCCGCCCTCGGCTTCGACACCTTCGAGCAGCTCTATTTCCACCTCAAGTTCCACCCGGACCGCGAGGTGGAGCTGGAGAGGCTCACTCCGCACCTCACCAACAACGAGAGCTATTTCTTCCGCGAGCGGGGCCAGCTCGACTTGCTGCGGGACGAGGTACTGGAGAACACCCGCCGGCGCCTGGAGGCGGAGGGGCGGCGCGAGCTGCGCGTCCTCAGCGCCGGCTGCGCGTCGGGCGAGGAGGCGTATACGCTCGCCATCCTCGTCCGCCAGTCGGGGCTCTACCGCCCTCCCTGGAGCTCGCGCCTCCTGGGCGTGGACCTCGACCCGCAGGCGCTCCAGCGCGCGGAGTGCGCGCAGTACACCAGGAACGCCTTCCGCCGCCTGGAACCCGCGGTGCGCGAGCGGTACTTCTCGGCCGTAGAGGAAGGCCGATGGAAGCTCGACCGCGAGATCCGCGAGATGGTCGGGTTTCGGCGCGCCAACCTCTCGGACCCCGCCTGGGCGCGTGCGCTTCCCCCGCAGGACGTGGTCTTCTGCCGGAACGTGCTGATCTATTTCGACGAGGAAAGCCTGAAGCGCGCGGTGGAAGGCCTGTATCGTGCATTGATTCCGGGGGGATACCTGTTCCTGGGTCACGCAGAGAGCCTGAGTCGCGTCCCGACGCCGCTCGTGGCCGAGAGGCGGCCTGGGGCGATCTTCTACCGGCGACCCGAAGATGAGCATGATTCCCGATCCGCCTGAGCGACCGGCTCGTCGTCCCCCCCGGAGATTCCCCGGTCGCCGAGCCTCTCTCGGGAGCACGGGCACCGATCCGCGAGCTCCGGTATGAGCGATCCGGTACGCGTTCTGATCGTGGACGATTCGGCCTTCGTGCGCCGGGCGGTCGAGCGCATGCTCGCCACGGGGCCGGAGGTGGAGGTGGTCGGGACGGGGACCACCGGCGCCGAGGCGGTGCGGCTCGCGGGCGAGCTGCGCCCCGACGTGATCGTCCTCGACGTCAACATGCCGGAGATGGACGGCCTGGAGGCGCTCCGCCGCATCATGGCGGAGACTCCGACCCGGGTGGTGATGATGAGCACCCATACGCGCCAGGGGGCGCAGACCACGATGCGGGCCCTGGAGCTGGGGGCGGTCGATTTCGTCGACAAGACCAGCGCCGGCACGGTGATGGACATCCACGGGCTCGCCCCGCTGCTGCGGGAGAAGGTGCTCGCCGCCGCCGGCGCGAGCGTTGCCCGTCCCTCCATCCCCCAGGCCGAGGCGCCCCCTTCCCTGGCCCCTGCGACGGATGTGGAGGTCGCGAAGAGCTGCCCGTACGACCTGGTGGTCATCGGCGCCTCGACGGGCGGACCGCGGGCGCTGGTGAAGGTGCTCTCCGGGCTTCCTGCCGGCTTCAGGGCGGGGGTGGTGGTCGCCCAGCACATGCCGGCCGGCTTCACGGAAACCCTGGCGGAGCGACTCGACCGCTGCTCTCCCCTGACCGTGACGGAGGCGAAGGACGGCGATCCGGTGCGGCCGGCGACGGCGCTGATCGCCCCGGGCGGCATGCAAGTGGCGCTGCAGCGCGTCGACGGCGAGATCGTCGTCCGCGTGGACGTGGGGCCGCCGCACCTCCTCCACCGCCCCTCGGTGGACCGCCTCTTCCGCAGCGCGGCCGAGGTGGTGGGCCGGCGCGCGGTGGGAGTCGTACTGACGGGGATGGGGGACGACGGAGCCGTCGGCCTCGCCGCCCTCCGCGATGCGGGCGGACGGACCCTGGCCGAAAGCGAGGAGACGGCGATCATCTACGGGATGCCCCGCTCGGCGGCCCGGTCCGCCGAGCAGATCCTCCCGCTGCCGGAGATCGCGCGCGCGCTGCACTTCCTCTGTGGAGGCCGGACCGGCTCTCCGGGAGACGCGCACTGATGGCCCGCATCCTCGTGGTGGACGATCAGTCGATCCCCCGCATGACGGTGGGCGCCATCCTGGGCGACGCGGGGCACGAGGTGGAGGTCGCCGCGAGCGGCCCCGAGGGGCTCGCGCGGGCGCGCGAATGGTCGCCGGACGTCATCATCCTCGACGTCCACATGCCCGAGATGGACGGCTTCCAGGTGGTGGAGAGGCTGAAGCAGGATCCCGAGACCGCCCCCACCCCCGTCATCTTCCTCACGGCCGATCCGCCCACCGATTCGCAGATCGTGCGGGGACTGGAGCTCGGCGCCTACGACTTCCTGGGAAAGGGGTGCAGCCGGGCCGAGCTGCTCGCCCGGGTGGGCGTGATGGCTCGCATCAAGCGCGGGAACGACGAGCTGAGCGCCATCGCCCGCATCTCCGATACCCTCATCCAGTCGCTCGACCCGGAGGAGCTGGTGCTCCGCTTCGTGCGGCAGGTGGCGGGCGTATTCCGGGCGGACGCGGTGCTCTTCACCTACTCTCCCGGGCCGGAGGAAGGGACGGTCCGCGCGGGGCACGGGATCGACGCCGCCGATCCCCTGGGCGAGGCGCTCGCCGCCTCCCTGCTGGAGATCGCCGCGCGGGGGGAGGGGTCGGAGATCGACCTGGGACGCGTCCGGGGGCCGGCCGGCGTGCTCGCCCGCCGCAGGGGCTTCCAGTCCGCGATGGCGGTGCGGATGGAGCGCGACCAGGGCTCGCCGCTGCTGCTCGCGGTCTTTGCCTCCCGGCCCCACGGCTTCCTGCGGGACTCCGACGGGCCGCTGCTCCAGCTCCTCGCCCGGCAGGCCAGCATCGCGCTGGACAACGCGGTCCTCCACGCCCAGACCCGGGAGCAGGCCCGCAAGATGGAGGAGCAGGCGGAGAAGCTGGAGCGCGCCATGTCCGAGCGCTCGCGCTTCTTCGCCTCCATGAGCCACGAGCTGCGGACCCCCATCAACGCGGTGATCGGTTACAACCAGCTGCTGGAGATGGGCACCTTCGGCGAGATGTCCCCGCGTCAGCACCAGGCGGTCCTCAGCGTGAGCCGAAGCGCGCAGCACCTCCTGGAGCTCATCAACGACATCCTCGACATCTCCAAGATCGAAGCGGGAAAGCTGGAGGTCGTGCTCGAGCCGACGAACCTGAGCGAGCTCGTCCACGACACCGTCACCTCCGTTCAGCTGCAGGCGCGGGAGAAGGGGCTCGCGTTGGAGGTCGAGGTGCCGGAGTCCGCGACGGCGGTGACGGACGCGGCACGCGTGCGGCAGATCATCCTCAACCTCCTCTCCAACGCGGTGAAGTTCACCGACGATGGGCGGGTGGGAGTGAAACTGACGCCCCACGACGATCTCTTCGAGCTCCGCGTTTCGGACACCGGCCCCGGCATCGAGCCCGAGGACCTCGATCGGGTCTTCGAGGAGTTCGAGCAGACCCACCTCAGCTCGCCGCAGGTGGGAACCGGGCTGGGGCTGCCGATCTCGCGCCGGCTGGCGCACCTGCTCGGCGGCGAGCTGCTGCTGGAGAGCGAGCCGGGGGTGGGATCCACCTTCCTCCTCCGCCTCCCCTCGCGGCGCCACGAAGTCATGGTGCCGGCGGCGGGGGAAAGTCCTACCCCGACTCCGTAGGCGACCCGCCGGCCGCCGCGCCGCTTCCCTCCCGCTCCCCGGCCTTGCTCCGCAAATGCTCGACGCGCTCCTCCGTCCCCGCTCCATCGCGGTGGTCGGCGCAAGCCGGACCCCGGACACGATCGGGTACCAGATACTGGACAACCTGCTCCGCCACGGCTATTCGGGCGCGGTGTACCCGGTGAACCCGCAGGCGCGCGCCATCCACTCGGTGCGCGCATACCCCTCCGTGGCCGGAATCCCCGAAACGGTGGATCTCGCACTCCTGGTCGTACCCAAGCAGCACGTGGTGGCGGTCGCGGAGGAGTGCGGCCGTGCCGGAGTGCGAGGGCTGGTCGTCATCAGTGCCGGCTTCCGGGAGGTCGGCGGCGCCGGCGCCGAGCGGGAGCGCGCGCTGATGGAGGTGGTGCGGCACTACGACATGCGCCTGGTGGGGCCGAACTGCATGGGTGTCCTCAACACCGCCCCCGATATCCGCATGAACGCGACCTTCGCCCCCACCATGCCGCCCGCCGGCCGCGTCTCCTTCATGAGCCAGTCGGGCGCCATGGGCGTCACCATCCTCGACTACGCGGCGGAGTACGGGATCGGGATCTCGCAATTCGTCTCCGTCGGCAACAAGCCCGACGTCTCCGGCACCGATCTCATCGAGTATCGGGCCGCCGACCCGCGCACGGGGGTGATCCTGATGTACCTGGAAAACTTCGGAAACCCGGAGCGCTTCACCGCCCTGGCGCGGGAGATCACGCGCAGGAAGCCGATCATCGCGGTCAAGTCGGGGAGGAGCTCGGCGGGCGCTCGCGCGGCGTCGTCGCACACCGGGGCTCTGGCGGGCGCCGACGCCGCGGTGGACGCCCTCTTCGCGCAGTCCGGGATCATCCGCGCGGACACGGTGGAGGAGATGTTCGACCTGGCGATGGCCTTCTCGCACCAGCCCATCCCGCGCGGGAACCGGGTGGCGGTCGTCACCAACGCCGGCGGGCCGGGAATCCTGATCGCCGACGCGTGCGAGGCGAACGGGCTCCGAGTGGGGGACCTCGCGGAGGCGACGCGTGCACGCCTCCAGCAGCACTTCCCCGAGGAGGCGTCGCTGAGCAACCCGGTGGACATGATTGCCTCCGCCACCCCCTCCAGCTACCGGATCGCGGTGGAGGCGGTGCTCGCGGACCCGGGGATCGACGCGGTGATCGCCACCTTCGTCCCGCCCCTGGGGGTGCGACAGGAGGACGTGGCCGAGGCGATCGTCTCCGTCGCGGCGGCACAGAAGGAGAAGCCGGTGCTCGCGGTGCTGATGGGTCGCGAGGGGCTGCCGCAGGGCCGGGCGGAGCTCCAGGGAGCCGGCATCCCCGCGTACCGCTTCCCGGAGTCGGCCGTGCGGGCGCTCGCGGCGACCTACCGGCAGCGCGTCTGGCTGGAGCGGCCCGAGGGAAGCGTGCGGAAGTTCGACGTGGATGCGGACCGGGTGGCGGGGATCCTCGCCTCGGCCCGCGGCGAGGGGCGCGTCCAGCTCTCGGAGGTCGAGACGATGCGGGTGTTCGAGGCCTACGGCATTCCGGTCGCGCCCTACCGCTTCGCGGCCACCGAGGGCGAGGCGCTGGAGGCGGCGGAGGAGATCGGCTTCCCCGTGGTGCTCAAGGTCGTGGCGTCGGGCGTGGTCCACAAGTCGGACGTAGGCGGGGTGCGCGTAGGGCTGGAGAGTTCCGAGGAGGTGCGGGCGGTCTTCGCGGAGATGACGGAGGAGGTGCGGCGGCGGGCGGGGATCGGACCGGAGGAGGTGGAGGGGGTCCTGGTGCAGAAGATGCTCGCCGGCGGCCGCGAGACCATCGTGGGGGTGACGGACGATCCTGCGTTCGGGCGGCTGATCATGTTCGGGCTCGGCGGAATCTACGTCGAGGCGCTGCGGGACGTCGTCTTTCGCCTCCACCCGATCACCGGCGTGGACGCAGCCGGGATGGTCTCCTCCATCCGGGGAGCGCGACTCCTGGAGGGGATCCGCGGCGAGCCGGCCGCTGACGCCGCGGCCATCCGCGAGGCGCTGCAGCGCGTCTCGCAGCTCGTGGGCGACCATCCGGCGATCGTGGAGATGGACATCAACCCGTGGCTCGCCTTCCCCGAGGGAGGGAGCGCCGTGGACGGGAGGATCACCCTGCAAAGCGATTGAGTCGGGCCGCCGCCGGGGAGCGATCCGGAACGGACTTTGCGGCTATCGACGTGTTTCCGTGCGCATCCACCCGAAGCCGATCGGCCGCCGCACGTGAGCTCCCAAGAATCTCCCGGAAGCCGGGGGGCCGCCACCATCCTCGTCGCCGAGGACCACGCCGACAGCCGAGACGCGCTGCGGACGCTCCTCGAGGCGGCGGGATACGAGGTCGCCCTCGCGCACAACGGCCGCGAGGCCGTCGAGCGCGCGCTCGCCCTCCGGCCGGACCTGGTGGTCATGGACCTCATGATGCCGGAGATGGACGGGCTGGAGGCGACGCGCGTGCTCCGCGCCTCGCCCGGCTTCGAACGAACCCCGATCATCGCGCTCACGGCGCTGGAGGGGGGGCGGGAGCGGGCGCTGGACGCCGGCTGCGACTCCTTCGCCTCCAAGCCCTTGAACGTCCCCTCCTTCTTCCGGATGGTCGAGGAGTGGCTGCGGAAGCGGCGGGAATCGCGGAATGGGAGTGCTCAGGCAGGGCTCTGACGCAACGGGCCGGCATCTCCCATCGAAAGACGCCGACCTCTCCGGCCACCGCCCGCTCCGTCGTCACTTCCGCCGCAGGATCCGCCCCGGCCGCGCGCCGGTGTACTGGCCGTCGCGCACCACCGCCACCCCCGCCACCAGCACCTGCTGGATCCCTGCCGGGTATCGGTGCGGATCCTGGAACGTGGCGAGGTCGGCCACCGTCGCCGGATCGAACACCACGAGGTCGGCCGCCGCTTCCTCCCGGATCGTTCCGCGGTCGCTCAGCCCGAGCCGCGCGGCGGGCATGCCCGTCATCTTGTGGATGGCCTCCTCCAGCCGGAGCACCTCCTTCTCCCGCACGTAGGTTCCGAGCACGCGCGGAAAGGTACCGTACCAGCGAGGGTGAGGGTGCCCTTCCCCCGGCTGCGTGAGCCGTCCGTCGGAGGCGATCATCGTCTGCGGGTGCCGCATGATCCGCTCGATGTCCTCGTCGTCCAGGACGTGGTAGATGGCCGACGCCCCGCCCCGCTGCACCGCCTCGATCACCAGCCGCGCTCCGTTCTCGAAGGTCGGTTCCATCCCGCGCTCCACGGCCCAGTCGTACAGCGTCCGCCCCTCGAGCGAGGGCTGCCACTCCACCTTCGCGAACTGCACCCGGCGCAGGTCGCCCCCGCCGCGGTCGGTGCGGATGTTGTAGACGATGTCCGCGGCGATGCTGTCGCGCAGGGCCGGGACGGCGACGCGCCGAGAGAAGGCCGTATCGCCCCCGGCCATGGCCCAGCTCGGCACCAGCACCGAGATCCCCGTGTAAGTCGCGGTATACGGGTACTGGTCGATCATCACGTCGATCCCCTGTTCCCGCGCCGAATCGACCATCGCGAGCGTTCGCCGGCTCGCTCCCCACATCGGCTGCCCCACGACCTTGTGGTGGGTGAGGATCACCGGGATCTCCGCGCGTCGGCCGATCTCGATCGCCTCGGCCACTCCGTCGAGGAGCCCCAGCCCCTCCTCGCGGAGGTGGGAGGTGTAGATGCCGCCCGAGTCCGCCGCCACGCGCGAGAGCGCGACCACCTCGTCGGTCCCGGAGAAGGCGCCGGGGAGGTACTTGAGCCCGGTGGAGATCCCGAAGGCGCCCTCGCCCATCGCGCGCCCGACCATCGCCTTCATCCGCTCCAGCTCGGCCGGCGTAGGAGCGCGGTCGGCCATCCCCATCACCTCCTCGCGGACGGCGTTGTGGCCGACGAGGTGCGCCACGTTGATCCCGAGGCCGAGCGACTGCGCCGAGTCGAGGTAGGCCCCCAGCGGCAGCGGCGAGCCACCATCGGGTCCGCCGAGCGCGGTGGTTACCCCCTGGCGGGCGTGGCTCTCGGCGCCCGGGAGCCGCAGCAGCGGGTCGAGGTGCGCGTGGAGGTCGATGAACCCGGGCGACACCACCTTCCCGGTCGCGTCGATCACGCGAGCCGCGGAGACGGCGGAGATCGGCTCGCGTGAAACTCGCGCGATGCGGTCTCCCCGCACCGCCACGTCCGCGGGAAAGCCGGGGGCGCCCGTCCCGTCCACGACGGTGCCGCCGCGGATCAGGAGGTCGTACTCCTGCGCCGGCGCCGCGGCGGGCACGAGCAGCGTCAGGGCGGTCAGCAGGCAGGAAGCGAATCGCATCAATATCCCCTCACCTCTCCGTTGTGCCGCGGGTCCGCCACGCCGATCCAGCGGTTTCCCTGGCGGACGATCATGTACAGGCGGGCGTAGCCGAAGGAGAGCGCGGCGGGCTCGTACCCCATGCGCCGCGCCTCCGCCAGCAAGTCGGCATCGAACCCGTTCTCGAGCTGCACCGCCCGCCCGCCGGCGGTCGGGAAAATCCGCGGCATCCGCAGCGCATCGAGCGGGTCGAGGCCGTAGTCCAGGGTATAGACCATCGCCTGCACGATGGCGGTCGGGATGCGTCCGCCGCCCGGTGCGCCCACCACCATGCGCGCCCTGCCGTCCTCCAGCACGATGGTGGGCGAGATCGTGGACTTCCGGGTCCGCCACTCGCTCCGGCCCGTCGCGGTCCGGTCCTCACGCTCGGAGAAGTCGATCCCGGAGTCGTTGAGGAAGAAGCCGGAGACCCGCGCTCCCGAGCCGAAGAGCGAGCTGTTGGTGTGGGTGAGCGCCACCGCGTTCCCCTCCGCGTCCACCACGGACAGGTGGGTCGTCTCGCCGCCGGCGGGGTCCAGCGCCAGGTCGGGGCCCGGGTGGTGGATCGCCGTGGGAGTCGGATTCCCCGAGCGGTAGGGGTCCAGACGGCTGCACGCCCCGTCGGGCTTCGCGGACTCGAAGGCCGAGGGGTCGCCCGGCTCGAGCTTCTCCGGCGGATTCCCGGCGCCCACCAGGCTGCCGCGCGCGCGGGCGTACCCCTCGGAGGTGACGCCGACGGCGGGAACGGCGGCCCAGTTCGGGTCGTCGATGAGCCGCCCGTCGGCCATGCCGACCCGGAGGGCGGAGACGAGGACGTCGAAGGCCCGCGGGGAGCGCGTGGGCAGTCCGAGCGCCCGCAGGTCGAACGGCTCCAGGAGCTGCAGCGTCTCCACGATCTGCATTCCCGTCTGCGGCGGCGGCGCCGAGAGCACCGTCCAGCCGCGGTAGAGGGCGCAGACGGGGCGCTTCCACTGGGGCAGATAGTCCGCGAGGTCCGCCATCGTCGCCGGGTGCCCGCCTTGATTTAGCTTCCGCACCACCGACTGCGCCACGTCTCCCTCGTAGAACCCCTTCCTCCCCTCCGCGGCGACTGCCCGGAGCGTCGCCGCCAGCCCCTGGGTGCGGAGCAGGTCCCCCGGCCGTAGCGGCCGGCCGCCGGGCCAGAACGCTTCCCTCGCCTCCGGGTCGCGCCAGAGCTTCGCCGAGTCCATCTGGATCATCTGCGCGAGCACCTGGTTGACCGGAACGCCCTCCTCCGCGAGCCGGATCGCAGGCGCCATGACCATCTCGCGGGGGAGACGGCCGAACCGCTCGTGCGCCTCCAGGAGCCCCGCCACCTCGCCGGGGATCGCCACCTCCCTCAGGTCAGCGGCCCCGGAGTCGTTGGCGGGCACGGAGACCCAGGAGGAAGGGCGGCTGGAGGAGTAGAAGTCCACGTACTCGGCGCGTCCCTCCGCCTGGAGCCAGATCAGCATCGCCCCGCCGCCGCCGAGCCCCGACATCTGCGGCTCGCCGACGCTGACGGCGAAGGCGGCGGCGACGGCGGCGTCTACCGCGTTGCCGCCGCGGCGCAGGATCTCCACCCCCGCCTCGCTGGCGAGCGGATGGGCGGAGGTTACCATTCCCGACTCCGCCACCAGGCGTTTCCCGAGGTCGGGCGCGGGAGTGGGCGCGGGCGCGGGAGCCCCCGTGCAGGCGGAGAGGACGCAAAGCAGGGGCGCGAGGCCGTGGAACGGACGTTTCATGCGGAGTTCGGCTGAAGCCGTCCCCGATTCCGTGCGGGGCGATCCGGAGCGCGGCGAAGGATTTCTGCGCCGGGCCGGGCATCGAGATTCCTCACCGCGTTCGGAACGACGGGCGTTTCAGGCGAGGCTGGTGTCATGGACGATCTCGGTGGGGACGCGGAAGAGGCCGGCGGCGCGGCCGCGCCCCGATGCCGCGGATGGACGGAGCGCGCGCTACCACGGAAACGGGAGGGCCACGCCGATGAAGTTGTCGACGCCCCCCTTCGACCCTTCTCCGCTGGGGCTCCCGATGGCGTCGAAGGCCCGGACGGCCGCGTAGCCCACCGCCGTTCCGATCAGAGCGGCGGCGCCGGCCGTGCGCCAGGGGTCGAGGCGCCGGATCTCCAGCTCCACCAGGGCGGCTGGAGCCAGCTCGATTCGCTGGTTCATCCACTGCACCGCCGTTCCGGCGGTAATCACCGCGCTCGGCACGTCCAGAAGGAGTCCGTCGTCGTTGCCCGAGACCACCCGCCCCTCCAGCAGCCGATCCTCGCGGCCGATGATCTCGCCGAGACGCTCCGCCTCGGCGGCGGAGACCCGCGCCCGCACCCGGCTTCCGGGGGTCACGCTCTCGACCGGAGCGAGCGAGTAGGAGTAGCACCCCGTGAGCGCCAGCAGCGCAATCAGCAACACACTTCGGTTCATCTTGGGTCCTGAAGGATGCTTTCGTTACGGAACAGCGGGAACGGCCGAGGCCGTCCCCGCTGTTCCGGACTGAACTCCCGCGATCAGCCGCGGGCGTTCGCGTTGGCCTGCTTCTCCTCCTTGCTGACCGGCGCGCACTTGTCGCGCCCCTCGAGGTAGGAGTGATGCGCCGGACCGCTCTCGGCGTACCATCGGCGGAGGTCGCCCAGCCGCCGCGTCTCCAGCCAGGTGGTGGCCCCCTTCTCGTAGTGCAGGGTCGCCCAGGCCTCCGCCGGCGTCGCCGTGGCGGCCGGCGCGAGCGGGTCCATGCCGTAGAAGGCACGGGCCTCGTTCATGAGCGCCGTGGCGCGGGCGACGTCGTTGTCGCGGAGCGCCGCCTCGGCCCGGATCAGGAGCATCTCCGTCCCCTTCACCAGCGGGACGTCCGCGCCGAGGTTCTTGTACTTGTCCTGCTGGTAGTGCGGCGTCGCGCCGTTCGCCCCGTTGGCGACCGATCCGTTCGCGTTGAAGACGATGTGCCACGGCGCGCGCGGATCGTCCGGATGGTCAGCGAACTCCGTGTCGAACACCGTATACTCGAAGCGGTCGTGCGTCTCGTAGTAGAGGTCGTTGCTCGGATCCTCGTTGTTGAGGGCCGCGAGGTAGACGAACCCGACCGGGACCTTCGCGGCATCCTCCACCGCGCCGGTCCAGTCGCCGAGCGAGACCCGCACCGAGGCGCGGGCCCCGTACGCGGCGGTCACGACCTCCGAGTTGTTGGCGGCCTGGCCGATGGTGATCGCCTGGGTCAGCTCGTCCTCCGCGCGCTCAAAGTGCGTGGCGATCGGCTGCACGGAACCGCCGTCGATGACGGCGACGCAGGCGTTCTCGCCGAGCATCCGGTTGGACACCCCGGCGAAGAAGTAGGCGCGGGCCACGAAGGGATTGCGGGCGAACTCCTCGTCCGTGAGGATCTCTTCCTGCATGCGGCGGATGCCGTCCTCCGCCACCCAGCGGGCCTGGTGCATCTCCTCCCAGGTATTGTTGACGTCCTCGTCGAGGATGACGCCACGCGGGATATCGGCCCAGTCGTAGCTCCCGCCGTGGAACAGCTCTCCCGCCACCAGCGCGGAGAAGGCGTAGATCTCGTTGCCCACCGCGTCCGCCAGCTCGGCCGACATCCCGGCCACCAGGCCGGGGATGGCGTCCTTATTGTTCAGGTCGGTATCGGCGATGCGGCCCGGGCTGTCCACCTCGAAGAGGGAGCTCGTGTCGCAGGCGGCCAGCGGCAGCAGCGCAGCCAATGCGCCGAACCGCAGCCATCGATTGGATTTCATCATTCTGATATCGTCTCTCCGGTCAGAAGCCGAGGCGCATGGTGATCAGGAAGGTCCGCGGGATCGGCAGCTGGTAGTAGTCGCGGCGGCCGAAGTTTCCGGCGCTGCTGGTGGAGCCGAGTGCGTCCGCGACGTCCGACAGCTCCGGATCGCCCGCGTAGTCGGTCCACGTCAACAGGTTCCGGCCGGCCAGCGTGATGCTCGCCGAGTTGCCGAAGGTGACGAAGCGCTCCGGGACCTCGAAGGTGAGCGCCACCTGGCGCAGCTTCAGGAAGTCGCCCGGGGTCGTCCAGAAGTTGACGTCGAAGCCGGTCCCGATGGCGCACTGCGCGCGGGTGAGGGCGGTGTACTGGCTGATGTCGCCCCCGTTGAGCAGCGCCTCCTGGAAGTCGAAGCACGGATGCCAGGCGCCGCGGCGGGCGTTCTGGTAGCCCGTGTAGTTCTGCACCACGAACCCGCCCTGGTACTCGGCGAGCGCGTCGAGCGTGAGGTTGTTGAAGAGCGTGAGCGTCGTGCCGAAGCCGTACAGCCGGTTCGGGTAGACGTTGCCGATGAACTGGTCGGTCTCGACGATCGGAGCCGCGAGCTCGTCGGGGTTGGTGATCTTCTTGCCGAAGTAAGCGGGGAAGGCGTACCCCTCGCGGACGTAGGAGTTGAGGCCGGTGTAGACGTCGGCCGGCAGCTCGGTGCAGTTCGGGTCGCCGGGCGACTCGCTGCAGAGCGGATTGCCGTCGAGGTCGATCACCTCGGAGTCCATGAAGGAGGCGTTCGCCCGCACGCGCCAGTCGAAGGCGTCCGTGCGCAGCACCCCGAGGTTGGCCGAGAGCTCGAGCCCCTCGTTCGCGAGCTCGCCGATGTTCTCGGTGCGGGTGAGGAGGAAGCCCTCCGAGGGCGGATAGGTCACCGGCACCAGCGCGTCGGTGGTCGTGGCGCTGTAGTAGGTGGCCTCCAGCCCGACGCGGCCCGCGAGCAGGCTGGCGTCGAAGCCGAACTCCAGCTCGCGGGTGCGCTCCGGGCCGACCTCCGAGTTCCCGATGTCGTTCGGCGAGAAGCCCGGCTGGTCGTCGTCGCCGACGATCGCCTGCCAGGTGCGCAGCTTGTCGAATGCGCCCGGCGCCTTGCCAGACTCGCCGACCGCCGCGCGCAGCTTGAAGGTGTCGAACCAGCGCGTCGGCCAGAAGGCGTAGTCCGAGAGAACGTACGAGAGGCTCAGCTTGGGGTACATCTGGAAGCCGAAGTCGTCGCCGAAGGCGCTGCTGCCGTCCACGCGCATCCCGCCGGTCAGGAAGAGGCGATCCTGGAAGCCGACCATCTCCTGGAGGAAGAGGCCGCCGGTGGTCTCCGCGAACGGTGAATCGCCGCGGTAGGTCAGCTGCGCGCCGCTCTCCAGCGTCGGCTCGCCCGGCCCCGCGAAGGTCTGCACGTCGATCTCCGTCCAGCGGTGCGTGTCGCGGAAGAGCTGACCGCCCCAGCTGAAGGTCGAGGCGATCTGCTCGCCGAAGTTGTTCTGGAAGGAGCCCGCGTAGTCCAGCGACAGCTTGGTGTGGCGGGTGTTCTCGTCCCAGTAGTAGCCCTCCGGCAGCGTCAGGAAGCCGAACGGGAGCGTGGTCTCGTCGTTCTTGTCGAGGTAGTCCCAGCCCACCGCGAAACGGTTGGTGAGGCTCTCCACCGGGGTGTAGTTGGTGGTGAACCCCAGGATGAAGTGGTCGTTCCGGGTGTAGAGGTCCTGCTCGAAGACGTACCCGTTGGAGACGCAGACCTTGTCCGCCGGCACGTTCGCGCAGTCGTCGCCCTTGCCACCCTTCAGGTAGTTGGCGTGGCCGCGACCGACGTTGAGCAGAAAGCCCTCCGCGTTGTTGCCGTCGCCGGCCCAGCGGGTGTTGCGGCGCTGGTAGGCGGAGCTCAGCTGGAAGTTGAGGTTCTCCAGCGGCGAGAAGGAGAAGTTGCCGCGGAAGCCGCCATCCTTGGAGTTCTGGGTCGGCAGCACACCGTCGGCGTTCCCGTAGTTCCCGGACAAGAAGTAGGTGACGTTGTTCACCCCGCCCCGCACCGAGAGGCTGTACGACTGCTGCGGTCCCAGCTCCTGCCAGTCGCCGTCGGAGGGGCAGGTCGGGTCGACCATGTACTGCCGCTGCCCACGCTTCACGCCCGTCGACGGATTGTTGGAGGTGGCGATGCCGTAGAGGTTCTCCGTGTCGCCGCACTGTACGTACAGGCTGCTCGGGTCGTCCGGGTCGCCCCAATGGCCCATCTTCGAGACGCCCGCGGTGACCTCGGCGTTCCACACCGGCTCGCTGGCGATCCCCTTCTTGGTGAAGATCTGCACCACGCCGCCCGAGGCCTCCGTCCCGTACAGGGTCGTGGCCGCGGCGCCCTTGATGACCTCGATGCGCTCGATGTCCTCCGCCGGGATGTCCTGCAGCGGCGAGGAGGCCGTCCGCCCGCCCCAGCCGTTGCGCTGGGTCTCGTTGTAGATGCGGATGCCGTCGACGTAGATCAGCGGCTCCGACTCCTGCGAGGCGGTGTTGATGCCGCGGATCTTGATCGACCCGCCCGCTCCGGGCTGGCCGCTGTTCTGCATGATGGTCACGCCCGGCGAGCGCCCGGCGAGGGCATCCTGCGAGTTGGTGACCGGCACGCGGGAGATCTCCGCCGCGGTGATCGCGTCGAGGCTGTTCCCGACCTCCTTGGCGCGCACCGCGGCGGCGGTCCCGGTGACCACCAGCTCGTCGAGGGCGATCGCCGTCTCGCTCAGCTCGAGGCTCACGCTCGCGGTCTGCCCGGCGCTGACGGTGACGGGCGCCTCGGCGGTGCCGAAGCCGAGCATCTGGACGCGCACGGTGTGCGTCCCGGCGGGGGCGTTGACGAGGAGGAACTGCCCGGCGGCGTTGGTGAGCGTGCCCAGCCCCGTTCCGGGGATGGAAACCTGCGCTCCGGCCAGAGGCCGCATCCCGGCCGTGGCGACCACGCTGCCGCGAATGGTGCCGGTCGACTGCGCGGAAGCCGGCAGGGCCGCCGCGAGGACGAGCGCCAGCACGGACAGCGCGACCCGCAGTGGATTCCGACGAGTGAAGACGTGCATCGCTTCTCTCCTGATGGGGATTCGTTGACACGCCGGCACGGCGCCGGCATGCACGACGGTGACTCCGAAGGTGGCCTCCTTCCGGTCCGAAGGTGAGAAGGGATCTCGGCCAACGGCCGCGGCGCCGGCTGGGGGAAGCCGGCAGCCAATAGTTCGCGGAGCTGCGGAATATCCGGAAGAGGGTAACCCCTGCAAGCCTCGAAGTCAAGCAAACCCGCTCCCGGACACGGCTTCGCGCGGCCCTCCGGAGCCGGCCCGACCCCCTTCCCCCGGTGCCGCGGGTTGCGGGGGCCCAGGCGCGGTGGCACGTTGAAGCGACCACCCCTCGCACCCTTCTGGAGACCCCATGAGACGAGCCCCGATCGCGCTGCCGCTGCTGCTCGCCGCCTGCGCTCCGGCGCCCCCACCCGCGGCCGTCGCACCTCCCGCGGCCTCCGGCCCGGAGGTCGTGTACGCCCCCCGCAACCGGCCGGACGTCGCCGGCACGCACGGCGCGGTCGTCGCGGGCCACCCGCTCGCCGCGTCCGCCGGGTACGAGGTCCTCCGGCAGGGCGGCAACGCGGTGGACGCCGCGGTCACCATGGCCGCCGTCCTCGCCGTGGTGAGGCCGCACATGAACGGGGTGGGAGGCGACGCGTTCGCCCTCTTCCACCGCGCCGACTCCGGCGAGGTGGTGGGGCTGAACGGGAGCGGGCGCTCCGGCGCCCTCGCCACGCCGGAGGTGTTCGCGGCCCGCGGGCTCACCGAAGTGCCCGGCGAAGGCCCGCTCTCGGTGAGCGTCCCCGGCGCCGTCTCGGCGTGGGCGGCGGCGCTCGAGCGCTACGGCACCCTCCCCCTCTCCCGCGCGCTGGCGCCGGCGATCCGCTACGCCGAGGAGGGCTTCCCGGTCTCCTCCACCCTCCACGCGGACATCGGGGAGAACCTCGGCAAGCTGAACTCCGCCGGCCGCGCGACCTTCGCCCCCGGCGGCGCGCCCGAGGTCGGCACCCTGCTCCGGAACCCCGCGCTCGGCCGCACCCTCCGCCGCATCGCGGCGGAGGGCCCCGGCGCCCTCTACGGCGGCGAGATCGGCCGCGCGATCGGCGACTTCCTCGAGCGGGAGGGAGGCTACCTCCGCCCCGACGACTTCGCCCGCCACACCGCCGACTGGACGCAGCCGATCTCCACGGAGTACCTGGGATACCGGGTCTTCGCCCTCCCGCCGAACACGCAGGGTATCACCCTCCTCCAGCAGATGGAGATGGCGGAGCGCTTCGCCCTGCGAGAGATGGGGCAGGGCTCCCCCGAGTACCTCCACACGCTGGTGGAGATCAAGAAGCTCGCGTTCGCCGACCGCGACCGCTGGGTGGCGGACCCCGCCCTCGCCCCCGCTCCGCTGGACCGCCTGCTCGACACCTCGTACCTGGCGGACCGCGCGGCGATGGTGAGCGGCCGCGCGGCGGAAGCGTACCCCCCCGGCATGGGAGAGCCCACCACCGCCGCCGTCGGCGACGGCGAGGGGGACACGGTCTACCTGATGGCGGTGGACAGCGCGGGAAACGCGGTGAGCTGGATCCAGAGCCTCTTCGCCGCCTTCGGATCGGGGCTGGTGGAGCCGACGACCGGCGTGGTCCTGCAGAACCGCGGCGCCCTCTTCACCCTCGAGGAGGGGCATCCCAACCGGATCGCGCCGGGAAAGCGCCCCTTCCACACCCTCACCCCTCACCTCGCGACCCGCGGCGACGGCCGCCTGGCGATGACCTGGGGCACCCCGGGGGGCGACAGCCAGACGCAGTCGCTCCTGCAGGTGTTCAACAACGTCGTGCTCTTCGGGATGACGCCGCAGGAGGCGGTGGAGGCCCCGCGCTACCGCAGCAACGCCGGGTTGAGGCTCCTGCTGGAGAGCCGCTTCCCGGCCTTCGTCCGCGAGGCGCTCCGCGCCCGCGGCCACGACGTGCGGATCGTCGACGGATGGACGGACACCTTCGGGGGCGTGCAGATGATCTATGTCGACCCGCGCTCGGGCGCGCTCCGCACGGGCGCCGATCCGCGGCGGGAGGCGTACGGCATCGCGTACTGAAATGAAGCGCTCGGTGCTACGTACTGAGTGCTGGGTGCTGGGTGCTGAGGATTTCCCGCCAGCGGCTCGAACGAATCGCCCTCTCCCAGGCATGGGAGAGGGACAGGCGAAGAGCGCAGCAAGGAACCCAGGTGAGGGCCGCCGAGCCCGGGCATCGCGGCGATGTCCGGGCTCCGGACGCACGTAGCACTCAGCACTCGACCCGTAGCAGTTCGCCCGGCCAGCCCTGCCGGCAGGCAAGCGCGAGCAGGGCGGCCGGCTCCGCGGCCCCCACCCTCCCCTTCCAGCTCAGCACGATCGGCAGGTCGCGCACCGGGACCGCGGACCGCGCGAACGTCACTTCCCTCCCCCGCTCCAGGTTCTCGCACGCCTCCGCGCTGCCGGCGCGGCACCCGCGGGCGAACGCCTCCCGCGGCGAGGCGCCGAGCGCCGCCAGCCGCACCCCCCACTCGTTGCAGGCCCATCCGGAGCCCTGCGCGCAGTAGACGGATTGGCGGTAGGCGAGGTAGCGGCAGGCCCGCTCCTTCCCGCTCGCGCACGCCTCCTGCCAGAAGGGGAGGTACTGCCCGGGGTGCCGGTCGCCCAGCGCGTGCACGGCCATGAGGGCGGCGAAGACCGCCGCCCAGGCGGCGGTGTACGCCAGGTTCCGCGGGAGGGTTGGGGCCGGCGGCGCGGCTCCCTCCCGCGCCGTGAGCGCGTCGATGCGCCGGGCCATCAGGTTAAGGATGGGCAGAGGGAGGAGCTTGTCGAAGTAGGTGGGGGCATCCACCCAGGCCAGGATCACGAAGAACGCCGCCACTCCGGCCGCGTACAGCGCGCCGAACAGCAGCCGCCCCGGCCCGCGCCGCGGGGAGGTGGCGGGGTCGGTGAAGAGCAGGTGCATCCCCAGGAAGACCGGGACCGGGATGTGCGCGTCGAAGAAGAGGTACGTTCCCGTCGTGGCGGAGTACGCCGCGCTGATGGCGACGAGCGTCACCACCGCCGACATGGTCATGCGCGCCACCCCGAAGAGGATCTGCCCGGGCAGCGCGGCGAGGAAGATGACCAGGTAGATCCCCGGCACGTTGAACTGCGAGGTGACGATCTGCTGCGCCAGCGTGAGGTCCGACCGACCCAGCACGATCAGCGCGAGCGCGAACGCCGCCAGGGGGAAGGAGGAGGGATTGAAGATGTGGGCGGACCGCCCGTCCCGCTCCCAGCGGATCAGCTCCTTGGCCAGGAACCCGACCAGGATCATCGCGAACTGCCACTGGAAGTGCTCGGGCCGGAACCAGAGGAAGAGGTTGATACTGCCGACGATCGGGAAGGGGCCGAATCCGAGCGAGTAGGAGCCGCGCCGCGTCCAGCTGAGGAGGCCGTCGACCGCGTACGCGAACAGCAGCTGCGCCAGCAGAAGGGGAGCGAAGGCGTAGACGAACCGCACGTGCCATCCCCAGTAGAGGAAGACGGTCGCCTGCGCGAGGGCCTGGACCCAGTGGTGGCGGTGGATCACCACCCGGAGCGCGAGCCTGCGCCCCCTCGCCTGCGCGGGCGCGAACAGCGCCGCGGCCCAGGCGAGCGCGAAGGCGCCCGCCCCCCACGATCGCGCGGGAGAGCTCGGCGAGCTGCGGACGCGGGATCAGCAGCCCCAGGCCGATCAGCGCGGCGGCGAAGGCGCAGGGGAGGAGGAGAGCGCGCCAGGCCGGAAGGCCCTCGGCGGGAGGCGGCGGAGGCGCCGCACCCGCTCGGGCGCGGCGCCTCCGCTCCGGACGGATGTCCGAAACGATCCATGGATGAAGGCGATTGGAGTGGAGCGTGCGCCCGCGGGTCGGAGGCGGCCGTCGTTTGAATACGGCCGCGCTCCTTCCCTCCGCAACCCCGCCCCCGGCGGCGGCGGGCCGCCGGCGCACCCTACCCGCGGCTCAGCTCCTGGAGCTTCTGGCGGTAGTACTGCAGCTGCAGCCGCTGGTCCGCCGTCATCGGGCCCGTCCACTCGGCGACCCTCGACGTACAGCCGTCCGACGCGACTGAACAGCTCACCCACGAGGTCGGCCCTCTCCTCCGCCTGCCGTGCCCGCTCGGTCGTCGCCGGCTCGACCGGACCGGCCGCGGCTCCGGGAGCTCCCGGCAGAGGATCCGGGTCGGCGATGCGGGCGACCCGCTGCGCCGTGCTGTCCGTCCGCACCATCGTGGACGCCTGGGAGGGAGCGTCCTCGATCTTCGCGGTGTCTCCCCGCTCCGCGTCGAGCGCCCGGGTCGCCTCGTTCACGAGCGGCTGCAAGGCCGTCAGCTGAGCGTGCACTCCGCGGTACAGCTCGGCGATCTCCAGCAGGTTCTGCGTCCACTCCCGCCGCTCCGCGGCGGAGACGGTCACGCGCGGGTCTTCCCGGACCTCGACCGGCTGCTCCTGGGTGACGCCACCGGCGCGGAAACGAACGGTGTAGCGACCCGGAACCACGAGTGGGCCCAGCGGGCCCCTCGCTCCCGCGCGCGCGCCGGGCCGAGCGGGGAGCCGCTCGTGCCGGAGGTCCCAGACAGCCCGGTTGATCCCCGCCGCGGTCCCGGGCTGCTCCACCGCCGCGACCTGCGCCCCCGAGGCGTCGTGGACGGTGAGGCTCACCTCGCCGGCGCCGCGCGCGCTCCGCAGGTAGTAGTCGATGATCGCGCCCGCCGGCGGGTTCTCGCCCTGGAAGAACATGTCGCCGGTATGCGCTTTCTCGCTCGCGTAGCGGATCTGCTCCGCCGGGGTCGTCGAGAAGAGGTGCGCCTCGGACGCGAGCACCTGCGGCGTGACCTCCTGGATCGCGTTCACCTGGTCGAGGATCCAGACGCCGCGGCTGTGCGTGCCCAGCACCAGGTCGTTGTCGCGCGGGTGCACCCGCAGGTCGTTGAAGGCCATGGTGGGCATGTTGTTCCTCAGCTCGACCCAGTGCCCCCCGCCGTCCGCCGAAACGAACAGCCCCAGCTCCGTCCCCAGCCAGAGCACCTCCGGGTTCCGCGGATCCTCGCGGACGGTGCGCAGCACTCGCTCCGCCGGCAGGTCCGAGACGATCGAGCGCCAGGTGCGGCCGTAGTCGTCGGAGCGCCAGAGGTAGTTGGCGAAGTCGTCGTTCCGGTAGTTGTTGACCGCCAGGTAGACCCGCCCCGCGGCGTGGCGGGACGGCTCGATCCCCGCGATCCAGGCAGTGTCCGGCAGGCCCGGCACGGCGCCGCTCACGTCGGCCCAAGCGCCGCCGGCATCGCGCGACACGCGCAGCTTGCCGTCGTCGGTGCCCACGTAGAGCACCCCCTCCTCCAGCGGTGACTCGGCGATCTGCGTCAGCGTCGGCCAGTAGGGGATCCCGTCGTCAATGGACGGGATCGAGTCGCCCACCTCCTGCCCCATGATCGTCAGGCGGCGGCGGTCGGTGCCGGTGGTCATGTCACCGAGGTCGGTCCACGAGCGCCCCTGGTCCGCGCTCTTCCAGAGCCGGTCGGTGCCGGCGTAGAGCACTTGGTGGTTGTGCGGCGAGATCATGTACGGCCCGTCCCAGTTGGCCGGCGCCATCGCGTTCTCCAGCTCCCCGACCGGCTCGTCGGCGAAGAACCAGTCGAAGTTGCGCCGGGCGCCGATCGCCCCGCGGGGGTCGCCGGGGCGGATGCTCTGCGCCTCCCAGGTTCGCCGGTCGCGCCGGAGGAGCCCCAGGTACTGCGACTCGGCGTAGAAGACGTTGCCGTCCACCGTGTCGGGGAGCGAGAGGAAACCGTCCCCGCCGCCGGTGCGGGTCCAGTCCTCGTTGAGCACTCCTTCGCTGCGGTAGGTGGCGTTCGGGCCCACCCAGGTGCCGTTGTCCTGCAGCCCACCGTAGATCCGGTATGGGTTGGCGTTGTCGACGGCGACGCGGTACCACTGACTCAGCGGGAGATTCGCCACGAAGAGCCAGGTCTTCGCGCGGTCCCACGAGATCCCCACGCCCCCGTCGTCCAGCTTGATCATGTGACGGGAGTCGGCGGGGTCAATCCAGAGAAAGCGGTCGTCTCCGTGCAGCGTCTGCTCCAGCGCGGTGAAGGTGACCCCGCAGTCCTCCGACCGGGAGAAGGAGTTCTGCATATAGACCACGCAGGGGTCGTTCGGGTCGACCAGCGGCTGGCTGGCGTACATCGGGCGCGGGTTCCAGTCGCCCTTGTGCTGCCAGGTCTCGCCCCGGTCGTCGGAGCGGAAGATCCCCGCCTCGCGCGCCCGCTGCACGTAGGCGGTGGAGGCGTTGAAGCGATAGCCCTTCTCCAGCGAGATGTAGACGATGCGCGGGTCGCGGTCGTAGATGTCGATGCCGATCCGGCCCCACATCCCGCCGGGGAGGCCGGAGGTCAGCTTGCGCCACGTCTCGCCGCCGTCGGTGCTCTTCCAGAGCGCCGAGCCCTCGCCGCCGCCGTGGAAGCCGTACGGCTTGCGCCGACGCTGGTAGCTGGCGGCGTACAGCACGTCGGGCTGCTGCGGGTCGATGTCGAGGTCGACCACGCCGGTGTTCTCGTCCACGTACAGCACCCTGCGCCAGGTCTCCCCGCCGTCGGTGGACTTGTAGAGCCCGCGCTCTTCATTGGGACCCCAGAGGTGGCCCATCGCCGCGACGTAGACAATGTCGGGATTCTCCGGGTGCATCCGGATGCGGCCGACGTGGTGGCTCTCGGGCAGGCCCATGTTGCGCCAGGTCCGTCCGCCGTCCGTGGACTTGTAGACGCCGTCGCCCCAGGAGGTGCTCTGGCGGTTCGCCCGCTCGCCGGTCCCCACCCACACCACGCTGGTGTCGCGCTGGTGGACGGCGATGTCGCCGACCGAGTGGGTGCCCTCGCGCTCGAAGACCGGCATCCAGGTCACGCCGTTGTTCACGGTCTTCCAGACGCCGCCGGTGGACGAGGCCACGTACCAGACGTTCTTGTCGAGCTCTAGGACGTCCATGTCCACGACGCGCCCGCTCATGTTCGCCGGCCCGACGGTGCGGAGCTCGAGGCCGGCCAGCGTCTCGGAGCGGAGCTCCGGCGCCTGCGCGGGTACGGCGGCGGGGAGCGCCGCCGCCAGGAGGAGGGGGAGGCTGAATCGAACGAGTTTTCTCGACATGCGAAGAATGGCTTGGGTTAATGACCGGCCGGATACGGCCTGGTCCATGACAGAAGTCGAACGACGATCCTCGGGAGCGGAAGTGCCGTGGGTTGGGAGCCGGTCCGCGAGGGGCCCTCACCCCCGGCTCGCTCGTTCCTCGCTCGCCTCCCACCGATCTACCGCTCTAGAACGCGACCATCCGGGTGAGCTTGGCGCTGAGCAGGCGCTCCTGCACCCCCACGCCGCCCAGCCCACGGCGCTCGGTGTAGACCAGGAAGAAGTCGCTGAGCGGCGCGTGGACGAGGTTCAGACGGAAGTTGCCGACGAGCTGCTCCAGCGCCTGGTTGTACTGCACGTACGCGCTCCCCCCCAGGCGGGGGGAGTGCGAGTAGCGCACGCGGGCGCCGTACACGTCCACCGTATAATCGCCCTCGGGGAGGCCGATGTCGTTGTGGTCGGCCCGCAGCTCCACGGCAAAGCGGTAGTGGGGGCGCCACGACGCTCCCGCGCCGAGGGAGAGCCGGTCGCCGTTGAAGTACCCCCCGCCTCCCACGGAGACGTCGCCGTAGAGGGCGCGGCCCTGGCTGGAGGAGTAGGTGAGGGTCCCCTCGCGGAAGCCGTGGTCCCCGGCGGGCACACGCCCGCCGCCGCTGATGGCGAAGGGCGCGTAGAGGCGCTCGAAGCGGTCGCTCGCGCTCAGCGTCAGGGCCGCGCCGTCGAGAAAGGTGACGCCTACCCCGCCGGTGGCGGTGCGCGTCTCCAGCACCGACCTCGGGTCGGTGATGTACTCCCCCTCGGCGTACACGTTCATCTGCTGCACGCCGGGAAGGTCGGGCCGCGGGTGCGCGCCCACCGTCGCATACGTCTGGTTCATCGCCCGGCGGCGGATGTAGCCCACGCCCGGGTCGAACGCCGCCCCCACCCGCTTGTGCATCGCGGACACGTCCCAGAGCCGGTCGCGCCACCCGGCGTTGAGGCGCATCGCCGTGCTCGCCCCCTCCTCGGCCCCCGCGTCGTCGGTGCCGGCGAGGTAGGAGCTGACGATCAGGTTCCCCAGGAGGTGGGCGGAGGCGTCCACTCCCCAGCTCCGATTGTAGTCGCCGCCGTCGGTCTCCTGCCGGTTCACGACGATTCCGCCGACGTCGACGGCCCCGAAGAGAGAGCGCCGCAGCCGCGCGACCGCGAAGTTCTCCGCCGACGCGACGGGCGTCGCCTCGGTCTGCATGTCGAGGATCCCGATCTCGAACCCGCCCAGGCGCCCGGAGAGCCGGCCACCCCCGACGATCGGCACCGGCTGCCCGCCCTGGAGGCCGATCCGGCGGGAGTGGAAGAGGGTGAAGTCTCGCAGCGACGCCCCCATCCGGTACTCCCGTTCGCTGACGTCGCCGAAGGTGAAGAACCCGGAGTTCTCGACGAAGAAGTCCCGCTTCTCCGGAAAGAAGAGGGAGAAGCGGGTGAGATTTACCTGCTCCTGGTCCACCTCCACCTGGGAGAAGTCGGTGTTGTACGTCAGGTCGAGCGTGACCTGCGGGGTGAGGCCGTACTTGAGGTCGAACCCGGCGTCGTATCGCTCGCCGCGGTCGGCGCCCGGCACCGAGAGGCCGGAGGTGGAGCCGGCGGAGACGTACGGCGTCAGCATCAGGTTCCGGCTCGGGTGCAGCCCCCGCAGCCCGTCGAGCGTCCCCGCCTTCGACATCTTGTGGATCGGGTCGCGGCGGTCGAGCGGCGCCCAGTACGAGTCCTCGCTCTTGCGCCGCACCCGGCGCAGGAGGTTCATCCCCCAGGTCTGGTCCGCCCGGGAGGGATCGAAGCGAAGGGTGGTCCAGGGGATCGCCATCTCGAGGCTCCACCCCCAGTCGTGGAGCCGGGTGCGGGCCTGGTGCACGCCGTCCCAGGAGAAGTTCACCTCCCGCGCGTCGTCGAAGGTCTGCGCATCGCGAACCCCGCCGAGGGGATTCACCGCGAACATGAACGAGTTCTTCCGGTCGAGGAAGGTGTCGAAGGCAAAGGCTAAAAGGTCGTAGTCACGCGTGCTGGCCCCGTCGAGATCTTTATCGACGGTGGCGATCACCATCGACTCCACGTCGGAGTCGAAGCAGAGGGCGGAGATGTAGAGGTACTCGTCGTCGTAGAGGAGCCGCACGACAGTCGGCTCGGTGGCGGGATACCCCGCGGCGGGCTGCGACTGCACGAAGTCGTCGAGGGAGTCAGCCTCCTGCCAGGCCGCCTCGTCCGGCTCGCCGTCGATCACGATGCGCTGGTTCGTGCGGACCGCGTGGGCCACCGGGCGCGCCACCGCTTCCACGCTCACCGGTTGTGCCGTTCCCGGGCCGGACTCCGCATGGGCGGGCTGCTGGGCCGAGAGCGGCGCGGCGGCCAGCAGCACGCCGACGACCGCGGCGACCCCGCGGAAGGCCCGGAGCGCGACGTCCGGCGCCTCCGCCGCGGCCGACAGCGGGACGGAGGAGCGACGGCATGACTCCATGGGCGGCGTCCTTCCTGAGAAAGTCTTCGCGGCGAGGGTCGCGGCGGCGGTGGCGCGCGGGTGGGCGCTCGAGACCGCCGCGTGGGCCAAGGATAACCGGATCCGGCGCCCCCGCGCCAGCCCGGGCGCCGCCCCGTCAGGGCGCCAGCGCGTTGAACAGCAGCGGCCAGGTGGCGATCGACTGCGCCCGGTAGTTCGGCTGGAAGCCGAAGAGCACCACCGAGCCGCGGCCGATGCTCGCCTGCAGGATCGCCGGCCTCCCGGCGATCCGCTCCTCCCCCAGCACCCACCCCGAGAGGCGTGAGCCGCCCTCTCCGTAGCTGCCGACCACCTGCACCCGCGGGTCGTCGACCTCGAAGGCGCGTCCCGAGTTGTCGAACCAGGCGATCGTCCGGGCACCCATCCCCTTCGCGAGCGGGTGCGAGCCCTGCAGGTCGAGCCGCAGGATCGAGCCGGGGATGTAGAAGTCCTGCGGCGGCACGTCCTCCACCACGTCCTCCACCCCGAGGTCGAAGGCGTCCACCATGAGCTCCGTCGCGGCCGCGATGGCGACGACGCGCCCTCCCTGGTTCACGAAGTCCCGCAGCGCCGCCATCCCCTCCTCGCCGAGCCCTCCCGCGAACTCGCCCGGCATCTCCTCGGCGGAGTGCCCCTGCAGGATCTCGCTCGCGGACTGGTCCTGGAAGAGGATCACATCGTAGCGGCGGTTGAGGTCGCCGGCGCGGATCGTGGCGTTGTGCAGCGTGTCGTAGCGGATCCCGTGCTGGTCGAGCACCCAGCGCGTCCAGCCGGCGGGCATCGGCTCGGCGAAGCCCTTGTAGAGCCCCACCCGCGGCGCGCTGCTCCCCGAAAAGGCCGGCGGGGTGGCGTACTCCAGCGGCGGCGTAGGGATCACGCCCGAGAGCCGGACCCGCAGCGGCTCCCGCACCGGCACCGCCTCCACGTCCATGAGGAGCGGGAGGGTGTGCGCGGTGACGTCGTAGGGCCGGATCGGCGGGCCGCCGGGGTACTGGAGCATGTTCGGGTACTCCTGCACCGTCAGCAGCGCCTGCGGGAAGGAGGCGTACGGCTGGTTCATCGGGATCACGAAGCTCCCCGCCGGGAACTGCCGCCCCATGGCGGAGAACCCCGCCTCGGCGCGGTGCACCTCCACATCGGCCAGGCGCATGATCCGCAGCACCGCCTCGACGCCCTTGGCGTTCTCCTGCCCCGCGGGGATCACCCAGGCCTGCGGCCAGCTCGGCCAGCGCTCCGTGGCGCGGCGGTTGATCGCGTAGAAGTTCTCCAGGAAGAAGCGGCGGTTCTTCGCGACGTTGGTGAGGAGGCCCATCGCCGCCGTCTCCATGTAGTCGACGATCTGCGGGAGCCCCCACTCGCCGCCCTCCCACACCTCGGGGAAGTTCCAGGCGCGCTCGCGCGGGTCGTAGCCGCGGCCGGGGCGCAGGTCCTCGTAGGGGATGTCGATGGGGGTCGCGAGCCGCGCCGAGGCCGTCTCGGAGAGGATGCGCACGCCGCCGTGGTAGTGCATGTAGGCGCGCGCCGGGCTGAACATGTCGTAGATGGCGTTGGTCGCCACCCCCGTCTTCCCCTCGTGCAGCAGCTCCGCCGCCATGTAGCTGCCGAGCTGGTTGAGCGCGGCGACGATCAGCGGATCCACGTTCGGCTCCACCGGGTCGGTGAAGGGCGGAACGAAGATGCGCGCCCCCGCGCTTCCCATCTGGTGCACGTCGTGGACGACCTGCGGGTGCCACTCGTTCTGCGCCGCGACCGTCATCAGCGTCTCCTTCTGGGTGAAGGAGTACCAGTCGCGGTTGTTGTCGTGGCCGGTGTAGTGGTGATAGAGGAAGGGGATGTCGGCTCCCTCGAAGGGGGTGCCCACGGTGCTTCGATACCAGTTCGAGACCATCTCGGTCCCGTCGGGGTTGAGTGAGGGGATGTGGAGGAGGATGACTTCGTCGAGGATCTCCCGCACCTTCTCCTCGTTGGATGCCGCCAGCCGGTAGAGGAGGTTGGGGGCCATCTGCGCCGCGCCGACCTCGGTGGAGTGGATGTTCTGGGTGATCATCACCACCGCCCGCCCCTCGTCCAGCAGCCGCTCCAGCTCGGCGGCGTTGGAGACGGTGCGCGGGTCGGAGAGCTTCCTCTGGACGGCGTGCAGCGCGTCCAGGCGCGCCCGGTTCTCGGGGCTGGTGATGGTCAGCATCACGAATGGGCGGCCGAGCGTCGTCTGCCCGAGCGTGTCGATGCTCACCCGCGGGCTGCTGCGGGCGAGGAGGTCGTAGTAGGCGCTCAGCTCCGTCCAGTTGATGAGCTTGCGGTCGCTGCCCGGCTGGAAGCCGAAGTGCGACACCGGCGAGGGGACGCCGGGCAGGGGAGCCGGGGACGACTGGCCTCGGAGCGGGGTCGCGAGGGCCAGCGCGAGGGCGAGGGTGCCCAGCCACTTCTGAAGCATGCGTGTCCTCCGGAAGGGGTTCCAACGGAGAGCGGCGGCTCCCGGGAGGGGAGCCGCCGCGCCTCGGTTACCGCACCCGTATCATCCCGGGATGTTCGGGTTGGTCTGCTCCTCGCCCTCGGAGATCGGGAAGCAGAGATCCTGCTGCTGCAGCGGCAGGCCCCTCGGCGAGCCGACCGTCTCCAGCGGGTCGAGCGCTCCCGGCGTGTTGTTCTGGTTCCAGCGGCGCAGGTCGCCCAGGCGCCGGGACTCGAGCCAGAGCTCGATGCCCCGCTCGCGCTTCAAACGCGTCCACGCCTCGGTGAGGTTGCTGGCGCTGACCTGCGGGACGGTGGCCACTCCCAACGCCGAGCGGAGATTGTTGATGATGTCGATCGCGCCCTGCCAGTTGTCGTCGCGGAGCATGGCCTCGGCCTCGATGAGGCGCATCTCCCGGCCGGTCACGAGGTTGATCGGCGAATTGCGATCCGGATACTTCAGCTGTCCGTAGAACAGCACCCGTCCCAGGGGGGAAACCGCCGCATCACCACGCTCCTGGGTGCCGGTGCCGATGAAGTAGGGCACCCGCGGATCCTGAGTGGCCGCGTAGTACTGCTCGTTGACCGTTGCCCAGACCGTGTGCGCGCGGTACGGCTGACTCCGTCCGGCCTCGTGGATCCGGTTGTAGAGGTTCAGAGTGTTGTCGAAGTAGGGCATGACGTACTCGAACTCCGTCGGTACGCCGGAAGCGTCCTGTACCGCGCCCGCCCAGTCGCCCAGGAAGATCCGGACCGATGCACGCCCGGCGCGCGCCGCCATCGCCAGCGCCGGCAGGTTGGTCGCCTGCGCGATCTGCATCGCCTCGGTGAAGTCGTCCTCCGCCCGCTCGAAGTAGACGGAGTTGGGCTGCGCGGCGCTGCCGTCGATCACCGCCTGGCAGAAATTCTCCCCGAGGTGACGGTTGGCGAATCCCGCGTAGACGAGGATCTGCGCCGCCAACGGGGAGCTCGCGAAGTCCCCGCCCATCGCCTCCCGCAGGCGCTCCGCGCCGTCCTCCGCGATCCAGCGAGCCTCCTGGGAGTTGTTCCAGTGGGTGCCGATATCGTCGGGGGCGAGGATGCCGATCTGCTGCTTGGTGCTGATCCCGAAGCTTCCGGTGGAGCCGGCCGGGTGGAGCTCGCGGGCGACGGCGGCGCCCGTATACGACGTCCAGTTGATGGCCTCGGCGAGGGCCCGACCCGCGCCATTCACCACGCCTTCGAAGGCCGGCGTCTCATTGAGGAACCGGTCTTCCACCGGACCCGGGTTCGTCACCGTGAAATCGCAGGCGGCGAGACCCACCGCCGGCAGGAGCGCCCAGAGGGCGGCGCGGGCACCTCGGCCCGTCGTGTATCGTGTTGGCTTGCTCATGAGCTGTGTATTCTTCAAGTGGTTCGTGTCCTGGAGTGGCGGATCAGAAGACGAAGCGCAGCGACGCGATCAGGGTCGCGGGGGACGGGATGTGCTCCGAGCTCCCTCGGACCGCGCCGTCGAATCCGTCGTTGCCGGCGACTTCCGGATCGAGGATCGGGAAGTCCTTCTTCCAGGTGTACCAGTTCGAGGCGGAAAGCGAGAAGGTCGCGTTGCTGGCCATCGGCACGAGCCTGCCGATCGGAACGCGCACCGTCACGTCGCGAAGCTTGGCGAAATCCGCCGGCTGGATGAACCAGTCGCCCTCCACGTTCCTCGGGATGCAAGCCATCCGCTCCCACGCCGTCAGCTGGTCCGACTGGTTCGCGGCGATGTGCTCGTACGCCCCGAAGCAGGTCGGCCACTGCACGGAGCGCGACAGTGCCGCGCTGGAGGGGCCATCCGAGATGTAGTGGCCGCCGAGATACTCGCCGCGGGCGGAGAGCTGAATCCCGTAGGGAAGCGAGAGGGTGGTGTTCAGACCGATCGTGTGCGTCGGCTGATTCGGACCGTAGATCGCGTCACGGACGATGCAGGCCTGGTTCGCCCCGCACTCGCTCTCGCTCGCGACCTCGATCGGGTCCATCTGGAGATCCTCGTTGATGATCTTGTCACCGCGGATCACCGGCACCGACTCGCCCTCGATGACCCAGCCGAAGTTGCCGAGTCCGAACTCGGGGGCTCCGCCCAGGCTGATGACGTTGCTGTTGACGGTGGAGACCGTCAGCCCCAGGTCCCAACCGAAGGTCGGAGTCTGGATCAGCGAAGCGTTCGCGGCCACCTCGAAGCCGGAGTTCTCGATTTCACCGACGTTCTCGAGCTGGTCGTCCCAGTTACCCAGCGAGGGCAGCCGTCGGACCTGGAACAGGGCGTCGGTGGTCCTCGCGTAGAAGTAGGTGAAGTCGAGGCCGAGGCGCTGGTTGAAGAAGCCGGCGTCGAAGCCCAGCTCCGTCTCCGCCGTCGTCTCGGGTCCGAGCTCCGGGTTGCCCTCGTTCTGCGGGAAGAACGCCGGGGAGGTGCCCCAGCCGACCGCCTCCCACGTGCGTACGGCGTCGAACGCTCCCGGGGCACGGCCGGCCTGTCCGTAGGCGGCGCGAAGCTTCATCGTACCCCAGCCCTCGTTCCAGAAAGGCTCCTCGGAGAGCACCCACGAGCCGCTCACCTTCGGGTAGAGCTGCAGACCGAAGTCCTGACCGAAGGCGCTGTTGCCGTCCACGCGCATTCCCAGCGTCAGGAAGTAGCGGTCCTGGAAGCCGAGCAGCTCCTGCAGGAAGATACCCGCGTTGATCACCCGCTCGCGGTTCTCGAAGCTCTGCTCCACCGACCCCGCGGTCACCGTGGGGACCGGCACGCCGGGGAAGTTCTCCGAATAGGCCGTGATGTCGCTCTCCTCCACGGTGGAGCTCTGCGCGCCCCACGAGAAGGTGGAGGACAGGGCCGGGCCGAAGTTGTTCTGGAAAGAGCCGACGTAATCGAGGGTCAGCGTCTCGGCCGACCAGCGCTGATTGGAGATGATCCCCTGGGGAGCGGCGAAGTATCCGAAGGGCCGCAGCTGACGGTTCTCGATGTTCGCCTGATCGAGTCCCACGGTGAAGCGGTGGGTGAAGTTCTCCATCGGCGCGTAGGTGGCCGTGCCGCCGATGATCAGGCGGTCGATGCCGGAAGTGATCTCGTACTCCAGCGCCTGGCTGATCTTGTCGATGTCGTAGGACGCGTGGTAGTTGCGGTCCCGGCGGAACGCGTTCAGCGTCAGCCCGTGAGCGTTGTTGCCCGAGGGCGTCTGCGTGATGTCGTCGTTGGTGTAGGAGGTGTTGAACAGCAGCGTGAGGTCCTCGAAGGGACGGAAGGTGAAGTTGCCGCGGACGACGTACTTCTGTTCCTCGTCCAGCGGGAGGACTCCCTCGTTGTCGTCGTACGACCCGGAAACGAAGTACTGCACCGCCTCGCCGCCGCCCGTGACGGACCCCGAGTAGCGTTGCTGCCACCCGTCGCGCAGCCAGGGATCGATGAAGAGATACTGGGCCTGACCGTACTCGAGCTCCGGGAGCCCGAAGTTCTCCGGGAGCACGTCGGGAGCGAACGGACGCAGCCGCGCGAAGCCCTGGTTGGTCTCCACCGTCCAGGTCGGCGCGCCGGTCGCGCCGCGCTTGGTGAAGATCTGGATCACGCCCGCCGCCGCCTCAGTGCCATAGAGGGTCGTGGCGGCCGCGCCCTTGATCACCTCGATGCGCTCGATGTCGTTCGGGTTGATGTCCGAGAGCGGACTCGCGGTCACGTTGGCGCTACGGCCCTGGAAGCCGCTCGCCGGAACGTTCTTCGGGTAGGCGTCGCTGCGGATCCTCACCCCGTCGATGTAGACCAGCGGCTGGTTGCTGAGCGCCACGCTGGTGGTGCCCCGCAGGCGGATCGAGGAACCCGAGCCCACGCTGCCGGAGGAGGAGATGATGCTCACACCCGCGGCCCTGCCCTGCAGGAGGTCGGCGACGTCCTGCACCGGCTCCACCACCTCCTCCAACTTCACCTGGCTGATCGAATTGCCGATTTCGCGCCGGCGCGCGGCACCGGCCGTGCCGGTCACCACCACCTCGTCCAGGGCGATGGCGCTCTCGCTCAACTGGAAGTCGACGGTCGCGGTCTGGCCGGCGGCCACCGTAGACTGTGCCTCGTCCGAGGTAAAGCCGATCATCTGGACCCGGACGGTCTGCGGACCGGCGGGGACGTTGACGATCAGGTATTCGCCCTGTGCGTTGGTGAGACTCCCGCGGCCGGTACCGGGGATGGAGATCTGCGCGCCGGTGAGCGGCCGCAGCGAGTTGGCCGCGGTCACTCGACCACGGATGCTGCCGGTTGCCTGCGCCAGCAGCGGAGCGGCCTGAAGGCCCAGACCGATCGTCAGGGCCGCGAGCCACCCCACGAGCTTCAAACGTGTGGGAAAGGTCATTTTCCCTCCATTGGATAGATAAGCGAAGGAACGGATCGTACGGCAAGAGACGGTAGGCTCAGAAGCGTGGGGACCTCCTATGGTGAAATGGCTGGAAGGGCGTCGCGCGTCGGCGGAACTCCCGAACCGCCACACGGGCGTCGGAGTTCGACCACGCGTCGCCGCGGGAGGAGCTCCTCGGAAGACGAAGGTCGGCAGGATGGAATCTACGGCCTTCATCGGAGTGTGAGAACAGGAGGGCCGGCAAGACCACCGCTGCCTGCCCCCAAGAAACCACCGATGCTGAAACCGCAAAGAGATACCAGGCCGCGGAAGCGGCCGGAAATCCTCAGAAGTGGACCGGGAATGCTGAGTATAAGCCTAGCACTGGCCCCGGAACGTGTCAACCCCGGCCGCGGATTTCAGCGCAGCTTGATCCGGATCAACGGGATTCTCGCCTCCGGCGGTCCTGGCGGCGGCCCGACCACGTTACCCCCGCCCTCTCCGGAGAGCTGGTCGTAGATCAGCGCCCCCACCACCGCGGCGCCGATCCCCACCAGCGCGGCGGTGCGGGTCCGGTCCAGCTGCCTCCGCTGCAGGCCGGTGAGATCCTCCCGCTCCAGCAGGATCCGCTGCGTCAAGGTCTCGCTGCGGAATTCGTTCGAAGAGCGCGCGCTCGTCACCTCGAGGAAGATCCCCTCGGGGGTGCGCTCCACCACCCGACCGTCCACCTCGGCACGCGCCACTCCCAGCACCGGAGTGATGCGCTCCGTTGCCTCCGGCGAAAGATAGGCGCGGACACGCATCGGTGGGGCAGCGGCTTCCGGGTTGATGGGGACCAGACCGTAGCATCCGGCGAGCAGCGGAATCACCGCGAGGCAAGGCGCGCGGAGCATTCGAGCTAGCTTCGTGGCCGAGCTCCCGGGCTCGGTCCTCCCGTATCGCGCCATGGGGGCCTACCCTCCTGAAAGGGAGTAGTTGTCGGAGTACACTGTTATCTAAGGATGCCGTTCGCTTCTCGCAACCTGCGGACCGGCGCGCCGGTCCAGCACCCTCCCCGCCTTCTCCGCCGTAAAGCGCCCGTCCTCCACCGCCAGAACTCCATTCACGAGCACGTACGCCATCCCCTCCGAGAGCTGGTGCGGATCCTCGAAGGTGGCGCGGTCCCGCACCCGCGCGAGGTCGAACACCACCAGGTCGGCGACGGCGCCGGCCCGGATCTCTCCCCGGCCTCGCATCCGGAAGACGGTGGCCGGAAGCGAGGTCATGCTCCGGATGGCCGCCGCCAGGTCCACCGCTCCCTCCTCCACCACGTAGCGGCGGATCTTGCGCGGGAAGGTGCCGTAGCCTCGCGGATGCGGCACTCCTTCGCCCGGCGGCACCAGGTCCCCGTCTGACGCGGTCATCGTCCACGGCTGCCGCATCAGCGTGAGGACGTCGTCCTCCTCCATGTTGAAGGAGATGATGCCCGGAGCGTCCTCGCCGTTCACCAGCTCCATCGCCAGGTCGGCCGGGTGCGCGCCGCGGGCGTCGGCCACCTGCTGAAGGGTCTTTCCCTCGATGTTCGTGTCGGGCGCGTAGTTGGAGAAGAGGATGCGGTCCGCGCCGCCGCGGCGGTCGAGGTTCTCCAGCATCTCGACGCGGAGCCGGGCGCGCGTCGCGGGGTCCGCGATGCGGAGGGCGAGCGAGTCGAGGCCCCCCGCCTGCGCCCAGCGCGGCAGGAGCGCGGCGCTGAGCCCGGTCTTCGACGCCTCGTAGGGGTACTGGTCGGCGTAGACCTCAGATACCCTGATCGCGCGCGCGATCGATGCGCTTCACCAGCGCGGAGGAGTACCCCCACACCCGCGGCCCGAGCGCCTTGATGTGGGTGTGGATCCCCGGCAGCCCCGCCTCCCGCGCGACGGCGATCACCTCGTCGAGCGCGGCGACCAGCCCTACGCTGTAGTCCGACTCGTCGCGCACGTGGCTCGCGTAGACGCCGCCGTAGCGCGCCGCCACCTTCGACAGCTCCACCAGCTCCTCCGTGGTCGAGAAGCTCCCCGGGGCGTAGTAGGGGCCGCTGGAGAGCCCGAACGCGCCCGCTTCCATCCCCGCCCGGACGAGCGCCTTCATCCGCTCCATCTCGGCGGCGGTGGGGGCGCGGTCCTGCATCCCCAGCACCTCGCGCCGCACCGAGCCGTGCGGCACCATCAGGGCGACGTTCACCCCCAGGCCGTCCCTCAGGAGCTCCGCCCGCTGCGCCTCCAGGTCCACCGACCCGCCGCCGTCGGGGTTCACGACCACGGTGGTGATCCCCTGCGCCAGCAGCGGCTGCGCCGGGCTCAGCCCGGGCGCCGCGAGCCCCGGTCCCGCGTGGGAGTGCGTGTCGATGAAGCCGGGCGCGACGAAGAGCCCCTCCGCGTCGATCACCGTGCGCGCGGTGGCCGAGGGGAGGTCCCCCACCGCCGCGACGCGGTCGCCCGTCACCGCGACGTCCGCGCGGTACCAGGGATTCCCCGTCCCGTCCAGCACGCGGCCGTTGCGGATGAGGAGGTCGTACTGCTGACCCGCCAGGCCCGTCGCCGCCAGGCCGAGGCCGACCAGGCCGAGCACCTTCAGCTTGCCCATGGTCTCTGCGTTGCGGGATGCGATCAGGGGAGCGCGAAGGCGCGGAGCACCGCGTCGTCCCCGGCGCCGGTGGCGACCACCACGAACTGCTTCCCGGCGCGCGTACGGTAGGTCATGGGAACGGAGTAGCCGCGCGCCCCCAGCTCGGCGGACCAGAGCGTCTCGCCCGTCTCCTTGTCGATCGCGTACAAAGTCGAGCCGCCGCCGGTGAGGAAGACGAGCCCTCCCCGCGTGACGATCGGCCCGGGGGCGCCGCTCACCCCGGTCGGCGGCAGCTCGACGCCCGCCAGCAGCGGGTGGTTCCGGAGCTCGGGCATGTCTCCCACGGTCACCGTCCAGCGGTGGGCGCCGGTATTCAGGTCGATGGCGGTCAGCGTCCCGTACGGCGGTTTATGGATCGGGATCTCCCGCGGCGTGCGCGTCTCCAGGATTCCCGGCACGGTGGCGTCCACCGCGATGCCCAGCGAGGCGGTGCGGTCGAAGTAGTAGTCGCCCTGGATGGTGTCGGACTGCGGCGGCTGGATCAGCCGGACCAGCGCCGGCCACTCGGAAGCCTTGACGTAGAGCGTCCCCGTCTCGGGATCGAAGGCGCCGCCTCCCCACCCTACCCCGCCGATGACCCCCGGGACCTGGATCGTTCCCTCGACCGAGGGCGGGGTGAAGATCGGGCCGCTGCGATAGCTGTGGAAGACCTCCCTCGCGCGCTCCGTCAGCTCGGGAGTCCAGTCGACCAGGTCCGCCTCGGTGAGGTTCTGCTTCGCCACCGGCGCGGGAAGGATGGGAAAGGGTTGGGTGAGGGCGGCACGCTCTCCAGGCACGTCGGAAGCCGGGACGGGACGCTCCTCGATCGGCCAGACCGGCACCCCCGAGACGCGGTCGAACACGTAGATGAAGCCCGTCTTGGCCGGGACGGCCACCGCGTCGATGACGCGGCCGCCCACGCGGATGGTGCCGAGCACCGGCGGCGCGGGAAGGTCGTAGTCCCACAGGCCGTGGTGCACCGTCTGGAAGTGCCAGAGCCGTTTCCCGGTGCGGGCATCGAGCGCCACCACCGACTCGGCGAAGAGGTTGTCGCCCTTCCGGTCGCCGCCGTACCAGTCGTTGGACGGGGTGCTCACCGGCAGGTAGACGATCCCGCGTTCGGCGTCCACGGTGAAGGGCGCCCAGACGTTCGTGTGGCCGGTGCGCTCCCAAGCCCCTTCCTCCCACGACTCGTTCCCCGGCTCCCCCGGCTGCGGGATCGGGTTGAAGCTCCAGACCCGGCGTCCCGTGCGGACGTCGAAGGCCTGCACGTCCCCCGGCGGGTCGTTCCGGTAGGCGAGCCGGTCCCCCACGCCGTTGCCGACGATCACCAGGTCGCCCCAGACCACCGGGGGCGAGGTGTTGGTGTAGTGCAGGCGGTTGATCTCCCAGAGCAGGTCCGACGCGAGGTCCACCTCCCCGCCCTCGCCGAATTCCGGGATCGGCCTCCCCGTCGTTGCGTCGAGCGCGATGAGGCGCCAGCGGCTGTTCATGAAGATCCGCCGCTCCCGTCCGTCGCTCCAGGTGGCGACGCCGCGGTGCACGAAGCCGGTGCCGTTGGAGGGCTGCCCGAAGCGGTACGCGCCGGGATCGTACTCCCAGAGCTGCCGGCCCGTGCCCGCGTCGAGCGCCACGACGCGGTTGAACGGGGTGCTCAGATACATGGTGTCGCCGATCACCAGCGGCGTCGCCTGGAAGTTCCCCGGCCGCGCCGCCTTCACCCCCTCCGACTCGGGAATCGCGCTCTCTCCGACCCTCCACTCCCACGCCGGCTGGAGCATCGCGACGTTCTCGCGGTGGATCTGGTCAAGGGAAGAGTACTTCGTCCCCCCCGCGTCGCCGCCGTAGACGGGCCAGTCGGCTCCGGCCTGCGCCGGGGCGGAGGGAGCGAGGAGGAGGAGGGCGAGCAGGGGGATGAGCGTTCGCATCGAGGTGGCTCCTGGGGAGACTATCGCGCGGCGGGCTGGAACTTGTAGACCTTCCCACCCTTCATCACGAACACCACGCGCCGCAGCGCGGTGATGTCCTCGAGCGGGTCTCCGTCCACCGCGATGAGGTCCGCCTCCATTCCCGGAGCGATCGCGCCGATCCGGTCGCCCAGGCCGAGCGAAGCCGCCGCGAGCGACGTCGCGGAGACGATCGCGTCCATCGGCTCCTGCCCCCCCTCCCGCACCCGGTAGACGATCTCCTCGAAGTTCCGTCCGTGGGCGCCGGCCACGGCGTCGGTGCCGAACACCATCTTCAGCGCGGGACGCTGCAGGCCGTGACGGAACCCCTCCAGGGCGGTGGGGATCGCGTTCGTCATGTGCTCGAACCCCTCCTCGGTGTAGTTCCCCACCCCGGCGAACCGCTCCCGGTTCGGCCCGAGGTAGTTCTCGAGCACCAGTCCGATGTTGGGGTCCCAGTAGGTGCCGTGCTCCGCCATCAGGTCGAGCGTGGCCTCGTCGAAGAGGATGCCGTGCTCGATGACGGTGCACCCGGCGCGCACCGCCCGCTGCCCCGCCTCCGGGCCGTGCGCGTGCACGGCGGAGCGCAGCCCCAGGCGCTTCGCCTCGCCGCAGGCGGCGTCGAGCTGCTCCTGCGTGAGGGTGGCGGCGCCGCCGTCGCGGATGCTGAGCGAGGCGAAGATCTTGATGACGTCGGCTCCGTCGGCGTGGAGCCGCCGCACCGCCGCCTGGAGGCGGTCGGACGATCCGGTCGCGCTCGAGATCGGGCGCAGGGAGGTGAGCACGCGCGGGCCCGGCACGATGTCCCGCTCGATGAAGTCCCGGAGATCCCGGTCCACCTCGGAGCCGAGGCTCTGCACCGTGGTTACCCCGCCGAGGAGCGTCGCGTACGCGTTCCCCACCGCGTAGAGCGTCTCCTGCTCCGCCGACTCCTCGTTCGGGCTCGCGTCGTGGACCTTCCCGTCGGGGTCGAAGTGGCCTCCCAGGTGGACGTGCGTGTCGATTCCGCCCGGGAGGAGCGTATAGCCGCTCAGGTCGTACGTCGCCGGCGCGTGGGCGCTGCCCACCGCGGAGATGGTGGAGCCCTCGACGGTCACCGTGGCGCCGCGGGTGGAGCCGCCGCGGCCGTCCAGAAGCTGCCCGGCGCGGATCACCACCGGCGCGGCCTGCGCCGCCGTGAGAGCGGGCACCAGCAGGAGCGCCGCCAGAGCGAACGAGGGGCTCTTCATGCTCGTGCTTCCTTGCAAGGGTCGGCCGGCGCGGCGGAGAGTCCCGCCGGCCGGATGGATCGGAAGCTGGTGAGGTGTCCCCCAAACTAAGACCCGGAACCGGAAAACTCCAGCCCCGGGGCAAATGGACTCGGAGGCCGGGAAGACGGGTCGCCCCGGATGACTCCGCTCCCTCTGGAGAGAGGTGTCAGCGGGCGCCGCCCGGCGCGAGCACCTGCCGGCTCTCGGCCACCGACTCCACCTTCTCGCGCGAGTACATCAGGGGGAAGTAGCGGCCCGAGGCCCACGGCTCGAAGAGGTCGGCGTAGTGGGGGCTCTCGGGGTCTCCGGACTGGCCGGGCGCGTGGGTGCCGAGCGACTCGTCCCAGCTCTCCACGTCGGCGATGATGCGGAAGGAGGCGCCGTGAGTCTGGTTATCGCTGCCGCCCGTGGCGTTGACGGTGTTGCCGTAGCCGCCGCGCGGCAACGGCCCGACGTCCAGCCGCGCGCGGGTCTCGTCGTCCACCGCCGGGCTCAGCGGGTGGCGCAGCAGCACGTGCTTGTAGCGCTCCTGCCCGTACCGCCACTCGTCCACCTCTGGCCCCAGCTTCTCGGTGAGATCCTCCACGGCCTCCCGCAGGGCCGTCGCGAGCAGCGAGTCGCGCCCGCGGACCGGGTCGGCCCCGAAGCGCGCGTCCGGCGCGAGCACCCAGTCGAGGGTGCGGCGCAGCGGGAGCCGGGAGATGTGCTCGCGCCCCTCGGGCGGAACCGAGAGATCGTACACGGCGTCCTGCACCCTCCCCTCCCAGGCGACGTACACCCCCGCCGCCACCGACTCCGCGCGGAGCACGAAGTCCCAGTCGAGGAGCGTCTCCGCCGCCCATCGCGCGCGCGGGTCGTCGAACTCCAGCTCCGCGAGGAGCGGCACCAGCGTCCGTGCCGGGATCGAGAGCTCGTCCTGCTGCAGGCGCATCATGTCCATCATCGTGAAGCGCCGCCCCGAGGCGAGCACCTCCTCGATCCGGTCGTGCCGGAAGGGATCGGACCAGGAGAAGCCGACGGCGCGCGGGTGCGGGTAGTCGCGCGGCACCAGGTCGTTGTTCGCGGTCACCCAGAAGCCCTGCTCGGGGTTGAGGACGTGCGGCAGCTCGCGGATCGGGAGGTAGCCGTCCCACTCGTAGCGCCCGTCGCCGGGCACCGGGACGAGTCCGCTCCAGTTGGGGCGGATCGGCGAGACGCCCACCGCCTGCCAGCCGATGTTCCCCGCCGTATCCGCCCAGATCATGTTCTCGCCGGGAATGTGGCTGTAGCTGCACGCCTCCCGGAACTCCTCCCAGGTGCTGGCCTGGTCCATCCGCAGGCTCGCCAGGTAGGGGGCGCCGCCGTAGTCCATCCAGGCGGCGCGCAGCGCGTAGGCCCGGTTGTGCGCGCTGTCCTGGTAGAGCACCGGCCCGTGACGGGTGTAGCGCAGCTGGACCGTCACCGGGTCCTCTCCCTTCACCGGGATCGTCTCCCGCTCGATCGTCATCTCCTCCCACTGGCCCTGGTAGACGTAGTTGTCGGGGTAGGCGGCGTCGGTCTCGTAGACGTACAGGTCCTCGCCGTCCACACCGAAGACGGTGAGCCCCCAGGCCCCGTGCTCGTTGTGGCCGATGGAGACGCCGGGCAGGACCGGCTCCCCGCCGCCGACCACGTTCCAGCCGGGCGCCACCAGGTGAACGAAGTAGCGCAGCGAGGGCGCCTGCTGCGCCCGGTGCGGGTCGTTCGCCAGGATCGGCAGCCCGCTCGAGGTGAGCGCCCCCGAGACCACCCAGTTGTTGCTCCCGATCGACTCTCCCTGTGCCATGAGCTCCGACTCCGACTCTCCGGGCAGTGCGGCGGCGAGCCGCGCGAACGCCTCCGGATCGCCGCGGCGCCCGGCGACGACGTCCTCCGGGTGGAAGCGCATCGGGGCGCGAAAGGCGTCGTAGAGCTCCAGGATGTCGGCGCCGAGCAGCGCCCCGTCCACCGCGGGGTCCAGCGCCAGCTCGGGCTCGAAGGGCCCGAAGCCGGAGAGGTCCTTCACCTTCTCCGCGCCCAGGACGGCCACCGCGCGGCCGGTGCTCAGCTCCTGGCCGATGTTCCCCAGCAGCCCCTGGTGTCGCGAGATCACCACCTCCGGGGTCCAGCGGCCGGGAGTGATGCCGAGCAGGCTGAACTCGAGAGGGAGGAGCGAGGGGTCGCGCTCCGTCTCGGCGACGTAGGCGTTCACCCCCGCCACGAAGGCGCCCACGATCGCCGGCCCTCGCGGGTGGTAGTGCTGCAGCTCGCGCGACAGGTCGCCGCGGAAGCGGTGGAGCCGCGCGCCGATGTCCCGCTTCAGCTCGCGGCGCCCGAAGATCTCGGCGGTGGTGCCGGTGGCCTGGCGCCTCCAGATCTCGAACTGGAAGAGGCGGTCCCGCGCGGCGTTGTACCCCTGCGCGAAGAAGAGGTCTTCCTCGTTCTGCGCGTAGATGTGGGCGATCCCCCAGGGGTCGCGGAGGATCTCGACCGGCGCGGAGAGCCCCGTGAGCCGCAGGGTATCGGCGCCGCCGGCCCCGGCCTGCGCGGCGGCCGGGGCGGCGATCAGGAGGAGTAGGAGGGCGAACGCCCGCGGGCGGAGAGAGATCATGGACGGCGGTTCGGAAAGAGGGGAGGCGGCGCCGGACGGCTACCGCTGCATGGCCGTTTCGTCGGTCGCCTTCGCCGGGGCCGCCGGGGGCGTCTCCCAGGGGTAGTCGCGGCCGCGGACCCATTTCTCGAACCAGCCGAGCTCGGCGTTCACCTTGAAGAGCTCGTGGCGCAGCTCCCGCCACCCGTGCGGCTCCCGGGGCGCGACGTAGAGATGCGTGGGCACGCCGTTGGACTTCAGGGCCCGGTACATCTCCACCGACTGCGGCATGGGGACCCGCGGGTCGTTCGCGCCCACGAGGAAGATGGTCGGGGTCGAGACCTTCCAGGCCTCCCGGAGGGGCGAGTTCTCCCAGTACACCTCGATGGGCGCGTCCTCCTGCCAGGGCGTGCCGCCGAACCAGGGGGTGCGGTAGGTGCGCACGTCGCTCTGCGCGTACATCGACAGCCAGTTGGCCGCGCCCGCCCCGGAGGCGGCGGCCTTGAAGCGGTCGGTGAAGGTGATGATCTTGTTGGTCATGTGCCCCCCGGCGCTCCACCCCATCTTCGCCAGGCTGTCCGGGTGCGCGATCCCGCGCTCGATCAGGTAGTCCACCCCCGCCAGCACGTCGAGGTGCGCATTCTGAAAGTAGTGCCCCACCATGTCCCGGAGGAAGGCGTCGCCGTAGCCCGTGCTCCCGCGGTAGTTGGGGTCGAGCACGGCGTATCCCATGGCCGTGAGCACGGGGGTGTAGTTGCCCCACGAGGGGAAGCCGAACTGAGAGGAGGCGGCCGGTCCGCCATGGGTCTGCACGACGAGCGGATACCGCCGGCTGGCCTGGTAGTCGAGCGGGTAGTGGAGGATCCCCTCCACCGTGACTCCGTCAGCGCCCTTCCAGGTGATCTTCTCCTGGCGCGGCAGCCGGAAGTCGGCGGCGAGGTGGTCGAAGACGTGGGTCACCTGCCGAGGCGCGCCTCCGCGGGCGGGGATCATCCAGACGTCGCCGTTGTTGGTCGGCGTCTCCAGCGAGAACACGTGCTCGTTCCGGCTCGGGAGGTACTGCCACCCGCTGAGCGAGTGCTCGCCGTCGGTGATCTGCTCCACTCTCCCGGTGGCCGGGTCCCCGCGGAAGAGCTCGCTGTGGACGCCGAGGTTGGCGGTGAAGTACACGCTCTTCCCGTCCGCCGCCCAGGCCGCGTCGCCGACCTCGCCGTCGAAGTCGGGAAAGAGGAGGCTCGGCGACCCCCCGGAGGCCGGCACCACGAAGAGGTTGTCGTTGAAGTACGTCTCGCCCTCGGCGCTGCACCCGCAGGTGAAGAGGACGCGGGAGTTGTCGGGCGAGATCGAGGGGCCGGACTCGGTGAGCCCCTCGTTGTCCGTGAGCTGGAGGGCGCCGCCGCCGCCGGCGTCCATGATCCAGAGCTCGCCCTGGTCGGCGTAGCCGTAGAGCGGGTTGGGGGCACGGTAGTGGGCGACGCGCGTGCCGTCGCGCGAGAGGGCGAAGCTCGACACGTTGTAATCGCCCTTGGTGAGGCGCGTCTCCTCGCCTCCTAGGACGGAGACCTTCCAGAGGTGCTCCTGCCGGAAGTCCTCGTCGAAGGCGTACACGTCGTCCTTCGCCTCCTCGCGCGCCTTCAGCTCGGCGCTCTTCGGCTCGGCCGCGGTGAAGTAGATGGCCGAGCCGTCCGGCGACCACTGCGGATCGCCGACGGCGCCTTCGTGGCTCGTGAGCCGGAGCGCTTCGCCCCCGTCGCTCGGCATGAGGTAGAGTTGACGCCCCTCGTCGTCGCCGCGGCGGGCCAGGAAGGCGATCCAGCGGCCGTCGGGCGACCAGCGGGGCGAGCTCTCGCCCTCCTCGCCGCTGGTGAGCTGCCGGGAGTCGCCGCCCTGCACCTCGGCGCGCCAGACGTGCGAGACGCGCTCGTTCTTCTCCCAGTCCGGTTCGGAGAGCGTGTACAGCACGTGCCGACCGTCGGGGGAGAGCTGCGGATCGCCGAGGCCGGGGACGCTCAGCAGGTCCACGATGGTCATGGGGCGCTGCGCCGCCGCCGGCGCGGTCGCGATCAACAGGGCGACGGCGGCGGCGGCGCAGCGGGCGGAGGAGATCCTCATCGTCTTCTCGTCGTGGGAGTGGAGGGAGCGCTGGCGGAGGCGTCCCGCGGCTTCACGTACCCGTCCATCCACGCGGCCATCTCGGCGAGCGTGTGGAGCACGTTCTCACGCCCCCGGTAGCCGTGCGACTCGTGCGGGAGGACCACGTACCGCACCGTGGCCCCCATCCCTTTCAGGGCGGCGTAGAAGCGCTCGCTCTGGATCGGGAAGGTCCCGGAGTTGTTGTCGGCCGCGCCGTGGATGAGGAGGATGGGCTCGTTCACCTGCTCGGCGTGCATGAACGGGCTCATCGCGTAGTAGATCTCGGGCGCCTCCCAGTAGGTGCGCTGCTCCGCCTGGAAGCCGAAGGGCGTGAGCGTGCGGTTGTAGGCGCCGGAACGGGCGATCCCCGCCGCGAAGAGGTCGCTGTGGGCGAGGAGGTTCGCGGTCATGAAGGCGCCGTACGAGTGCCCTCCGATGGCGATATGGCCGGGCCGCGCCACCCCCATCTCGACCACCTTGTCCACCGCGGCCTTGGCATCCGCCACCAGCTGCTCGATGTACGTGTCGTTGGGCTCCTCCTCGCCGGCCCCGATGATGGGCATGGCGGGGCCGTCGAGCACCGCGTATCCGAGGGTGAGAAGGAGGAGGTGCGATGCGCCCTCGGGCCGCGAGAAGCGGTTGGGCGAGTCGTCCAGCTGGGCCGCGTCGCTGGCGTCACGGAACTCGCGCGGATAGGCCCACATGAGCATGGGAAGCGGACCGTCGCGGGCGGCGTCGTAGCCCGGAGGCGTATAGAGCGTCGCGCTCAGCATCACCCCGTCCGCGCGCGGGTAGGTGACGATCTCCCGCTGGACGCCCGCGAACTGGGGCGCCGGGTCGGCGAAATCAGTGAGGCGCCGCGGCTCTCCGCCCCCTCGTTCGTGGAGGAAGTAGTTGGGCGGGTCCGTGACGGTCTCGCGCCGCGTCAGGAAGCGGGCGCCCTCGGGGTCGAGCACCGCCACCACCGTCTCGAAGTATGGGTCCTCGTTCCGCCAGAGCCGCTCCGTCTCGCCGCTTTGGATGTCCATGCGGTCGAGGAACGGGTAGTTGCCGCGCGACGAGGCGCCCTCCCCCGTGAGGTAGATATGCCCTCCGTCGGCGCTGAACAGGAGCACCGGGAAGCCCGCCGCGTTCGGGGTCGTCTCCGGGACACCGGGATCGCCGTAGCGGTCCTGGTACGAGCGCTCCTCCAGCAGCCGCGGCTCGGACGACGAACGGCCCGGCTGCACGGCGTACCGCCGCTCGCCGCGGGTCTCCCACCAGCGGGAGTAGACGAGGGCGAAGTCGTCGCGTCCCCAATCCACGTCCGCGAAGCGGTACGACAGGTCGACGAGGGTCTGCGGGGTGCCGGTGAAGGGCGCCGGGAGGAGGAGGACCCGGTCGCGCACCTCCGCCGCCATCCGCGGGTCGCCGCCGTCGAGAGCCTCCACCCAGGCGAGGGTGGCGGGGGCGTCCGAGCGCCACTGCACCTCTCGGGGGCCGGTCGGCACCGCGTCGAAGGCGGTGGGGACCTCGTCGGCGAGCGGCAGGTCGGCGAGCTCGTGCGCCGTCCGCCCCTGCGCGTCCAGCACGGCGATGCGGGTGGGGAAGCGGGAGAGGGGAACGAGATAGCTGAAGGGGCGGTGAACGCTCTCCACGAGCAGGAACCGTCCGTCGGGCGAGGGGCCGAAGTCGCGCACGATCGCCGGATCGCCGAGCGCCACCGGCGGTCCTCCGTCGAGCGGCACGCGCGCGAGCTGCGCCGTGGCGTAGTGCTCGAAGAGGTCCGCGTCGTGGGGCGTCTCGAGGAGGTCCTGGTAGGTGCGGGCGGGCGCGGCGCGACCCAGGTTCTGCTGGATCAGCGGTCCGGTGGGCACGGCGGGGGCCGCCGGGACCACCCCGCGCCCCTCGGGGACGAGCGCGGCGACCAGGCCGCTGCCGTCCGGCAGCCAGTGGAACGGGGTCCCGAGGACCGCGTTCAGGCGCGGACCCAGCACCCGGCGGGCGCTCCCCTCGGCCGCGTCGGCGACCCAGAGCTCGATCCCCCCGGCCGTGGTGTTGGTGAAGGCGAGCCGGGACCCGTCGGGCGACCAGCTCGGATCGCTCAGTCGGGCGCCCGCGGGGAGCTCGACCTCCTGCCGGGAGCCGTCGGCGATGCGCTCGAAGGCCAGGCCGGTGAGGTACGATTGGCGGCTCGGCCCGCCAGTCCGCGGGTTCAGCCGGACCCCCGCGAGACGAAGCTCGGGCTCCGCCAGCTCCGCGACGCCCGGGAGCGCCTCCCGCGCCAGGAGGGCGAGGCGCTGCCCATCGGGCGATACGGAGACGCGCGGCAGCGACGGGGCGGTGACGATCTGCGGGATGGGATCGGGCGGGGTGAGGTACCCCTGCTGCGCGGCGCCGGCGGCACCCGCCTGCGCGGACGCGAGCTCCGGAAAGGAGGCGGCCGCGAAGACCGCCCCGGCCACAGCCAAAACACCACTGCGCATCATCGTCGTTCTTCCTGCTGGAGGAAAGATAGCCGCCGGACCACAGGCTACGGGAGTCGGGCCGCCGCAGCGCGGAGGAGCGATCAGGGTCGATCCGGATCCGAACGTCGCATCGCCTGCGGGTGGAGAGGTGGATCCCCGGTCCTGCTTCGGCAGGCACTTCCGTTCCAGGAAGTGGCCGCGACGGCCCATCAAGAAGGCAAATCCGCCCCGGACCGGGTGGACCTATGAGGAGGCTACGAAACGTCCCCTCCAGTGTCAAGCCGCAGTGCTCGGCGGGACGCGGAAGGTACGGAGGCCCGCCTCGCGCGGAGAGGTGAGTGGAGAACGGATCGACCCGGCGCGAGGACGCCGGGTCGATCGTCAAGATGGCTCGAACCGTGGCGGCTCAGTAGCCCGGGTTGCCGAGCTTCTCGTTCAGGGCCGGAACGAAGCACTCGGCCGTCCCGTACGTACCAATGAACGGGTCTGGATGCTGCCCTGTTGGCCACTGGTCCACGCCATAGAACCTCTTGTAGCGGCGAAGGTCGCCGACCCGGTGGCCGTCGAGAAAGAAGTCGCGGCGGCGCTGGTCGCGCACCTCCGCCTGCGGGTCCGCCGGCAGCGAGGCCAGCGGCGTCTGCCCGCCCGCCGCGCGACGCTCGTTGAGGAAGGCGAGCAGCTCCGCGTCGCTCATTGCGCCCGCTTCGGCGAGAATGTAGCGAGCTTCGAGACCGGATGCGAAGCGGATACTCGTGCTCTTCTGGAAGAGCACGGTATCCGCAGTCGCGGTCCACCCCGAGAAGGAGGGCGCGGCGTAAGGCCGGTAGAGCGGTGTCGCGCCGTTGTGCCCCGTCCGCGAGGTCGGTGTGTGCTTGACCCGATAGTCGTTCAGGTTCCGGAAGTATACGTCGACCCCGAGGTTCTGGTTGGCACCGTTGCTGGAACCGTAGAAGATATTCTCCAGCGGCGACTTCGAGTCGTTGTAGAACACCCGGAACTCGAAGTTCGCCGGGACCTGCGACGCGGCCTGGATCGCGTTGGCCTCGTCACCCAGGTCGAGATAGGCGCGCGCCATGCCGACCCGCGCCAAGTTCAGGAGCGAGTCCGCCCGCACCGCCGGCACTCCCCCCGACTTCGCCGCGGTCGCCGCGGCGATCGCCTGCTCGAAGCGCTCGATCCCGACCCGCAGAATCTCGTCGGAGGACGCCGCACCCTCCGTCGGCAGGAGCGGGCTCTCGCAGAAGAGCTCCCCAAGCAGCACATAGGTGTACCCGCCGTACGCACGCATCCGGGCAAGCGCCAGACTCTGTGCAGGGGTCGGCGACGGGTAGTTCTGCAGGAACCGACCCGCCAGGGTATCCGCCGAGAAGCGAGCCTGGTGGATGTTGGTGTAAACGTTGTGCAGCTCGCCACGCTCCTCGAGCACGACGCGGCCGTCCCACTCACGATAACCTACGAAGTTATGACCCACCACCATCTCATCGCTGAACCAGCTGCTGTTTCGCGCGATATCGTCGTACATGAGCTGGAAATCGGAGACGACCGTCGCTGCGAGGAGCGGAGCGTTCAGTGTGTCGCTGAGCTGTTCGTTGAGCACCGCGCCCGGGTTCTCCACCTCGAGCAGGCCATCGCAGGCGCCCAGTCCGACGGCGAGCACCGCCGCGGGCAGCAGGGCACCGAGCCGCCGCGTGTATGGCATAGGATTCATTTCGTTTCTCTGAGATCGGCGATTAGAAGCGGACGTTGACCGAGGCCTGGAAGCGCCGGAGCATCGGCACCGACATGTAGTCGCTGCGGTCGACGCTGCTGAAGCCCGGAGTCGGGATTCCGCTGAAGTTCACCTCCGGGTCCATGCCACGGTAGTCGGTCCACATCGCCAAGTTGCGGCCGGACAGGGTGAACGATAGTTGGTCGGTGCCGAAACGGCTGCTGAAGCGCTGCGGTACGGTGAAGGAAACCGCGACCTCGCGGAGCTTCACGAAGTCCGAACTGGTGACGAACGGGAGCGTCGAGCCGGAGCGGCTCACCGCGTAATCCTCCGGATCGAGTGCCGGGTTCGCGCCGACACGCGAGACACCATTCGAGTATCGGATGAACTCACCCGCGTTCCACAGGTAGCCGCCGCCCTTGTAATCGGCGAAGACGTACAGCTGAACGTTGCCGAAGAAGGTCAACGTATTCGATAGCGACGCCTCCCGCGTCGGCGATGACGGCCCGATATAAACCGTGTCGCCGCTCAGGATTCCGCGGCCGTTCGCATCCTTGACGTAGGTGCCGTCGGGGTTCTGCTGGGCCTTCACGCCGAAATAGCTGCCCAGCGGGTAGCCTTCCTTGATCCACTGCGTGGTGGCGAAGCTGCCGCGAAGCTGCGGCTCGAGTCCGCCGAGGTCAACCAGCTCATTGTCGTTCATCGAGAAGCCGAGCCGCGTGTCCCAGTTGAAGTTGCGGCCCTGCACGGGGGTGCCGAAGAGCGACAGCTCGACGCCGGAGTTCGCGATTTCGCCCGCGTTCTCGAGGCGGGTGCGGTACGCCGTCCCGTCGAAGTCGTCGCCGCCGAAGCCAGACGACGGCGGCACCGGGATCGGGATGAGCGCGTCGTACGTGCGCTTGTTGTAGTACGTGAAGTCGACGCCGGCGCGGCCCGCGAGCAGGGAGGCCTCGAAGCCAACCTCGATCTCGGACCCGGTCTCTGCCTGGAGGTTGGGGTTGCCGTACGCGGTCGAGCGGAGCGCCGAGGACGTGGTGCCGTCGGCCTCGGTCAGCGTAGCCCCGCCGTAGGTGCGGTCCGCCGAGAAGGGCTCGGGCGAGTTGCCCGCCTGTCCCCAGGCCGCGCGGAGCCGCAGGTTGTCGACGAACGGCAGCGAGAAGAAGGGCTCGTCGGAGATCACGTACGACGCCGAGACCTTCGGGTAGACGACGGTCGAGAAATCTTGTCCGAAGGCGGAGTTGTCGTCCACCCGCAGGGCGGCGGTCACGAAGAGCTTGTTGGCGAAGCCGACCTGCTCCTGCACGAAGAAGCCGAGCGAGGTCTGCTCCTCGACGTCCGAATCTGCGCGCGTGGTGGCGGCGGTGCCGATAAGCCGCACGTCGTCCGTCACCAGGCCGAGGCCAGTGCCCTCGGTCCACTCGTACTGGCGGACATTGGCCTGCGCGCCGAACGAGAAGTCGGAGGTCAGGTCCTGCCCGATGGGCAGCCCGGTGGAGATCGTCCCCGAATAATCGAGCGTGTAGCTGCGGCGCTCCGGCGTGAACTGGTAGATCGCGCCATTGGCGTTGTTGACGCCGAAAGGCGGCGGAGCGGTCCCGCGCCAGATCGGGTAGAACACCGTCGCGACGCTCACGCCGTGGTCGACGCCTACCACCGCGCGGTTCTTGAACCACTCGACGGGCGCGTAGTTCGCAGTCACACCCGCCACGAAGCGGTCGGCGCGCGTCTGGTTGTCGTAGATGTTAGCCTCGGCGGGAGAGAGGCCGAGCCAGCCGATCCCGTAGTTGCCGAGGCGGCCCGGCACGCCGCGGATGGCGTTGCGCAGGAGCCCGTTCGACGAGTTGTCGTTCTGCGGGAGCCGCGTGTCAGTGCGGCCGTACGACATGTTCACCGAAAGATCGAGTACGTCGGTGGGCGTGAAGGCGAAGTTCGCCCGGGCGCTCTTGCGGCCGAGCTCGTTGTTGTACTGCACGCCCGACTCATCGAGGTAGTCGCCCGAGACGAAGAAGGAGTAGCGGTCACCGCCGCCCCCGCGCGCTAAGCGAGAAGTTCCGTAGGTCCCCGGTGCGCAGTGAACCCGGCTCCTGGAGCAAGTTGGCGCTGATCATCCGCCCCTCGGCGCTCGCCGCGAGGGTGGTGTCGATGCCGGCGCAGCCGGGGAAGCTCGCCACGGCGCCGCTCCCGGACGTCCGCACGCGCGCGTTGGTGCAGAGCGTCCAGTTCGTCGGGGTCTCGATCTCCCACTCCACTTGGCCGTATTCCAGCTTTGCTTTCCACTGGATCTCCTGGTCGCCCTTCTTACCCTTCTTGGTGATGATCTGGATCACCCCGTTGGCCGCTTCGGCCCCGTAGAGGGTTGCGGCGGCCGGCCCCTTGATCACCTCGATCGACTCGATGTCGTCGGGGCTTTATGAAGTCAAGCGGGTTGCGCGACTGGCCGGAGGTGCTGTAGCCGCTCTGCACGTTGCTGATGCGCACTCCGTCGACGATGAAGACGGGGGTCTGCGCGCCGCCGAGCGAGCTCTGGCCGCGGATCCGGATCTCCGCCGCCGTCCCCCGAAGTGCCCGCGCCCGGGGTGATGTTCAGCCCCGGCGCGCGTGCTTGGAGAAGCTGCGTGACGTTGTTGATCGGTGCGACGTCGGTCACAGCTTCCGCCGAGACCGTCGTGACCGCGTTGCCGATCGCGCGCTTCTGAGTCGCCCCAGGTGTACCGGTTACCACCAGGCGCATCCAGCTCGATCGCGCTCTGGGAGAGCTGGAAGTCGGCGCGCGCAGGACCGTCCGCAGAGACCTCCACCGTCTGGGAGGCCTGGGAATAGCCGAGCATCTGCACCTGCACCGTCTGTGTTCCGGTCGGAACGGCCAACCAGCTGGAAGTCACCGGCGGCGTTCGTGAGAGCTCCGCGGCCGCTCCCAGGAATGGTGACCTGCGCCCCCGAAAGCGGGCGCTGGGTGCCCGCGTCGACTACCCGACCCCGTATCGTGCCCGTGCTCTGGGCCGACAGCGCGCCTGCCATGCCCAGCGAAAGCGCCGCGAAGAGCGCCAACACTGATCTGACCACTGAAGTTCGGCATACGTTCTTGTAACTCCCAGAGGTGAAAGGTGCGGGGGTGAATCGACCGGCAGTGGCCCGCCGGAAACGACGAAGTGCCCTGAAGCGTTTCCGGCGGAGCGGGTACCGAGGAGGATCGGCTGGTCCGCCCGAATCGGGACATCGACGACTCGGCTCTGTAACATGACGGCGTAAAGGGCCCGCAAAAATGGACGTTCCAAGAGCGGGAGTCAATATGCCCCGCGACGATTCCGCGACCCGAATCGGAGAAGGGAGCGCCCATAGGCGCTCCCTTCATGGCCGGGTTAGTCCGGAAACGCCTACTGCACGCCGGCCAGCGTGAGCGTGAAGAGCAGCGCCCAGCGGGTACCGAGATCGCTGTCGGTCGTGTCGAACCATTCGTCGAGGGAGTGCGCGCCGGCCCCCGCCGTCCGCCTCCGTCGATGGTGACGGCGGGGATCCCCAGGCTGATCGGGAGGTTGGGCGTCGGTTGCTCGAGGCGCCGGTCTCGGCCGTGAAGCCGAGGGCCTTCCCCGCCGCGAGGGCGGCCTGCACGATTGCGGCGCCCTCCGGCTGGCGTCCAGCCTGGGCGCAGGCCCCCCAGCGGTCCACCTCCACCGTCAGCTCCGCCGAGCTCTCCCAGCGCGCATTCTCCTCCTCCAGCGCCTCCTGCACCGCGGCCCGGAACTCCGCGTCGAGCGCGTCCAGCTCCTTCGGCTCCACGGAGCGCATGTCCACTTGCATCACTGCCTCGAAGGCGATCGAGTTCACCGAAGTCCCGCCCTCGATCACGCCGACGTTGAAGGTGACCTTCGGGTCCGTCGGGACCTGCAGGTCCGAGATCTTGGCGATCGCGCGCCCGAGGGCGTGGATCGGACTGGGCATCCCGAAGGCGCCGTAGCTGTGCCCGCCCGGCCCCTTGTAGGTGATCGCGTAGCGGTAGCTCCCCACGGCGTCCTTCGTCACCCCGAGCCCGATGCCGTCCACGGAGACGAAGTAGTCCACGCGGTCCTTCAGCTCCTTCTCGAACAGGTGCCGCACTCCGCGCAGGTTTCCCTCGCCCTCCTCCCCTACGTTGCCGACGAAGATGATGGTGCCGCGCGTGGGAATCGGGTTCTCGTGCAGCGCACGGGCCGCGCTGAGCACCACGGTGAGGCCGCGGCAGTCGTCGCCGATCCCCGGACCGCGCAGGATGGAGCCCTCTCGCGTCACGGAGACGTCGGTCCCCTCCGGAAAGACGGTGTCGAGATGCCCCGCGAGCACGACCACCGGCTCTCCGGGGTCGCCGGGGCGCTCGCCGATCACGTTACCTTCGGCGTCGATGCGTACGTCCTGGAGCCCGAGCGCCTCGAAACGGCGGTAGTACTCCTCCGCCCTCCGCTGCTCCTTGAAGGGCGGCGCGGGGATCTCGCAGAGGGCGATCTGGTCCTCGATCGCCTGGGGCTCGGTGCGGGCGAGGTACTCCAGCGCCCGCTGGACTCGCGGGTCCCCATCGGGACGCTCGGCGGTGCGGGATTCTGTGCCTCGGCGAAGGAGGCGACGGCGAGGAGGCCGGCCGCGACCGCGGCGGAGAGGCGGAGGGAGGAGGTTCGCTGCTTCATGGAAAGGAGATGGATAGATGCGATACCGTCCACGCGGTGCCGTCCGCGCCGCGCCGCCGCCGGGGCGGAGGCCGGGGACTGGACGCGCTCCCGTGAGGAGCGGGAAGGTCGGGATTCGGCAACGGTAGAGTAGCGCGACAGATGGGACGGGGCAACGGCGCGGCCTTGCCGCCCCCGCCGGGTGCGGTATTATGGGACCCCGCCCCCACCCGTCCCGAGGAGAACCCGATGCAGCTCGCCCGCTTCCCCCGCCGCCGCTACGCCGCCGGTCCGACGCCGCTGGAGCGCCTCGACCGGCTCACCGACCACCTGCGGGGACCCGAGATGTTCGTGAAGCGCGACGACCTGCAGGGGCTTGCCGCCGGGGGGAACAAGCTGCGCAAGCTGGAGTTCCTGGTCGCCGACGCCCTCTCGCGCGGGGCCGACACGCTGATCACAGGCGGAGCGGTGCAGTCGAACCACTGCCGCCTCACCCTGGCGGTGGCCAACCGCGAGGGTCTACGCTGCCGGCTCGTCCTCCAGGAGAGCCTCGCGCGCGGCTACCGGAGCGACGCCGGCGGCAACAACCTCCTTTACCGTCTGCTGGGGGCCGAGAGCCTCCGCGTGATCGGCGAGGACGCGGACCTGGAGGGGGCAATGCTCGAGGACGGCGAGGCGCTCGCCGCCGCGGGTCGCCACGCCTACGTGATCCCCGTCGGCGGCTCCACCCCGCTCGGCGCGCTGGGATACGTAGCCTGCGCCCGCGAGATCCTGGCCCAGGGGATGGAGAGCGGGGTGGCGTTCGACCGGGTCTTCTGCGCCAGCGGAAGCGCGGGGACGCAGGCCGGCCTCGTCGCCGGGATGATCGGCGGCGGGAGCGATGCCCGGGTGACGGGGATCTGCGTCAGCCGGTCCTCCGAGCAGCAGGAGCCGCGCGTCCACGCGCTCGCGCAGGGGGCGGCGGAGCTGCTCGGGATGAAGCGGGAGGTGCCGGCGGAGGCGGTGGTCGCGCTGGACGGCTACCGGGGTCCCGGGTACTCGCTCCCGACGGAGGAGATGCGCGAGGCGGTTTCCCTGCTCGCGCGTCTGGAGGGGATCCTCCTCGACCCGGTCTACACGGGAAAGGCGATGGCGGGGCTGCTCGACCTCGCGCGCCGCGGCGAGATCGGCCCCGGCGAGAAGGTCATCTTCGTCCACACGGGCGGATCGCCGGGGCTCTTCGCCTACCCGGAGCAGGTGCTGTAGGGGACGTGCTGGGTGCTACGTGCTACGCTCGATGCTACGGCCGGGAGGGCCGGACATCCACCCGATGTCGGGGCCCCTCGAGCCGCGGGCGGACGGGGTCGCGGCAACGACCACGGGACGGCGATCTTCGCCGACCGGAATCCGCACCACCGTGGGCCGTTCCGGAGCTTGCGCAGGCGGGCTTTCCGTCTTCGCGGCGCCGCGCACACCGGGCTTGCGCCGCGGTCTCCGCCGCCAGGGGCACCCCTCCGCAGCTCGCCCCAGCCTTGCATGCAGCACGTAGCCCTCAACACGTCGCATCCGGCACCCGCTCGGAGTGCCGCTGCAGGGCGGCGAGGACGTCGTCGCCGTAGAACATGGCGACGTACTTGGCCTGGATGGCGGTGACGCGGCGGACGGCCCAGACCAGCTCGACGTGGTTGGGCTCGCGCGGAGGGTGGCTGGGATGCATCCCGCAGTGCTCGGGGAGATGGCTCCCCTTGCGGTTGTTGCAGGTGGAGCAGGCCGTCACCACGTTCTCCCATCCGTTCTCTCCCCCGAGGGAGAGGGGGACCACGTGGTCGCGCGTGAGGAACTCGCGCGCGCGGAGGTCGTGGCGGTGACGGCCGCAGTACTGGCAGCGATAGCCGTCCCGGGCGAAGAGAAAAGTGTTGGTGACCTGACGGCGGAAGCGGCGCGGCACGTGGACGAAACGGACGAGCCGGATCACCGTGGGACAGGGGAGCTCCTCGCGCTGTGACCGGAAGACGCGCGCGAAATCCACCTCCAGCACCTCCGCCTTGGAGTCGATCACCAGGCGGAGGGCCCGTTCCACGGGGAGGATCGTCAATGGTTCGAACGAAGCGTTGAGCGCCAGACACCCCATGTCACCGTTCCTTGAAGCGGTCTCTCCTCCTCCCGCCCCCTTCTTCTCCAGTCTTCCCCTACAAAATAAGCTCGAAGCGGTCCGAACACTACGGCCCCCGCACGTGGTTATGGTAACCCCGTTGTAGCGGTTGGAGCTATCAGCGAACAGCTGTAGCCGAAGATCGCAGGGTCCCGAGCTTCCGGGGTACGATCCCCCGCGAGGGCGGCTCCCGCCGAAGCCGGAGGCACCGGAGACCGATAGCTGATAGCTGATAGACCATAGCTTCACAACAAGGCGATCGGGTCGCGGTCGATCGCCACCCGCAGGTCGTGTTTCCCCGGGGGCAGGTCGAAGCGCTCAGCGAAGTAGCGGGTGACGGAGCCGAGCAGCGTCGCGCTCTCCGCGCGCAGGAGGAGGTGCCAGCGCCAGCGGTTGCGGATCCGGTCGATCGGACAGGGGGCGGGTCCGACCAGCTCCACCTGCGTCATCCCCCGCGCCCCGAGGAGACCCCGGAGCCACTCGGCCACGCTTTCGGCCCCCTGCTGCGTGGCCCCCTCGGCGAGCCCGCTCACGACCACGTTGACCAGCCGGCAGTGCGGCGGGTAGACCGGCTCGCGCCGCGCCGTCAGTTCCTTCTCGGCGAAATCGAGGAAGTCGTGCTCCGCCGCGCAACCGATGGCGTAGTGGTTGGGGAGCGCCGTCTGGACGATCACCTCCCCCCCCTTCGTTCCCCGCCCCGCCCGCCCCGCCACCTGGGTGAGCAGCTGGAAGGTCCGCTCGCTCGCCCGGAAGTCGGGGAGGTTGATTCCCACGTCGGCGTTGATGACCCCCACCAGCGTTACGTTGGGAAAGTCGAGCCCCTTGGCGATCATCTGCGTGCCGAGAAGGATCTCCACCTCGCCGCGCTCCACCCGGCCGAGGATCCGGTGATGCGCCCACTTCCCACTGGTGGTGTCCACGTCCATGCGGGCGGTGCGCGCGGCCGGGAACGCCTCCCCCACCACCCGCTCCACCTGTTCGGTTCCCACCCCGCGGAAGCTCAGCTCGGCCGAGCCGCAGGCACTGCAGCGGTCGGGTGCGGCCTCCTGGTGAAAGCAGTAGTGGCAGGCGAGCCGCGAGCGCCCTCGGTGGAAGGTGAGGGAGACGTTGCAATGGGGGCAGTGCCACACCTGCCCGCACTCGCGGCACTGCACGAAGGTGGAGTAGCCGCGGCGGTTGAGTAGCAGAATCGTCTGCTCGCTCTTCCGGATGCGGTCGGAAACCGCCTCCACCAGCGCGTCCGAGAGGATGATCGATCCGCCCCGAGGCGGCATCCCGGCGGCCTGCTCCCGACGCCTCTTCCGCTCGAGCCGCAGGTCCACCACCCGGATCGGGGGAAGGGGCTGTCCGCCGACGCGCTCCGGGAGCTCCAGCAGGCCGTACTTCCCGGAGCGCGCATTGGTCCAGCTCTCCAGCGAGGGAGTGGCGGACCCCAGCACGCACACCGCGCCCTCGAGCCGAGCCCGCACCACCGCCACCTCCCGCGCGTGGTAGCGCGGAGCCTCGGCCTGCTTGTACGAGCCCTCGTGCTCTTCGTCCACCACGATGGCGCCGAGGCGGGGGAGCGGCGCGAACACCGCGGAGCGCGCCCCCACCACGATCCGCTTCTCCCCCGAGCGCAGGGCGCGCCACTCGTCGTAGCGCTCCCCGTCGGAGAGCGCCGAGTGCAGCACGGCGACCCGGTCGCCGAACACGGCCTTGAACCGCCCCACCGTCTGCGGTGTCAGCGCGATCTCGGGGACGAGCACGATCGCCGTCCGCCCCTGCCGCTCCACCACCTCGCGGAGCAGCTCGATGTAGACCAGCGTCTTCCCCGAGCCCGTGACGCCGCGGAGAAGAAAGGTGCCGGGATCGTCCCCGCGCGCGGCAGCGATCAGCGGCGCGATCACCTCCGCCTGGCCCGGGGTGGGGTCGAGGTCCGAGCGCTCCGGGACCTCGATCCCCTCGTACGGGTCCCGCGAAACCTCCTCGTCCTCGAAGCGGGCGAGCTCCTTGTCGACCAGCCCCTTCAGCACCGAGTGCGAGAAGCGGAGCTGCCGCGTCAGGTGGACCACCTCGGCCGCACCACCCATCGACTCCACCAGCTCCCAGCACTCGCGCTGGCGCCTGGCGCGCGCGAAGAGCACCCCGCGCTCGCGCAGGCTCGGGACCTCGCGGGTGAGCCGCAGGACGCGCCTCGTTCGCACCGGCGGCGCCACGCGCGGCCCCTCCGTCTCCACGCGCAGGAGCCCCCTCTCCTCCAGCCGGCGGATGGCGGGCCACCAGACGCGGTCGCCGCACTCGCGGCGCAGCCGCGCCACCGGCTGCGGCCCCTCCTTGCCGCGCAGCCATTCGACGACACGCCCCTCCACTGGGGAGAGCTCCCCGACCTCCGTCCCCTCCGCCAGCACGAGATGATCGGTGGAGCTGTCGCTCAGCGCCGCCGGCAGCGCGGTCCGCAGCACCTGTCCGAGCGGGGCGACGTAGTAGTCCGCGATCCAGCGGCAGAGGCGCAGCAGCGAGCCCGGCGCCGACGGCAGCTCGTCGGGGATACCGTGGAGGTCCCGGACTCGCTCGACCTCCGTCTCCTCCGCGACCTCCACGATCCAGCCGACGCGCTCCCTCCGGCCGAACGGGACCAGCACCCGGGCGCCGGGCGCCGCCCGCCCGCGCAGCTCCTCGGGAACGCGGTAGGTGAAGGTGCGGAAGACCGGGAGGGGGAGCGCTACTTCGACGAACACTCCACCCCCAGCCCCGGCTCCTGATCGAACCGGAGCCTCCCGTCGGGCTCCAGGCCGGGCCCCCGGAAGGGGTCGTCCGCGAGAAGGGCGGCGCCGTCGAGGTCCACGTGGTCCACGAGCGGCGCGAGCTGGATGGCGGCCGCAATCCCGAGGGTGGACTCGATCATACACCCGTGCATGACGCTCATCCGGTGCGCGCGGGCACAGTGGATCATGCGCAGCGCCTCGCGCAGGCTCCCGCACTTGGCCAGCTTGATGTTGATTCCGTCGAACACCTCCGCCAGCCGCGGAACGTCGGCCAGGGTGCCGCACGACTCGTCGGCGATCAGGGGGAGCGGCGAGCGAGCGCGCAGGAGCCACGCTCCCTCCAGGTCGTCCGGCGCGAGCGGCTGCTCGATCGATTCCACGCGGTACTCCCCGAGCATCGGGAGGGCGGCGATCGCCGCCTTGGCGGTCCACCCGGTGTTCGCGTCCACACGCACCACCTTGTCGGGCGCCTCGTCTCGAACGAGGCCCAGGATCTCCTCGTCGCGCGGAGTTCCGACCTTGATCTTGAGGATTGGGAAGCCGGCGGCCTCCCGAAGCTTCTCCCGCATCGCCTCCGGCTCGTCGAGGCCGAGGGTGAAGGAGGAGAGGGGCGCCGCGGCCGCCTCGAGCGCCTCCCCCAGCCGCGGGAGTACGGCCGCCACCGTCTCCGCGGTCTCGCCGTAGTAGGGAGTCGCCGCGGCCTCACCCCACCCCTCGTTCCCCTCCCCATCGCTCAGCCGCACCCACACGTCTCGCCGCGGCTGGTACCGCTGACGCGCGATGTGGAAGGCATGCCGGGTGTGCAGCTCCAGAACCTCGAACTCGAGTCGCATACGAAGGTCTTCGGTCGTCGGCATTCAGTCGCGGCAGCCGGAGACTGGCGACCGGCGACCCCCGTCGTGTGTCTACGCGTCGATCTTTACGAGCTCCCACTGCGGGTCGGGCGTCGTGACCTCCGGCCCGTCGGGGCCCATGAAGACGTCCACCTCGGTGCGGAAGCCGACGTCGCCGCTCAGGTAGATCCCCGGCTCGACCGAGAAGCCGACGCCCTCGATGAGGATGCGGGTGTCGCGCGTCTCGAGGTTGTCGATGTTCGGACCGGAACCGTGTAGCTCGGTGTCGATCGAGTGCCCCGTGCGGTGGATGAAGGCGTCCGCGTAGCCGCGCTCCCGAACGACGGCGCGGGAGACGTCGTCGACCTCGTAGCCCGCCACGCCTTCGCCGGCCTCCCAGCGCCTGCGGACGTGCTCGACGGCGGCCTCCCGGGCATCGCGCGCCGCCTCCCAGATCGCCTGGATGCGGACCGGGATCTCGGAGCCCACGAACCCCATCCAGGTCTGGTCGGCGTAGATCGCCTCCTCGGACTCCTTCCCCCAGAGGTCGATCAGCACCAGGTCGCCGCGGCGGATCGGCGCGTGGGACTCGCGGGAGGGCGCGTAGTGCGGGTTCGCGGCGTTCGCGTTCACCGCGACGATGGTGTCGGCGCCCACCCCGAGGCCGCGTCGGTCCAGCTCGTGCTGGATCCACTGGCGTATCTCCCACTCGGTGGTCTCCTCGCCGGCCCGCAGCCGCTCGCCGATGCGGCGGAAGGCGGCGAGCGCCGTCTCCTGCACCGCGGCCGCGGCCCGGCGGTGGCTCGCCTCTCCGTCCGCCGACCAGCGCGAATGGAAGGCGCTCACCAGATCGGCCGAGGAGACCACGCGCGCCCCCGCGCCGCGGACCATCTCCACCACCCCCGCCGGAACCCGGTCCACGTAGGGGACCGCGCCCCCCGGCGAGTACTCCATCGCCACCTCTTCGCGGCCGTCGAGCAGCGCCGCGATCCCCGACTCCAGCTCGCGCCAGCTGGTGTAGACGCGCTTCTCGCCGATCCACCCGCGCCAGGGCTGCTGCTCGATGGCGTGGGTCAGCGCGACCGGCCTCCCCTCGGCGGGGATCAGCACCAGGTAGCGGCGCGTCAGCGCGGGGAGGCCGAGGACGCGCGAGGCCACCGGGTTGTCGCCGTGGAAGTCGTAGAGCAGCCATGCCCCGATCCCCTGCGAGCTCAGCTCCTCCTGGATGCGCGACAGGGTCTTCTCGTCCAGCGAGACGGCTCGTTCGGTGATGGCCATGGGGTTCCCGGTTCAGAGCTCAGGAGGCGCCGTTTCCGCCGTTCCACTTCGTTCCCCGGATCAGCGAGAGTCCGAGCACGCGCTGGCGGGTCAGGAGGCGGTGGATCTCCTGCTCCCGCACGATGGCGCCCCTCACGCCGCGCCACCCCCAGCGGTTCATGGCGCGCCGCAGGATGGCGGCTTTCTGGCGCAGCGAGAAGATTCGCGCCAGGTCCTGGAAAGCCGATCCCGGAGAGGGACGGAAGGGAGAGGAGTGGTCCGACCAGTCCTCGACGTGCAGATCCACCACCCCCGCGTCGCGGAGGAGCTGCTTCCACTCCACCAGCAGGAGGGGACGCGCTCCGAGGTGCTGCACCAGGATCTCCCGGCGAGCCTCGTCCACGTTCCCCGTCCAGATCAGCTCCACGAGCACCACGAACCCGAGAGGCTTGGTGACACGCGCCAGCTCGCGCACGGCACGCGCCGGATCCTTCGACAGGCCGAGCCCCACCTCGCCGATGGAGAGATCGAAGATGCCATCCTTGTATGGCAGATCGTCGGGGGGCGCGCACTGGAAGTGGAGGCGCTCCTCGAGCCCCGCAGCGCGGGCGCGCTGCTCCGCCTCCTCGATCAGCGCCGGATTCGGGTCCACGCCATGGGCGTCGATCCCGTAGTGGGCGGCCAGAAAGGAGGTGGAGACGCCGCGGCCACAGGCGGAGTCGAGAACGTCCTGCCCCGGCTCCAGACCCGTCAGGAGAGCGATCTGCCGGTACAACGCCTCTCCGCCGGGAGGAAAGACCGGCTCGGGGCTGAGCCGCACGATATCGAGGACGGAGGGGCTCCCGACCCGCGGAGCGCGGAGGGTCCCGGCGGGCTGAGACGCCGGGGACGGCCCGTCGGCGGAAGAGGATGCAGACATCCCCAAAGCTAACGGAGCCCACCGATCCCGCGCCACCCCGGCATCGCCTCAGGAGAAACCGGCGGGGAGACCGGCGAGGGCGCGGAGATGCTGGACCACGGCGCGGCCGGTGGCGTCGGCGTCGTAGCCGCCTTCCATCACCGACACGAGGCATCCGCCGCAGAGTACGTCCGCCCGCTCGCGAACGCACCGGGTGAGCTCGAAGTAGTCGCCGGGCCGCAGCGAGAGGGAGCCGAGAGGATCCGAGGCGAGGGCGTCGAAGCCGATCGAGAGTAGGAGGAAGTCGGGGACGAAGCCGGAGACCGCTTCGTCGAGTGCCGCGTCGAGCGCGGCGACCAGCTCCGCCCCGCCGGCTCCCGCGGGAAGACGCGCGACGCGCGCGGCGTCCGGCCATGCGGCCGGCTCCTCGCGCGTCGCGTGGACCGAGGAGAAGCGGATCCCCGGGTCCGCCGCCACGATCTCCGCGGTACCGAGGCCGCCGGAGGAGCTCACGTCGAGCACCAGGACCCGCTCCATGCCGCGCCTTTCGCGGAGGTGGCGGGCGGCCACCGCGGCGCTGTTGAAGAGGCCGAAGCCGCGGCTCCGGTCCACTCCCACCTCGTGTCCGGGCGGACGGACGGGGCAGAAGGCGTTCCGCGCTTCACCCGCGAGCACCACCTCCACCGCCGTCAGCGCCGAGCCGACCGCGGCGAGCGCCGCCTCCCACGAGGCACCCGACACCACCGCGCCGCCCTCGAAGGGGAGGGGCGTCCCGGCCTCGCGCGCTGCGCCCGTCGCCCGTCGCACCCGCTCGACGTAGAGGGAGGTGTGGGCCAGGAGCAAGTCGTCCACCGCCGCCGGCCGCGCCTCCACCTGCAGCAGCGGCTCGAAGAGGGTGAGCATGTCGCGGTACACCGCCCGCGCCACCGCCGGGAGCCGCCCCTGGTGCTCCGGGTGCCCCCACCCCGCATCGTGCAGCGAGCAATCCGCGTGGCTGACGTACGCAGTTGCCTTCGGCATAAGAGACAGGGAACAGGGCACAGGTTGCCACACCGGGAAGGGAATCTCCGTCCCCCGTCCTCTATCCATCCGCGGAGGTGGTGGCGGCGACGCGCCCGTTCCTCTTCTCCTCTTCCCTGTCCGCTGTTCCCTGGTCCCTAATCCGGTCCTGGATGGCGAGCACCTCGGGAGAGCGGCTGCGCAGCGCAAGAATCGCGTCCGACGCGGCCGAGGCCGCCGACATCGTCGTGATGTACGGCACCTTGTACGAGATCGCCGCCCGGCGCATGGCGTAATCGTCGTACTGCGACTGCTTGCCGAGCGGCGTGTTGATCAGCAGCGCCACCTCGCCGGAGATCATCCGGTCCACCATGTTGGGGCGCCCCTCGTTCACTTTGAACACCCGGTCGCACGGCACCCCGCGGGCGCGCAGATAGCGGGCGGTCCCCTCGGAGGCGGCGATGCGGAAGCCCATATCGTGGAGCCGCCGCGCGATGGGCGTCACGGTCGGCTTGTCGCGATCGTTCACGGTGAGGATCACCGTCCCCTCGAGCGGCAACTCGTTGCCGGCGGAGATCTGCGCCTTGGCGAAGGCCATCCCGAACGAGTCGTCGATCCCCATCGACTCGCCGGTGGAGCGCATCTCCGGCCCGAGGAGCGGGTCCGACTCGATCTTGTTGAAGGGGAAGACCGCCTCCTTCACCGCCACCCCGTTCACCGGGATCTCGTCCGGGAGCTCGAAGTCGGCGAGCCTCTCCCCGACCATGAGCCGCGAAGCGACGCGGGCCAGCGGGACGCCCGTGGCCTTGGAGACGAAGGGTACCGTGCGGGAGGCGCGCGGGTTCACCTCGATCACGTACACCTCCCCCTCGAAGACCGCGAACTGCACGTTGATCAGCCCCACCACCCGCAGCTCGAGCGCGAAACGACGGGTCGCCTCGCGCATGGCCTCCACCGCCTCGTCGCTGAGCAGGTGCGGCGGGAGCACGCACGCCGAGTCGCCGGAGTGGATCCCCGCCTCCTCGATGTGCTGCATCACTCCGCCGATCACCACGGACTCGCCGTCGCAGAGGGCGTCCACGTCGGCCTCGAAGGCGTCCTCCAGGAAGCGGTCGATGAGCACCGGCCGCTCCTCGGAGACGCTCACGGCGCGCTCGAAGTAGTCGCGCAGCCCGGGCTCGTCGTAGACGATGACCATCCCGCGCCCGCCGAGCACGTAGCTGGGGCGGAGCAGCACCGGGTAGCCGATCCGCCCCGCGATCGTGGCGGCGGCGTCCGCGCCGGAGGCGGTGCCGTTCGGCGGCTGCTGCACCCCCAGCCGCCGCGCGAGCTGCTCGAAGAGCTCCCGGTCCTCGGCCGCGTCGATCGAGGCGACGGAGGTGCCCAGGATCGGCACCCCCAGCCGGTCCAGGGGCCCCGCCAGCTTGAGCGGGGTCTGCCCGCCGAGCTGGACGATCACCCCCTCCGGCCGCTCCAGCCGCACGATCTCCAACACGTCCTCCAGCGAGAGCGGCTCGAAGTAGAGCTTGTCGGAGACGTCGAAGTCGGTGGAGTTCGTCTCCGGGTTCGAGTTGATCATGATCGTCTCCCAACCGGCCTCGCGAAGCGCGAGGGAGGCCTGCACGCAACAGTAGTCGAACTCCACCCCCTGCCCGATCCGGATCGGCCCGCTGCCCAGGATCACCACCTTCTTCCGGTCGCTGCGGATCGACTCGTTCTCCTCCGCATAGGTGGAGTAGAGGTACGGCGTCTGCGCCGGGAACTCGCCCGCGCAGGTGTCCACGGTGTTGAAGACGGGGTGGAGGCCCATCGACCAGCGGCGCTCGCGTACTCCGTCCTCGGTTTCGCCGCGCAGGCGGGCGAGCTGGACGTCGGAGAAGCCGAGCTTCTTCATTCGCAGGAGCTGCTCACGCGAGACCTCGTCGAGCTCAACGTAGCGGCGCTCCGCGCCCACCAGCTCGGCGAGCTGCGCGACGAACCAGGGGTCGATCCCGGTGAGCTCGGCGACCTCGGCGATCGTGAACCCGCCGAGGAGCGCGCGCTTGATCTGATACGGGCGGTCCGGCGTCGGCCGGCGGAGCGCGGCGCGGAGCGACTCCGGGGCGTCGTCCGCGAGGCCGTCCTCCTTCAAGGTGCGTCCCAGTTCCCAGCCGCTGCGGTCCACCTCCAGCGCGCGGATCGCCTTCTGCCAAGCCTGTTTGAAGGTGCGCCCGATGGCCATCGACTCGCCCACCGCCTTCATCTGCACCCCCAAAGTCGCATCGGCGGCGGGGAACTTCTCGAAGGCGAAGCGCGGAAACTTCACCACCACGTAGTCCAGCACCGGCTCGAAGGAGGCGGGGGTGGTTCGGGTGATCGAGTTGGGGAGCTCGTCGAGGGTGTACCCGACGGCCAGCTTCGCGCCGATCCGGGCGATCGGGTACCCCGTCGCCTTCGAGGCGAGCGCCGAGGAGCGGGAGACGCGGGGGTTCATCTCCACCACCAGCATCTCGCCGTCGGCCGGGTTGACGGCGAACTGCACATTGCACCCGCCCGCCTCCACCCCGATCTCGCGGATGATGGCGATGGCCGCGTCGCGCATCTTCTGGTACTCCACGTCAGTGAGCGTCTGGATGGGCGCCACGGTGATCGAGTCGCCGGTGTGGACGCCCATCGGATCCACGTTCTCGATGGAGCAGATGATGACGACGTTGTCCCTTCCGTCGCGCATCACCTCCAGCTCGAACTCCTTCCAGCCGATCACCGAGCGGTCGACGAGGACCTCGTTGACGGGCGAGAGGGCGATGCCGGAGCGGACCTTCTCCTCGAACTCGGCGCGGTTGTACGCGATCCCGCCGCCCGTCCCCCCCAGGGTGAAGGAGGGGCGGATGATGGAGGGATAGCCGGTGTCCTCCACCAGGCGCAGCGCCTCGTCGAGCGACTTGGCGAAGCCCCCGTGCGGCACCTCGAGCCCGATGCGCTCCATCGCCTTGCTGAACTCGCTGCGGTCCTCCGCCGTGCGGATGGCCCGCGCGTCCGCGCCGATCAGCTCCACCCCGTGCCGCGCCAGCACCCCCCGGTCGTGCAGCTCGAGGGCCACGTTGAGCGCCGTCTGCCCGCCCATGGTCGGGAGGATCGCGTCCGGCTTCTCCACCTCGATCACCCGCTCCACCCACTCCGGGGTGATCGGCTCGATGTAGGTCCGATCCGCCAGATCGGGGTCCGTCATGATCGTGGCGGGGTTGGAGTTCACCAGGATCACCCGGTACCCCTCCTCGCGCAGCGCTCGGACGGCCTGGGTGCCGGAATAATCGAACTCGGCCGCCTGCCCGATGACGATCGGGCCGGAGCCGAGCAGGAGGATGCTCTCGATGTCGGTGCGCTTGGGCATGGACTCGCGGACGGCGGGACGTACTCGTGAGCGCGCCGGCCCCGCCTCTGTCCGCGGCTGGCCGGCGCTTCGAACCTCTAGTCGGTCGCTGGGGGGCCAATATAGCACGCCTCTCCCGGCCCCACCACCCCGGCTACTCGTGCTCCTTCTTCGACTCGGCCCGCATCGCCTTGGAGAGCAGGAGGAGGAACCCGCCCCACACGATCGTCAACATGACGCCCATGGTGATCCAGCTGGAGGTCTGCATCGCGTATCCGCGGCGAGAGGGAGAGAAGGCGGCCAGAGGTCCGCCGACGGCGGCGGTGGTGGCTGAAGCGTCGCGCTCCGGGGCGCGGAGCCGCGCGCTCGGGGGCTTACTTGTGCCGATAGGTGATCCGCCCCCGGCTGAGATCGTAGGGCGAGACCTCGACCTTCACCCGGTCCCCCTCCAGCACGCGGATCCGGAACTTCCGCATCTTACCGGCGATGGTCGCCAGCACCTCGTGGCCGTTGTCCAGCTCCACCCGGAAGCGGAGGTCCGGGAGAACCGAGGTCACCGCCCCCTCCATCTCGATCGCGTCCTGCTTCGCCATTCGCGTCCTTTCTTCGTCTGGTGATTCCGACCCGCCGCGGAAAGAGCTCGCCCCCGAGGCCGCCGCCTCCGGGGCGAGATTCCGCCCGCGCGCGCCGGAGAGCCGTTCACGCCGTGGACGCCGGCGGGGGTCCCGAGCCGCTCCCGCTCGCCGCCGCGTGTAAATACCTCCATCGCAACAATCTACGCAGACCGTACGCCGCCCGCAACCTGTGGGGGAAAACCCTCAGCGGTGCGACACGGGGCGGCCGACGCGAACTCCCTCAGCTGCTGAGCGGCGCCCTTTCCCTGTGCCAGTCCGTGGCGGACTGGTAGGCGTGGCCGACCCGGAAGAGCGTCGACTCATCGAACGGGCGGCCGTAGAATTGAATGGTGATCGGGAGCCTGGGAGGCCCGGCGGAAAAACCTGCCGGGATCGTCATCGCGGGGAGCCCTGTCATGTTTCCGAGGAACGTGGTGCCTCCCCGGAAGGGGGTCGAGCTGGACCCGGGGCGGACGTCGCTCCCCGCCACCTCCGGCGAGGGAAGCATTCCGGCGACGCTCCCGCCACCCGGCACCGCCATCACGTCGCAGCGGCGGAAGACCTCCTTCATCTCGTCGATGAGAATGGTGCGGATGCGGAGCGACTTGATGTAGTCGGTGGCGGGGTAGAATTTCGCCGCCTCCAGCCGCTCTCGCACGAGCGGATCGAAGAGCTCGGGGGTTTCCCGCAGCCGCTTCTCGTGATAGGTGGCGGCGTCCGCCATGGCGATGATCCACCCGGCCGAGCCAGCGTACATGGCGTGCGGCACCTCCACCTCTACCACCGTGGCACCCATATCGGCCAGGGTGGCGATCGCCCGCCTCACCCCGGCCTCCACCTCCGGATCGGCATCCTCGAAGAAGTAGTTGGTCGGCACCCCAATCCGCAGCCCTCGTACTTCCCCGGTGAGCGCCTTCGAGTAGTCGGGCACCGGCTCATCGGCGGCGCTGGGATCCATTGGATCGAAGCCGGCGATCGCCTGTAGCATCGCGGCGGCGTCCGCCACCGTACGCGCCATCGGACCGGCGTGGTCGAGGCTCCAGCTCAGGGTGGAGACGCCGTAACGGCTGACGCGCCCGTAGGTCTGCTTCATCCCTACGACCCCGTTGGCCGCCGCCGGACCGCGGATGGAGCCGCCGGTGTCGGTGCCGATCGAGAGCGGAAGCATGAAGGCCGCCAGCGCGGCGCCCGACCCGCTCGACGAGCCCGAGGGAGAGTAGCGCAGATCCCACGGGTTGCGGGCCGGACCGAAGCCCGAGAGGGTTCCGCTTCCCATGGCGAATTCGAGAAGGTTCACTTTGCCAATCAGGATCGCGCCCGCCCGATGGAGCCGCTCCGTAATGGTCGACTCGTAATCGGGGATCCACTCGGCGGTGACCTTCGAGCCGTTGGTCGTCAGGATCCCTCGAGTGGCGAGGATGTCTTTCGGTCCGTAGGGGATGCCATGGAGCGGCCCCAGGTAGCGTCCGCCCCCGATCTCGCGCTCCGCGAGGCGGGCGCGCTCCAGGGCGTGTTCGCGGGTGACCGTGATGAAGGCGTTGACCCGCGGATTCAGCGCGTCGATGCGCTCCAGATGCGCCTCGACGACCTCCACGGGCGAGACCTCCCTCTTCCGGACGAGCTCCGCCATCTCCAGGGCGCTGAGGAAGACCAGGTTGGGGTCGGCCACGGGTCACCTCCACCCGGCGTGGAAGACAGGGCTCGGCTCGACACGGTCGTCGATCTCGAGGTCTCGAACGATCTGGAACTGGTCGAAGTTACGCTGCAGCGCCGTTCGGACGACGTCGAGCCGGTCGGCGGGGACGGGCTCGTCGATGAGCGAGTTGGCTCCGCGGAGGGCCTCCGGGGTCACGCGTACCGGGTCCTGGCCAAGGAGCCGCGAGGCCGCAGTTCCGGACATGCCGAAGAGGGCGAGGAGCTGGATCGCTCTACGGCGCGTGAAGGAGGTCTGGCCTTCGTTCATGTTCCTCTTCGGGGCTGGGGGAAGGAATTTGCTTCCTTCGGGATGGGGGTTCGCGGATCGGTTTCGCCCTCGCGGCGTCTCGTGCGACGAGAGATATATCATCGCCGACGAGCGGGGCTCCGGGAGCGGATTGTCTCGACGAGGATGACGCCCGCCGCCGCGTTGGGGTACGCGAAGGCGGCCGCGGGCCCGCGGAGAATGCGAATCCGCCTCACCTCGCCGGCGGGGATCTGGTCCAGCGCACGGAGCGCCCTCCCCATCCCGCCGTCGTCGATCCGCACGCCGTCGAGGTACACCGAAGGCTGGTCGGTGAGGGTGATCGAGCTCACCCCGCGGAGGCGGACCCTCGCCCCACCGTCCATCGACCCGCCGGAGCGGGCCAGGGTCAGCCCCGGAACGCTGCGGGCGAGGAGGTCGGTGGCCGTACGCGCCGCGTCGTCCCCCCCGGAGATCTGCGCCTCCGTGTGACCCCGCCCCGGCTCGTCCGGGCGCGCCTCGGCCACCACCACGAGCGCGTCGAGGAGCATCCCCAGCCGAAGAAGCTGGAACTGCATCAGGGTGGTCTCGAGGGGGGAGATGGGAACGCTCTCCACGAGGGAGATGTAACCGTCGTGCTCGATCCTCACCAGCACCGGACCCGAGGGGACGGCGGAGAAGTGGAAGACGCCGGCGGCATCGGTCGTCACGCGCTCACCGGTCTCCTGCAGGATCACCCGCGCGCCGGGGAGCGGTGCCAGCCCCTCCTGCGCCAGCACGCGTCCGGCGAGGATGCCGGGCTCCTGGGCGCCCGCGGAAGCGCCCGCGCCCGCCCCTAGCAGACAGAGCGCGAGGAGCGCGGAGAAACCTGCTCGCGGGAGACCCCTTCCGACCGGACTGGATCGCATGAAACCACCTCGCGTCGAGATCCGGGTTCCGGCACATCACCTCCAGACCGCAACGCTCGATATGCTCAGCTGGTTCTCGAGGGAGAGCTCGATCGTCTGGCCCGGCACCACGTGGATCGTGCCCGACTCAAAGCGCTCCGAGCCGCCCACGGGGTCGGCCAGGAGGCGCAGGTCCCCACCCGGGACCTCCATCTCTCGGGGGAGGGTGAAGCGACGAATCTGGTTGGTGGTCACCGTCCCCAGCCGGTGGCGCGTCCCGGAACGGACCGCGTACACCACCACATCGCTCCAGTTGCGGTTCGACACATTCACCGAGGTCGTCTCCCGCGCGGGCGGGAGCGGCCCGTTCCGCGGAGAGGACCCGACGGAGGAGCACGCCGGCACCGTCAGACAGATCCCCAGCGCGGCAACGAGGGTGGAAAGGACTCGCATGGCTGCCTACCTGTATGGGAGCGGTCGGGGACGAGCATCCGTCGCGCATCGCCTTGCGCATCCATACCTGCGTGCAAGGGGCGTACCGACGCCGGGTGGAGACGCGGCGGCTCTAGCGGGCCGCTCGGTCGATGTCGACGACGATGCTGCGCCAGCGCCCCTGCCGGAAGCGCGCCACGCTGAGGACGCAGCGGGTGGCGTGGCCGACCAGGATGGCGATCCAGATGTCCATCGGGTCCAGCGTCCCGAGCTGCTGCACCGCGAAACAGATTCCCAACGGCACGATCACCTGCGAGACCAGCGAGATGTAGAGCGGGCTGCGGGTGTCCCCCGTCCCCTGGAGGCCACCCGTGTAGGTGAGGGCCACGGCGATGAAGAGGCCGGAGAGGCTCAGGACCCGCAGCAGCTGCGTCCCGATCTGGACCACCACCGGCTCGTTCATCCCGAACACGGCCAGGAGCTGAGCCGGGAACAGGAGGAAGAAGACGCCCACGAGCGCGGCTCCGCCGAGGGCGACGCGCGCCGCCGCGTGCACCGCCGCCTCCGCCCGGTCGGGCTTCCCCGCCCCGAGACTCTGCCCCGCGACCGCGGCCGCCGCTCCCATCAGCCCCACGGCGGTCCAGGTGATGAGGGAGAAGAGCTGGGTGTAGGAAACCGCGAACGCCGCCTGCGCGGCCGCGCTCTGCGCCAGCGAGCCGACGAAGGAGAGCATCAGCACTCCGCCGACGTTCATGGCGATCCCCTGGATCCCCGTCGGAAGGCCGAAGCGGAAGAGGGCGCGGATGATCTCCCAGTCGGGGCCGAAGCCGTGCCCGTGCGGGAAGGACACGACCCATCCTCCTCCCCAGAGCCGCGCCAGCGAGTAGAGAGCGACGAGTCCCGCGGCGATCACCGTTCCCAGGGCCGCCCCCTTCGTGCCGAAGGCGGGAATCGGGCCCAGCCCCCCGATGAGGATTACGTTCAGCACCAAGTTCATCAGGGTCATCGCCATCCCGAGGACCATCGGGGTTCGGGCGTCTCCCGCCGAGCGCAGCGCACCGCCCAGCATGAAGAAGATCATCATTCCGCTGCTGTACAGGAACATGATCCGCAGGAAGGGGAGCGCCTCCGCCCGCACCGCCGGCGCCGCGTTGACCAGATCGAGCAGCCAGGGCGACGCGAAGTAGCCCACAGGCGCCATCACCAGGACCGAGAGCCCCACCGCCGTCAGGAAGGCCTGATAGACGGTACGGTCCACCTTTTCCTCCTCCCCCGCCCCAGCGAAGCGCGCCACGAGTACGCTCATCCCGGTGAAGAGAGAGGAGATGAAGACGATGACGACGATGAAGATCTGCCAGGAGACGCCGATGGCGGCGTTCGCGGTGAAGCCGACCAGGTTGCCCACCATGATGTGGTCCACCATCCCCTGCAGCCCACCCAGGATGTTGGTGAGCATGGTGGGCCAGGCGAGTTTCCAGACGGCGGGCCGCAGCGGCCCCTCCACGAGGGAACGATCGTAGCGGCCGGATGCCGGCGGAGAGATTGGGATCGGCTCGGCGGACCCATCCCCCGAGCCAGCCGGGACGGGACCCTTCACGTACTCCAAGTGCGCATCTCCGCTCAAGGAGGCACCTTCCCTGTAGAGGGCGGTCGATTCTCCCCGCTTCGCGGCGCCTTGGCACCGCGGCTCCGAATGGAACCCGAATCGGCTCAGGTTGGGCCGGGATGGAGCGGGAAGGCAAGGATAGCGTTCCGGACTGGGCGAGCGCCAGGGAGCGGCGACCACGAGCGCCGCTGGTTGACATCCGTTCTCCGCCACCGCGATACTACTCCACCCGGTAGTGGTGCAGTGAAGGTTGATGGGTTATCTTGTTGGTATGGTTACGATTATCCTTCATTGTCCGAACTGCGGCAGCACCGATGTGGTGCGCAACGGCCACGCTCCCAATGGCAAGCAGCGCTTCCGCTGCCACAGCTGCCGGAAGAGCTTCCGCGAGGATCCTGAAAGCTCGGCGTACTCGCCCGAGGAACGTCGGCAGATTCTCGCCACCTACGAGGAACGCGCCAGCCTGCGCGGACTGGAGCGCATCTTTGGTGTCTCGCGTACCACGGTCTTGAAGTGGCTGCGCGAAGAGGCCGAAGCCCTTCCCCCCTCTGAAGGAGACGCTCACGGAGGCCGAGCCTGAGGAGGTGCTGGAGCTCGATGAACTCTGGAGCTTTGTCGGCCACAAGGGATGGGCCCGCTGGCTGTGGATCGCACTGTGCCGCCGCACGCGGCAGGTGGTGGCGTATGTGCTGGGCGATCGCAGTGAGGCGACCTACCGAAGGCTGTGGAATCGGATTCCAGAGGCGTACCGGAGGAGCCTCTGCTACACGGATTTCTGGCAGTGCTATCAGGCGGTGATCCCGGCCGAGCAGCACCGAGCCGTCGGCAAGGACAGCGGAGAGACCAACCACGTGGAGCGGTGGAACGGCACGCTGCGTCAGCGGCTGGGTCGCTTTGTGAGGAAGTCGCTCTCCTTCAGCAAGTGTGATCGGATGCCTGAGGCTTGTCTGCGTCTGTTCCTCCATCGCTACAATCTCGAGCATGCGTGAGGCACTACCCATCAACCTGCACTGAACCACTACCGGCTCCCTCCTCGTCGTGTGACGTCTCGTCGCGATTCGTTGGATGGTGGTTCTTCTCAGGCCGCCTGCGGCAGGTAGTCGCCGTCGAAGCTGCGCTCGTGGTGCCACACCGCCCAGATGACGCGTGCCGTCTGGTTCGCCAGCGCGACGGCCGCGGAGTTGTAGTGCTGCTCGTGCGCCTTCTTCACGCCCCACTCCTGCAGCCGTGTGAGCGGCTTGCCTGCTCGGTCTCGCTGCTGTGCGGCACGCAGAGCCGACCGCGCCCCGTGGATGAGGAGCGTGCGCAGGTAGGGATCGCCCTGCTTGCTGATGCGGCCGAGTCGGCGCCTGCTGCCGCTTGATGATTCGCGGGGCGTCAGCCCCAGCCTGGAGCTGTCCCCGTTTGGTGGACGGGGGACGGCTTTCGAATCAAGCGGAGAGTTTTCCATGCGCTGCGGCGGAGAGCCCGCAGGGATCGCTCGCAGCAGCAGCGTGTGGAAAACTCACTCGGCGCCTCACGCCGCGTTCGCGAGCTCGGCCCGCTCGAACTGGACCGGGGAGCGGTACCCGAGGGCGGAATGCCGCCGGTGGGGATTGTACCACCCCTGGCACTGGTGGCGAATCCGGAGCACCCGGTTCAACCGAGCACAGGTTGAAGCCGAGCGAAGGCATCCAGGCGAGTCTGTGCCGGTCTCCGGCCCGTCAGCCATTCGGCGGAGCGAAGCGCGTTGATTGCGGTCGCCAGAAGGACGTTCTGCAGGTGGGTCTTGGCCATACCGATGTAGCGGCACCGGCGCAGACCGCAGCGACGCACTGCCTGCGAGATCGTGCCCTCGACCCCGGCCCGGGCGGCGTAGCGCTCGCGGAAGTCCGCCGTGCCCTGTCGCTGCCGAGCCGCCTGAAGGGCCTCGTGCTGCTCGCGCGGCATGAAGTTGAGCAGGCGCGCTCCGACCCGAGCGCGGGTACACTGGACACGTGAGGAGCAGGGGGTGCAGTCGTGCCGTGAGAAGCGTACTTCCCAGCGCTCGCCCTGCACCGGGTGCGTGCGGCGGCCCATGGAGATACTCGTCTTCCCTGCCGGGCAGGTGGCGACCCCGCCCTCTCTGCCAAGTTGAGGTGAGACGGTTATCTTCCCAGAACTACTGACTCACGAGGGCGAGAGGGGAGCCTCCGATGTTGAACGCAAAGCACAACGGGAACGGCGGCCGCTTCGCGCAGCGAGCCGTAGGCGAGCGTAGCGCAGCGGCCGCCGTTCGACCCGCCGCCGAAGTCCCGGACCCGGAGCTGGTCGAGCGGCCCGCGCGGCGGCGCTTCACGGCCGAGTACAAGCTGCGGATCATCCAGCAGGCCGACGCCTGCACCCAGCCTGGCGAGATCGGGGCCCTGCTGCGCCGCGAGGGGCTCTACACGTCGCACCTCTCCGCATGGCGCAGACAGCGAGATCAGGGTGCGCTCGACGCCCTGGCCCGCCCGCGGGGCCGGCGCAAGCCGCACCCGCTCGCGACCGAGAACGAGGCGCTGCGCCGGAAGCTGGAGCGGGCGGAGGCGGAGCTGGCGAAGGCGCGCAAGGTGATCGAGGTGCAGGGAAACGTCTCCGCGCTTCTGGGCGAGCTGCTCGGGACCAGGGGCGCGGACGGGAGCACCGAGCCAGGATCGAAGCGGCCGTGGAGGAACTCACCCCTGTGATTGGAACCCGGCCGGCGTGCCGCGTCCTGGGCACGGCGCCGGCGACGATCTACCGTCGGCGGCGGCCACCCCCGCCGAAGCCTCGGGTGCCGCGCCCGCAGCCGGAGCGTACCCTCTCGGCTGCCGAGCGCGAGGCGGTGCTCCAGGAGCTGCACTCGGAGCGCTTCGCGGACCGCTCGCCGGCCCAGGTGTGGGCGACGCTCCTGGATGAGGGGCGCTATCTGTGCTCGGAGCGCACGATGTACCGCCTGCTTGCCCAGCGCGGTGAGGTGCGCGAGCGGCGCGATCAGCTCACGCATCCCGCCTACGCCCGGCCCGAGCTGCTGGCCGAGCGGCCCAACGAGCTGTGGAGCTGGGACATCACCCAGCTGCTCGGGCCCGAGAAATGGAGCTACTTCTACCTGTACGTGATCCTGGACGTCTTCAGCCGCTACGTGGTCGGCTGGACCGTGCAGCACCGGGAGTCGGCCGCCGTGGCCGAGCAGATGATCGCGCAAGCGGCCCAGCAGCAGGGCATCGAGCGCGACCAGCTGACGATCCACGCCGACCGGGGCAGTGCCATGAGGTCGAAGCCCGTAGCCTTTCTGCTGGCGGATCTGGGGATCACGAAGACGCACTCGCGACCCTACACGTCGACCGACAACCCGTACTCGGAGGCACACTTCAAGACGCTGAAGTACCGGCCCGGCTTTCCGGATCGCTTCGGCTCGATCCTCGAAGCGCGAAGCTTCTGCCGCGAGTTCTTCGCGTGGTACAACCACGAGCACCGTCACTCGGGCATCGCTCTCATGCCCCCGGCCGCGGTGCATTCCGGCCGCGCCGAGGCACTCCACACCGAGCGAGCCCGCGTGCTGGCGACCGCCTACGCCCAGCGGCCCGAGCGCTTCGTGCGCGGGGTGCCGCGGCCTCCAGAACTGCCCACGGCCGCCTGGATCAATCCGCCGGAGAAAGCGGCGGCTGCTCAGTAATATAAGCTTGCGACCGTCTCAACCAGCTTGACAGGCTCCCGATCCCGCACCGAATCGATCGCGTCGCGCGGCCCGATCACCTCCACCCGCGCCCGTCCCGGGCGCTCCAGCCAGTGCCCCTGCTCCGCGACGAAGCTCGGCCCGTCGATGAGCCCGTACCGCCACAGGTAGGCGGCCATGGCACCGTCTCGGAGCCGGTGAACGGGTCCTCCATCGTGTCCGGCGGCACCCGAAGTGCCGCGCGAATGTGTCCCCTTCCGGGGTGGCTCCCTTCGGGCAGAAGAGGTGCGGGCTTGGAAGTCTGCGCTCCATGAACTCAGTGCGCCCGAGCTCCAGTCGACACGGGGGAACGCCTCATCCCCGACGGTCGGGTCGTGAAGCATGGATGCGTTCGCGGAGGCGTTCGGCGGCGACGGGTGGTGGTCTCGATCACGGGATCAGCGCTCGCGAGTGGCCTGAGGATCCCTGCCCAGCCTTCCGCACCGCGAGTGGCGCGGGAGACGTATCGGATGTGAGAGCGCTTGACGCGCACCGCTGCTCAGGGGAGCGCAGGTGCGCCCCGGACCCCCGCGAGTGGACCCGGCCGACGGTTCAAGACGTGAAGCGCCTCGCCCACGGAGTGAAGCATCGCCTCGTGCAGCGCTTCGGAGAGGGTGGGGTGGGTATGGATGGTGAGGCCCACGTCCCCGGGGGCGGCCATCATCTCGATCGCGAAGGTGGCCTCCGCGATCAGCTCGCTCGCCTCTGGCCCCACCACCCCCACCCCCAGCACTCGGTCGCCCCCGGCGATCACCTTCACGAACCCGTCCGTCTCCCCGAGTGACATCGCGCGCCCCAGGACTGAGAAGGGGAACTTCCCCACCTCGTACGCGATCCCCTCCCGCTTCGCCCCCTCCTCGCTCAGGCCCACCACGGCGATCTCCGGGTCGGAGAAGACCACTGCGGGGAGCGCCAGCCAGTCGCGGCGCACGTCCTTCCCCGCGATCACCTCCGCCACGGTCTCGGCCTCCCGATAGGCCTTGTGCGCCAGGTACGGCCCGCCGGTCACGTCGCCGACCGCGTAGACCCCGGACGCGGTGGCGCGGTATCGATCGTCCACCTGCACGTGCCCGCGCCCATCCAGTTGGACGCCCGCCTCCTCGAGCCCCAGCCCTTCCGTATTGGGCCGGAATCCCACCGCCACAAGCACCCCGTCCGCCGTGATTTCCTCCACGCCTCCCCCGTGCTCCACCCGCACCACGACCGCGCCGTCCCGCTCCTGCCATCCGCTGGCGCGCGCCTCCCGCAGCACCCGCACGCCCCGCCGCTCGAGGCGACGCTCCACCACCCGCACGAGGTCGCGGTCCACCCCCGGCAAGAGCGTCGGCACGGCCTCCACGATCGTTACCTCACTTCCCAGCTTCGCGTACATCGTCCCCAACTCGATCCCGATCACCCCGCCCCCGATCACCACCAGCCGCTCCGGCACCTCCCGCAGCGACACCGCCTCCCTGGCGGTGAGGATCCGTTTACCGTCGGGCGCGAAGCCGGGAATCTCGATCGGACGCGCTCCCGTGGCGATCACCACCGCCCGCTCCGCCCCATAGCGCCGCACCTCTCCGCTTCCGTCCTGAACCTCCACCACCCCTGCTACCGCCAGCCGGGCCGTGCCGTACACCACGTCCGCCCCGTTGCCCCTCAGCAGCCCCGCCACGCCGGAGGTGAGCTTCTCCACAATGCCGTCCTTCCACACCTGCGTGCCTGCGAAGTCCAGCTCGGCCGAGCCGACGCGGATTCCGCACGCCTCGCTCTCGTGCAGCGCCTCCCACCGGTTGGCCGTGGTGATCAGCGCCTTCGAGGGGATGCATCCCCAGTTCAGGCACACCCCACCCAGCGCACATCGCTCCACCACCAGCGTGCGCAGGCCCCGCTGCGCCAGCCGGACCGCCGTAGCGTACCCGGCCGGTCCACCGCCCACGACGATTGCGTCATAGCGTTCCATGATCTCCCTTTCCCCCCCTGTTAGAGACCGAACGGTCGCAGTCTGGCCAAAAAAAAGAACCCGCCACCCCTCAGGCGCTCAGGCTCTGCTCCAGATACTCCTCCAGGTGTGCGGCCGCCTGTCGCACGTAGCGCGGGTCGTCGTACAGCTGTGTGAGCAGGATCGCGCCCTCCAGCGTGGCCGTCAGCACCGTCGCAACCTGCTCCGCGTCCACTTCCGGGCGCAGCTCGCCCCGCTCGATCCCCGCGGCGACGATCCGCCGCACCAAGTCTCGGAGGCCGTCCATGGCGGCGCGCACCTGCTCCTTCAGGGGCGAGCTTCCATAGTCGCTGTCCGCCGCCGCGCTCAGCATCGGGCACCCCCCTGGGACCGGCGGATCAAGTGGCACACGCACGTAGACGCCAACGATGGCGCGCAGCCGCTCGGGCGCCGTGCGCTTCCCCTCCAGAGCGGCGGCGAATCGCTCGCCCATCCGGGTCACTGCGTAGCCGAACGCCTCGGCCGCGAGCTCCTCTTTGCTCTCGAAGTGGCGATAGATGCCGCCCTTCTGCAGCCCGGTGGCCTCCATAACGTCCGAGAGCGAAGCTCCGGCAAAACCCTTTTCGTTGAAGACGGCTGCCGCCTGTACGATGATGTGCTCCCGTGTCAGCTCACCCTTGCGCATCTGCTCTCCTGTTGCGACCGTTCGGTCTCAATGATAGGATAGAAGAGGGTTCGCGTCAAGAACGAGCCGGATGTCGGTGTGCATCTTCACCCACTCGCAAACCCTGCCGTCCGCCGCCAGCAAAGCTCCCCGCGGGCGGTGGTCTGATCCGCACAACGGGAAGCGGCGGCAGATCAGCTTTGGCGAGCGACGGCCCGGGATGATCTATTCACCCCGGGCCTGGTCCGCAGGTCAACTGCGCGGCCGGACGCGGAGCAGGTAGTCGTCTCCGGAGGCCGCATCGCCGCGGCCGTCCCGGTTGCTGGTGGTGAAGTAAAGGTGTCCGTCCGGCCCCATCGCCACCGCGCGTATGCGGCCCAAGCGGTTGCGAAACAGCACCTCCTTGCGAATCGCTCGCCAGCCGGTTTGCAGCCCAGGCGCCGGTTGGAGCACGATGCGTAGCAACGATTTTCCCTTGAGTGCCGCCACAAAGGCGTTGCCCCGCCAGGGGAACGCATCGCCGGAGTAGAAGGCCATTCCGCCCGGTGCGATGGCAGGGCTCCACTCCACCAGCGGAAGCACGAATTCGTCGCCGCCCCGCATCCCCGCCACCTCGGGCCAGCCGTAGTTCTCACCGGGCAGGATCACGTTCAATTCGTCGCGGCCGGTGCGGAACCACTCCTTCGGCAAGCCACTGGGGCCGTGCTCGGCGGCGAACAGCTCACCGGTGTCGGGGTGCCAGGCGAGCCCCTGCGAGTTGCGCACGCCCAGGGCGTACACGGGCGAGCCAGGCACCGGGTTGTCGGCCGGGATGCCACCGTCCGGACGGATGCGGAGCACCTTGCCGGCCAGCGAGCCCGGGTCGTCGGCGTCACCGGGATGGAGGGCGTCTCCCGCCGTCAGGTACAGCATCCCGTCCGGCCCGAAGTCCAGCGCCGCGCCCGCGTGGTAGCGGGCGGCGGGGATGCCGTCCAGAATCACCTGCGGGTCGGTCCCACGCCCGCCGTGCTCGGTGAACCGGTACACGCGGTTCTCCGTGCCCCCGTCTTCCACGGCAAAGCTGCCGACCACGTATACGTGGCCGGTCTGGGCGAAGTCGGGGGCCAGGGCGATGCCCATGAGGCCCATTTCGCTGCGGCGGGCCACGTTCAGCTCCGCCCACGGCTCGGGGCGCAGCACACCGTCCTCGATCACGCGGATGCGGCCCGGCCGCTCGGTGAGGAAGATCCGCCCGTCGGGGGCGAAGTCCACGTCCCACGGCACCACGAGCCCGCTGGCGAGGGTATCCAGCGCCACGCCGGGAGTCGGTTCGGCCAGCGGCAGGTTCGTGGCGCGCCCGCTGCCGCACCCCATGAGCAGGGAGGCGGCGAGCACGAGCAGAGGCAGCCGGAGCCGGCGAAGCATCAGGATCTGG
>CBDCDN010000005.1:0-75000 GCA_965215255.1 Longimicrobiaceae bacterium | reverse complement strand
AGCGGGAGCTCATCGAGCCCACGTAGGGACCATAGTCGAGGAAACGGTGGTGCAGCATCCCCTCGCCGCGCGTGTCCGTGAGGAATTCCGAGCGATACCCGAACAGCCCCCGCGCGGGAACACGATAGATCAGCCGCACCAGCCCACCGCCCGGGTTGCGCATCTCCAGCATCTCGCCCTTCCGCTGCCCGAACTTCTCGATCACCGGTCCCATCAGCGTCTCCGGCACATCCACGGTGACTTCCTCGTACGGCTCCAGCCGCTCGCCGTTCTCCCCCTTCTTCAGGATCACCCGCGGACGCGACACGGCGAACTCGTACCCCTCACGGCGCATGGTCTCCATCAGGATCCCCAGGTGCAGCTCGCCGCGGCCGGAGACGGTCAGCGTGTCGGGGGAGTCGGTCTCCTCGACGCGCAACGCCACGTTGCTCTCGAGCTCGCGGAAGAGGCGGTCGCGCAGCTGCCGGCTGGTGACGTACTTCCCCTCCCGGCCGGCGAAGGGCGAGGTGTTCACCATGAAATCGACGGAGACCGTCGGCTCCTCGACGCGGATCCCCTCCAGCGCCTCCGGATACTCGGGGTCGCAGAGGGTGGACCCGATCTCGATGCTGTCGAGCCCGGACACCGCCACGATGTCGCCGGCGTACGCCTCCTGAACCTCGGCCCGATCCAGGCCGCGGAAGAGGAAGAGTTTGGTGATCTTCGACCGGGGCGCCGAGATCGGCTCGTCCTCGCCTTGCTCCACCACCAGCACGGGATCCCCGACGCGGGCGACGCCGCGCTCGATGCGCCCGATCGCCAGCCGCCCCAGGTAGGGCGAGTGGTCGAGAGTCGAGACCAGCATCTGGAACGGCCCCTCGGTCGCGCGCGGCGCCGGGATGTTCGCCAGGATGGCCGCGAAGAGCGGAGTCAGGTCCCTCCGCTCTTCGTCCGCCTCGCGCATGGCCACGCCCTCGCGTCCCACGGCGTACAGAAAGGGGCAGTCGAGCTGATGGTCGTCGGCCTCCAGCTCCATGAAGAGCTCCAGCACCTCGTCGTGCACGCGCGAAGGGTCGGCGTCGCCGCGATCGATCTTGTTGATCACCACCACCGGCTGCAGCCCCAGCTCCAGCGCCTTGCGAGTCACGAAGCGTGTCTGCGGCATCGGACCCTCGGCGGCGTCCACCAGCAGGATCACTCCGTCCACCATGCGCAGGATGCGTTCGACCTCGCCTCCGAAGTCCGAGTGGCCGGGGGTGTCCACGATGTTGATCTTGGTTTCGCCCCAGAGCACCGAGAGGTTCTTGGAGAGGATGGTGATCCCCCGCTCCCGCTCCAGCGGGTTGGAGTCCATCACGCGCTCCGCGACCTGCTGGTTCTCCCGGAAGGTGCCGGCCTGCCGCAGCATGTGGTCCACCAGCGTCGTTTTCCCATGGTCCACGTGGGCGATGATGGCGATGTTGCGAATCGACATATGTCCTGTTCGGCTGGGCCGCTCTCGGCATGGGCATGCGAAAGGCGAACTCGAACCCTTCGAGTCCGCCTCGTGCGAAGCCCGTAAATATAACGAGAAGCGCGGGATGAGTCCAGGGAGCGCTGCGTCTCCCGGTCCATTCCACATTTCAGTTGAGCCGGTCCACCGGACAGGTGATCCCCTCGTTCTCGGGGGCGACTCCGACAGCCTGGCAGTCGGCGCAGATGCCGTAGATCTCCAGCCGGTGACGGGTGGGAAGGAAGCCGTGGTACCGGGCGGTCTCCTCCTGCAGGCGCACCACCTCGGAGCTCTGGAACTCGATGACTCTGCCGCAGTGGGTGCAGATCAGGTGCTCGTGCACCGGCTGCTGGCCGAAGAGGTGCTCGTACCGCTTGAATCCCTCCCCGAAGTCGTGCTCCTCCACCAGCCCGCTGCGCACCAGGATCTCCATGGTACGGTAGATGGTGGCCTTACCAATCCGCTCGCCCTCGTCCTTGAGGGCCGTCTCGATGTCCTCGACCGAGAGGTGGCCGGGAGAGGTGAAAACCACCTGTGCGACCGCCTCCCGCTGCTGCGTTACGGGAAGCCCCTGCTCGCGGAGGTAGCGGCGGAACAGATGGATGAACGGAGACATGAACCCTCCTTCGGGATCGCCGGCGCCAGGAGGGAGATCCCCTCTCGTTGCGCTAACAATAATCATTCTCCACCCGGGGAATCAACCGCGGCGATCCCGAGCGCCTCCAGCAGCGCGGTCCAGCGCGCTTCACTCCCCCCGATCACCTCCAGGCGGGGGTGCTCGCTCTCGTCGCCCAGCCGCGCCAGGACCCCCGCGATCAGCCGCGGAAGCCGCTCCGCCGGCGCCCACCCTTCTTCCGCCACCAGGTCGGAGCGCTGTAGCCTCCCCCGCACCCGCTCCGCCTCGTAGCGCCACGTGACCACCTGCCGCTGCCCGCTCGGCCGCTCCGACGCCGCAAAGAGGGAGAGAACCAGCAAGCCGCTCTCCTTCCCCGCGATCTCGCGCGGGGCGAAGAGCCAGATGCGCTCGAGGCGCCCCACCGGCACCTGCCGGGGGAGGTCGCGCAGCACCTCTCGTAGCGCCTCGCTCGGGACCCGCTCGCTCACCTCGGGCCCGATCGCTCCGCCACCTCGCGCTCCACGAAGTAGCGGAGCACGTGCAGGAAGTCCTGGGCATTGGTGATCACGCCGAACGCCTGGCGGGTGCCTCGATCCTTCAGCTTCGCCACCACGAACTCCGACGAGTCGACGCAGATCGTCGCCAGCGGCCTCACCTCGCCGCTCGCTTCGTGGTGGACGTAGGCGGGGAGCATGTTCCCGGTGGCGATGGAATGCAGCGCGGTGGCGATCATGATGACCGCCGTCGCGCGCTCGCAGTGCGCGCGCATCCGTTCCTGCGCCACCGTCATGTCCGCCAGCGTGTCCGGGAGCGGACCGTCGTCGCGGATCGAGCCGGCGAGGACGAAGGGGACGCCGCTGAGGACGAGGGATCGCATGATCCCGGAGCGGACGATGCCCGCCTCCACCGCGGCGGCGATCGAACCCGCCGCGCGTACGCGGTTGATGGCGCGCATGTGGAAGGCGTGCCCGCCGCTCACCGGCGCTCCGCGGTCGTCCATTCCCAGCGTCGTCCCCATGACTGCGGCCTCGATGTCGTGCACCGCCACCGCGTTCCCGCCGAAGAATGCCTGCACGAAGCCGTTCTCCACGAACCAGGAGAGGGTGTCGCGGCCGCGGGAGTGCAGCACCGCGGGGCCCACCACCCAGACCACGTACCCTCCGCGCTCGCGCTCGTCCACCAGCAGGCGCGCCATCGCGGAGTAGTCGGTGGGCTTCTCGCGGGAGACCTCGGACGACATGAAACGGAACTCGCCCTCCGGCCCCGTGTCCTGGACCTCCTGCAGCCCTCCCGCGTGCACGAAGATCCCTTCGCTGCCGTCCTCGGCGAGGCCGAGCGCCACCGGCTGCCCCGCGCGCACGTAGCGGCCCTCCAGCACGCGGGGCATCCGGTCGGGATCCAGGACCAGCGCGGCGTCCATCCTCGGGGCGCGGGGGAGGCGCCACTCGCCGTCCACCTTGAGGTAGGTGGGAAGGTTGGTGGTGGAGAAGAACCCCTCCGGCAGCACCCCGTCCGCAGGCGCCCGCTCCCAGCGGACCTCGGGCGCATCTCGGAAGCGGGGCTGCGAGAAGTCGGGGTGCCGGTAGCTCGCCATGCGTGCGGGAGAGAGTGGACGGAAGGGTCAGGGGCGCGCGGGCGCGGGATCGCCGGACCGAAAAAATACCTTCCCTCCCCTGCCCTTTCAAGCGGCCTCGCGTCCCGTGGCGTCGCGCCGCGGCGGTACAGATTTCGCGCTGCACCGGCCGCCGGGAAATCCGGGCACTCGAGAGCCGCCGAGCACGGCCCACGGACCGCCGCCGAGCCAGTGAGGGCGCAAGAGATGGAGGGAACGATCGAGACTCAGTGGACGACCGACGACGCGAGCGAGCTCTACAACGTGGAGGGCTGGGGCATCGGGTACTTCGGCGTGAACGAGAAGGGGCACGTCACCGTGCACCCCACCAAGACCCCGGAGCGCGGGCTCGACCTCTTCGAGCTGGCGATGGATCTGGAGGCCCAGGGGATCCGGATGCCGCTCCTCCTCCGCTTCTCCGACATCCTCCGCACGCGCGTGCAGACCCTCGCCGAGAAGTTCCGCCGGGCGATCGAGGAGTACGGCTTCGAGGGCGGCTACACCACGGTCTATCCGATCAAGGTGAACCAGCAGCGGCATGTCGTAGAAGAGATCCTCGAGTTCGGGGAGGAGCACGGTGTCGGGCTGGAGGTGGGAAGCAAGCCGGAGCTGCAGGCGGTTCTCGCCATGACCGAGCGCAGCGACCACATCATCATCTGCAACGGCTACAAGGACGAGGAGTTCATGCGCCTCGCGCTGATGGGCCAGAAGCTGGGGCATCAGGTCTTCGTCGTGGTCGAGAAGATCAACGAGCTCGACGTCCTCCTCAAGGTCGCGGAGGAGATGGGGGTGACTCCCACCGCGGGGGTGCGCATCAAGCTCACCTCCACGGGCTCGGGGAAGTGGGCGGAGTCCACCGGAGAGCGCAGCAAGTTCGGCCTCAACGCCTCCCAGCTGGTGCGGGTGCTCGACAGGCTCCAGGACGCAGGGCGCCTCGGCGTCCTCAAGCTGATCCACTTCCACCTCGGCTCGCAGATCACCGATATCCGTCACGTGAAGGTCGCGATGGCGGAGGTGAGCCGCTATTACCTGGAGCTGCGCAACCTGGGGGTGGACGTGACGCACGTCGATGTGGGAGGCGGGCTGGGGGTGGACTACGACGGCTCGCGCTCCACGACGCACGCCAGCGTCAACTACTCGATCCAGGAGTACGCGAACGACATCGTCTATTCGCTGGCCGAGGCCTGCCGGGAGAACGAGATCCCGATGCCGCACGTGATCTCCGAGTCGGGGCGCGCGCTGACGGCGCACCACGCGCTGCTCCTCATCAACGTGATCGACCTCGAGACGCAGATCGAGGGCGAGGTGGAAGTTCCGGGCGAGGACGCGCACGCGGTGGTGCATGAGCTCGCCGGAGGGCTGCGCGAGCTGACCGAGCGAAACCTGCGCGAGGTGTACCACGACGCCACCTTCGCCAAGGAGCATGCGCAGCACCTCTTCGCCAGCGGAGTGCTGACGCTGCGGGAGCGGGCGACGGTGGAGCGCCTTCACCTGGCGATCATGAACCGGATCGCGCGGATGGCGGCGCAAGACCCGGAGGAATACGAGGACATCATGCCCGAGCTGAACATGGTCCTCACCGATCGGTACTTCTGCAACTTCTCGCTCTTCCAGTCGCTTCCCGACTCATGGGCGATCGACCAGCTCTTCCCGATCATGCCGATCCACCGGCTGGACGAGGAGCCGACGCGGCGTGGCACACTCCAGGACGTGACCTGCGACTCGGACGGGAAGATCGACCACTTCGTGGGGGGGAAGCCGGCGAAGCACACGCTGGAGCTGCACACTTTCGAGCCGGACGAGCCCTACGTCCTGGGGATCTTCCTCACCGGCGCCTATCAGGAGATCCTGGGCGACCTGCACAACCTCTTCGGCGACACCAACGCGGTGCACCTGCGCCTGCGCGCCGGCGGCGAATCGTACGAGATCACCGACCTGGTACACGGCGACACCATCACCGAGGTGCTCAACTACGTGCAGTTCGACGCCCAGACGCTGATCACCACCTTCCGGCGCAAGGTGCAGCGCGCCCAGAACCTCTCCCGACAGGAGGCCAACGCCTTCATCGCCGACTACATCGAGGGGCTGGCGGGGTACACCTATCTGGAGGGCGAGCACGGAGCCGAGCCGGGAGCGGCCTAGCCGCGCAGCGCGCCGCGTGCACTCTCGAGCACCCTCTGCACCACCTCCTCCGCGGGACCGGGGACGAGCGCACCCGACGCCTTCACGTGGCCTCCTCCCCCGAACTCGCGCGCGAGGCGGTTGACGTCCACGGGTCCGTTGGCGCGCCAGGAGACCTTGACCTTCCCATCGGGTAGCTCGCGGAAGAGGATCGCCACCCGCGTCCCCTCGACCGAGCGCGCCTGGTCGATCAGCCCCTCGAAGTCGTCGTTGGTGGCCTGCACGCGCTCGGCGACCGCGTACGGGACCTCGATCCAGGCGAGGCCGAGGTCGCCCTCGGTATCGAGCCTCTCCAGGGCCGCCCGCAGGAGCTCGAAGCGCCGCCGCGGGAAGGTCGCGAAGAGCCGCTGGAACACCGCTTCCGGATCGACTCCCAAACGCAGCATCTCCGCGGCGATCCGATGCGCGCGGGGGGTGGTGTTGCTGAAGCGGAAGGAACCCGTGTCGCTCACCAGCGCCACGTAGATCCCGATCGCGGCCTCGATCGGCCACTCCGCCCCGTCGAGCGAGAGGAGGTCGTAGACCAGCTCCCCCGTCGCGGCGGCCGAGGGATCCTGCACCCCCTGGTGTCCCACCACCGTCGGGCCGGGTGGGTGATGGTCCACCACCAGCGTCCTCTCGGGGTCGAGCCACTCCCGGAGCGGCTCGACGCGGTTCTCCTCGCTGGTGTCGAGCACCAGGAAGAGGTCCGTCTCAGCGAGCGCCTCGGCGGCCTCCGGCGAGCCGAGGTCCGCCGCGGCCCCCTCGCGGTGCAGGAGGAAGCGGAGGGAAGCCGGGAAGGGGGTCGGATTCACGATGGTCGCGCGGACTCCGCGCGACTCGAGCCATGCGGCGACCGCCGCCTCGGAGCCGCATCCGTCGCCGTCGGCATTGACGTGCGTAGTGAGCACCACCCGCTCGGCCGCGCGGAGCCGCTCCATCACCACCCGCAGCCCCTCTGCCCGCGAGGCGGGCACATCCGCGCTCCCGTCGGTCGTCTCTCGTTCCATGAATCCTCAGTAGCCCCGGAGCTCGGCCGCCTGCCCCACCCGCTCGATGGCGAGGACGAAAGCGGCGGTGCGAAGGTCGGTGGCGCGCTCGCGGGCGATCCGCCGGATGGAGTTGTACGCGGCGTCCATGATCGTGCGCAGCTCGCCGTCGACCCGATCGGAAGGCCAGCGGAACTGCTGGAGGTTCTGCACCCACTCGAAGTAGGAGACGGTGACCCCGCCGGCATTCGCGAAGATGTCGGGGAGAACGGTAATCCCTCTTTCGCGGAAGATTTCGTCCGCGTCGGGCGTGGTGGGGTGGTTGGCGCCCTCCACCACGAGGCGCGCCTTCACGTCGGGGGCGTTGCGCGCGTGGAGCACGCCCCCCAGCGCCGCCGGCACCAGCACGTCCACCTCGAGCGTCAGCAGGTCGTCGTTTCCGATCCGCTCCACCCCCGCGCGCTCCACCACGGAGCCGGTGCGCGCCACTTCGGCGCGAAGGGCCGCGACGTCGAGGCCGCCCTCGCGGTAGATCCCACCGTTCACGTCGCTCACCGCCACGACCCGGGCACCGGCCTCGTGGAAGAAGTGCGCCACCCAGCTTCCGACGTTCCCGAACCCCTGCACGGCGACGCTGGCGCCGCGGAGATCCAGCCCCAGGTCCGCGGCGGCGCGCTCGGCCGCGAAGAGGACGCCGCGCCCCGTCGCCGACTCCCGGCCCAGCGAGCCGCCGAGCTGCACCGGCTTCCCGGTCACCACGGCGGGCGTGTAGCCGTGGTACTTCGAGTACTCGTCCACGATCCACGCCATCACCTGCGCGTTGGTGTTGACGTCCGGGGCGGGAATGTCCTCCTGCGGGCCGATGAAGCGCTCGATGCGCGAGACGAAGCGGCGGGTGAGCCGCTCGATATCGGTCGCGTTGAGCTCACGCGGATTGCAGTTGATCCCCCCCTTCGCGCCCCCGAAGGGGATGTCCACCACCGCGGTCTTCCAGGTCATGAGGGAGGCGAGCGCCCGGACCTCGTCCAGGTCCACCTCCGGGTGGTAGCGGAGCCCTCCCTTCATCGGGCCGCGGGAGTTGTCGTGCTGCACCCGATAGCCGGAGAAGGTGCGCAGACTGCCGTCGGCGCAGCGCAGGGGCAGCTCGACCATCACCTCGCGGAACGGCGTCTTCAGGGCGATCCGCAGGTCTTCGGAGAGCCCGAGGAGGTCCGCCGCGCGGTCGAACTGGCGGTTGACGGCCTGGAAGGGCGTGAGGCGCCGTCCCACCTCTCCGGCGGTCGGCTCGGTGGCGGCGCCCCCCGTCGTCGAGACCTGCTGCGACTGCGGCGTCTGCGAAGCGCGTCGATCCTCGGACATGCGACCCTCCTCGGCGGCGGGAACGGGAGCGGGGCACCGCACGACGGCGGTGCCCCGGCCAGCTTTCATGATCCGTACCGGTGGCGCGGAGCGCCTCTCCGCCTATCGGTCCACCTTCCCCTGGACCGGGGCGTGGGCGGGGCCGGTGCCGTCCGGATCGAAGTGCTCCTTCCCGCGCAGGATCCTCCAGAAGCACCAGAAGGTCAGCGAGCTCACGGCGGCCATGCTCAGCAGCATGAAGGCCCACGAAAAGGCGTCCATTCCCCCGGCGGCGCGGGTCTCGGGCGTCACGGCCTGGAGCAGCGCGAGGGCGAGGGCCACGGTCATCGGACCACCTCCGTCTCGATGCGCGGCGTCGCTCTGGGGTTTCGGGCCCCGCCGCCGTTCCGCTTCCAGGCGAGGTGCACGAGGTAGGCGAGCCCGGCGTACATCAGGATGAGCCCAATGCGCCCGAGCCAGCGGCCGCCGACCTGCTCCGCCGGGACGTTGGTCATCAGCAGCTCCGGCAGCATCGCCGTGGTGACGAACCAGATCGCGAGCACGGTGATGAAGGCGGGCGCGATCCAGGCCATGATGAACTTGAAGATCCGCGGGATTTGCAGGTCCGCCCCGCGGTGCAGCTCCTCCCACATGTTGTCGATCCCGAAGGCCAGCCGCACGATCCAGATCTCGATGAAGGCGAAGATGAAGAGGCCGTACGTCCCCGCCATGCTGTCCCATTCGGTGAGAAAGCCGTCGCTGTACCACCAGACGTTGGCGAAGCCGAGGACCAGCGCGACCGCGCCGAGGCCGAGCGCCACCCGGCCGCGCGAGACCCCGAATTCCTCCTGCACGAAGGCCATCGCCGGCGACGCCAGCGCCACCGACGAGGTGATCCCCGCGATGAAGAGGAGGAAGTACCACATGAAGGCCAGGATCTGCCCCAGCAGCTGCGGCCCGGGCAGGTTCGAGAGCACGGCGCCCATGGCGATGATGCCGAAGTCGAACGAGCCCTGGGAAGCGATCGCCATCGCTCCGGTCACGCCGAAGAAGGTCACCGCCGCCGGGACGGCGATCGTTCCTCCCAGCACGACTTCGGCGAACTCGTTGGTGGAGGCGGTCGCCAGGCCGGTTAGCGTGACGTCGTCCTCCTCCGAGAGATAGGAGGCGTACGTGTGGATCGAGCCGACGGCCAGCGAGAGGGTGAAGAAGATCTGTCCCGCCGCGGCGATCCAGACGCTGGCGTTCCCGAGCAGGCTCCAGTTCGGAATCCAGGTGAAGGCGAGGCCGTTCTCCGGACTCCCCAGCTCCGTCCCCGGGAGGGTGAGCACCCGGATCATGATGATGAAGGCGAAGCCGAAGAGGATCGGCATCCCGTAGAGGGCGAGCTTCTCGATGCCGCCCGAGATCCCCCGGGAGAGGACCCAGACGATCGCTGCTAGGGTGATCCCGTAGAAGAGGAAGCCGACCCACCCGCCGTGGACGCTCGCCTCGTGGATGTTCTGGAGCGAGTAGAGGTACTGCTGGATTCCCTGGGCGTTGAGGCCGAAGTAGTCGCCGATGAGGCTGAAGAAGGAGAAGGCGAGCAGCCACCCCACCAGGACGGTATAGTAGATGAAGATGGCGAGCGGGAGCACGAGCCCCAGGACGCCCACGTACTTCGCCGCCCGGCTCTTCCAGAGTCCGTCGAACATCCGCGGGATGGTCCCGAAGCCGCGGGAGCCGCCGTAGCGGCCGATCCCCCACTCCATCCACATCAGCGGGATGCCGAGGAGGAGGAAGGAGATGAAGTACGGGATCATGAAGGTCCCGCCCCCGTTGTTGGCCATCTGCACGGGGAAGCGGAGGAAGTTCCCGAGGCCGACGGCGTTCCCCGCCATGGCGAGGATCAGCCCGACGCGGGAACCCCAGTGCTCGCGGGAATGCGTGCTGGCGGTCGCTTCAGACACGCAGAAAGCTCCTTGAGGGCGGTGGCGGGTATGCGGCGAGAGCGCCGCAAGCCCGAGAGTAGTCGTCGCGCCTCGGTGCTGTCAAGCGTCCCGCGGCTCAGGAGGAGCCGCCGATCTCCACCGCGCCGATCCGCAGCCCCTCGACCGGAAGCCCGGCGGGGAGCAAGCGCTCCACCGTGCCCACGTCGAGCGGATCGGCGACCAGGTCCGTCTCCAGGAAGCGGAGCGTGTCGCCGAGCACCATCCCGAAGCCGCCGCGGATCTCCGTGCCGGGCGCGCGCATCTGGAGGTCGCGCGCGCGGAAGAGGAGCCCCTCGGGACGGGTCTCCACCCAGAGCTTCCCCTCGCCGCCGCCTTCGTCGGGAAGCGTTGGGAAGAGCCATTGCAGGTCCGCCAGCGCCACGGCGTCGGCGGTGAAGGCGACATCGTAGGCGGGCTCCTCGCCGGTCAGGTCCACCACGCCCACCGAGGAGAGGCGGGAGTCGGGGAGGACGAGGGTGGGGGCGCGGTAGCGGAAAACCCCCTCCCGCAGCGCGATCTCCCCCTCCACCTGCGCGAAGCGGAGTGGCGGCTCGCGGTAGAGGAGAGCCTCTCCCGAGGCGGAGTCCACGCGCAGCGTTGTCCCCCCGCGCTCGTCCGGGGCGAGGGAGAGATCGCTCACCGTCGCCCGCGCCAGGTCGAAGCGCAGGGTGCGGAGGTACCCCGCGTCCACGCTGTCCACCACCAGGCGGGAGGTGTCGGAGAGGGCGTCACGCAGCTCGCGGCGCTGAGCGGCCGGGCTCAGCGTCTCGTCAGGCTCCCACGGGAGCCGCACGGTGACCTCGGCCCCCTCCAGCCGCATCCGCTCGATGAGGGTGGCGCGGCCGGCGCCGCCGCCGGTCTGCTGCGCGGTGTCCTGCAGGATGGCCTGGTAGTTCCAGAGCGAATCGCCCGGGAGGCGCAGCAGGAGAACCTCCGGATCGTAGACGACGAGCCGGTTGATCACCACGTCCCCTCCGAGGAAGCTCGGGAGGCGGTATTCGATGTAGGCGCTGTCGGCCCGCAGGAGGGGGACCTCGCGCGCGTCGGTGAGGGTGATTCCGTAGAGCCGCGCCCCGGTGAGGACGTTTCCGGCGAGCCGGTCCACCTGCAGCTCCCCGTTCAGCCTCCCCCCGAGCGCGGTGAGGGTGAAGCCCAGGATCTGCTCCCGTCCCCAGCCGGTGCGGGTGAGGAGGGTCACCGCCCCGACGGCGAGGAGGAGGGCCAGCAGCGTCCCGGAGAGGAGCCAGAGGCCGTAGGGGCGGAAGGTGGACCTCATCGACGCGCGGGAGGGCGCCCCCGCGGTGGATCCGCGGGCGGCGCCTCCTCCACCAGGATCGGGGGCGGACGCAGCGGCGCGCGCGCGAGGAAGATCCCCGCGAGGTAGGTGGCCGCCAGCGCCATCCCCATCCCCGCCCCGGCCCCGATCCCGATCGCCTTCATCCGGTCGGAAGGCGTCAGGTCACGACGGAAGCTGTAGGTCGGCATGCTCGCTCTCCAGGGGGTACTCGCGGGCGTCCACCGCCTCGCCGGCGAAGGGCGGGCGGCCGCCGCGGTAGAAGACGTGGTGGCTGGTGGAGACGAAGCCGTCGGCGTCGTCGAAGTACATGTAGTGCGTGACGCGGATGAGGCGCTCGTCGAGCCGGATGAGGTTGAACGAGTTCTTCTCGCGCTCGCGCGCCCTCCCGCGCCGGGAGGTGCTCGTCCCGCTCTGCACGATCACGATTCCGTGCTCGCGGTCGAACCCCGAGTACACGTCGAGAGAGTTGCCGATGTACGCCCGGTGCAGGTGTCCGCCGAGGATCATGTCGACCCGCATCGCGGTGAAGGCGTCGAGGGCGCGCTTCGCCTTCGGCATCACCTGCGCCCCCTCGAAGTCGGGCGGGGGCGCGAAGTGGTGGTGCGCCACGAGGACGCGCAGCGTCTCGGGGGCGGAGCCCGCGAACGCCCTCTCCGCGAAATCGAGCTGCCACTGGTGCACCCGGCCGTTGGTGATCTTCCGGCGCGGGGCCGTCGAGTTGAGCGCCACCACGATCGCCCCGGGAAGGCGCGTCACGGTGTCGAGCTCGGCCGAGATGTGGCGCCGGTAGTGGCGGTAGGGAGAGAAGAGGCGTTCAGCGATGCGGTAGAGCGGCACGTCGTGGTTGCCGGGCGTGACGACTCTTGGCACGTCCGGCAACCGGTCGAGGAACTCCCGCGCCTCCCGGAACTGCTCCTCCCGGGCTCTCTGCGTGAAGTCGCCCGAGGCGACCACGAGATCGAGCTCCACCCCGTGCGCGAAGCGCTGCAGCGCTTCGCCGACCCCCTGGTGGAAGGGCGGGCCGAAGTGGAGATCCGAGATGTGGAGCAGCGTCAGCATGCCGGGCCGTCGGGGCTGGCGGAGCGAGGACTCAACCGCCCCGGCTCAACGCCACTTGCGTGCCACCCTGCCGCCGCGTCCGCTGCAGGAGCACCAAGCCGACGGCCACCAGCCCGAGGCTGATGGTCTGCGCCAGCGTCAGCGGCCCGAGGAAGCGGTCGTCTTTCGCGCGGAAGAGCTCGACGACGAAGCGCTCCACGCCGGCCAGCGCGAGCCACACGGCGAAGAGCATCCCCGCCTGCCGGATGCGCGTGCGCAGCCGCCAGAGAATGGCGAAGATGATCAGCGACATCCCCACCTCGTAGAGCTGGGTGGGGTGTACCGCGAGCACGGTATTGCCGGGGACGCTCGCCGGGACGTCCACGCCGAAGAATGTGCGAAGGTTGTGCGCGGTCGAGGGGGGTGCGCCCTGGGGAAAGGCGACGGCCCAGGGAAGATCCGTGGGGCGGCCGTAGTCGTCGCCCACCAGGAAGCAGCCGATCCGTCCCACGGCGTACGCGAGCGCCAGCGCCGGCGCCACCGCGTCCGCGGCCCGCGGGATCGATACCCTCCGCCGGGAGAGCTGCCAGAGGATCAGCCCCGCGGCGGCCATGAAGCCGCCGTACCAGACCAGCCCGCTGCGCGAAAAAATGGCACGGCGCGGGTCGGCCAGCGTCTCCGGCCAGTGCAGCGCCATGTAGTACAGCTTCGCGCCCAAGATCCCGCCGATGGCGGCCCACAGGACCATGTCCCAGGCGAGCTCCGGGTCCTCTCCCTTGCGCTTCAGCTCCGCGGTCAGCACCCACCCGGCCGTGAGGAAGGAAAGCGCCATGAACACCCCGAAGGAGGTGACGGTGAGACCGCCGATCTCGAAGAGAACCGGAAACATGATGGACTGGAAAAAGGGGGAGAGAGTGTTGCTCGGACCAATGACACACCTCGGCGCCACGCGAGTTCCCCGGGACGTGCTGAGTGCCGATTGCTGGGTGAGTCCGGCACCCAGACGGACGGGGCCGTACCCGAGCTTCGTGGCTGGACCCACAGCGGAGCCCGGGCACGGCGGCGATGTCCGGGCCCCGCTGCGTCGCCACGTAGCACCTAGCACTCAGCACCCAGCGCTCTTCAGTCGCACTATGCCAGCCCCGGAAAGGGGAGGTCGGCGCGGGCGCTCAGGTCCAACCCGGCCGCCTCGCCGCGGCGGAAGCGGAAGACCGCCGTGCGGGCAATCATGGCGGCGTTGTCGGTGGAGAGCCGGGGCGAGGGCGCGAAGAGCTCGCCGTCGGGCCCCAGCTCCTCATGGAGCCGGTCCCGCAGCCGCCGACTGTTCGCCACCCCGCCGCCGAGAACCACCCGCAGACAGTCCCGCTCCCGTACGGCGCGCATCGTCTTCACCACCAGCACGTCCACCGCCGCCTCCTGGAAGGCCGCGGCCAGGTGGGGAGTCTCGGCGGCCATCGTCCCTTCCCCCTCCATCGAGCGGATGCGGGTACGCAGGGCCGTCTTCAGGCCGCTGTAGGAGAAGTCGTAGAGATCCCGTTCCTCCGGCCGCGAGACGGAGGAGACCAGAGGGCGGGGCAAGGGGTGGCGCGAGGGGTCGCCATCGGCCGCGGCGGCCTGGATGGAGGGGCCGCCCGGATAGGAAAGCCCGAGCATCTTGGCGGCCTTGTCGAACGCCTCGCCGACGGCGTCGTCGCGGGTCTGCCCGAGGAGGCGGTACTCCCCCCACGCGGGGACCCAGAGGAGGAGGGTGTGCCCCCCCGACACCAGTAACGCGACAAAGGGCGGGTTGGCGTCGGGGTGCTCCAGCTGCGCGGCGAAGAGGTGGGCCTCCATGTGGTGGACCCCCACCACCGGGCGCTCGAGTGCCCAGGCAAGCCCCTTCCCCCAGGACACGCCCACGAGGAGGGCGCCGATCAGCCCCGGGCCCGCGGTGACCCCGACGAGGCCGATGTCCGCGAGACCGACCGCGGCGTCACGCAGCGCCCCGGCCACCACGTCATCCACGGTCCGCAGGTGCGCGCGCGAGGCCAGCTCGGGAACGACGCCGCCGTAGAGCCGGTGGATGTCCTGCGAGAGGACGACGTGCCCCAGCAGTTCCCTCTCCCCCCGCAGGACGGCCGCGGAGGTCTCGTCGCACGAGGTCTCGATCCCGAGGGTGATCAGCTCACCCACCGCCGCTCTCCCGCTGCGCCTCCAGCGTGTCGGGAGGCGTGGCCGGCCCGGGGACGAAGACCGAGTCGAGGAACATCCGGTCGGGGAGGAGGCGCACTGCCGCCGGAGAGATCTGGACCTGAATCCCCGGCGGGAGCCGCTCGGCGCGCAGCGGGACGAGGATTCCCTCCGCCGGAATGCGCGCGGGGATCGAGTCGATGGAGACCACCACCCGGAAGCCCTCCGCGCCGAGCCCCTGGACCCGCGATTGCGGGCCCCGGATCCGAACGGCCACCTCCGTCGGGCGGATCGCCACCCCCTCGCCCACGGAGACCGGAACCTCGGCGAAGGTGCGCTCCAGCACCCGGTCGATGCGCCCGGAAATGCGCACACGCGTAGCGGAGAACCGGACTCCCCGCATCCCCGCAGTGTCCAGCGGCACCAGCCGGCTGAACGCCGAATCGCCGGGGCTGAGCCGGATCGGCTCCGTGGCGAGCGACTCGACCCCCGCCAGGTCCTGTTGCAGGCCGCTGACGCGGATCCGGCTGGGAAGGACCACCAGCGAGTCCAGCAGGGTCCAGCCCGCCCCCGGACCGTCGGAGATCCGCACCCGGACCGGCGTCAGACGGCTCTCCACCCGATGGAAGTCGAGAGTGACGGCGCCGGGACGGACTTCCAGGGGACGCACGGCGAACTGGCTGGGGAGCTGAACCATGATCGGGTCGAGCCTCACCGTCTGCGCCGTGCTGTCCACGCCCGTCATGGAGAGTACCAGCGGAGGACGGCGCACCACCAGGTCCCAGAGCTCTCGCCCCGGACCGGAGAAGCGCACTTCCACCTCGGCCGGAAGGGAGGACGGGATCAGGCGATACTCCGGATCGTCCACCCGGACTTGCAGGGGAACGGGGATCCAGTTGCTGGTGACCTGCTCCGCGCTCACCACCACCCAGAGGAGCACCGCCAGCGCGAACGCGAGCAACTTGAGCTTCCAGTCCTGGGTCAGCGTGCGCACGAATAAGGGCACCGGTCATTCCTCCAGGAGACGCCGGAAGAGGTCGCGGTTCGCCTCGGAGTCCCACTCGGTGGCGCCGATCACCTTCTTGATGATGGTGCCGTCGCGGTCGATCACGAACGACTCCGGCACGCCGGTCGTGCGGTAGATGCGCTGGATCTCCCCCGAGGGGTCGTGCCAGATCTCGAAGGAGAGCCCGAGCGCCTCGGCGAACTCCTCGATGTCGCCGCCGGGCCGGCCGCCGGCGTCCACCTCGCCGGAGGCGGCATCGATGCTCACCGCCACCACCCGCAGTCCCTCACCCCGCATCCGCTCGTACAGACGCTGCATGCTGGGCATCTCCTCGACGCAGGGGGGGCACCAGGTCGCCCAGATGTTGAGCAGCACCACCTCCCCGCGGAGGTCGTCGAGGGAGGTCGGACGACCGTCGAGATCGCGCGCGACGAATCCCGGGGCGGAGCTCCCCACCTCGACCGGGAGAAAGCGGTCGCGAACCACCCATCCGACCCCGATCAGCACCGCCAACACCCCTACGAGGGCGCCGACGATCCACCACTGCCGGGTGTTCGAAACGGCCGTTCCGCGTCTCTCGTTGGTCATCGCTCGCTCGATCGGTTGGTCACGATCCGCACCTGCACATCTCCACCCCGGGGGACGCTGTCGCCCGCGAAGGGCGTCTGCTCCACCACCATCTCCCGCGCGCCGAAGCCACCGAACTGGTACTCGATCTCTCCGAGCCGGAGCCCGGCGCCCTCGAGGGTCGTCCTCGCCTCCTCCTCCGCGAGCCCGTAGAGGGCCGGCACCGCGACCAGCGGCGGTCCGGCGCTGACCCGCAGCTGCACCACGCCCGGGAGCTGCACCCGCGTCCCGGGAGAAGGGTACACCGACACCACCCGACCCGCCGGAAGCGCGTCCGGCACCTCCTCCACCTGCACCCGGAACCCCGTGGCCGCGAGCAGGCGCTCGGCGGGAAGGCGGGTGAGGGTCTGCACGTCGGGGACCACGCGGCTCGCGCGCCCCGCGCTGACGATCACCCGGACCTTGGTACCGGGCGCCACCTCCCGCCCCGGAAGCGGGCTCTGCGCGAGGACGTCGCCGCGCCGCACCTCCGGGTGCGGGAGCGAGTCGCCCACGAGCAGTTCGAGCCCCAGGCGGTCCAGCTGCCTGGCCGCGGCGGCGCGGTCGAGATCCCGCAGGTCGGGCACCCCCACCACGTCGGGCCGGCTCGAACCCCGGAAGAAGAGCAGCGCGGTCAGACCGTAGCCCACCAGGAAGGCCGCGGCTCCGATCAGGATCACGCGGGCGAGGATCCGTCGATCGACCCGGCTCAGCCACGGGAACGTCCGGTGGAGCCTTCCCGGCTTTCGATTGCTCAATCGACTCTGCGCATTCGTGCGGCGAATGAGCCGTCTACCCCCTGCCTCTGCGGGAGCACGGCCAGCGATCCCTCGGGAGTGAGCAGCGACGCGTCCACGGCCCCGGCGGACGGCTCGAGGCGGAACTCCCGGTGCCGCTCCAGGAACGTTTCCACCTGCTCTTCGTTCTCCTCCGGCTCCAGCGAGCAGGTGGAGTACACGAGCAGCCCGCCCGGCCTCACCAGCGGGGCGGCGGCCGCGAGCATCTCGCGCTGGAGCTCCGCCAGCTCGTCCACCTGCTCCGGAGCGAGCCTCCAGCGGCCGTCGGGGTGCCGCCGGAGGGTGCCCGTGCCGGTGCACGGCACGTCGAGGAGCACCGCGTCAGCCGCGCGAAACGGCGGCCGGCGCGCGTCCGCGACCACCGGGCGGACGCGCGCCTCCCGTCCCACCCGCGCGGCGTTATCGCTCACCCGCCGCAGCCGCGGGAAGGAGAGGTCCGCCGCCACGACCAGACGGGCGCGCTCCGCGAGATCCAGCGTTTTCCCGCCGGGCGCGGCGCACAGGTCCAGCACCGTCGCCCCGGCGGGGAGGGCCGCGAAGCGCGCCACCAGCGCCGCCGCCGGGTCCTGCACCACCGCCGGGACCGCCGCCAGGCTCTCGCGCGGGCCCGCCGGAGGAAGCACCCGCACCGAATCGGGGGCGAACGGAACCGTCTCCGCCACGATCCCCACCTCCTCCAGACGGGCCACCGCCTCGGCCGGCGCATGGTGGAGCGGCCGGAGGTAGAGCTCGGGCCGGAGGTTGTCCGCCTCCACGAGCGCGGCGGCCTCCTCGGCGCCCCACCGCCCGATCCACCGCTCCACCAGCCAGCGAGGATGGGAGCCGCGAGTACTCAGCGCCCCCGCCGGGTCATAGGCCAGATCCGGGAAGCGGACCGTCCCCCCCCGGCGGCGGACCGACTGCAGCACGCCGTTCACCAGCCCCGCCGCCCGGCCGGCACCCACCGCCCGCGCCAGCTCCACCGACTGCGAGACCGCCGCGTAGGACGGGACGCTCCCCATTTCGAGAAGCTGGTAAGCGCCCAGCCGGAGGACGTCCAGCACGTCGGGCTCCAGCGAATCGATTCCACCGCGAACCTGCGATTCCAGCAGATAGTCGATTCGGCCGCGCAGGCGGAGCGTGCCGTAGACCAGCTCCTGCGTCCATGCGTGGTCGCGCGGGGAGAGAGCCCCCGCGGCCCTCTCCAGCGCCCGGTCGGCGAGGTCGCCGGCGCGGATCCGGCGGAGGACCTCCAGCGCGGCCACGCGGGGCGGCGTCGCCCGCTCACCCACCGCGGCGACCACGCGTCATCCGGAGAGCATCCCCTCGAGCGGGCTAGAGGGGACGGCGCGCTCGCGGCGCGGCATACGCCCAGCGAGGTACGCCAGCCGCCCCGCCTCGGTGGCCAGCCCCATCGCGCGGGCCATACGGACGGGATCGCGGGACTCGGCGATCGCCGTGTTCATCAGGATGCCGTCCACCCCCTGCTCCATCGTCAGCGCCGCGTCGGAGGCCGTGCCCACGCCGGCGTCCACGATCACCGGCACCGAGAGCCGTGCCTTGATCGTCCGCACGTTGAAAGGGTTGATGAGGCCGAGGCCGCTCCCGATGGGAGAAGCGAGCGGCATCACCGCGGCGCAGCCGAGATCCTCCAGGCGGAGCGCGGCGATCAGGTCGTCGTTGGTGTACGCCAGCACCTGGAAGCCGTCGGCGACGAGCTCCCGCGCCGCCTCCAGCGTGGCGGCGGTGTCGGGGAGGAGGGTTTCCGGATCTCCGATCACCTCCAGCTTCACCCACTCCGACATCCCCGCCGCCCGGGCGAGACGCGCGTAGCGAACCGCGTCCTTCGCCGTGTAGCACCCGGCGGTGTTGGGGAGGAGGAGGTACCGGGACGGATCGAGGTGGAAGAGGATCCCCTCCTCCTTCGACGCATCGAGATCCACGCGGCGGACGGCCACCGTGACCACCTCCGCGCCCGAGGCTTCGATGGCGTCCGCCATCTCCGGGTTCGTCCGGTACTTCCCCGTCCCCACCATGAGCCGGGAGCGGAGGGCCCGCCCCGCGATCTCCAGCGGCCCGTCGAGGGGAGCGGTTTCGATCTGCGCGTCCTGCGTAGACATTCGGGTTCTCAGCCTCCACCCACGAAGTGAACGAGCTCCAGCAAGTCGCCGGGGGTCACCGCCGTCTCGGCGTAGCGCTCCCGGCGGAGGATCTCGCCGTTATGCTCGACGACGATCATGCGGGGCTGCAGGGAGAGATGCTCCAGCAGCCCCTGAACGGAAAGCCCTCCCGGAATGCCCCGCGACTCTCCGTTGACCTGCACCTGGATCGGTCCGGTCATGCTCTTCCTTTCTCAAAGGGCGGCAAGGAGGGCACGCACGCTCGTAGCCGGGTTCTCGGCCTCCCACACGGCCCGAAGCACCGCGACTCCCGCCGCGCCCGCGGACCGGACTTCCGGCACCCGCTCGGGGGTGATCCCGCCGATCCCGATCGCGGGGATCCGGAGGTCCCCCAGCCAGGCCGTCCCGGAGCCCGGCCGCCCCGGGTGAGAAGTGGTGGCGAACAGAGTGCCGGCGAGGAGGAAGTCGGCTCCCTCGGCGGCGGCGCGCGCGCCCCCGGCGGCGGAGTGGACGGAGGCGCCGATCCACGCTTGCGCCCCGAGGATCCGCCGCGCGTCGGCGACCGGCATCGAGCGGGAGCCGAGCTGCACGCCGTCGACGCCGAGCGCCATCGCCAAGTCCACCCGGTCGTTCAGCAGGAGGAGCGATCCCGACGCGGCGGCCACGGGAGCGATCCGCACCGCGATCGCCAGCACCTCCCGCGCGGGAAGGCCTCGGGCTCGCAGGTGTAGGGCCACGCCGGCCCCTCCGGCGTCGAGGGCGTCCGCGGCGAGCGAGGAAAAGCCGGGGCGGCGGAGCGTCGCATCGTCCGTGACCAGGTGGAGGGGCGGAAGCCGCCCCCGGCGCACGCTACTCGAACCGGTCTCCAACCCGGACCCCCCGCCCGCGGATCCACTCGCCCGCCTCCATCCTCCGCCTGCCGGCCGGTTGCACCTGGCGCACCCGGACCGCGCCGCCGCCGCCGGCCGCCACGAGGATCCCCACCTCCTCTTCCACCTCCAGCACCTCGCCGGGCGCCCCCTCGCGCAGCTCGACGCGAGGGCGGAAGAGCTTCACCGGCTGCCCCCGCGACGTGCTCCAGGCGCCCGGAACAGCGTCGAGCCCCCGGATCCAGCGTGCCACTTCGACGCCGGGAAGGGACCAGTCGAGCCGCGCCATCTCGCGGTCCACCTTGGGCGCGTAAGTGGCGCGCGAGGCATCCTGCGGTTGCTCCGACAGACGGCCCGACTCGAGGATCGCCAGCGTGTCGATCAGCGCCTCGGCGCCGATCTCCGAAAGCCGGATGGCGAGCTCGGTCATCGACTCGTCGGCGCGGACCGGCTCGGGAACCTGGAAGAGGATGGGGCCGGAGTCCAACCCCTCCTCCATGCGCATGAGAGTGACGCCCGTCGTGTCGTAGCCCCGCAGGATCGCCCAGTGCACCGGGGCGGCCCCACGAAGCTCCGGCAAGAGCGAGGCATGGATGTTCACCGAGCCGTGCGCCGGGATGGCGAGGATCTCGGGCCGCAGGATCTGCCCGTAGGCCACGACCACCGAGATCTCCGGCTCGAGGGCACGCACCTGCGCGAGGAACTCCTCGCCGCGCGCCCGCTCCGGCTGCAGCACCGGGATCCCTTCGTCCAGCGCCTCGCGCTTGATCGGGGACATGGCGAGCGAGCGCCCCCGTCCCGCGGGCCGGTCGGGCTGCGTGACCGCCCCGACTACGTAGTGCCCCTCCTCGGCGAGCGCGCGCAGCGCCGGGAGGGCGAACTCCGGGGTTCCCCAGAAGAGGACCCTCATCCGCTCCTCGACCCCACGGCACCCGAGCGGCCGCGCGCGGGTCTCCCCTTCTCCTTTTCCTCCGCCGCGCGCAGGGAGCGGTACTTCTTGAGCACCATATCGCGCTTCAGCGGCGAGAGGCGGTCGATGAAGAGGATGCCGTCGAGGTGGTCGATCTCGTGCTGCAGGCAGCGGCCGAGCAGGCCGTCCGCCTCGATGCGCACCACCTCCCCGTTCTCGTCCCGCCCCTCGATCACCACGCGCACGGGGCGCTCCACGAGCCCGGAGACCCCCGGGATGCTCAGGCATCCCTCCTCGCTCTTCTCGGTGGCCTTCCCCGACTCCACCACCCTCGGGTTCACGAGAGCGAAGGGTGGATGCTCCTCCTCGTGCACGTCCACCACGATCACCCGGCGCGAGATTCCCACCTGGGGCCCGGCCAGGCCGATGCCCTCGGCGGCGTACATCGTGGCGAACATGCTGCGTACCAGCGCACGCAGCTCGTCGTCGATCTCCGAGACCTCGTGTGCCGGCGCCCGCAGCACCTCCGAGCCGAGATGCTCGATCTTCATGACGGACTTCATGACGGACATGCTTGCCTCCCGCTACTTCGTCTCGGCCGGCGGCCGGAGGAGCCGCGCGATGCGCGCCCGCTCGACCACGAAGCGCGAATCGCCGCTCTTGATGGTGATCAGGTCGTCCCTCAGCTGGATGATCTCGCCGACGATCCCGCCGAAGGTCACGACCTCATCGCCCGGCCGCAGGGCGGCCAGGAGCTCGCGGTGGCGTTTCTGCTCTCTCCGCTGCGGGAGGATCAGCAGGAAATAAAAGATCGCGACGACCAGGACCAGCTGAACGATCAGCGCCATTCCCATTCCTCCCCCTTGTGCCGGTGCCTGCAATGCGAGCGCCATGCTCCCCACCGGTCCCCCTCCCGCCGCTCAGCCCGCGGAGGCGCGGCCCGCCCGGAAGCGGGACAGCCATTCGGCGCTCCAGCCGGCGTAGACGCCGTCCCGGATGGCCGTACGCGCGCTCCGCGCCAGATGCACGAGGAAGTACACGTTGTGGAGCGCGAGGAGCCGCAGACCGAGCCACTCCCCCGCCGCCACCAGGTGGCGCAGGTAAGCGCGCGAGTACTTCCCGCAGGTATAGCACCCGCAGTGCGGGTCGAGCGGCCCCGCGTCCACCCTGTGGCGCGCCGCCTTCACGTTGATCTGCCCCTCGTCGCGCGTCCAGACCGTGCCGTTCCGCCCGTTGCGCGTGGGCGCGACGCAGTCGAACATGTCCACCCCACGAGCGATCCCTTCCAGCAGGTCGTCGGGGTAACCGACGCCCATCAGGTAGCGCGGCAGCGACCGGGGCAGCTCCGGCTCGAGCACCTCGAGCATCTCGTGCATGAGCGGCTTCGGCTCGCCCACGGAGAGGCCGCCGATCGCCACGCCGTCCCACTCTCCCATGTCGAGAGTCGCGCGGGCGGCGGAGCGCCGGAGATCCGCGCTGACCGCCCCCTGCACGATGGGGAAGAGGGTCTGCAGGGGATTCTCCAGGTCCTCCGCCCGCAGCTCCAGGAAGCGGCTGCGGCAGCGCGCGAGCCACTCGAGGGTGCGGCGCATCGCCGCCTCCGCGAGGGCGGGCTCCGCCTGCCCGGGGGGGCAGTGGTCGAATGCCATGATCACGTCCGCGCCGAGCACCCTCTCGATCTCCATTACCCGTTCCGGGGTGAAGAGGTGCCGGGAGCCGTCGATGTGGCTGCGGAAGAGGACTCCCTCCTCGGAGATCGTGCTGGTATCGGAAAGCGAGAAGACCTGGAAGCCTCCGGAATCGGTGAGAATCGGCCCCCTCCACCCCTGGAAGCGGTGCACCCCCCCCATCTCGCGCACGACCTCGTGCCCCGGCCGGAGGAAGAGGTGGTAGGTGTTGTTGAGGATGATCTGCGCGCCGAGCCCCTCCACCTCGTCGGGAGTGAGGGTCTTCACCGTCGCCTGGGTGCCGACCGGCATGAACACCGGCGTCTCCACCCTGCCGTGCGGGAGCCGGAGGGTGCCGGCTCGGGCGGCCCCGTCGCTTGCGTGGATCTCGAATTCGAACACGATCCTCCCCGGAAATCCGGCGCCCTCCGCGGCGGCGCCCACGTCGGCGGCGAGCCGGAAGTCTGGGGGATCGGTGGGCAGAAAGCAAGCGGGGGGCTACACGATCGCCATCGCGTCCCCGTACGAGTAGAAGCGGTAGCCGGAGGCCACGGCCTCCCGATAGGCGCGCATGACGAGGTCGTGACCGCCGAAAGCGGAGACCAGCATGAGCAGAGTGGAGCGCGGCAGATGGAAGTTGGTGATCAGGTGGTCCACCGCGCGGCAGCGGTACGGCGGGCGGATGAAGATGCGGGTCCAACCGCTCCCGGGCCGGATCATCCCCCCGGCGTCGGCGACGGACTCGAGGGTCCTGACGGTGGTGGTGCCCACCGCCCAGGTCGCGCCTCCGGAGGCGCGGACGGAGTTGATCGTCTCCGCGGTCTCTGGGGGAACGGAGTACCACTCGGCGTGCATCCGGTGCTCGGCGGGGTCCTCGGCCTCGACCGGCCGGAAGGTCCCGAGACCCACGTGCAGGACCAGCCTGGCGATCCGCACCCCCTTCTCCTCCGCGCCCCGCAGCAGCTCCGGGGTGAAGTGGAGGCCGGCGGTGGGCGCCGCCACCGAGCCGCGCTCGCGGGCGTACACCGTCTGGTAGCGCTCCCGGTCCTCGGCCGACGCCGCGCGGCGCACGTAGGGAGGGAGCGGGACCTCGCCGTAGCGCTCCAGCGCCCGCTCGAGCGGGAGCGCCGTGTGGAGCCTCACCACCCGCTCCCCGTCGGGAGTCGAATCGAGGATCTCGACGGAGAGCTCCGCACCGATCTCGAGAGAGCGGCCGGGCTTCAGCTTGGCCCCGGGACGTACCAGCGCCGTCCAGTCGCCGCTCCCCTCGGACGCGGGGTGGAGGAGGAGCACCTCCGCTTCGCCGCCGCCCGGCCGGCGTCCGAGGAGCCGTGCCGGGAAGACGCGGGTCTCGTTGAGGACCAGCGCGTCCCCCGGCGCGAGGTGCTGCACCAGGTCGGCGAAGACGCGGTGCCTCAGCTCCCCCGTCCGCCTCTCCACGACGAGGAGGCGGCTGCGGTCGCGACGCTCGGAGGGGCGCTGCGCGATCCGCTCCGCGGGTAGGTCGAAGTCGAAATCGGAGGTGTGGTACATCCCTTCCGGCCGCGGTCTCAGCCCTCGAAGAAGGTGCCCTGCCCGCCTGCCTTTCCCGCCCCCTCCACCGGAGGGGCGTAGCCGAAGCGGCGGTAGGTCTGGGCAGTCGCCACCCGACCGCGCGGAGTGCGCATGAGGAAGCCGTTCTGGATCAGGAAGGGCTCATAGACCTCCTCCAGCGTCCCCGCATCCTCGCCGATGGCGACGGCGAGGGTGCTGAGCCCCACGGGGCCCCCGTCGAACTGCTCGACGAGGGAGCGGAGCACCCGCGTGTCCATCTCGTCCAGCCCCAGCTCGTCCACCTCCAGCAGCTTCAGCGCGGCGTCGGCGACCTCCGTGCTGATCACCCCGTCCGCGCGCACCTGCGCGTAGTCGCGCACTCGGCGCAGAAGGCGGTTGGCCACGCGCGGCGTTCCCCGGGAGCGCCTGGCGATCTCCAGCGCCCCCTCCCGGGTCGCTTCCACGTCGAGGATCTCCGAGGAGCGCTCGACGATGAAGGCGAGCTGCTGCACCGGATAGTAATCGAGCCGCTGCACGATCCCGAAGCGGGCGCGCATCGGCGGGGTGAGGAGCCCGTACCGGGTGGTGGCCCCCACCAGCGTGAAGGGCTCGATCGGCATCGAGAGCATCTGCGCGTTCGGCCCGTCCGAGAGGCGCACGTCGATCCGGAAGTCCTCCATCGCCGGATAGAGGAACTCCTCGATGATCGGGCGCAGGCGGTGGATCTCGTCGATGAAGAGGACGTCGCCGGCACGCAGCGAGGTGAGCTCGCGCACCAGGTCTCCCGGCTTCTCGAGCACCGGGCCCGAGGTGATCTTGATGTTCACCCCCATCTCGCGCGCCATGAGCAGGGAGAGCGTCGTCTTCCCCAGCCCCGGCGGCCCGTAGAGGAGGACGTGGTCCAGCTGCTCGCGACGGCTCAGGGCGGCGTCGATGGCGATCTTCAGCGATTCCTTGACCTTCGGCTGCCCCACGAACTCGGAGAGCCGCTGAGGCCGGAGGCTGAGCTCCGCCCCCTCCTCGTCGGAGAGGACTTGAGGGGTGGTGATCTCGGACCGCGATGGATTGGACATGCGCTACCGTGCGATGCTTACGGGATTTCTTCGGACCCAGTCCTCCTACCCCCCTCCGCCGCTTCCGATCCCCACTTCCTACCCGAGGCGCGCCAGAGCGGCGCGGATCAGCTCCTGTGCCGGGAGTGGGCCCTCGTCCCGGAGCACGGCGCGGATCGCCCGCTCGGCGTCGGCGGGGGGGAAGCCGAGCACCGCGAGCGCGCGCAGCGCCTCGTCCACGCCGGGGCCACCCACGCCCGCTTCGTTGGTCGGCAGGACGATGTCGTCCAGCTTGCTCGCCAGGTCCACCGCGAGCCGCTCCGCCGTCTTGCGGCCGACGCCCGAAACCGCCGTCAGCGCGGGGATGTCGCGCTCGCGGATGGCGCGCACGAGCCGGCCGGCGGGGAGGGCCGAGAGGAGCGATAGGGCGAGGCGCGGGCCGACGCCGGAAGCCGTGAGCAGCCGCGCGAACACCTGCCGCTCGGAGCTCTCCAGGAAGCCGAAGAGGAGTACCGCGTCCTCGCGCACCAGCTGATGGGTCCGCAGGGCGACCTCCTTCCCCACCTGCGGGAGGCGCTCGTAGACCGTCCGGGGGATGGAGATCTCGTAGCCGACGCCGCCGGGGGTCATCACCTCGACGCGGTCCAGCTCGCGAACGACGAGGGTACCATGGATGCGGGCGATCACCGGCGTCCCCCTCCCGGCCGGAGCAGCTCGAGCGAGAAGCGCATGGGAGCCTGCCTCGAGAGTGCGCCGGTGCCGCGGAAGCAGTGGCAGAGCGCGACGGCGACCCCGTCGGCGGCGTCGTGGGGGCGCGGGGGCTCGCGGAGGCGCAGCAGACGCTGAACCATGAACTGCACCTGCTCCTTGGTCGCGCGCCCGGTGCCCACGATGGCGCTCTTCACCTCCGCCGGAGGATACTCGGCCACGTCGAGCCGGTGAAGCGAGGCCGCCACTAGGATCGCGCCGCGGGCGTGGCCGAGGACCACGGCGGTGCGCACGTTCTTGCCGAAGAAGACGCCCTCCACGGCCACGGCCTCGGGAGCGTGGCGCTCGATGAGCTCCGTAACCCCCTCGTAGATGTCGCGCAGGCGCTCCGGGAGGGGCGCCCGGCTCGTGGTGCGGATCACGCCGCACTCCAGAAGCGAGACGGCGCCGTCATCCGCCCGGGAGACGACGCCGTAACCGGTGACCGCCGTGCCGGGATCGATACCGAGAATGATCAAGGAAAGCGCAGTCCGGCGAAGCGGGACGGAAGGGTGCGGCACGGCTCAGGCGCCGACCAGACTCTCCTCGTCGATATCGGCGTTCGTGTATACCTTCTGGACGTCGTCGAGGTCGTCCAGCGCGTCGAGCAGCTTGAGGAGCTTCTGCGCATCGACCCCCTCGCTGCGCACGAAGGTCTTCGGGACCATTGCCAGCTCGGCGCTCTCCCACTCCAGCCCCTGCTCCCGCAGGGCGTCCTGCACCGCGTGGAAGGCGCCCGCCTCGGCGTAAACCACGAAGGAGTCCTCCTCGTTCTGGAGATCGTCGCCGCCGGCGACCAGCACCGCCTCCAGGAGCGTCCCCTCCCCGTACTTTCCGGCGTCGAAGACGATCTGGCCCCGGTGGTCGAACATCCAGGCGACCGATCCGCTCTGGCCGAGGTTGCCGCCGTTCTTCGACAGGACGTGGCGGACGTCCGCCACCGTGCGGTTGATGTTGTCCGTGAGGGTCTCGATATAGATCGCGACCCCGTTGGGGCCGTACGCCTCGTAGGCGACCTCCTGGTACTCGACCCCCTCGAGATCGCCGGTGCCTTTCAGGATGGCGCGGTCGATGTTGTCGTTCGGCATGTTCGCGGCCTTGGCGCTGTCGATCGCCAGCCGCAGCCGGGGGTTTCCGTCGGGATCTCCGCCGCCCATGCGGGCGGCCACGGTGATCTCCCGGATGATCTTGGTCCAGGCGGCGGCGCGCTTCTGGTCGGTCACCGCCTTCTTGCGCTTGATCTGCGCCCACTTGCTATGCCCGGCCATCGGGCACCTCCGAACGGTTCGACGGATGATGGGGTCGGTGCGGCTCGCGAGCCGTCAATCATACACGAAACCGGCGTATTCCGCCACTCCGGCCCTACCGCAGCTTCGGGCCGCGGCGCTCGTCCCGGGTGCGCGGACGCTGCCGCTGGCGCGACGAGGTGCGGCCCCAGGCGATCGGGTTGATGCCGCGTTGTTCGCGGTGCTCGCGCGAGTAGCGTGGCTTGTGGGGCCACCCCGGAGCGCCGACCCCGATCCAGATCCCCGCCCCCAGAGCGCCGACCGCCCCGGCGATCAGAAGTGCTGCCGTCATGGTTCCATCCTCCTGTCTCTCGGCGGCGCGGCCTCACGCGGCGAAAGCACCTGCGGAGAGCGGGCCTCCCCGCGGGCATCCCGCCCCTCTCGAGGTACGCGCCGGCTGGTCAGTGCGGAGGGCGCGATCGTCGGTCGGCCCCCATCTTCCGCTACCCATACCCGGAACCCGTCCAGTCGATCCCGGGGCGAGCCCGTACCTCCAACCGACGAATGCGAACGCCCCCGGCCGGGGAGGGACGGGGGCGCGTCGGAGGGAGCGGGCGGAAGCGCGCGTCAGCGCCCGCCGACCTCGCGAGAGCGGCGGTACATCTCGGCGGCGCGCTCCGGCTGCCCCTTCCGGTCGTAGGCGATCCCGAGGGCGTAGAAGGCGCGGCCGTTCTCCGGCTGGAGCTGCACCGCCTGCTCCAGCGCCTCGATGGCCGCCTCCGGGTCGCCGCTCTGATTGAGCGCTTCGCCCAGAACCACGTGGGCCGCGGCGAACTCGCGGTCCAGTTCGATGGCGCGGCGCAGCTGCGTCGCGGCCCCCGGGTACACGCCTCGCTTGTAGAGCGTGAGACCCAGCTGGTAGTAGACCTCTGCCATCTGCGGAGCCACGCGGAGCGCATTGCGGAACTCGCGCTCGGCGGCGTCGTATTTCGCCTGCGCCAGGAGGGTGGCTCCGAGCCCGAGGAGCGCCACCGCGTTGTCCGGCTCGGCGGCCACGGCGGCGGCGTACGCCTCGGCCGCCTTGGTGTGCTGGCCCGCGCCGGAGAGCTCCTCGCCTCGCGCCAGGTGCCCCGACACGGCGCCGGCGGCCTCGGGCGGGGGGACGGCGCCCCCTCCGTTCACCTCTTCCTCCGCCGGTGGGGGATCGGGCGCGGTGCCGGAGCGCTCGTCCGGATCGGGAACGGCGGCCGAACCTTCCTTGCTGCGAACCGTCATCCAGTCACCTCGATCGTCTCTTGCCCTACCCAGCGGCGATAGGCGTTGGAAACCAGGTCGGCGGAGAAGCTCACCACCTCGGGCACCTCATAGGGATGGATCTCGGCGATCCGGCGGAACAGTCGCTCCACCCGCGAAGGGACCGTCTTCATCAGCACCAGCACCTCCTCCTCCCTCTGGACCTCCGCGTCCCATTGAAAGATCGATACCAGCCCGGGCACGAGGTTGCCGCAGGCGATCAGGTGCTCCTCCAGCAGCAGCCGCACCATACGCTCGGCGGCGTCGGCGTCGGGAAGGGTGCTCACGACCACGACCAGCCCGCCGGCGGCGTCCGCGGCCTCAGGCACGGTCCGGCGGGACGTCCGAGAACTCCTCTTCCTCCCCGGTGAGCTCCGCGAGCTTGGCACGGGCGTGGTCGATGTGCCGCTGAGCGTCCGCGAAGCGCGGGGGATGGGCCAGGAAGGTGCGGAGATGGGCGACTCCGTCATCCACGTTCTCCCGCTGCAGGAAGAGGAAGGCAAGGCCGTAGTGGGCTCCCGCCGCGAGCGGTTTCAGCTCCAGTACCCTCCGGTACGTCCTGATGGCTTCGTCCGTCATCCCGATATGCGTGTAGGTGACGGCGATCTGCTGCAGGACGTCGGTGTCGTTGGGACTGTCTCGCAGCGAGAGCCGGAACGAAGTGAGGGCCTCGTGGAACTTCTCCTGCCGCAGCAGGTCTACGCCCTCCTGGTAATAATCGGTCTCTGCCCCGGACTCGTCGGCCCGGCCGGAGATGATGTTCCTCCACCAAGACATAAGCGCAGCAGCGGCGAATGACGGAAGAGCTTGTGGACGCACCGGACGGGGCCGCAGCGGTGCGGCCGGGTGCCGCCTCGGGAGGCGTCGCGAATCTCGTAAGTTATCCGGCGGGGGAGAGCGACGCAACCACTACCCCGTCTTGCTCCAGGAGAACCCCGAGCCCCTGGCCGGCGAGCTCCGCGGCCGCCCCGGGAGGGGCGGGATCCCACACCAGACGGGCTCCCGGCGCCAGCGTCCGCACGGCCTCCTCGAGCAGCGTCGGATCGGCGCCCGCGCCGAGCGCGACGCCGCGGAGCGATCGGTCGCGAAAGGGGATGCGAACGCCGATCCGGGCGCGGCTCACCCCGTCGTCGCGCGCCTCCCCCTCGCCGGCGGAAGCGGCCACCTGCGTGCCGGGCAGGAGGCGCGCCACCCCGGCGGCCGTCCCGCCCGGCACGCCCAGCAGGAGCACCGTCCCCGCCGCCTCTCCCCCTCCGAGCAGGGCCGCCAGGCGAAGCGCCTCCTCGCCTTCCGGATTTCGCGCCTCGACGGCGGCAGGCGCGGCGCCAGGCGGGTAGCGGAGATCCGCCACGCCCTCTTCGATCGGGTACGACTCGCGGCAGTTGGCGCAGCCCAGCCGCCCCTCCCGGACACGCCGGTCCTCCAGGCGCTCGGCGAGCACGACCAGCCCGAACCCGGGGCCGCATCGGGGACAGGTCAGCAGGTCGGTCAGGAGGATGTGCATCCCTTACCAGGCCATCGGGCGTTCGGAGTACTGCGCCCACTGGTCGGGGGTCTCCCAGACGCGGACGAAGAGGAGGTGCTCCCCCACCTCGCCGGCGCGCGACCTGAGCTCGTCGAAGATGAAGCGGGCCTGGTTTTCGGCGCTCGTCTCGCGCTCCAGGAAGGCGGGGAGCTCGTTCAGGTTCCGGTGGTCGAGCTCGCCGGTGATCTCCCGCAGGTGGGCCTTGGCGTCGCTGAAGTCGTAGGCCATTCCGCCCTCGCCCACCTCGTGGAAGGCGAACGCCGCCTCGACCACGTAACGGTGCCCGTGCAGCCGCTCGCACTTCCCGTGATAGTTGCGCAGGAAGTGGGCGGAATCGTAGTGCGACCTGACGTTGATCAGATACATGGGGCTAGCGGCTCGCCCGCAGGGCGACGGAGGACACCTCCACCCCGGCGGGCTGCCGGAGCGCGTAGAGCACCGCGCGGCCGACGTCGTCCGGCTGGAGCATGGAGGACCGGGGGGGCAGATCGGGGCGCGTATCGGGATCGAGCGGGTCCCAGAGAGACGTGTCCGTGGCGGAGGGCTCGATCAACGTCGCGCGCACGCCGCTCCCGCGGATTTCCTCCGCGAGCACGGCGTGCAGCCCACGCAGCCCGAACTTCGCCGCCCCGTACGCCCCGTTCCCCGGAAGGGGAACGCGACCCGCGATTGAGCCGATGCTGACGATATGGCCCGACCCGCGTTCGAGCATGCGCGGCAGGAAGGCCCGGATGAGCAGGAAGGGAGCCCGTAGGTTCACCGCGACCTGGGTGTCGAACTCCGCCGGGTCCAGCTCGGCGAGGCGGCCGAGGGAGAAGGCGCCGGCCGAGTTCACCAGGAAGTCGGGCGCGCCGCCCAGCAGCTCGTCGAGATACGCGGTGAGCGAGTTCACCGCGCCCGGGGAGGAGACGTCGAACGGGAGGGCGAGGCCGCCGTCCTCCGCGGCGGCGCGGGCGAGCTCCCCCTCCCCGCGCGCCACCATTCCCACCCAGGCTCCCTCGTCCGCGAGCTGGCGCGCCACGCTGCGGCCGATGCCGCGCGAGGCGCCCGTCACCAGCGAGGTGCGCCCCTCGAAGAGGCCCGAGCCGCGGAACGCGCTCATCCCGGCGCGGAGTGGCTCGTGCAGAGCCGCAGGAACTCCTCGCGGGTGCGGAGATCGTCCAGGAAGACGCCCTTCATCGCGCTGGTGAGGGTCTTCGAGTTCTGCTTTTCGACCCCGCGCATCATCATACAGAGGTGCGCCGCCTCCACGATCACGCCCACCCCCTGCGGTTGCAGCACGTTCATGATTCCCTGCGCGATCTGCTCCGTCAGCCGCTCCTGCACCTGCAGTCGCCGCGCGAAGACCTCAACGATGCGGGGCAGCTTGGAGAGGCCCAGGATCTTCCCGTCCGGGATGTACGCGATGTGCACCTTGCCGAAGAAGGGGAGCATGTGATGCTCGCAGAGCGAGTACATCTCGATGTCCTTCACCAGCACCATGTTGTGGTGCCCCTCATCGAAAACCGCGTCGCCGATCACGTCCTCCACCCGCAGCTCCTGCCCGCGGGTGAGCCATTTCAGGCTCTTCTCCACCCGCTCCGGCGTCTTCAGCAGCCCCTGCCGGTCGGGATCTTCCCCGAGCTGCCGGAGCTGCTCCCGGATCAGTTCCTGGAAAGGCGAGGGAGGCGCCTCGTCCCGCTGTTCCCGCCGCTCCTTTGCGCCGATCGCTCTCATGACCTCACTCCCCCGTGTATTCGACGTAATTGCGCGGCGTCTCCCAGAGGACGAGGCGGCGGAGTCGGCCCTTCGGGATGCTCGGCTCCAGGCGCCCCCAGATCGCCACCACCAGGTTTTCGGTGGACGGCAGCACCCCTTCCAGCCAGGGCACGTCTAGGTTGAGGTTCCGGTGGTCGAGATCCCGGAGCACCACCTCCTCCACCAGGTCGCGCAGCTCCTTCAGATCCATGACGTACCCCGTGGAGGGGTCCGCCTCGCCCTCGACGGTCACCTCGAGCTCGTAGTTGTGGCCGTGCCAGTTAGGGCTGTTGCAGAGTCCGAAGATCTCCCGGTTCTCCGCGTGGGACAGGGCGGGATTGTGCAGTCGGTGAGCGGCCGAAAAGTGCACTCGTCGAGTGACGCGAACCCTGGGCATGCCTCCGACCCCCCGGGAAGAACGATGCAAGAAGGGCCAGTCTCGCTCGCGAGACCGGCCCGGCCTGGATACAAAAGGGAGGATTCTCGAAGCCTGTTCCCAGGAGATTGGTGGCTTCCCCGCGGGTTCCCGCCTTCCCCTGCGGGGCGTGGCGTCGGCCGCGAAAGTCGGCCCCGGCTTCAAATTGTTGGCTCAGAAATGGAGCTCCCCTCCGCATCCGACGGAAGGTTCAATATACCCGCCGCGCGGCAGAGGGTCAAGCATGCCGGTACGGTCCCAGGCGGCAACCCGCGCGTCGGCGTCGTGGTACACGGGAGCCTCACGTTTACAGCGCGGGGTTCGGGTCCTATACTTCCCGATCATGCCCCACGACCTCCGACCGCTCCGCCTCCTCGGCGTTCTCCTGGCCGCCCTGCAGCTCACGCTGCCGGGGGCCGCGATGGTCGTCGAGGCGCATCTGGCGCGGCAGACGGAGCCCGTTGCGCATGTGGAGGGGTACGATGCGCACTGCCCCTATCCAGGCCATCCGGACCTCTGCGCCGTCTGCCAGTTCCTCCGCACCCCGGCGGCCGAGGCCTCGCCCTCGATCACCCTTCCCCAAGCGCCCGCACGGCGCAGCGCGCAAGTGGAAACGCCGGAGCGCCGCCATGGGCGGGCCGTGGCTTTCTTCCCCCTTCCTCGCTCTCCCCCCTCTCGCGGCTGAACGGCGGCGGCGCATTACGCGCCGCCCCGGGGATGGAACGCATTCTCCGAGCTCTCCCGCCCCCGCGCCGGCGAAAGCCCATGTGCCCTGCCGAACCCGAGAGATCCATGACCGCTCCGCGAAGCCGCGCCGCCCTCTGGGTGCTCGCCGCCGTGTGGCTGCTGCCCGCGGCCGTGGGCGCCACCCCCCACGACCTAGCCCCGCCAATCGTCGGCGAGGTGGTGGACTCCGCGGGGCAGCCGCTCTCCAACGTCCTGGTACTGGTGAGTGGCACCCGCCGCTCCGCCATCAGCGGGGCGGACGGAACCTTCATCATCCGCGCCGTCCCCCCCGGAGAGTACCACCTGGACGCCACCCTCATCGGCTACGCCCCCGGCCATGCCGAGGTGGCCGTGCCGACCGAGGGAGACGAGGTGAGGACCCGGATCGTCCTCTCCCCCTCGCCTCTCTCCCTGGAGGGGATCGTGGTGACGGGGACCCCGGGTGCCTCCGACCCGCTCACCATCACTCAGTCCACGACACAGGTCTCCGGCAAGGAGCTGGACCGCGGGCTCGGCGCGACCGTCGCCGCCTCCCTCGCGGATGAACCGGGGATCTCGGTGCGCTACTCCGGCCCCGCGGCATCGGTGCCCGTGATCCGGGGGCTCACGGGCGAACGCGTGCTGGTCCTGGAGAACGGCCAGCGCACCGGAGACCTCTCCGGAAGCTCGGCCGACCATGCCGTCTCTATCGACCCGCTGGCCGCGACCCGCATCGAGGTGGTTCGCGGCCCGGCGTCGCTCCTCTACGGGAACAGCGCCCTCGGCGGAGTGGTCAACGTGATCGGGACCGACATTCCCACCAACGTCCCCACCGGTCCCGAGGGCTACCTGGCCGCCCAAAGCGAGTCGGCGACTCCCGGAGGCGCGGCGACCGCGGAGCTGACGGTCCCGCTCGGCCCCTCCCTGGCGATCAGCGTGCGGGGAGGATTCCGAGACGCGGGCGACGCGCGTGTCGGTGGCGGAGGGACGCTCGAGAACTCGTCGCTGACCAACTTCCATGGCGCCGCCGGCCTCGGCTATGTGGCCGAGCGGATCAGCGGCGGCCTCTCAGTGGGTGGACACGACTTCCGGTACGGCCTTCCGTTCGGCCACGCCGGGGAGGAGGAGGCGCCAGAGGCCGTCGAGGAGGAGGGCGGCGTCACCATCGAGGGGAGCCGCTACGAGGTGAGCGGCCGCTCGGACCTGCTGCTGGGAGGTTCGGTGCTCGGGGACCTCAACGTTCAGGGATCGGCGCAGTGGTACACTCACGACGAGATCGAGCCGGACGGCGCCGTCGGCACCACGTTCAAGCTCGGAACGCAGACGCTTGATCTGCGCGTGAGCACGCGACTCGGCGACGTCCGGGGAACGGTGGGGGCGTCCGGACTGCTGAAGCAGTACGAGCCGGTCGGAGAGGAGGCGCTCACCCCACCCGCCGACAGCCGCAGCGCGGGCGTTTTCTTCTACCAGGAGGTGCCGATCGGCGGGCGGGAGCATTTCACCGAGCATGCCCCGCACCTGCAGGTCGGCGCCCGCTACGATCTCTATCGCATCGAGACGGGCGCAGGGGAGGAGCGCTTCGGCGCCGCGAGATCGCGCGACTTCGGAGCCGTCTCCGGCTCGTTGGGAGTAAGCGTCCCGCTCGCCTCCGGCGCCTCGCTGAGCGGGAGCCTGGCGCGCGCCTTCCGAGCGCCGAGCGTGGAGGAGCTCTTTTCCAATGCCTTCCACGCGGCCGCCGGGAGCTATGACGTTGGCAACCCCGAACTGGCCGCCGAGACCAACGTCGGAGTCGAGGGGATGGTGCGGGCGCAGTCCTCGCGCCTCACCCTCCAGTTCTCCGCCTACTACAATCGGATCGACGACTTCATCGCCCCGATCATCCTCGGCGACACCACGATCGTGGCCGAAGGAGGAGGGGAGCTGACGGTGCCGCTGACCCGCTTCGGCCAGGAGAACGCGATGCTGCGAGGGGTGGAGGGAAAGGCCGAGATGGTGTTCGCCAGGGAGTTCGTGCTCGGGGTGCGGGGGGATGTGGTGGAGGGGGAGTTCGCCGACGGGGAGCCTCTCCCCTTCATGCCCGCCGGCCACCTGGGCGGCGGCGCGCGCTGGGACAACGGAAAGCTCGGCGTCGGTGCGGACCTGGAGCACGCCTTCGGGCAGGGCGACGTCCCGGCGAACGAGCTAGCCACCGACCCGTACACGCTGGTGGGGCTGAGCGCCACCTACACCCGCACCCTCGGCGGGCGGGTGCACGCCGTGACCCTGCGGGCGGAGAATCTACTGGACGAGGAGTACCGCGAAGCGACGAGCCGGATCAAGGAGTTCGCGCCGAATCCGGGGCGGAACCTTTCGCTGGTCTATCGGGTGATCTTCTGAAGAAAGAGCGAAGGTTCACCCGGTCGCCGGCAGGTAGCTACGCAGCCGATCGAGGTTCCGCCGGTCCGCCGCCACGGGATCGTCGCCCTTGGGCGTCTCGAGCACTTTCGGCACCGCCGCGAAGCGCGGATCGTTCATGATGCTGCGGAAAGGGGCTTCGCCGAGCGACCCCTCCGAGATCCCAGCGTGGCGGTCCTTGCGGCTCGCGAACGGCTTCTGCGAATCGTTGAGGTGGAAGAGGCGCAACCGATCGAGCCCCACGGTTCCGTCCAGCTCCCGCATCACTCCCTCGTAGTCGCCGACGAGATCGTAGCCGGCGGAGTAGGCATGGCAGGTATCGAAGCAGATCCCGACGCGGGAACGCAGCGGCTCGGCGATCCGCTCGATCATCTCCGCCAGCTCCTCGAAGCGTGCCCCGAGGACGTTTCCCGCACCGGCCGTGGTCTCGAGGAGCACCCACGTCGGGGCATCCACCGCCGCCATAGCCCGCTCGATGAGCGCGGCATTCTGTGCCAGCCCGCGGGGAGAGTCCCCGTCGGTGGCGTTGCCGGGGTGGGTTACCACCGCGTCGAGCCCGAGGTCGCGGGCGCGCTCCAGCTCGGCCACGAACGAGGCGAGCGAGCGGTCGCGCAGCACCGGGTCGGGGGTGGCGAGATTGATGAGGTAGGAGTCGTGGGCGCAGGCGAAGCCGATCCCCGCCGCGCCGATCCCCTCGCGAAAGGCCGCGGCGTCCTGCGGGACGTACGGCTTCTCGGCCCAGCGGTTCGGCTGCTTGGTGAAGATCTGGATCGCCGTCGCTTCGATCTCGGCACCGCGGACGGGGGCGTTCGCCACCCCGCCGGCGGTCGAGACGTGGGCACCGAGAAGCAAGGGAACAGGGGACAGGGGGATAGGGGACAGAGGGAGACGGCGCGCGGCCGGTCCGGACGCTCGCCGCGGAAGGTACTCCGGCTGGCCGGCGACTGTCAACGCCACCCGGCGGCGTACGGGAAGCCCGCCTGCGCGGGCCCCCGGAAAGCCGAGGGGCCGGCACTCCGTTCGGAGTGCCGGCCCCTCCCGTACTCGGCACCGGGTACTCAGCACCCGGTAGTCAACATTCCCCTAGCTCCGCAGCCGGTAGTTGACGATCGTCTGACCGCCGTCGGAGAGGCGTCCGATGACGGAGACCGTGTCGCCCGGCTTCAGCTCGGAAGCGGCCCGGCGGAGGTCGTCGAGAGAGCGGACCTCCTTTCCGTTCACGCGCTCCAGCCGCATCCTCTCGAGAGTGGCGGGCGCCGGCCCCATCGGGTCCACCTGCGTCACGATCACGCCGCCGCTCGCGTCGAGGTCGAGCCGGCGTGCCAGCTCGGGCGTCAGCTCCGCCGCGGCGAAGCCGAGCCGCGAGACCGCATCCCGCTCCGCCTCCGTAGTCGCGGCGCGGGCGGCCGGGGCGGCGTCGAACGCCCCGAGCTTCACCGTCACGCGCTCCCGGGCCCCGTACCGGACGATGTCGAGAGTCACCCGGTCGCCGGGCTGGCGCCGCGCGATCCGCTCCATCAGCTCCCCAGTGTCCGTCACCGGAGCCCCGTCGACGCCCACGATCACGTCGCCCAGCTCGATGCCGGCGTCCTTCGCCGGACCTTCGGGAACCCCCGCCACCACCGAGCCCTGCGCCCCCGGCAGCCCGAACACCTCCACGTCGGCCGCCTGCACATCCTTGATCTGGATGCCCAGCTTCGGGCGGTGCACCGCGCCGTACCGGATCAGGTCGTCCGCGACGCGTTTGGCCAGCTCGATCGGGACGGCAAAGCCGTAGCCGGAGTACGTCCCGGTGGCCGACGCGATCGCTGTGTTCATCCCGATCACCTCGCCGCGCAGGTTCACCAGGGGCCCACCGGAGTTGCCGGGGTTGATGGCCGCGTCCGTCTGGATGAAGTGCTCCAGAGGGGCGGCGGCCTCCTGGTTCTGCTGCATGATGCCGATGCTCTTCCCCTTCGCGCTCACGATCCCCGCCGTGACCGTCTCGCCGAGCGACATCGGATAGCCGAGCGCCAGGACCCAGTCCCCGATCTGCAGCGCGTCCGCCTGCCCGAGACGCACCGTGGGAAGCCCCTTCCCGTCGATCTTCAGCACCGCCACGTCCGTGTTCGGATCGCGGCCCACCACTTCGGCGTCGAACTCCCGCTTGTCCGTGAGCCGCACCGTGACGCGGCTCGCGTTCTCGACCACGTGATTGTTGGTGAGGACGTAGCCGTCGTCGCTCACGATGAACCCGGAGCCGCTCCCCATCTGCGGGCGCTGCGGCCTCCGAGGAACCTGCGGTCCGCCGAAGAAGTCCTCGAATGGGGTGCCGCGGAACGCGTCCGGCGCCTGCCGGCTCACCGCACGCGGCGCGGTCTCGACCTGCACGTAGACCACGCCCTGAAGCGCGGTTCGGCTCGCCGTGCGGAAGGCTTCGGCCAGCGACTCCGCGCCGCCGACCGCGGCCGGCGGGGCCTGCGCGCCGAGATCGGGAATCGGCCGGTGCAGGGCGTCCAGCACCGTCGCTCCGATTCCCATCCCCAGCACCAGGGCGGCCGGCGCCGCGACCTTGCGAATGGATTGCTTCATGCTCTATCTCCTTTGCCTTGATTGAAGCGGTCCGCACTTGCTCTCGTCCTCTCCGGTATCTAAGCTACGAAACCCTCCCGCTTCGCTCCACCGATCTCGGTTAAACGACGATTAGGGTAGGATTAAGGTTCTTTAACCATTCGCGAAAACACTCGAAATGCGAATCCTGGTGGTCGAGGACAGCCCGCGCATCTCCGGGTTCCTGAGAAAGGGGTTGAGCGAGGAGGGCTACGTGGTGGAGACCGCGGCCGATGGCGACGCCGGTTTCGAGAAGGCGCGCTCGCAGCAGTTCGACGCCGCGGTGGTGGACCTGATGCTGCCGGGCCGCGGCGGGATCGAACTGCTTCGCGACCTCCGCTCCACGGGCAGCCGCCTCCCGGTCCTGCTCCTCACCGCGCGCGACCGCATCGAGGACAAGGTCGAGGGGCTCGATGCGGGAGCGGACGACTACCTCACGAAGCCGTTCGACTTCACCGAGCTGATGGCCCGCCTGCGGGCGCTCCTGCGGCGCAGCGGCGGGGCTCCCGCACCCGTGCTCCGCGCCGCCGCACTCGAGCTGGATCCGGCGAAGCGCGAGGTTCGGCTGGCCGGCGAGCCGGTCTCGCTGACCCCCAAGGAGTTCGCGCTCCTCGAGTACCTGCTGCGCAACCCGAACCGCCCCCTCTCTCGCGCGACGCTGATGGAGCACGTCTGGGGAATCCGCTTCGACCCGGGAACCAACGTCGTGGACGTCTTCATCAATGCGCTGCGCAACAAGCTCGACCCGGAGCGGAGCCTCATCCACACCGTGCGCGGAGTGGGCTACATGGTGAAGGCGCCCCCGGGAGCGGACCCATGAGCCCGCTGCGGCGCCCCGCCTCGCTGCGTCGGCAGATCGTCCTCTGGTACTCGCTGGTGCTGGTGGCGGCCCTCGGGCTGTTCACCCTCGCGACCTACCTCCTCCTCACCCAGGCCCTGCAGCGCGCGGGCACCGCGTCGCTCCGGCAGACGGCGCAGGCAACGGAGTCGCTCGCCAACCCGATCGGCCTCCCGCCGCTCCAGACGCGGGAGGACCTGGTCCGGCTCCGCACCCAGAGCGGCGAGGTCGTCGAGGGCCTCCGGCGCCGCACCCGCTTTGCCGATGGCCAGCTGGTGGAGACGATCGTCCTGCGGAGCGACGACGTCGAGGGACACGCGCTCGACTCCTTCCTCTTCATCGCCCTCCTCCTGGTGCCGCTCACCGCCCTGGCGGCGGCGCTCGGCGGGCGCTCCCTGCTGGAGCGGGTGCTCGACCCGCTCCGCCGGCTGGTCGGGGCCACCCGGGAGATCGGGATCGGGCGGCTCTCGCGGCGCGTCGAGGAGCCGGAGCAGCCGGCGGAGCTGCAGGAGCTGGCGCGTGCCTTCAACGGGATGCTCGAGCGGCTGGAGGGCGCGGTCGCGGCGCTGCGCCGCTTCACCGCCGACGCCAGCCACGAGCTTCGCACGCCCCTCACCTCCATCCGCGGCACGATCCAGGTCGCGCTCGCCCGCGAGCGGAGCGCCGAGGAGCTGCAGGAGACGCTCGGGGAGGTGATGGAGGAGACGGAGTGGATGCTCCACCTGGTGGACGGTCTGCTGACCCTCGCGCGAGGGGAGGAGCAGCAGGGGCCGCGGGAGCGGGAGCCGGTGGACCTCGCGCCGCTGCTGAGCGACGCCGCCGAGATGGGCGAGGCCCTGGTGGCGGGAAGGCCGGTGGAGGTGCGCGTCGAGCTGCCCGGGTCGCTGGTCGTCCCCGGCTCCGCGGGACAGCTCCGCCAGGTCTTCGTGAACCTGATGTCGAACGCCGCGAAGTTCACCGAGGAGGGGAGCATCATCCTCTCCGCGCGGCGGGCGGGCGAGGGGGCGGTGGAGGTCTCGGTGAGGGACACGGGGATCGGCATCCCCGAGGAAGAGCTGCCGCGCGTCTTCGACCGCTTCTACCGCGGCGATGCCGCCCGCTCGCGCCCCGGCAGCACCGGGCTGGGGCTCGCCATCGTCCGGCTCCTGGTGGAGCTGCACGGGGGCGAAGTGCGGGTGTCGAGCCGCACCGGCGAGGGGACCGAGTTCCGCGTGCTCCTCCCCGGGCGGGCCGTCACGGCCGCGGCGATCCGGCCGACGGCAGCGTGACCACCGCGCGCGGTGGCACCTCGATCTCCTCGGCGCGAAAGGCGTCGAGGATGCGGCGGCGCAGCTCGCGAGAAACCGTCCAGCGCTCGAGCGGCGCCGTCTTCAGCACCACCCGGATGGTGATCGCCTGAGCAAGCGGGTCGACCGTCTCCACCCCCAGCACCTCCGGCTCTCCCTGGATGCGGTCTCCCCACGCGGCCGCGAGGTCGTCCGCAGTCTTCTCGATCACGGCGATCGCCCGGTCGACGTCCTCCCCCAGCGCGATGTTCGCGTCCAGCACCACCTGAGACCAATCCCTCGACAGATTCGTCACGGTGACGATCTCGCCATTGGGAATGCTGGTGAGGCTGCCGTCGAGGCTGCGGATCTGGGTGATCCGCAGCGTGAAGCGCTCCACCTTTCCACTCACGCCCCCCACCTGGATCAGGTCTCCGACCCCATACTGGTCCTCGATCAGAATGAAGATGCCGGTGAAGAAGTCGCGGATGAGGCTCTGCACGCCGAAGCCGATCGCGATCCCCGCCACGCCGGCGCTCGCCAGCACCGGGACGAGGTCCACCTCCAGCTGCGCGAGGACGGCGAGGAGCCCGAAGAAGAAGACCAGCAGCTGCACGCCGCCCGCGACCGTCCCCTCCAGCGTCTCGGCGCGGAGCTCGACGCGGCCGCCGTGGCGCATCCCGAAGACGTGGATCAGCCGCCTCACCACGGCGCCGGCGAAACGGGCGACGAAGTAGGTGAAGAGGAGGATGAGCGCCAGCACCCATCCCTCGTCGCGTAGCCAGGCGAGAGTCGTCGCGAGGACGTCGACGGCCTCGGCTCCGGCCTCGAAGGTGACGGGGCGCGTGGCGGGGATGAGCCACAGGAGAAAGACGCCGAGCGCCACCCATCCCCAGAATTGCGCCACCGAGAGGGCCCACAGCAGGAAGACGGGGCCGAGCCCCAGCCCGTGCTCCTCCTCGGCGCGGCCGCGGCTCCGGACCCGGCGCGCCAGCCGGCGCAGGAGCAGGTGAAAGGCGAGCATCGCCAGCGAGGCCGCCAGTACGTAGCCCAGGAGGCGCAGCCGGTACGGCCACGAGCGCTGCTGGCGGATCGAGCCCACGACCCGCTCGACATACACCGCGCGCTCCCTCGCGAGCTCCTCGGGCGCGGTGTCGAAGGCGGCGGCCTCGGCGGAGCCGATCTCCATGAGATCGGTGTCCCCCGCGACGATGGCCGCCCCCTCCCCCCGCTGCTGGGCGCGGATCTCCGGGACCGCGCCCTCCGCCCCGGCGAGCGCCGCGATCCGCAGGCCGACGGCCTCCGCGCGCCGCGCCGCCCGCAGGTCGGGCGTGCCTCCCACCTCGAACAGAGGAATCCCCTGCACCACCACGCGCGCGCGCTCCTCGGCGGCCGCGCGCGCGAACACCTGCGTCAGCGCCGCCGCCCACTGCCGACCCACCTGCGCCGTGGCCTCCGCGGCCGTCCCGGGCGGAACCGGCCTCCCCAGCACGACCTCCGCGTCCCGGGGCGTCACGACCAGCAGCGTGTCACCCCCGATGGCGAGCGCGGCCGTCGAGTCGGAGCGCATCACGGTGATCGGCGCCAGCGGATCGTCGCCCTGGAGGCGCGTGGCGAGCGCCTGCTGGATGGCCGCCGCGCGGGCGGTGGCGCTAGCGCCCCCCAGCGCTCCCACGGAGAGGACCGTCTGCCCCCCCACCTCCACGCTCGCCACCTCCTGCGCGCGCAGCGGCGCCGACGCCGACGCGAGGGCGAGGAAAACCGCGGCGAGCCACGCCTTCGCGAATCGCTTCATGGGTCCCGGGGACCGGCCGGCCGCCGCGGCGTGCGGGGCACGCTCACTCCGGCGCGTGGCGTGGCTCGTCCAGCCATCGCTGCGCGCGCGCCAGCACCCTGCGCTTCTCGGGGAAGCGGAGCAGTCGCTGCGCCTCGATGGAGGTGGCCCAGGCGAAGCGGCTCGCCTCGCGGGAGATCCTGACCTCGCCCCGGTGCCATTCCGCCAGGAAATAGGTCACCTGCTTATGGATCAGGCATCGCTCTCCCCCGCTGCCACGGGTGAAGAAGTAGCGCTCCTCCTCCCGGAATCCGTCAGTGAGCGTGTAGTCCCCCGCGCCCAGGCCGGTCTCTTCCTCGAGCTCGCGCTCCGCGGCCTCCCGCTCGCTCTCCCCGTCTTCGAGCGCCCCCTTGGGGAACTCCCAGACCGGGCGGCGGGTGAGGGCGGAGCGCAGGAGCAGATACCGGCGCTCGCCATCCTCCCGGCGGTACACCACGACTCCCGCTGAATGGTGCGACTCTCGCTTCATCCGCTCCCCCCGGCAGTCGACCTCACTGATGTTGCGCACCTCTCCACCACAAGGTAGAGGTCGTATCCCAACGTGGCAATCGGCAGGGTTCTTGCGCCGGAGGCCGCTCAGCCGATCCCAATCCCTCGCCCCTCGAACGAGATATGGAAACCCAGCCGGGTCCGCGCCCGCCGACTTCCGAGCGGTCGCTGGGAGACCTCTTCCGCGACCTGGCGTCGGAGACCTCCGGCCTGATGAGGCAGGAGCTCGACCTCGCCCGCGCGGAGCTGCGGCAGACCGTCCGTCAGCTCGGCAGGGACGCGGCGGGCCTGGCGATCGGAGGCGGGATCGCGGGGGTCGGCGGGCTGGTGCTGGTGGCCTTCCTCGTGGCCGCGCTGGGAGACCTCCTGGGCGGCGAGTACTGGCTCGGCGCGCTCCTCGTGGGGGTGCTGCTGGTCGGTCTCGGCGTCTGGCTCGCGCTGGCGGCCCTGCGCGACGCGAAGCGCATCCACCTCGCACCCGAGGAGACGCTGGCCACCCTTCGCCACACGCAGAGCTGGGCGAGCGCCGAAGCGGCGGAGCTCCGCGCCTCGCTCGCCGCGGGGAGTGCCGCGGACGGCGGGACGGCAGGCTCGCTCCCCCCGCGGCGCGGCGCGGGTGCGCCGCCGAACCGCCCGCGAATGCCGGAGGGGAGTCCGCCCCGCCCCTACGCCGGGGATGCCCCCGCGAAGGACCGCCGCGGGCCGGAGGAGGCGCTGCTGAAGCGGGTCGTCCACGAGATCCAGGAGGACGACATTCCCGGGCAGGCAGCGAAGCTGGCGTACTACGCCTTCCTCGCCCTTCCCCCAGCGATCATGGCCGTGTTCGGCCTCGCCGGCATGCTCGGGAGCATGGAGATGGCCCAGAGCCTACAGCAGCAGGCGCAGGTGGCCCTCCCCCGCGCGGTGACGGACGAGATCATCGGCCCGTTCATCGAGCAGGTGGTGCTGAACCGCGCACCCGGCCCCTTCTCCATCGGCCTCCTGCTGGCGCTCTGGAGCGCCAGCGGCGTCTTCGGGGGGCTGATGACCACGCTCAACACCGCCTACGACGTGGAGGAGGACCGCTCCTTCCTCAAGAGGCGGGCGATCGCCCTCGGGGTGATGATCGCCTCCGCGATCCTCTTCCTGGTCGCGGCGGCAGCCCTGCTGGCAGGACCGCAGATCGCGGATGCGATCGGGCTCGGGAGCATGGCGAACGTCGTCTGGTCGATCCTGCAGTGGCCGCTCGCCTTCGCCTTCATGGTCGCGGCCTTCTGGGCCGCCTACTACGTGCTGCCGAACCGCGATCAGTCGGAGTACAAGAAGGTGCTGCTCAAGGCCGCGGCCGCGGCGGCTCTGCTCTGGGTGGCGGCGACGGCCGCCTTCCGCCTCTACATCGCCAACTTCAGCTCGTACAGCGAGACGTACGGCATCATCGGCACCTTCATCGTGCTGCTCCTCTGGTTCTATGTGACGGGGCTGGTGGTGCTGGCCGGCGGAGAGCTCGCCTCCGAGATGGAGGAACGCTAGCGGTGGACGGCGGGAGGGGCGACGGCGGGCTGGAGATCGTGCTCGGCGGCGAGCCGCCCACGGTGCTCTTCGCCGAGCGACTTCGCGACGGGCGCATCGCGATGGGAACGCGCGTGAAGGGGCGCGGCGGGGAGTGGGAGCCCGGCGAGCTCCACCTGCTGGATCCCGGCGCCTACCTCGACCTCGCGGCATGGCTCTCGTCCGCCGTCGAGGATGCCTGGATCGAGACCGTGCGGGACCGGCAGGCGGAGCCGCTACGCACCGCGCGGGAGCTGTACGGCGAAGATCCGCGGGCGGTCGAGAGGCTGCTGGAGGGGGTCCTGCGGGAGATCCCCACTGTCTTCCTGCTTCGGGCGATGGTGCTCCTGGCCAACTCGATGGGTCCCGAGGCCCGGCGGCGGCTGGTGACCCGTCTCAACCGCACCGAGAGCGTCTCCGAAGAGGCCGAGCTGCGCCGCCAGCTCGCCGATGAGCGCGAGGCGTTCGCCTACGCCGTCGCCGCCGCCGCCCTGTATGACGCTCTCGACCGTGGCGCGGAAGAATGATTAAGAATCGTGGGCCACGGCCGGAGCCCTCACCCCCCGACCTCTTCTCCCGTTTCGGGGAGAGAGGGCCGCGCATTCCTTGATTCGTAGTTCGTCATCTGCCGACCATGCCCGCCGTCTATGAGATCTCCCCCTGTCCCGCCTGCGGCGAGAGCGGCCACGAGGCCATTACGGGGCGCGAGGAGGTGAGGCGGGAGATGGAGGAGCTCTGGGACTTCCACCTGCGGCGGCTGCGGCCGGGCGTGCCGCCGGAGCGACTGTTCGACCGCGTCGTGTTCTCTCAGGATCCTCCGCTGCAGGTGGTGGCGTGCCGCGGCTGCGGGCTCATCTACCGCAACCCGCGGGAGAAGGAGCGCGTGCTGGTGGAGGAGTACGCCTCGGAGGAGACCGACCCCGCGGTGCTCGGCCGCCTCTTCCGGACGCAGCTCGCGTTCTGCCGCCGGCAGGCGGAGCGGCTGGCGCCGCTGAGCGGGACCGTCACCGCCGGGCTGGAGATCGGGAGCTACCTGGGCTCCTTCCTCGCCGCCGCAGGCGAGCGGGGCTGGCGCTTCGAGGGGCTCGACGTGAATGAGCGCGCGACCCGTTTCGCGCGGGAGCGCGGCCTCGCCGCTTCCAAAGGGTCGCTGGAAACGGCCGCGGGCGAGCAGCGGCACGACGTGGTGGCGATCTGGAACTGCTTCGAGCAGCTCCCCGACCCGCGGGCGGCGGCTCGGGCGGCCCGCCGGCTCCTCGTGCCGGACGGGGTCCTCGCGCTGCGGGTGCCGAACGGCGCTTTCTACGCCCGCGTACGGCCTCACCTCGGCGGCCCTTTGAGGGGCATCGCTCGCGCGCTGCTGGCGCACAACAACCTTCTCGGCTTCCCCTACCGCCACGGCTTCTCCCCCGCCTCCCTCTCCGCGCTGCTCGCCGACGCCGGCTTCGAGGTAGTGGCGGTTTACGGAGACGCGCTGGTGCCGACCTCGGACGAGTGGACGCGCCATTGGGCAGCCTGGGAGGAGGCCCTGGTGAAGGGCGCGCTCCGGTCCGGAGCCTCCGTGGGGCCGGCGCCCTGGTTCGAGGCGTATGCCCGCCCCCGCCCGGGATCGTGAAGGGCCGCCGGGGCGGCGCTCGAGTTCGCCGGATGGCGACCGATACCAGAGACGGAAGGCCGTACCCGAACCCGGGCGGCATTGACACCGGCCGCGCCCCGCGCTTTATTTCGGGCGGGCGCGGGCCGAGCGAGCTCGCGCGATCTCCATACCCGGATATGCCGAAGCACTCCCGCAACCGCAGCAATCCTCGGAATCCGCTCTCCTCCCGGAGCCGCGGACCGGAGTAGTTGTTGCCCTGGCGGGCGGACGCTTCCGGTGAATGCTGCGGCTCCTCCAGGTTCGAGGAGCCGTTTCCGTTTCCCCGCAGACAACGCGAATCACCCCCTCGGAGACTAGTCCCATGTGCTCGATCCTCGCCATCCTGGACCTGAAGAGCGACCCGGCGCCGCTGCGCGCCCGGGCCCTCCGCCTCTCCAAGCTGCAGCGGCACCGCGGCCCTGACTGGTCGGGAGTCTATTCCGACGACCGGGCGGTGCTCGCGCACGAGCGGCTCGCAATCGTGGACGTGCTGCACGGCGCGCAGCCGCTACTCAACGAGCGCGGGACCCACGCCCTCGCCGTCAACGGAGAGATCTACAACCATCGCGAGCTGAGGGCGGCGCTCTCCGAGAGTTATCCCTTCAAGACCGACTCGGATTGCGAGATCATCCTCGCGCTGTACCGGGAGCAAGGCGTCGACTTCCTCGACAAGCTGAACGGGATCTTCGCCTTCGTCCTGTACGATGCCGACCGGGATCGCTACGTCATCGGGCGCGACCACCTGGGGATCGTGCCGCTCTACACCGGCTACGACGAGCACGGCAACCTGCACGTGGCGTCGGAGATGAAGGCGCTGGTGCCGGTGTGCCGCGTGGTGAAGGAGTTCCCGGCGGGGCACGTGCTGGACAGCGAGGCGGGGGAGCCGAAGCAGTACTATCGGCGCGCCTGGCGGGAGTACGAGGCGGTGCGCGGCGGCCCGAGCGATCCGAAGCGGATCCGCGAGGCGCTCGAAGCCTCGGTGCGCCGCCAGCTGATGTCGGACGTGCCCTATGGAGTTCTCCTCTCGGGCGGGCTGGACTCGTCGATTATCGCCGCCTCGGCCAAGCGCTACGCCTCGCGTCGGGTGGAGGACGAGGGGAAGAGCGAGGCGTGGTGGCCGCAGCTCCACTCCTTCGCGATCGGCCTCGACGGGTCGCCGGACCTGCGCTCCGCGCGGGAGGTGGCGGACTTCATCGGGTCGATACACCACGAGTTCCACTTCACCGTGCAGGAGGGGCTCGACGCCCTGGCCGACGTGGTGTACCATCTCGAAACCTACGACGTGACCACCATCCGCGCCTCCACCCCCATGTACCTGATGGCGCGGCGCATCCGGGCGATGGGGATCAAGATGGTGCTCTCCGGTGAGGGCGCGGACGAGATCTTCGGCGGGTACCTGTACTTCCACCGCGCACCGGACGCGAGTTCCTTCCACGAGGAGACCGTCCGCAAGCTCGACCGCCTGCACCTCTACGACTGCCTGCGCGCCAACAAATCGATGGCGGCGTGGGGCGTAGAGGCCCGCGTCCCCTTCCTGGACAAGGAGTTCCTGGATGTGGCGATGAGCCTCGACCCGGCGGTGAAGATGGCCGGCCCGGGTCGGATGGAGAAGCACGTGCTGCGGCAGGCCTTCGAGGACATGCTCCCGCCGTCGGTCGCGTGGCGCCAGAAGGAGCAGTTCTCCGACGGCGTCGGATACGCTTGGATCGACTCGCTGCGGGCGCACGCCGAGGCGCAGGTGAGCGACCGGGAGCTGGAGAACGCCCACTTCCGCTTCCCGTACAACCCGCCAGCCACCAAGGAGGCGTACTACTACCGCTCTCTCTTCGACGAGTCGTTCCCGCTCGAATCGGCGTCGGAGTGCGTGCCGGGGGGTCCGTCGGTGGCGTGCAGCACGCCCGAGGCCCTGGCGTGGGACGCCTCCTTGCGATCGGTCACCGATCCGTCGGGGCGGGCGGTGCGGGGGGTCCACCAGGCCGCCTACTGAGGCGGAGGAGAAACGGGACGATCGCGGCCCGGAACCGCGGGTGCCGCAGGTGCGGCACCCGCGGTTCTCGCCTACCAGTCCCCTCCCCCGCCGTAGCCGCCTCCGCCCCGATCTCCACCCCCACCCCCCCAGCCGTCCCCACCTTCCCCCTGCGGAGTGCCGCCGCTTCCTGCGTCGGGGGCATCCAAACGCACCACGTTGACGGCCTTCAGACCGCGCGGCTCCTCCATCACCTCGAACTCGACGCGCTCGCCGTCCTCCAGAGTCTTGAAGCCGCTTCCCTGGATCGCGCTGTGGTGGACGAACACGTCGGAGCCGTCCTCGCGGGTGATGAAGCCGTAGCCCTTCTCCTGCGAAAACCACTTGACCGTACCACTGCTCTTCTCCATGACTCTCCCATGGGTTGGATTGTCGGAGGTGCGCTGCGGCGCGGACGCGCCCGTCAGCGTGACGAGCCTCAACGGTCCTTTCCTCCCTCTCTGCGCACCGTCACCTTCCGGCCCCGGATCGTGCCGCCGCGCAACGCGTCGATCACGTCCCGCACGACCTCCTCCGGGACCTCCACCAGCGAATAACGGTCGGCGATCTCGATGATGCCGATGTTGCGGCCGTGAACGCCGGCCTCGTTGGCGATCGCTCCGACGAGGTCCTGCGGACGGATTCCCGAGGTGCGGCCGGCGCCGATGTGGAGCACCGCCGAGCGACCCGTGCCGCGCTCGCGGGTGCCGCCGCGGGACCGCGGCGGACCGCCATCCAGCCTCTGGACGCGGCCACGGCGCTCGGCGTGCTCGCCGCCGCTCCGCCCGGTGGCCGACCGCGGGAGCGCCGGACGCGCCTCCGGGATGTCCTCCTCGTCCTCCGTCACGCGGCCCGCCGCCTCGTGCGCCAGCTTCACCGCGGCGGTCGCGATCTCCACCAGGTCGAACTCGTCCGAGAGCGATTCGACGACGACGCGGAAGGTCTGGCCCTCGTCCTCGAGGATCGCCTCGCGCACCGCGGCGCGCGTCAGCTCCAGGCGGCGCGCGCGGAGGTCGGCCACCGTGGGGACCCGGGCCACCTCGATCCGCTGCCGGATGATCCGCTCGATGTTGCGGAGGAACTGGTGCTCGCGGGGCTCGGCCAGGGTGATCGCCACTCCCTCGCGCCCCGCGCGGCCCACCCGCCCGATTCGGTGCACGTACGCGTCGGGCGCCGAGGGGACGTCGTAGTTGATGACGTGGGAGAGGTGCTCGATGTCGAGGCCGCGGGCGGCGACGTCGGTGGCGACGAGCAGCTCGGCCGCGCCGCTGCGCAGCCGCCGCATGACCCGGTCGCGCTGCTCCTGCGACATGCCGCCGTGCAGCGCGTCCGCGCGGTAACCGCGGGCGGTCAGGGTCTCGGTGAGCTGGTCCACTTCGTTGCGGGTCCGGCAGAAGACGATCGCGGCGGTCGGCGCCTCCATGTCGAGCACCCGGCCGAGCGCGGCGAGCTTGGAGGAGCGCGGCACCACGAAGGCCGTCTGCCTCACCCGCGGCACCTCGCCGGCCGAAACGGCCTCGCGCGCGATCTGCACCTGCACCGGGTCGTGCAGGTGCCGCCGGGCGATTGCGCCGATGCGCGGCGGCATGGTGGCCGAGAAGAGCACCGTCTGCCGCTCCTCGGGAGTCTCGGAAAGAATGGCGTCCAGATCGTCGGCGAAGCCCATGTCGAGCATCTCGTCGGCCTCGTCGAGCACGACGGTGTCGAGCGCATGGAGCCGAAGCGAACCCCGCCGGATGTGGTCGAGGGCGCGCCCGGGGGTCGCAACCACCACGTCGATCCCCTGCTCGAGGGCGCGCAACTGACGCGCGATCGCCTGCCCGCCGTAGATGGCGAGCACCCGCACCCCCAGCTGCTTGCCGTACCGGTGCACGGCCTCGCCCACCTGCACCGCCAGCTCGCGGGTGGGCACCAGCACCAGCCCCGCCGGCGCCTTCTTTCGCTCGCCGCCCACGATACGTTGCAGCAGCGGGAGCGCGAAAGCGGCCGTCTTCCCGGTGCCGGTCGCCGCCTGGCCGAGGAGGTCCCGCCCCTCCATCATCGGCGGGATCGCCTCCCGCTGGATCGGGGTCGGCTCCTCATAGCCGAGCCCGGTCAGCGCGGCCACCAGCTTCTCGTGCAATCCGAGGGCGGCGAAGCCGCCCTGCTCTTCCGGTGCTTCCAAACCATCCTCGGTGGATACGTGGATTGTTCCGCCCGTGGGAGAATCGTCGCGGGAGCGAGGGAACCCCTCCGTATTCCGCAAACGACGTTCCGGAAGGGTGGAAGCGGCGCCGGCCATCGCCGGGGATCGGCCCCCGTCCGCTCGAGTCGTCCCCGGTGCTCGTGTGCACACTACCGACACCACGCCGATCGGCCCCCGCCCGGGAGGCGGGTCCCGAAGGGCCGCTAAGTGGCCTCGCGCGGTCTCTTGCAGCGGCCCGCGGCCTCGCCTACCTTGGGAGGGCTTCGACCGCTCGGCCGCGCCTCCCTTCCCGCCCGGTCGAACCGGTCCCCTTCCAGCACTCGCTCCGGAGACCCGCAATGGCACGACTGAGTCCGCGCGCGCTCCCGCTCCTGGTCACCCTCGCCGCGGCTGCGCCGCTGGCGCTCCCCACTCCCGCGGCCGCCCAGTCGCGGCAGGCCCAACTCCTCGAGGAGGTGACGCAGGGGGTCGAGGAGCGGCGCAAGCTCACCCAGGTCATGGTCGACAAGATCTTCAGCTTCGCGGAGCTGGGCTTTCAGGAGACCGAAACCTCGGCGTACCTGGTGAACCTGCTCGAAGGGGAGGGTTTCGAGGTGGAGACCGGGATCGCCGGGATGCCGACGGCGTGGTGGGCGACGTGGGGCTCGGGTGAGCCGGTGATCGCCCTGGGGAGCGACATCGACGGCATCCCGAAGGCGAGCCAGAAGCCGGGCATCGCGTACCACGACCCGATCGTGGAGGGCGCCCCCGGCCACGGCGAGGGGCACAACTCGGGGCAGGCGGTGAACGTCGCCGCGGCGCTCGCCCTGAAGGACGTGATGACGCGCAACGACATCCCCGGCACCATCGTCCTGTGGCCCGGCGTCGCCGAGGAGCTGGTGGGGGCGAAGGCGTGGTTCGTCCGCGACGGCCTCTTCCGCGATGTGGACGCGGTGATCTTCACCCACGTCGGCAACAATCTCGGCGTCACCTGGGGGGCCGCCAGCGGGACCGGGCTGGTCTCAGTGGAATTCCTCTTCAGCGGCGAGTCGGCGCACAGCGCCGGATCTCCCTGGCGGGCCCGCAGCGCGCTGGACGCCGCCATCCTCATGGACGTGGGCTGGAACTACCGCCGCGAGCACCTGCGGCCGGTGCAGCGCTCCCACTCCGTGATCTCCGACGGCGGCGACCAGCCGAACGTGGTCCCCTCCAAGGCGGCCGTCTGGTACTACTTCCGCGAGATGGACTACGAGGACATCCGGCGCAACTTCGACGTCGGCATCAACATCGCGGAGGGCGCGGCGCTGATGACGGAGACGGAGATGGACTACCGCATCCTGGGCACGGCGTGGCCGCGGCACTTCAACCGGCCGATCGCCGAGGCGATGTACGAGCACATCAGGGCGGTGGGTCTGCCGGAGTGGAGCGAAGCCGACCAGACCCTCGCCCGCGCGCTCCAGAAGGAGCTGGGGAACCGGGAGACGCCCGGGCTCGCCACCGAGCTCGACTCGCTGGAGGGGCCGCAGCGCGAGCGCACCAGCGGCGGGTCGGACGACATCGGTGACATCTCGTGGGTCGTGCCGACGGTGACCCTCCGCTTCCCGTCCAACATCCCGGGCCTGCCAGGCCATAACTGGGCGAACGCGATCTCGATGGCCACACCGATCGCGCACAAAGGCGCGACCGCGGGCGCGAAGGTGGTGGCCCGCACCGCACTGGAGATGATGCTCGACCCGCAGCTCATGAACAGCGCCCGGACCTACTTCGCCGAGCAGACGAAGGAGACGAAGTACACCCCCTTCATCGATGCCGACGATCCTCCGGCCACCTGGTTGAACACCGAAATCATGGAGGAGTTCAAGCCGAAGCTGGAACCCTTCTACTACGACGAGACGAAGTACGACACCTACCTAGAGCAGCTCGGGATCGAGTACCCGACGGTGCGGAGGTGACGGGGTGACGGGGTGACGGGGTGACGGGGTGACGGGGTGACGGGACAGAAGAATATCTATCATTCCGAGCGCCAGCGAGGAATCTGAAGCCGGCCTTCCGCGCCATCCTCGGCTTGGAGATCCTTCGCTCCGCTCAGGATGACAGCGGCGTGGGTCTTCGGGGCGGCAGGGCGGCAGGGCGGCAGGGCGGCAGGGCGGCAGGGCGGCAGGGCGGCAGGGCGGCAGGGCGGCAGGGCGGCAGGGCGGCAGGGCGGCAGGGCGGCAGGGCGGCAGGGCAGAAAACTATCTGTCATTCGGAGCGCCGGCGAGGAATCTGAAGCCGGCCTTCCGCGCCATCCCCGGCTTGGAGATCCTTCGCTCCGCTCCGGGATCACACCGGCGTGGGTCTTCAGGGCGACGGATCGGGAAGGTACCCGGCCTCTCCTGAGAGGCAAGGGTCATCACGAACGCACGCGAGGGATCTGAACTCGGAGCATCCGCGCCGGCCGGCGGCCGCGGGCCCCGCGGCTCTCCAAGAGGGAGCGAGGGGCGGGGACCGGGCGGCGCCGGGCGGTTGAAACCGCGGCAACCACCCCGGGAAGCCCTGCCGGCGCGGGCTCCGGAACGGCCGGCGTCGGTGCGGGACCCGAGTCGGCGGAGGCCGACTTCCCGTCCCGGTGACGCTGCGCTTTGCGCACCGGACTACAGCGGCGACCCTCGTTGCCCGCCGGGGCAGTAGATCGGGGGTGGAGAGCGGCGGCGCCCTCACCCCCGGGCCTCCTCTCCCGGAACCGGGAGAGGGGATGGCGAGCGAGGAACGAGCGAGCCGGGGGTGAGGGCCCCTCGCGGACCCGCTCCAAGCCGAGGGCACTTCACGCTCCCGCGCGCCCGAAAGCAAGAGGCCGGCACCGCGAACGGATGCCGGCCCTTGTCACCCTGTCACCTTGTCGCCCCATGGACGTCGAGCTGGGCATCATCGAGGGATTCTACGGAAAGCCTTGGCCGTGGCAGGAGCGCGCGGAGACCGTCGCCTTCCTCGCTCCCCACGGTTACCGCTTCTACCTGTACGCGCCGAAGGCCGATCCCTTCCTGCGTCGCCGGTGGAGGGAGGACCATCCGGCTGAGATGGCGGAGAACCTCGCGCGGGTGGCGGAGCGCTGCCGCCGCACGGGGGTGCGCTTCGGAGTCGGGATCAGCCCGTACGAGATCTACCTCGGCTTCGATGATGCCGCGCGCCACGCGCTGGCGCGGAAGCTCGATTTCTTGGACCAGCTCGGGATCGACGATCTCGCAATCCTCTTCGACGACATGCGCGGCGACACCCCGGATCTCGCGAAGCGCCAGGTGGAGATCGTGGACTGGGCGGCAGAGCGCACCGATGCGAACCGGATCATCGTCTGCCCGAGCTACTACACGGACGACCCGGTGCTCGACCGGGTGTTCGGCCGGCGCCCCGACGAGTACCTGGAGCGGCTCGGGGCGGGGCTCGACCCGGGGGTGGAGATCTTCTGGACTGGCGAGGAGGTGGTCTCCAGAGAGATATCGGAGGGACACCTCCGGCGCGTCGCCGAACGGATGGGGAGAAAGCCCTTCCTGTGGGACAACTATCCGGTGAACGATGGGCAGCGTATGTCGCAGTACCTGCACCTGCGGGGCTTCACGGGGCGCCCGGCGGGGATCGCCGGGGAAATCGCCGCGCACGGCATCAACCCCGCGCTGCAGCCGACCCTCTCGCGCATCCCCGCCCTCACGCTGGTGGACAGCTATCAGGAGGGGGAGGAGTATCGCTACGGCGCCGCCTCCCGCCGCCAGGCCCGGCAGGTGATGGGGGAGGCGCTGGGGGATCGCCTCTGGGAGGACATCCTCTTCCTGCAGGACGTGGGGCTCGACCGTCTGGGAGAGCGGGAGGCGACGCTCCGCGAGCGCTGGGAGGGGGTGGACCACCCCGGCGCCCGGGAGATCGTCGCCTGGCTCGACGGCGGCTACCGCATCACCGACGAGATCGTGCAGACCCAGTAGGCCGGTGCGCCGCAGAGGCGCGATGGCGCGGGTCGCTCACCGGGCGTCCTCGCTGGTCGCCGGCGCGGAATCCGGGTGCAGCGGGTCGTGGTCCACCGGGTCGTGCGCCTCCGCGACCTTAGGGAAGAGGAGGCTCGCCGCCACCGAGACGCCCAGCACCGTCGCGATCACCCCGAGGGAGAGGGCGACCGGGATCTGGACGACGTCCACCAGGAGCATCTTCGCGCCTACGAAGACGAGCACCGCGGACAGGCCGAGCTTCAGGAAGTGGAAGCGGTGCACCACCCCGGCCAGCAGGAAGTACAGGGCCCGTAGCCCCAGGATGGCGAAGACGTTGCTGCTGTAGACGAGGAACGGGTCGCGCGTCACGGCGAAGATCGCGGGGATCGAATCCACCGCGAAGATCAGATCCGTGGTCTCCACCAGCACCAGCACCACGAAGAGCGGCGTGGCGACGCGCCGCATCCTCCCCCCCACCTCCTCCCGCACGAAGAACTTCTGTCCGTGGTACTCGTCCGTTACCGGCACGAAGCGCCGCACCAGGCGGATCACCGGATTGCTCTCCGGCTCGATCGCGTGCTGGTCCTGCGTGGCCATCCGGATCCCGGTGAGCACCAGGAAGGCTCCGAAGAGATAGATGATCCAGTGGAACTCGTGGATCAGCGCGGCCCCCGCGGCGATCATCGCGCCGCGCATCACCAGCGCGCCCAGGATGCCCCAGAAGAGCACGCGGTGCTGGTAGCGCGCGGGGACTCTGAAGTACGAGAAGATGAGCACGAAGACGAAGATATTGTCGACGCTCAGCGCCTTCTCGATCAGGTAGCCGGTCAGGAACTGGAGCCCCGCCTCGGGGCCCATGAAGTGGTACACGCCGTAATTGAAGACCAGGGCGAGCGCCACCCAGACGGCGCTCCAGGCCCCTGCCTCACGGATCGAAACCTCGTGCGCCTTCCGGTGAAAGACCCCGAGGTCGAGCGCCAGCATGGCCAGCACGAAGGCGTTGAATGCCACCCAGAGCCACATCTGATCCATCGAATCTCCCATAGCATGGGTAGAGGATCCCCGGTTCCAGGGGAATCCCAGGGCATAGGGGTACGAACGCGCGAAGGGCGAGACTCTCGCGCGCACCGGATCCCGTCTGGATCCGGTCCATGCGAAGGTCTCGCCCCGTCCCGTGGGACGAGCCGGACCGTGCGCCCCGACGGGGACGCAGTATTGACGATCCGGCAGCGCGGGCTGTTCACCCCGCGGAGCTACTCCCCTTCCGTGTTTCGACGCGCTGAATATATCCTTCTCGGCCCCGTGCGATCAAGGGGCTCGCCGGCGGAGCTCACCGCAGGAGATCGTAAAGTCCGCGCACGCCCGAGGAGCCCGGAAAGACCCGATCCGCGTGCGCTGCGGAGAGGTCGAAGGCCGCGGCCACCACACCCTTGAGCGCGGCCCGGGTGTCGAGAGTGGGCCGAAGGTCTCGCCCCTCGAAGAGGGAGGCGTCGCGGAGCCCCGGGAAGGGCCGGTCGATGGCGGCGCGGCGGGAGAGGGCGGCGCGACTCTCGGCGGAGGCGATCGCCGCCAGCCGGCGGCGGGCGTCCCGGCGCGCGGCGAGGTCTCCGGCGGCGAGTGGACGGAGCCCGCGGAGCGCCCCCCGACCTCTCCGGGAGTAGCTCCCTCGGGGACCGGCAGTACCGGCGGCCCGGCGGCGAGCTGCGTCCGCAGCCACTCCCGCGGCTGCGAAAGCGTCCCCCGCTCGCCCACGCGGGCGCCGAGGCCGAACCGATTGAGAGCACGGAGCGCGGGATCCATCGTCGCCTCCCCCGGGTGCGGGCCGGCGCGGGGATCGCGCCGCCGCGGCTCCCGGGCCGCACGGAGAGGTACAGGTGCCGGGAAGGAAGCGTTGGCGAAGGGGATCAGGAGGGGGGAGGGTCGTCTGGCCGATGGTGGCGAGGGCCCCGGGGCGGCCGGCTCCGCGAGCACGCCGGCCCGGAGCTGGCGGACGGCGCGGCGATCAGCCGATCGCCTCGATTTCTCTTTCCACCCGTTCCCAGTCGGCCATGAGGCGCTCGACGGAGGCCTGGAGCCGCGCCCTCTCCTCCTTCAATCCGTTGACCTCCTCCACCGGCGTCGCGTCGAAATAGCCGGGGGCGGCGAACGCCCGGTCCACCATGTCCATTCGCGCCTCGGCGTCCTCCACCTCGGCGAAGAGCTCGTCGCGGCGCTTCTCGAGACGGGTGCGTCGCTCCGTGGACGAGGCGAGCTTGCCGTTCCCTCGCGGATCGGGCGGGTCCTTTCGCTTCCCGTTCCGCTCCTCGCGACGTGCCTTCAGGACCACGGTGTCGGCGTCCAGGTGGTCGTCGCCGCAGGCGTGCACGTACTCCTCGTAGGTGCCGCGGTAGTCGCGGATCCCCTGCGGGCCGATCTCCAGCACCCGCGTCGCGAGCCGTCCCACAAACCAGCGGTCGTGCGAGACGAGGATGAGTGTCCCCTCGTAGTTCTGCAGCCCCGCCACGAGCGCCTCGATCGATTCGAGGTCGAGGTGGTTGGTGGGCTCGTCGAGGACGAGCACGTTGGGCTGCTCGAGCATGAGCCGGCTGAAGACCAGCCGGGCGGCCTCGCCTCCGGAGAGCGCGCTCACGGGCTTCGCCCCGTCGTCGCCGGTGAAGAGCATCAGGCCCATGTGGCCGCGCACGAAGCCGCGGTCCTTGCCGGGGCAGAACTCCCAGAGCCACTGCTCCGCCGTCCGGCCCGACTCCTCGATCTGCTCGTGATGGTCCTGCGCAAAGTAGCCGGGGTGGGTTTCATACCCCCACTCGACCTGTCCCGCGTCCGCCGGCAGCTCGCGCACGAGGATCTTGAGGAGCGTGGATTTCCCGATCCCGTTGGGCCCCATGATGACGAGCCGGTCGCCGCGTTCGACCTGGAGGTCCACTCCCGGGAGGACCTGTTTGTCGCCGAACGACTTGCGGATCCCCGAGACGCGCAGCACCTCCTTCCCGCTCGGGCGGCGCTGCTCGAAGCGGAACTTCGGATAGCGGCGCGAGCTGCCGGGGAGCTCCTCCAGCTCCTCGGCCCTCTTCTCGATCATGCGCAGCTTGCTCTGGGCCTGCCGCGCCTTGCTCGCCTTCGCCTTGAAGCGGTCCACGAATTTCTGGTGGTGCGCGATCTCCTTCTGCCGTCCCTCGATCTCCTTCTCTCGCCGCTCCCGGTCCTCCACCTTCTGCTCGAGGAAGTGCGAGTAGTTCCCCCGGTAGAGGGTCACCGTCCCGTAGTCCACGTCGAGGATGCTGCTGGAGACGTTGTCGAGGAAGCGGTGGTCGTGCGAGATGACCGCCACCGGGCCGTCGAAGTCGTGGAGGAACTTCTCCAGCCAGCGGATGGAGAGGATGTCGAGGTGGTTAGTGGGCTCGTCGAGGAGGAGCACGTCGGGAGTGCCGGCGAGCACCTGCGCCAGCAGCACGCGCAGCTTGAAGCCGCCCGAGAGCGTCGAGAGCGGCTCGTGGTGCACCTCGGCGGGGAGGCCGAGCCCCTCGAGGATGGTGGCGGCCCGCGCCTCCGCCGTGTAGCCGTCCAGGCGTTGCACCGTCTCCTCCAGCTGCGAGAAGCGGTCGCCGTCGAAGTGCTCGTGCGCACGGGCGAGGATCGCCTCCTTCTCGACCATCGCCTCCCACAGCTCCCGGTTTCCCATCAGGGCGACCGCCAGGATCGGCTCGTCCTCGTAGAGGAACTGGTCCTGCCGCAGGACGCCGAGCCGCAGCGAGCGCGGAATGGAGACGGACCCCTCCGTGGGCTCCACGTCGCCGCTGAGGATGCCGAGCAGGGTAGTCTTCCCGGACCCGTTGGCGCCGACGATGCCGTAGCGCTCGCCCGGGTTGAGCTGGAACGAAGCGTCGGCGAAGAGCACGCGCTCTCCGAAGGACTTCGCGAGATTGGAAACGGAGATCATACGGGAACGTAACGAATTTCAAGGATATCCGAGGCGGGCCTCCAGCGGCGCCCTCACCTCCGACGACTCCTCGGCGGGGAGGGAGCGGATGCGGTCGAGCCGCTCGAAGACGTGCCGGAGCATCAGGTACTCGGCCTCCCTCAAGGCGTCTCCTACTGCGCGGTTCCGCGGAGGGCCGGGCGGCACGGCGACTAGGGAAGAATACCCGCAACGGGGCACCCGGGATCCCGGCGCGGCGCGGCGGCTCGCCGCTCGCCGCGGCATGCCCTTACTTTCAACCGGCTTGGCGGCACGCGAGGAGCGGAGAGGCAGATCGGACGCGGAAGGAGCGGTCGCCCGGCTGAAATCCTGCTCCGGACGGCGCGGCGCGCCTCCGGCGGCACGAGCGGCCGAAAAGGAGCGCCGGGTCCGAGTCGGTTCGCCGACTCCGCCCGCGGGGCTCCGGAACGGATTCTGCGGAGCAGTCGGGCGGGATCTCGAGACGCGGAGGCCGGCGCGCCCGTCGCCTGCCTGCACCGGATCGCCGGCGCCGCCGTCTGCCGCACTCCGGGCGGTGTCGGTCCCGGCGAGCAGGATCGAGATCTCGAGCAAGACGTCCGCGCCGCCGACGCTTCACCGCCTTCGCCGGCCGGCCCCGCCAACTCACAAGGAGGAAGATCCGATGGCTGACATCGACGTCCAGCGAAAGGGCGGAGCCTCGTGGCTCTGGTGGCTCCTGGGCCTGCTCGTCCTGGCCCTGCTCATCTGGGCCCTCGTCGAAGCGTTCGACGACGACGACGACGAGGGGTTGGAGGGAGTCGAACCGCCGGCCGCCGCCGTAGTGGTGCCGGAGCCGGGCATGCCTGGTATGGCCGCAGTGCCCGCCGCAGTCACGACCTATCTCACCCAGTGCACCCCCGAGGGCGGAGCGCCCGAACAGGAGATGAGCCAGGACCACCAGTTCACCGTCGGCTGCCTGCAGCAGCTGCGCGAGGGGATGAACGCGCTGATCACGCAGGAGCAGATGGCGAACGCCGACGTCTCGCAGAGCTTCGACCGGTACACGCAGACCGTCCAGCAGCTCGAGCAGAGCGGCCCCACCGCCACGACGCACGCGAACCTGACCCGGGATGCCGCCGGGATCGCGGTTCAGGTCATGCAGGCGATGCAGACCGCCTGGTTCGCGGGAAATCAGGAGATGCAGCCCGCGGTCGACGAGGTGCGGCAGGCGGCCGAGGGCATCCAGGGCGACGTGCCGATGCTCGACCAGCGGGATTCCGTCCACGGGTTCTTCCGCGAAGCGGGAGACGCCCTCCGCATGATGGCGGAAAACCGCGCCGCCATGGCGCCAGCCTGAGCGCGGCGGGAGGGGATCACGAATCAGCGGGGGCGCTCCGGAAGGCGGAGCGCCCCCGCCTTTTTCCGCCGGCGGAGCTCCGTACGGATCGCGTGCCAAGGGGTCTGTGGCCCCGGCACCCGCGACTCCGGCACCACAGCAAACGGGGGCGGACGAACCAGAACGTTCTCCTCGCGGACCGAGGGGTCCTTCTCGACCTCCCGCCTTCCCCTCAGCGCCCCCACCGCCCCGTCGGCCGGATCCATCCCCGTCAGCTCGATCAGCCGCTCTCCGTGCACCCCTTCGCGCGGCCGGAACGCCTCTTCGGAGGTGATCTGCACCAACTTCGGCGAGTTGTGAGGACACACCTCCTGGGAGGTCTGCCGACTCAACACTTTCATCATGGAGCTGACAAACGGAAGAAACCAGCGAGTGGCAGCGGATCTCGGCAATCGCAAGCCCGAGCGTGCTTCGTCGCGCCGATGACCGGGGACAAAGTCTCCATACCCGGCACTCCGGGACCGAATCATCGCTACGCGCGGGATCCAGCTAGTGCCGCCGAGTGCTTACAGCCGCTTTAGTTCGCTACCGGAAACGCCACGATAGTTGAAGGCGATCTCAAAAGAGACACGGTCTCGGAGACGCGGAGAATAGAAGCGCTGGCTCTGCGCATTGAACAGGATCGGACCGAAGGCACCGAGATCTTCAGCTTCAATGGCGAATCGACCGTTTGTCCCGCGAGCGATCCTACCCTCGTATTCGAACGCACCTTGGGATTCACTGTCGGGTGTGCGGTCGCCGGCAGTCTCGAGGAATCCGGGCGGGATCATGCTCCCGCGCGTAATCTTGCGCAATCGAGCGAAGGCGCGTGCCGATTCCTCGTACTCTTCTCGGTAGAAGTGAACGACCCCCAACTCGTATTGAATGCCTGGACTGTCGCTCGCTTCCGGGCAGCGAACAGCCTCCTTGAGGTAGTTGAAGAGATCGGTGATTTCCGTGGGGTGGAGTGCGCGGAAGAGATCCACGCGGTACTTCTGAGCAAGAAAGTAGGTCGGGTCGAGGTCACATGCATCGACGACGTGCGTCCACGCCCGTCGCTGGTTCTTCCGACGTGCCGCAATCCCATCCCGGCCGAGGATAAGTCGTGCCAAGATCATGTGGTAGCGGGCTCGCTCCGGCCGCGACCCGGATTCAGCACGACTACTAAGCTCCCCGATAGCCTCGGCCCCGCGGCCTAGTTCCTCCAACATCTGCGACTTCAACTCCACGAGGTCAGGACGTTGGTCCTCATTGACGTTGTCGAGCCCCTCGTCCAAGATGTCAACGGCACTTGCGAGGGCGATCACGCGCTCCGGACTTTCCTCCCGCAGTGACTTTCGCGCCCGCTTCCACACCAAACGTGCGTGAGCATCATATGCAGCAGCGTTGGGGAAGGCGCCCCGGCGAGCGTTGCCAAAATGCAGGGCGGCCTCTTGGAAGAGCCGTTCGGCATCCGCTTCAGCCCCTTGAGCCGCCGCCTCTAGTGACAGTTCTCCGATGACGATTGCCAGCGAGTTCTCGATATTCTGCGGTGACTCCCGAAGCCCGCTCACCTCTCCCGGCAGAAGACTCGACAAGGTCAAGGCCTTTTCTAGGTGAGTACGGGCCTCTAAGAACCGACGACTATCAAGCTCGAGCAGTCCGAAGTGGTGTTCAAGGACATCGTCCTCGACGGCCTCTGTCGCAACGGCAAACAGTTCGGCAAGCTCTTCGTTTGAGAAGCGGTTGTCGAACCCGCTTGGGCCGAGAACCTGCACGAGAAGGGTTCGCAGCGTGTCGAGTTCGTCTATCCCGAACATGTCGTTCGGCCGAAAGGATCCGATCACTCGACGGAAGTGGTCCAGTTGAGCCGCGTGGTCACTGACCGCGTGGGCGAAAACAATTTCGCTGATTCGGCGCGTTCGCCCTCTGAAGTGGAGGTTCAAGCTGCTTGTGACCTCGTCTAGGATCAGGACCTGCTGGGCGTCTCCACGGATCACGTCGCGGTCAAAGCTCGGCCAGTCGACAGCGAGGGTCCGCATCAAAACCTCGAACTTCAGCGGAATACCGAACTGGTGCAGGGCGGCGATCAGGTGATACGCCTCACGGCCGAGATCATTGAGGTTCTCGTACTCTGTGATGACCCTATCGCGTAGCGGGACCTGTGTCTCCTCCGCTAGCGCATAAACGGTATCGAAGAACGAGGCGGCGTGCTCCTTCTTTACGTACTCGAGCCAGAAGCTCCTGCTGCTGGTGCGGGGCTTGTCCCAAATCCCGAGGCTCTCCAAATGGCTTACCAAAGCAATGATCTCGTCATCCTCCATGGCCTCCGCCACCGGGATCTCGGTGGGTTGCCCCCACTTCGCCGGTAGATCTTCGGTGGATGCGCGGTTGGACCGAAAATACTCGTTTGTTCGCGCGAAAAGGACGACGTAGAGTTCTCGACCTTTTGTAGATAGATAGCGCGTCACGCGTGAGGCCAACGTTCGTTCAACCAATTCTGCCTCGTCGATGATGAGCACGACCGGCCCGGCAAAGTCGTCCTCAGGCAGCTTCTGATCTATGTCATCGAAGAAGCGGTCCAACAAGCGGAAGTCCGGACGCACCGTCCAGGACGGCTTCGCTAGGATTACAGCGGCACCTACTTCTTTGTAGAGATCAAACGCGAGCTGGCGCGCCATAACCGACTTTCCAAGACCGGCAGGTCCGTGAACGAGGAAGATCCTCGACTCGACACGCGACTGTTCTCGGAGCGCCTCGCGCACGGTGCGGACCACCTCGTCGTACGGAGCCCGCCGGAAAGCCCATTCGTGCCGGAAAGGCAGCCATCCGGCTGTCGATCCCCGAAGAAAATCACGGATGAGGTTGGGCTCCGGAATCGACCCACTTTCAGAGTCTACGACGGCGTCGTTCAGAACTTCGAAGTACTCGCTGAATACGCCGAATTCGGACTCCGAGAAGGCGATGCGGGCACCGCTGATGGTGAGAGAGTACCCGGCTGCGGGGCTGACCGTAGACGTAAGCCCCAGCTCTGTCTGGTATCCCAGGTCGGCCAGCGAGCGAACGAGATCCGCGAAATCCTCGAACGAGGCTTCCACCGGCACGACGTTGTGCTTCGTGACTTTATTGCGCTTCGCGGGCGCCGTCGGCCAGTCCGGGAGAATGGCATAACCGAAAGGCATATTTGCCCCGCCGACGCGGCGGTCGGCCTCTTCCAACAGCCCGGAGAGGATGAAGTCATTGAAGCTGTAGCCCACGTAGACGACGCTCCCACCGCTTGCCAAGGTGTTCCGAAGAAGGTCCATCACCACAACGCGGTTCTGCAGACTTCGATTGTAGTCCGGCCAAGACAGAGCCGGTGACCCCTCACTTGCCGGTGGCTGGGTAATGGATCCCTGGAGATAGAACAAGTAGAGGTGGTCAGGACGGGCGAATCCGGGTGTTGCGGGCACGTGAACAGGTTGCAGCGTCTGCACACGCCCAGGGGTCTTGTACGCCTTCTCGATCAGATCGTCGTAATTCGTGGTGTAGATCGCGCCCCAGTACCAGCGGGGTATCTGCTTATAGGCGTTGGATGGCTCGAGGACATCGAGCTCGTTGCGGAGGACGTCGAGGAGCATCTGACGGCCGTACGGCGGCGTATCGGCGACCTCCCCACCGGCGTCAAGCAGCCGCGCATTGTCCTCAATATCAGCGAGCGGAAATCGCTTCCTGATCTTGTCGATTAGATCGCCGGTGGTGGGACCCCCGCTTAAAATGCTGGCGCCTGCGCCGATCATGAGGACCGCGGAGCGGGAACGGATGACCTCGACCAGAGCCGGAGTAGCGTCGACGAAGGAGATCGGATCCATGAGAAGCTCGCAGTCGAAGAAAACTGCTCTCGGAGATTCGGCCCACCCCAATTCCCGCGACGCACATCCTCGTCTCGCGACCCTCTAGGGCCGCCAGAGTTCCTCGGTGCGGTACGCGCTGTCCTATCGGGGTTCCACCAATGGCTATACCCCGGCCGCGGCCGGACAGACAAGCAATCTGTTTCGCGGGTAGGGCACCAGCAAGCAGCTATCCGCCAGTCGAGCGGTCGGCTCATCCCCCACAGGACCAGCCGAGGTTAGCTCGCTGCCTCGCTGCAGTTGGAGGCAGAGGACGAGGGTTCCTGCCTCTACTCGCCTGTGGATCCGTCAGCAGCCTCTGGCCCCTCCCCCGCCTCGAGATCGGAGAGGAGGTCGAGCAACCCCACAGCCTCCCAGGAGCGGTTCCTCCGTGACTCGGAAAGCGCGTGCAGCACGCCGGCCTCCTCCAACTCCCCGATCGCCTGGTGGATCGCCGACTTCGCTCGCCCTGTCGCGGCCGCGGCAACGGGCGCCGTGATGACCGGGTGCGCAGGGAGCACGTCAATCACCGCCCACGCCGCCGCATCCGCGCGTGGCGCACGCGTCGCCGAGAGGCGCTCGCGCCAGTCTGTCATCAGCTGCTCGACGGCACGCAGGTAGGCGCTCGCGAGGTGCGCGGAGCGCGCTGCCGACACGGCGAAGTGCTCGAGCCAAGCCCCCAGGTCCCCCTCCCGGTAGCGGGTGAGCCCTGCGATATACTCGTCCCGGTGAGAGGCCAGCACGACGCTGATCGGAGGGACGTACGCCGGGGCGAGCCCACGACGCCGCAGGACGACGTGGATGAGCGCACGGCCCGTGCGGCCGTTGCCGTCGTCGAAGGGGTGGATCGTCTCGAACTGCGCGTGGACCAGCGCCGCCGAGACCAGCGGCGGAAGCGATTCGTCGTCGATCGCCCGGCAGAGGTCTTCCAGGAGCCCGTCCACGTGCTCTGGCGAAGGCGGGACGAAGTCGGCTCCACAGGGATTGAAGTCGTTTCCGCCGATCCAGTTCTGGCTCGTGCGGATCCGCCCCGCGACCCGCGAGTTCGGCGCTCCCTCCATCAGGCGCCTATGGATCGCCTGGATCTGGGTCGGCGAGAACGCTTCCACGGTGGCTGCCTCGTGGATGGCGAGTTCCATCGCGTCGATATTGGCCAGGATCTCTACCGCCGTGGGCCCCGCCTTTCCCCCCGTCTCGGCCCGGGCCTCGGCGCGCGCCAGCTCCCGCACCCCCACCTGCATCCCCTCCACCTTCGAGCTGGCGATGGACTCCGTCCGCAGGAGGAGCCGGGCGAGCGGCAGGAGCGCGGGCCTGGCCACCGCGTTCAGGTCGCGTACGGCGTTCTCCGCATCCGAGATCACCCCCGTGAGCCGGGCGTCAACCGCAAAGTCCGCTCCCGCGATGGGCTCGGGTAGGAACGCGTCGTACTTGCAAGCCCGCCGGTACTTCGGTGGGGCGTACAGCGTGGGGTCGTACTCCCAGACCCGCGAGAGGAGCTGTCCTCGCATCCTGGCCGCTCCGTCATACTTAGTTCAGTTTACCAAGCATCCTGAACCAATCTGTCTTCGTAATACAGGAACGGCAAGCGGCGCGAGCGCGAGCGAACTCCATCGGGCGGAGCTACGGGGCACGGTCCACAAGCGTTGGACGCGACGGGATCTGCGGCCTGCCGCCTCGAAGAACGGCTCTCGTGGAGCCTGGGGAACGCAGTGCGAACCGGCAGCTGCCCTGTTATGTTCACGGCCTCTGGCGCCAACCCACACTCAGCCGAACCACCGTGCCGACAGCTACCTCACTCCAGCGCTTCCAGGACCTCCTGCGCGACCTCTTCCAGTTCGAATACTCCGACCTCGACTTTGGCATCTACCGGCTTCTCCGCCTGAAGCGCGATGAAGTGGAGGCCTTCCTGACCGAGCAGCTTCCACGCCGGGTGGAAGAGGCATTCCGGGAAGCGGCCGGCGGCGAGCGGGAGGCACTGGAGCGGGAGCTGGCGCGCAAGGCCGACGAGCTCCGCACCACGCTTGGTACCGGAGCGCTCCAGGAAGATGGCACCGTTGCTCCCGCGTTCGCCGCGACGCCCTTGGCCGAGCGGTACGACCTGGTCCGGCTCCAGCTCAAGGCGGAAGCCCAGGGCGCGGAGCGGTGCTACGTCCATCCCATAGTGAAGGAGCGTATGGACCCCGAGCGGTATCTCGCATACCGCGAGGCCGGCTGTAAGCGGTGGACGATCCGGGCGGACGACATCGAGACCAAGATCAAAGACCTGATCCTCGCGGAGCGCGGATCGCCGGAATACGAAGACCACCTCCGACGTCTCATCCTCGACCGCGACTCCGCCAGGAGCGACGCGACCGCCCGGGCAACTCTCGCGTCTAAGCGGTTGGAGAGCTTGCAGTCTGAGCGGCTACAGGTCGTCCGGCTGCAGATGGAGGCAGCGAAGAGGGAGGTCGACTGCGACTCGTATTGGGAGGAGATCGCGAAGATTGACGGGCAGATCGAAGCTTGCCGGCAGGATCGGGACGAGCTGGAGGCCTTCGCACGGGAAAAGGCGAGCAACTGGGCCAGGCTGCAGTCGATCCTGCACGAGACCCGCAATCTGGAAGCAATCTGGAGCTCGCTCTCGGTCGTGGAGCGAAAGCGGGTCCTCGACCGCTGGGTCGACGGAATCCTAGTCGCTGTCCAACCGATCTACGGGATGCGGCGGGCGAACCAGAAGTTCGCCATCGTCTACCTGGAATCGGCTCCAGGCATCCCCCGCTCGGTTGCGCTGGGAAACCCATCTCCCGGCGGATCCTCGAGCGCCAGTTCTATTTCTTCGCGGGCCCACAGGTCCTCTTCGACCTCAAGCCTCCCCCTCAGCGCCAACAGCGCTCCCGCCGTAGAGATCTTGCCCAGCGCCCAGGCCGCGTGGCCCCTGATCAGCGCCTCGTCGTCCGACAGAGCCGCCACCAGCACCGGAACCGCTTCGGGCGAGCCCCAGTTGCCAAGCGCCACCGCGACGTTCCGCAACAACCCCCGCCGCTTCGCCCGCTTCACCGGGGAGTTCTTGAACCGGCGCGAGAACTCCGCCTGGTCCATCCCCATCAGCTCGATCAACCGCTCCCCGTGCACCCCTTCGCGCGGCCGGAACGCCTCCTCCGAGGTGATCTGCACGAACTTCGGCGAGTTGTGAGGACACACCTCCTGGCAGATGTCGCAGCCGTAGACGCGGTTGCCGATCAGCGGACGCAGCTCGCGCGGGATGGGGCCCCGCAGCTCGATGGTGAGATAGGAGATGCAGCGGCGCGCATCCATGAGCGGAGCGCCATCCTCCGTCCGCCCGAGGAGAGCCCCGGTCGGACAGGCGCCGACGCAGCGGGTGCAGGTGCCGCAGTGCTCCCGCTCGAAAAGGGCGTCGTACTCGAGCTCGACGTCCAGCAGCACCACTCCCAGAAAGCAGTACGAGCCGTGCCCCGGACGGATCAGCAGCGTGTTCCTCCCGAACCAGCCGAGCCCCGCGCGAACCGCCAGCTCCCGCTCCAGCACGGGCCCGGTGTCCACGTAGGCGCGGCCCTTCACCGGAAGGAGCTCGGCCGAGATGCGCTCCTGAAGCTCGATCAGGCGATCCTTGAGGAGGTCGTGGTAGTCGTCGTTGCGCGCGTATCGCGCGAACACGCCGCGGGACGGGTCCTCCGGCAGACCCTCCGGCTCCGCACCCGGATGATAGCTCCGGGCCACCACCACCGCCGAGCGCGCGCCGGGCACGAGCCGCGCCGGATCGAGGCGCTTCTCCACCGCGTCCTCCCGCGCCAGGTACGCCATCTCGCCGTGGCGGCCGTCCGCGATCCAGCCGCGGTATACCTCCCCGCCCTTGCTCGGATGCACGGGGGCGATCCCCACGGCATCGAAGCCGATGCCATGCGCCCACTCCCGAATCTTTCCGGAGAGCCACGCCGGGTCCGCCGCCGGTGAAGCTGACATGGCCGGCCGTACCCCCCGCCCCACCCGAAGTGCCGGTGCGCGCTCCTTGCCGCGACCGGAGCTGGGAGAGAGAATCAAAAGATATCCCTCATCTCGGAAGGAGGCCCATGCCCGCCCGCACCGAGCCGTCGCCCCGCTTTCAGGCATTCGTCCCTCCCGTTGCGACGCGACGCCACCATATCCGGCTCTCCCGGCGCGAACGCCGAAGCGTTACGAGCAGCGCGAATTTCCCGCCCACCACGCGGCAGGTGCACCAGTGAGCCCGATCCCGCGCTCCGAGCTGGAGCTCTGGAGGGACGAGTTTCCGATCCTCCAGTCCCGGACCTACCTGAACTCGTGCTCCCTGGGGCCCCTCTCCCGGCGCTCGATGGGTTACCTGGGAGAGTACCAGGCGCTCTGGAACTCACTCGGCGCGTCCGCCTGGTACGAGCTCTGGCTGGGGCGACTAGCCGAGCTCCGCGGCAAGGTCGCGGAGCTCCTCCACGCGCGGCCGGCGGAGATCGGGCTTCTCCCCAGCGTCTCGGCGGCGCTCTCCTCCCTCTCCTCCGCGGTGGACTACTCGCGCCGCAACCGGGTGGTGGTCGGGGAGCTGGACTTTCCCACGCAGGTCTACCAGTGGCTGGTGAAGCCCGGAGTGGAGGTCGTGCGGGTGCCGAGCGACGACGGGGTCGGGATCCGGCCGGAGCGCTGGGCGGAGTTCGTGGACGAGCGGACGGCGGTGGTGGCGACCAGCCACGTGATCTTCTCGACCGGGTACATCCAGGATCTGGAGCCCATCGCGAGGGCGGCCCGCTCCATGGGGGCGTTGAGCGTGATCGACGGCTACCATGGCGCCGGACAGCTGCCGGTGAACCCGCGAGCCGCGGGGGTCGACGCCTACCTCACCGGGCCGCTCAAATGGCTGCTGGGCGGACCGGGCCTGGCATACCTGTGGGTCCGGGAGGAGCGGATCGCCGGGCTCGAGCCGACCATCGCCTCCTGGTTCGGGGCGAAGGATCAGTTCGCCTTCCACCCGGACCGCTTCGAGTTTCGCGACGACGCCGCCCGGTTCGAGCTGGGGACGCCCGCCCTTCCCACGGCCTACACCGCCCTCGGAGGTCTCGAGATCGTGCTGGAGGTGGGTGCGGAGCGGATCCGGGAGAGGGTGTCCGGCCTGACGGAGGACCTGGTGGCGAGACTGGAGGAGGCGAGACTCCCGCTGCGGGTGGCGGCGGACCCGGAGCACCGCTCGGGAATCGTGATGGTGCGCGCCGAGGACTCCGCCGCCGCGGTGACCGACCTCGCGCTGCGGGGGATCGTCGTCGATCGGCGCGGCGAGTACGTCCGCGTCTCGCCCCACTTCTACAACACCGCCGCGGAGAACGAGCGGGTGGTGGAGGCGCTCCGCGCCGTCTGACGTCCGGAAGTAAGGCGGTCAGCCCGCCGCCGGCGGCGGCTCGGGCCGCGTCAGTCGTTGCGCTCCCAGCGGTCCGCGTCCCGCACCCGGTACTTCTCCAGGGTGCGGTCCATCGCCTCCTGAAGGTCGATCTCCAGCTGGTTGGCGAGCACGATCACCACGAAGAGGATGTCGGCGAGCTCGAGCGCGAGGTCACCCTCGGGTTCTCCGGGTCTCTTGGTCTTGGGGCCGAACCGGTGGTTCAGCTCCCTCGCCAGCTCTCCCACCTCCTCGGTGAGACGCGCCAGGTTGACCAGCGGAGGGAAATACCCCTCCTTGAACTGCGAGATGTACTGATGAACGCGGCGCTGCGCTTCCGCGATGTCCATGGTTCGCGTCCGTCGGAGAGAAATAGAGGCCGGCTTCCGCTCGGAGCGGCCGCGGCGCGCGGCGAATCTACCCTCCGCACCCGCGGCGCTGCAAGCGCCGCTCCCCGACTTCCGGGCCCGTATTGATCCCCCGCGGCGCCTTCCCTACCTTTAGCGGCGAATCCACTCAAGGAGAGACCGTGGCGACACCGCTGGTGGGGATCATCATGGGCAGCCGCTCCGACTTCGAGACGATGCTCGAGACCGCGCGCGTGCTGGACGAGCTGGGGATCGAGCGCGAGATGGAGATCGTCTCCGCACATCGGACGCCGGACCGCATGTTCGAATACGCGGAGGCCGCCGAAGGGCGCGGGCTGCGCGTCATCGTCGCGGGCGCCGGGGGGGCCGCTCACCTGCCGGGGATCATCGCCGCGAAGACCGTCCTGCCGGTGATCGGCGTTCCGGTGCTCTCCTCCTCGCTCCTCGGGCTCGACTCGCTCCTCTCGATCGTGCAGATGCCGCGCGGAGTCCCCGTGGCCACAGTGGCCGTCGGGAAGGGAGGCGCGTTGAACGCCGGGCTGCTCGCGGCGCGCATCCTGGGCTCGGCGGACCCCACTGTTCGGGAGCGCCTCCACGCCTACCGTGCGCGGCAGGCGGAGGCCGCGCTGCGCGACCCGCCGGAGGGGATCACGGGAGCGGCCGGATGGTGAGTCCCGCGCCGATCCTCCCCGGGGCCACCATCGGCGTGGTGGGCGGGGGACAGCTCGGGCGGATGCTCGCGCTGGAGGCCCGGCGGATGGGGTACCGGGTGCTCGTCCTCGATCCCGAGCGCGACTCTCCCGCGGCGCAGGTGGCGGACGGGCACGTTCGCGCCCCCCTCGACGACGCGGACGCCGCGCGTGAGCTCGCGCGGCGCTCGGACGTGATCACCCTCGAATGGGAGAACGCGGATGCCGACGCGATCCGCGCGCTGGAGGAGATCGTCCCGGTGCGGCCCGGTGCGCACGTTCTCGAGGCGGCCCAGCACCGGGTCCGCGAAAAGGAGGCGGTGCGGGCCCTCGGGGTCCAGACCGCCGACTTTTGCGCCGTCCGGACGCTGGAGGAGCTCGCCGCGGCAGTCGAGGCGCTGGGGACGCCGGCGATCCTCAAGACCGCGCGCGGCGGATACGACGGCAAGGGGCAGCGGGTGCTCCGCTCACCGGAGGACGCGGACGCCGCCTTTCGCGACCTCGCGCGCGACGGCGTCGCGGACCTGGTCCTCGAGAGCTTGGTCCCCTTCCGCATGGAAGCCTCGGTGATCTGCGCGAGGTCGCCGCGCGGCGAGATCGCCGCCTTCCCGATCGTCGAAAACCGTCACCACCGAGGAATTCTCGACCTGACGATCGCGCCCGCGGACCTCCCGCCGGCCGTGCTGGAAGACGCGCGGCGGATCGGGGAGGCGCTGGCGGAGGGGCTCGGGGTAGTGGGGCTCCTGGCGGCCGAGCTCTTCGTCACGGCGGAGGACCGCGTGCTGGTCAACGAGCTCGCCCCGCGCCCCCACAACTCGGGACACTACACGTGGGAGGCCTGCTCCGTCTCCCAGTTCGAGCAGCAGCTCCGCGCGGTTTGCGGGCTCCCCCTCGCCCGGCCGGAGCTGCTTCGGCCCGCCGCGATGGCCAACCTCCTGGGCGACGACGTCGGGACGGGCGAGGAGCTGCCGCAGGTGGAGCGTGCGCTCGGTGTGGCGGGGGTGTCGCTACACCTGTACGGGAAGCGCCAGGCGCGGCCCGGGCGCAAGATGGGCCACCTGACGGCCCTCGGGGAGAGCACGGCGGTGGCGCTGGAGCGGGCCGTGCGCGCCCGGGAGATCCTCCGCGAGGGGGCGCCGGTTGAAGCTCTCCCCGGGGAGCGCCGATACTCGCTCGAGGGGGAATAACGAATTCTTTCCCGCCGGTCCGACTCCGAACGTCCTGGGAGAAACGGATATCTCCCGCAACGCCGGGTTCTTCTTCTCCCCTTTTCGTGCTCCGGATCCCTGCCGCCTCCGCGCATGGGAACTCCGAGCAGGCGCCCTGGTATAGCAACAGGACGCCGCGGATTGTACCGGCAGGAGAGAAGATCTTCCGCTCGTTCCGAGCCTCTGGTCCACCCCTTGCTTCGATGATCCGCTGACGCCGCCGCGAAAGGGAGGAGGTCCCGTGATCCTGACGTTCAACTACGAAGAGCTGCGAGCACTCGCCGAGGGCGCGGAAATGCTGCTCTCTCGCTGGGATCGCTCCTCCCCCGGTCCGGTCGCCGCCCCGGTCGAGGCTCTCGCCGAGGTGGAGCTGCTGCGTCCCCGGCTCACGGGAGCGCTCAGCATCGACACCCTGGCCGAGCAGCGCTCCGTGCGCGGCGCGGTGGCGCTGATCTGCGACAGACTCCACGACCGCATGGAGGAGAAGGTGCTCGAGTACCACCCGGCGCACGAGGAAGCCGTGGCGCTCTACTTCGATTACGCCCACGCCTTCTCGGTCCTCAACCGCATCGACGAGATCGGCGCCGAGATGTCGGCCATGATCGAGCTGATCACCGGCCAGCTGCCGAGCACCCGCTCCGCCTCGGGCCTCTCCTTCCCCGAGTAGGGAGCTGGATAGGGGACGGGGAACAGGAGACGGGGAACAGTTCTCACGGCGCGGGGCCCGGATATCGGCATGATATTCGGGCCCCGTCGCCTGCTCTGCCTCCCGAGACACCGCCTCGGAATCTCCCCTGCCGAGCTTCGCCGCGCTCGGCCCCTGTTCCCTGCCCCTTACAGTATATACCGACGCAGGTCTTCATCTTCGACGATCGCCTTCAGGCGCTCACGGACGGTGGCGGCATCCACCACGATGTCCTTCTCTCCCGCGTCGGGGAGATCGAAGAGGACGTCCTCCAGGAGGGTGGTGAGCACCGTGTGCAGGCGCCGCGCCCCGATGTTCTCCATCCGGTCGTTGAGGGTGGCGGCCGTCTTGGCGATCGCCTCCACACCGTCGTCGGTGAAGCGCAGGCTCGCTCCCTCCGCCGAGACTAGCGCGCCGTACTGCGTGAGCAGCGCGTTCTTGGGCTCCTTGAGGATCCGGACGAAGTCTTCCTCGGTCAGGTTGCGCAGCTCCACGCGGATCGGGAAGCGGCCCTGCAGCTCGGGGATCAGGTCGGACGGCTTCGAGACGTGGAAGGCCCCGGCGGCGATGAAGAGCACGTGGTCGGTTCTCACCATGCCGTACTTCGTCTGCACCGTCGAACCTTCGACGATGGGGAGGAGATCGCGCTGCACCCCCTCGCGCGAGACGTCGGGACCGATCCCGCCCCGTTCCCCCGCGACCTTGTCGATCTCGTCCACGAAGACGATTCCGGTCTCTTCCACCCGGTCGAGCGCCTCGTCCACGACCTCTTCGAGGTTGATCAGCTTGTCGAGCTCGTCCTGCAGCAGGATGCGGCGCGCGTCGGCGATGACGACGCGCCGCTTCTTGGTGCGCTTGGGGAGGAGGTCCTGCAGCATCTCCGTGAAGTTGAAGTCCATCCCCTCGGTGCCGCCCATGGGCACCATCATATTGTCGATGAGGGCGTTCTGCTGGACCTCCACCTCCACCTCGCGCTCCTCCAGCTTCGCCTCGCGGAGAAGGGCGCGGAACTTCTCCCGGGTGCGCTCGCGCCGCTCCTTCAGCTTCACCTGCTCCGGGTCCACCGAGTTCCCCTCCTCCCCCTCCGTCACCTCCCCGGCCGAGGAAACGACGAAGGCGCGAAGCTTGGCGGCAGGGTCCGTGGGCTTGGCGGGAGCGTCGCCGTCGAGCGGCGGGATCAGGAGATCGAGAAGGCGCTCCTCCACCCGCTGCTCGGCGACCTCCTGAACGTCGTTCTCCCGCTCGTTGCGGACCATGTTGACCGCCATGTCCACCAGGTCGCGGACGATCGACTCCACGTCCCGGCCGACGTAGCCGACCTCGGTGAACTTCGAGGCCTCGACCTTGACGAAGGGGGCCCCGGCGAGGCGGGCGAGGCGGCGCGCGATCTCCGTCTTCCCCACCCCCGTCGGGCCGATCATGATGATGTTCGCGGGCACGATCTCGTCGCGCAGCTCCTCGGCGACGCGCTGGCGCCGCCAGCGGTTGCGCAGCGCGATCGCCACCGCCTTTTTCGCGGCGTCCTGTCCCACGATGTACTTGTCGAGCTCCGCCACGATCTGCCGCGGGGTGAGCTCGTCCAGCCAGGACGACTCCTCCGCGGCGGCGGACTCGGTCTTCGGTCGGTCCACGTCCGTGTTTGCCATTGGCTTGCTCAGTCCAGTTCCAGGACCGTGATGTTCTGGTTCGAGTAGATGCAGATCTCCCCGGCGATCTCGAGCCCTCGCCGCACCACCTCGGCCGCGGGGAGATCGGTGTGGCTCTTCAGGGCGCGCGCCGCCGCGAGGGCGTACGAGCCGCCGGAGCCGATGGCGACGACGTCGTCGTCCGGCTGGATCACGTCTCCGTTCCCCGAGAGAAGGTAGAGCGCGTCCCGATCGGCCACGGCGAGCATCGCCTCCAGGCGGCGCAGCACGCGGTCGGAGCGCCAGTCCTTCGCCAGCTCCACCACTGCGCGGGAGAGGTTGCCGGGATAGCGCTCCAGCTTCTCCTCGAACTTCTCGAAGAGGGTGAAGGCGTCGGCGACCGAGCCCGCGAAGCCCGCGAGCACCTTTCCCTCTCGCAGCTTCCTGACCTTCTGCGCCGATGCCTTCATCACCGTTTCGCCGAAGGTCACCTGTCCGTCCCCTCCCAGCGCTACCTTCCCCTCCTTACGCACCGCGAGGATGGTGGTGGCGCGGAATCGAAACTCGCTCATCTCGATCGAATGTTGAATGCCGAAGATCGCGTGTTGAGTCGAACCAAAAGATGCCGAAATCGACGGCGCCGACGAATCGGAACCATACGCCGTTGGCCCTTCTCGCCGTCAGGCGCGGGGATGCGCCTGACGGTACACGCGCTTGAGCCTCTCCTTAGAAGTGTGCGTGTAGATCTGGGTGGTGCTGAGGCTCGCGTGGCCGAGCAGCTCCTTCACCGCCAGGAGGTCCGCGCCGGCGTCGATCAGGTGCGTTGCGAAGCTGTGCCGAAGCGAATGCGTTGAGAGGCCCGCGCCCTCGCTCACCCGGTCGAGGAAGCCGCAGACGATGTTGTGGATCTGGCGAGCGGATAGCCGGCGCCCGCTCTGCGCCACGAACAGGGCACGGCGGTCGGCTCTCTCCGCGGCGCCGACCACCTCGTCGCGCCGCGGCAGGTAGCGGCGCAGCGCCCCGATCGCCATCCGCCCCACGGGGACGATCCGCTCTTTCTTCCCCTTGCCCATCACCCGCGCGCGCTCCGACACCAGGTCCACCTCCGGCTCGTTCAGCCGCTGCAGCTCCGAGAGGCGCATCCCGGTGGAGTAGAAGAGCTCCACGATGGCGAGGTTGCGCACGGCTAGGAACCCGCCCTCCATCGCCCTGGCCTCGGCGGCGTCGAAGAGGCGCTCCACCTGCTCGCGGGTGAGGAAGCCGGGGAGGGTCCGCTCCAGCTTCGGGGACCGTACCGCGCGGGCGGGGTTCGCCTCCACCCGCTCCTCCAGATGCAGGAAGCGGAAGAGGGACCGCGCCGCGGAGAGCTTCCGCGCCACCGAGCGCTTCGCCAGCGCCCTCCGCGAGACGCAGTCCCCCATGAACGAGCGGATGGCGAGGCGGTCCACCCCGTTCCAGCTCCACTCCGGCGTGCCGTAGTAGCGCGAGAGGAAAGCCTCCAGCTCCGCGAGATCGGCGGTGTACGCCGCCACGGTGCGAGGCGAGAGCTGCCGCTCGTGCGCGACGTGGCGCAGGAACTCCCGCGTCTCCGGGCGCGGCGTCGGAGGCGTCCCCGGCCCGGGCGCCTCCGGCCCGGCCGCGGCGGTGCGGTCCGCGGCGGAGCTCATCCGACCGCCGCGGCCTCGGCCGATACGATGCCGTTCGCGGCCATCCAGGCGGCGAAGTCCACCTGCCCCCGCTCGGAGAGCATTTCGCGCTTCCGCTGCTTGTCGCGGATCTTCGTTCCCTCGAGCGGGTCCAGCAGCCCGAAGTTCGAGTTCATCGGCTGGAAGTGCGCGGGGTCCGCCTCGCGGAGATAGCGCATCAACCCGCCCAGCATGGTGGTCGCCGGCGGGATGACCGGCGCCAGGCCCCGGACGATCCGGTCCAGGTTCACCGCCGCGAGGATCCCCACGGCGGTGGACTCGGTGTACCCTTCGACGCCCGTCAACTGGCCCGCGAAGATCATCTCCGGCCGCCCTGGGAGCGAGCCATGGGCGCTCAGCCGCGCCGGGAAGTTGAGGTAGGTGTTGCGGTGGATCGAGCCCCAGCGGAGGAACTCCGCCTCCTCGAGGCCGGGAATCAGGCGGAAGATCCGCTTCTGCTCGCCGATCTTGAGCCGCGTCTGGAAGCCGACCAGGTTCCACATCTGGCCGGCCCGGTCCTCGCGCCGAAGCTGCAGGACGGCGTGCGCCTGCCTGCCGCCCCACTGCGGCACCGGGAGGCCGATCGGCTTCATCGGCCCGAATCGGAGGGTGTCCTCTCCCCGCTCGGCCATCACCTCGATCGGGAGACACCCCTCGAAGTAGGGAACCTTCTCCCAGTCGTGCCCCTC
>CBDCDN010000004.1:0-38732 GCA_965215255.1 Longimicrobiaceae bacterium | reverse complement strand
ACCTGGCGACCAGCCACAACGCGGTCGAGATCTTCGAGGACACCGGCGTGCTCTCGGCGGGTGCGCGACCTCGCCACCGGCCTGCAGAACGACGACACGGCCGCCATCACCGCCTCCCTCGACGCCCTCGACGCGGCCTTCTCGGGCACGCAGGACCTGATCGGAGACGTCGGCGCGCGGGTGAACCAGATCGAGGTCACCCGGAGCAGCCTCGCGGCGCTGGAGCTGAACCTGAGGGAGTTCAAGGCGGGGCTGGAGGAGGTGGACTTCGAGGAGGCCGCGACGGAGCTGGGTGAGCCGACAGACGGCCCTGCAGGGCCGCGATGCTGGCGACCTCCCGCGTGATGGGCCTGAGCTTGGCCGACTACCTGCGATGACCGACCGCCTGGCCCCGAAACCGGAGCACCCCCGGCCCATGATCGTCGAATCGAAGATCCTCGGCTCCCTGAGCGTCCCGGAGGAAGCGATCATCCGCTTCCCCACGGGACTGTTCGGCTTCCCCCGATCGGCGCAGCTTCGCCTTCCTCCCCGCCAACCGCGAGGGGGACGTACTGGCTCCAATCCACGGAGGACGAGTACCTCGCCTTCGTGCTGGTCGATCCGTTCCTCTTCTTCCCCCGGCTACTCCGCCGACCTGCCGCCGGCCGACGTGACGGAGCTGGGAAGCCGCGAGGGATCCGGTGAAGTAGCGGTGCTGGCGATCGTCACGCTCCCCGGCTCGCGCGAGGAGCGCCCCACGGCGAACCTGCAGGGGCCGCTTGCGCTGAGCCTTCGTTCGCGCCTGGGGAAGCAGCTCGCCCTGGAGGACGGCACCTACGGCGTGCGGTGCGCGTTCGACCTGACGGCGTGACGGGGGTGAGGCGGGGGCCGAGCAGCCCGACCCTCCCAACTCGACCCCTCTCCATCGCACAAGGGGGTGGCGAGCGAGGAACGAGTGAGCCGGGGTGAGAGGCCTCTCGCGGACCGGCTCCTACCCACGGTACTTCCGCTCCAGCGCGCCTGAATTCAAGGGGCCGGCACCGCGATCGGATGCCGACCCCTTTTATCCCGGCCCCCATCACCCCACCAGCCCCTCCAGCACCCGCAGGTCGCGCGCGGCGCCCGCCTGCCCCAGGGATTCCAGCGCGGCGGCCAGGCTCCGCCGGAGACGCATCGTCGGGGTCGGGGAGCATCCCGCCCCAGGAGGTCGAGGAGGGGCGCCAGGCACGCCCCTGCCCCCTCCGGGTCGTCAGCACCGGCCCCGCGCGAGGCCCAGCGCGCGCCAGCAGCAGCTCGAAGAGGCGCGGGAGCGCCCCCTCATCGACGGCCGAGCGGCTCCAGCAGCTCCCGCGCCTCTTCGAAGCGCCGTAGGCGCAGGGCCGCACGCGCCAGGTCGAGGCGGAAGTCGGGGCGCCCGGGCTCGCCCTCGAAGGCCGCTCGCAGGCGCGGAAGCGCCTCCTCCGCCCGCCCCGCCTCCAGCGCGCAGCGGCCGACGAGCCAGCCGAAGGTGCGCTCCAGCCGTTCCAGCGGCGCGCCGAAGCTCCCCGGCGAGAACCCGGGCGCGCTCCCGCAGACCAGCTCCGCTACCCGCTCCCACCCTCCCTCCAGCGCGAGCGTCTCGGCCAGCGGGACCACCGCGGGGCCCCACCCGGGACGAAGGCGGACGGCGGCCTCGTAGTCGCGCAGCGCGCCCGCCGCGTCGCCCGCGGAGCGCAGGAAGCCGGCCCGCAGCAGCAGGAGCTCCGCCCGCGCCGCCGCATGGCCGGAGACTCGCTCCGCGAGCGCGAGCACCCCGTCCATGCAACGCGCCGCGCCCGCGGCGTCGCCCGTCCCGGCGAGGGCCTGCGCCAGATGCACCCGCGCATTCACGTTCGTCGGCTCGCGAGAGATCTCGGCGCGCAGCAGCCGCGCGTTGCGCTCCGCCTTCGCCCGCCTCACCTCGCGGGTGGCATAGCCGGAGTGCAGCAGCTCCACGGGCAGCTCCTCGACCCGCACCCCCGCCGCGGGCAGCGACTCCATGAAGCTCTCGTGGATGGCGCCGCGATAGCGGATCGCCGGACGGTTCGGGAAGAGGCGCACCTGCCGGAAGGAGTCAATCCGCCCGCCCGACCCGTCGACGTTATGCACCGTCACCTGGTAGGCCGCGCCGGGGGAGGCGGCGAGGGCGCCGTCCCGCAGCTCGGCGAGCCGCTCCGCCGCCGCCGCGGGAACCCGGTCGTCGCCGTCGAGCCAGAGGAGGTAGGGCGTCGTCGCAGCCTCGATGGCCTGGTTGCGCGCCCAGGCGAAGTCGTCGCGCCAGGGACGCTCCACCAGAGTCACCCCCCACCGGCGGCAGACCTCCCGCGTGCCGTCGGCGGAGCCGGTATCCACCACGACCACCTCGTCCGCCAGGCCCGCGACATCCCCGAAGAGCGCGGGGAGCCGCTCCGCCTCGTCCCGCACGATCATGACGATCCCGAGCCGCTTCGGCCCATGGTGCCCGCGCCAGCGGGCCGGGGGGCTCATCGTTCTCCCGCCGTCCCCGCGGCAGCCGGGGCGGACGGGGCGAGGCCCGCCGTCGCCGCGGCGAGCTGCTCGCGCCAGGCGGGGAGGGAGACGCCGAACGCATCCCTCGCTCGGTCGCAGGAGAGCACGGAGAAGGCGGGGCGGCGCGCCGGCGTCGGATACTCGCGGGTGGGGATCGGAACCACGCGGCGGCAGCGCTGCTCCTCGCGCCGCGGGTCGGCGGCCAGCAGCGCCGTGGCGAAGCCGTGCCAGCTCGTCCAGTCCGCCGCGGCGAGGTGGTAGACGCCGCTCCGCCGGACGGCGGGGTCACGGAGCCAGGCCGCGACCATCTCCGCGGCGGCGCCGGCCAGCCCGCCCGCCCAGGTGGGGCCTCCCACCTGGTCGTCGACGACCCGCAGCTCCTCGCGCTCGCGCGCCAAGCGGAACATGGTCAGAAAGAAGTTGTGCCCGCGCGAGTCGTAGAGCCAGCTCGTGCGCAGCACCAGGTGCTCTCCGCCCACGGCGGCGATCCCCTTCTCTCCCTCGAGCTTCGTGGCGCCGTAGACGCTCAGCGGATTCGTGGCGTCGTCCTCTCGGTAGGGGACACGCGACTCGCCGTCGAACACGTAGTCTGTGGAAAAGTGGACCAGGAGCGCTCCGGCGCGCTCCGCCTCCTCCGCCAGCACCCGCGGCGCCAGGGCGTTGATGCGGCGGGCCAGCTCCGGCTCCGACTCGGCCCGGTCCACGGCGGTGTAGGCGGCGGCGTTCACGACCACACGCGGCCGCGCCTGGCGCACCGCCGCGCGGACGGCCCCCGCGTCGGCGAGGTCCACCTCGCGGCGGGTGAGCGCCGCCACCCGACCCACCGGCGCCAGCGCGGAGCGCAGCCGCCCCCCCAGCTGTCCGTTCGCGCCGAGGAGGAGGATGGGACCCGCCCTGCTCACTCCGCGCCTCCCCCGGCCGCGGGCGCCGCGTGGAGCGACGGGCGCAGCTCCCGCAGGGTGCTCCCGGCCCGGTCCTTCTCCGAGAGCATCGGGTCGGCGAGCGGCCACTCGATCGCGAGGTCCGGGTCGTTCCAGAGCAGGGTGCGCTCGGACTCGGGATGGTACGGCTCGGTGCACTTGTACGCGACCAGCGCCTCGTCCGAGGTGACCAGAAAGCCGTGCGCGAAACCGTCGGGGATGTAGAGCTGCTCCCCACCCTCCGCCGTCAGCGCCACCCCCGTCCAGCGGCCGAAGCTCTCGGAAGCCGGCCGCAGGTCCACGGCGACGTCCCAGATCTTCCCCCGCAGCACCGAGATCAGCTTCCCCTGCCCGAAGGGGGCGAGCTGGAGGTGGAGGCCGCGCAGTACGCCGCCCCTCGACCAGGAGACGTTGTCCTGGACGAAGCGCTCCGGGACCCCCGCGGCCACGTAGCGCGGCAGGTTCCAGCTCTCGCGAAAGTGCCCCCGCTCGTCGTGGAAGACGCGCGTCTCCAGCCGCAGCACCCCTGGAAGCCCCGTCCCCAGCACTCTCATCGGACCTCTCCGGCGACCAGGTCGAGCAAGTAGCGCCCGTAGCCGTTGTTGCGCAGCGCCTCACCCAGCGCCCGAACCCGCTCGGCGTCGATGAAACCGAGGCGGTAGGCGATCTCCTCGGGGCAGGCGACCTTCAGCCCCTGCCGCTTCTCGATGGTCTCGATGAAGCTCCCCGCCTCGTGCAGCGACTCGTGCGTACCGGTGTCGAGCCAGGCCATCCCGCGTCCCATCAGCTCCATCCTCAGCTGTTCCCGCTCCAGGTAGACGCGGTTCACGTCGGTGATCTCCAGCTCCCCGCGCGGAGAGGGCTGGAGGCCGGCCGCGATCTCCACCACCTGGTTGTCGTAGAAGTAGAGCCCGGTCACCGCGAACGGGCTGCGGGGGCGCGCCGGCTTCTCCTCGATGGAAAGCACGCGCCCCTGCGCGTCGACCTCCGCGACGCCGTAGCGCTCCGGATCCTTCACGTGGTAGCCGAAGATGGTGGCGCCCTCCTCCTGCCGGACGGCCTTCCGCAGCATCCCCGTCATTCCGTGGCCGTAGAAGAGGTTGTCCCCCAGGATGAGGGCTACGGAGTCGCCGCCGACGAAGTCGCGGCCGATCAGGAAGGCCTGCGCCAGCCCTTCCGGGCGCGGCTGCTCGGCGTAGGAGAGGGCGAGCCCCCACTGTTCGCCGTCGCCCAGGAGCTGCCGGAAGCGAGGCAGGTCCTCGGGGGTGGAGATCACCAGGATCTCACGGATTCCGGCCAGCATGAGGGTCGAGAGGGGATAGTAGATCATCGGTTTGTCGTACACGGGGAGGAGCTGCTTGCTCACCACCCGCGTGATCGGGTGCAGGCGCGAGCCCGCACCGCCGGCCAGGATGATCCCCTTCACCGCCCCACCTCCGCCGCCAGACCCAGCCGCTCGCCGCGGTACTCGCCGGAGCGCACGCGCTCCCACCAGGCGCGGTTCTCCAGGTACCATCCCACCGTCGCGCGCAGCCCGCTCTCGAAGGTCTCACGAGGCGTCCACCCCAGCTCGCGATGGATCTTCCCGGCGTCGATCGCGTAGCGCAGGTCGTGCCCCGGGCGGTCGGCGACGAAGCGGATCAGCCCCTCCCGAGGACCGATCGAGGCGTCGGGCGCGAGCTCGTCCACCAGGCGGCAGAGGGTGCGCACCACGTCGACGTTCCTCACCTCGTTGTGCCCGCCGACACAGTAGGTCTCCCCCACGCGCCCACGCTCGAGCACCGCCAGGAGCGCGTCGGCGTGGTCCTCCACGTGGAGCCAGTCGCGGACGTTCTCTCCCCTCCCGTACACGGGGAGCGGCTTTCCCTCCAGCGCGTTGAGGATCATCAGGGGGATGAGCTTCTCCGGGAACTGATAGGGGCCGTAGTTGTTGGAGCAGTTGGTGGTGAGCACCGGCAGCCCATAGGTGTGGTGCCAGGCGCGGACCAGGTGGTCGCTCCCCGCCTTGCTGGCCGAATAGGGCGAGCTGGGCTGGTAGGCGCGCTCCTCGTGGAACAGGCCGGAGTCGCCGAGCGAGCCGAAGACCTCGTCGGTGGAGACGTGGAGGAAGCGGAAGGCGGCCTTCCGCTCGGCGTCGAGGTCCTGCCAGTAGCGGCGGGTCTCCTCGAGGAGGATGAAGGTCCCCACGAGGTTGGTGCGGATGAAGTCGCCAGGGCCGTCGATGGAGCGGTCCACGTGCGACTCGGCGGCGAGGTGGAGGACCGCGTGGGGGGCGTGCTCCACGAAGATGCGGCGCATCTCCGCGGCGTCGCAGACGTCGGCGCGTTCGAAGCGGTGCCGCTCGCTCCAACGAGCCCCGGCGAGGGAGTCGAGGTTGCCGGCGTAGGTCAGCTTGTCGACGTTCACCACCGTCGTGCCGGTGTCGTGGATCAGCTTCCGCACCACCGCCGAGCCGATGAAGCCCGCCCCGCCGGTGACCAGCACCGTCCGTGCCCGATCGCTCATCTGCGCCTTCCCGAGGGTTGATTGCGTCCCGCCCCGATCCTCCCATTCCGCTCTACCAGATCCGGGAGGGGAGTGGCGAGGAGCGCAGCGACGAGCCGGGCGTGAGGGCCTCCTAGCCGGCGGCGGCGAGTTCCCGCGCGACCCCTCGCAGCCCGGCGACCGAGTCGCGCAGGCGCTCCGGCGTCGCGGGGTCGATCACCGGCAGACCGCAGGCGGCGGCCTCCCGAAGATAGAGGGAGGCGCGGCTCCCCGCCACCGGCAGGAGAGCGCTCACCGCGGTGTAGAGCCCGCCCCGCGCCGCCGGAGGAATCGAGGAGGCCTCGAATACCACGTCCGGCATGGCCTCCTCGGAGATACCGGCCGCCGCCAGGCAGCCCCGCGCCTCCGCAAGGGCGGCCTCCACCCGCTCCGGGAGCGGCGGCTCCACGCGGAGCACCAGCGAGACCGGGTCCCCGGACGCGAAGGCGCGCAGGTAGGCCGAGAGGGTCTGCTTCCAACTCGGATTCGCGGCGTCCGGGAAGCAGAGCAGCCGCACCTCCCTCGCCTCGCCCAGGTCGAGCGGGGGCGCCTGCGGCGAGAGCGCTGCGCGGGCCTCCAGCGGGACCCGGTCCCGCGCGGGGTCGAAGGGGCGCGCCGCGGCCAACCGCTCGGCGGGATAGCCCTGCCGAAGGTCGGTGGGGAGATCCCACTTGCTCCGGAAGACCGCCGCGCTCTCCCGCATCGCCTCCGCGGCGTCCATGCCGGCGGCGCGGAAGGAGAGGCCTCCGTAGTGGTGCACGTACACGTCGCCCGCCACCGCGGCCTTGAAGCCCGCCCGCAGCGCGCGGAGGCAGAAGTCCTCGTCCTCCAGGCCGCCGGGGCCGAAGGCGGGATCCATCCCGCCGACCACGTCCACCACTTCCCGGCGCATGACCATGCACATGCCCGAGACGCGCGGCCCCACCGCCAGCTCTCCGGAATGGCAGAGCGCCCAGTCGGCGGCGAAGCGCTCCAGCTCGGCGAGGTCGGCGTACCCGGGCGAGTCGACCCCCTGCGGCGCCGGCGCGGCGCTCGCCCGCGGCCCCACCACGCCGAGGCGGGGATCGATGGAGAGGAGCGCGAGAAGGCGGCTGAGCCACCCCTCCGTGACCACGACGTCGCTGTGGAGCAGCGCGACGAACTCGCCGCGCGCGGCGGCCAGGCCGCGGTTCACCGCGGCGGCGTACCCTTCGCTCTCCTCGCTGCGGACGAGCACCACGTCCGGATGCTCCCTCCGCAGCTCCTCCGCCAGCGGCGTGACCGGCTCTTCCGAGCCGTCGTCCACCAGGACCAGCTCGAGATCGCGGGGCGAGCGGGCGAGCACCGCGGCGGCGCACTGCCGCGCCGCTTCCAGGCTCTCCCGCACCGGCACCACCACGCTCACCCGCCCGGCCTGCGGCTGGAAGCTCTCGATTCCCCACAGCTCCCGCGCGTCGGGAACGCGGCCGCCGAACGCGCGCCAGAGCTTCCCGTGCAGCAGGTTGACACTCTGCCGGCGCTGGTACTCGCGCCGCACGCCGTTCCGGTCGCGCAGGCGGTGCGGGCCGAAGTGCCGCACGAAGGCGTCCTCGGCGATCCGCAGGCCGTACCCCGCCTCGCGAAGTCGCAGCGAGAGGTCGAGGTCATGGCAGGCGGCGCCGATCTCGGGATCCAGCCCGCCGACCGCCGCCAGCGCGTCGCGGCGCACCAGCAGGCAGAAGTCCTCGAGCAGCTTGGTCTCGCGCGACCGGCCGGCGAAGCGGCGCGCCAGCGACGCGGCCACGGCCTCCCCGCGGTCGAAGCCGAGCTCCGGCGGCGTCAGCGCGGCCTTCTGCGGCCCCTCCACCCGGTCCGACCGGGGCCCCACGGCGCCCACCGAGGCGGCGCGCTCCAGCGGCGTGACCAGACGCTCCAGGCAGCCCGGGGTAAGGATCGCCTCCGGCCGCAGCAGCAGCGCGTAGGGCCGCGTCGCGAGAGCCAGCCCCTCGTTCGCGCTGCGCGCGAAGCCCTCCGCGCGCTCGTGCCGGATCAGGCGCACCTCGCCCGGAAGACGGCCTCGGAAGGAGTCCATGAAGCGTTCGGTTCCGTCCGCCGAGGCGTCGTCCACGATCACGATCTCGTCCTGCGGCCCCGCGAAGCGCGCCAGCGACTCCAGGCAGGGGGCGATGGTGGAGAGCGCGTCTCCCACCACCAGCACCAACGAAACGGCCGGGGCCGCAGGGTCTCGGCCGGCGCCGGGCGCCTCCCCCACGGGGATGGCGAAGCCCGGGTAGCGGTCCATCCACCGCTGGTGGAAGCGGACCATGTTCTCCGAGACGTAGAGAAAGCGCCCGTCGCTCACCGACTCGTGATGCACCAGGGTGCTCTCGGGGGTGTAGACCACCCGGCCGCCGGCGGCCTTCACGGTGAGGCAGAGGTCGATATCCTCACATCCGTTGACGTACCCCTCGTCGAAGCCGCCGGCGGCGAAAAAGGCCTGGCGGCGGATGATGAAGCATGCCCCCGTGACCGCGTCCAGCTCGAGCCGCTTCGTGGAGCGGGAAGCGGGCCGGCGGTAGTCGATGTGCTGCGGCGAGATCGGGAGCGGCGCCGCGCTGGCGATCTCCACCCCGGCGTGCTGCAACGTCCCGTCGGGGAAGAGCAGCCGGCTGCCGACGATCGCCACCTCCGGCTCCTCGTCGAGGATGCGTACCAGCGGCTCCAGCCACCCGGCGAGCGGCTCCGTGTCGTTGTTGAGGAAGAGGAGGTACTTCCCGCGCGCCATCCGCGCGCCCTGGTTGCACGCCTTCGCGAAGCCGAGGTTGGAACGGTTTCGCTGGACCCGAAGCGCCGGCCACGCCGCCAGCCCGGCCCGAGTCCCGTCGGACGAGGCGTTGTCCACCACCACCACCTCGTAAGGATGGCCGGCGGTGTTCCGGGAGAGCATTTCCAGGCACTTCGCCGTGTACTCCCACTTGTTGAAGACGGGGATCACGATCGAGACGATCGGATCCGCGGCGGCGGGGGCGAGGTCGGAGGGCGGCGCGTGGCTCATAGCGGTCGGGCTCGGTTGGCGCAGACGACGAAGTGGTGGATGCGCAGCCCCCAGAAGTCGTCCTCGCCACGCGCGACGGAGACGTTCTCGAAGAAGGGGGAGAAGGTGCGCACCACGTCGGCCTCATCCTCGAAGGCGCGGAAGGTGTAGCCGTTCCGCAGCCCGAAGACGTCGCCGGCGATCTCGACGTGGCCCTCCCCGAGGGGGCGGGCGTTCTCGAGGATGAAGTTGCCGGGGGCCGGGAGGTTGGCGAGGAGCGCTCCGCCCGGCCTCACCACCCGCGCCATCTCCGCCAGGTTGTCGGAGAAGGTGGTGCCGCGGTCCACGTAGTAGCAGGACGCGCAGGCGAGCAGATAGTCGAAGAAGCCGTCATCGAAGGGGATGCGGGCGTTGGAGCCCACCCGCAGCTCCGCCTCGATCCCCATCTCCCGCAGCTTCGCCGCGGCCAGCGCGACGATCTCCGCGGAGATCTCCACCCCGTAGACGTGGAAGCCGCAGTTCCGCAGCAGGGGCATGTTGCGGCAGTCGCCGAAGCCGAGGTCGAGCACCCGGGCCCCCCGCTGCTCCGGCTTGCTCCAGGCGAGGCGAGGGTAGCTCCCGAGCATCGCGCGGATCACCCACTCGGTCGGGTAGGTGTGCACGCCGCTCTTCCGCTTGTGGAAGGCGCCGTACGTTTCCTTCACGTCGTCGAGCACGGCGGGTGCAGCGCTCATCGCTCCAGCACGGCGCACCCGAAGCCGTCCCTCCCGAAGTAGTTGCCGCAGTAGAACATGTGGACTTTTCCGCCGATCGTCGTCAGGTGCGGGTACCCCACCATCTCCGAGTCCCAGCCGACCTGCGACGGAGCGAGGCCGCCGGCCTCGTCGTCGCGGTGCCAGGTGTCGCCGTCGACGCTCCAGGCGTAGCCGATCCGGTACCCCCGCTCGCCGTTGCGGAAGCGGGTGGAGTGGCGGTGGCAGAAGAACATGTGCTTCACGCCGTCCAGCTCGATCACGCTGGCCGCCGTCTGACATTCGTCGGGGACCACGCGCGGGATGGGCGCCCTCGCGTCGCGTACCCAGTGGACGCCGTCGGTCGAGGTGGCGCGCATGAGCACGTACTCGGACTCCATGCGCCCCTCGTGCTCGTGCCAGCCGAGGCCGGAGAGATACCACATCTCCCAGCGGTCGGGGGCGTGACGCGTCACGCGCGGGCACCCCTGCAGATAGGGCTCCTCCTGCGTCGCGGCGAGGATCGGTCCGCGTCCCGCGCGCTCGAAGGTCAGCCCGCCGTCGCGGCTCACCGCGAGCCCGTTCGCCCAGGCGTAGGGTACGGATGCCATGCGCGTCCAGCCGGCGTAATACATCCACAGCTCGCCGCACTCGGGGACGCTCACCACGCTCCCGGGCATGACCCCGAACTCGTCGAAGGTGCCGGGCCCGCCGCGCCCGATCACCGGACGGTCGTGCACGTAGAGCACCTTCGAGACATCCTCGCGGTCGAGGTCCACGAAGGAGGTAGTGCTCACGATCGATCCGTCCGGCTCCCGCGGCGGACGGCAGGTGAAGAAGACACGAAGCCGATCCTCCATCGGCAGGACGAAGGGGACCTGGGCGTAGGCGTCCATCCAATCGAAGCGTCCGTTCGGCTGGAAGAGGTGCCCCTGCTTGCGCCACCGGAAGGGGCGCGGCACGGCGGGCGCGGTGGTCGGCGCAAGGGCGGTCTGGTTTGCCATGTCTCTCTCAGGCGTAGCTGTCGATCTGCCGATCGATGGTCCCGCCGACCCGGACGAACGCCACCTCGACGAGCCAGAGGGCGCCGTGCTTCTGGGTGCGGTTCAGGTCGGGGAAGTCGAAGGGGCGGAAGCCGAGTTCCGCCGCGCGGCTCATGACGGTGACGAGGTCGTTGTCGAGGCCCTTCGCCATCACGCTCGCCTCCATCAGGAGCACCTCGCAGGAGGCGGCGGTGCGGGCGGCGCCCTTCAGCACCTCGAGGTCGTAGCCCTCGGCGTCGATCTTGAGGATCTCGGGCGAGGGGAGGCCGGAGCGCTCCACCAGGTCGTCCACGGTGACGACGGGAACCACCACCTGCCGCAGCCCGCGCCCCGCCGCTTCCTCCGCCGACAGCGCGAAGGTGGAGCTGTCGTCGCGCTCGGCGATCGTGAAGGCGAGCTCACCCGTCTCGGGGCCGGCGCCGCAGCTGTGCAGCTGGACCCGCGGATGGGACTGCAGCAGGTCCTGCATGTCGGCGCCCAGGGCGGGCTGCGGCTCCACGAGAGTGTAGTGCGCCTCGGGGAAGTAGCGCAGCGCCCGGCGAGTCCAGCCGCCACGGTGCGCGCCCACGTCCATCACGTGCCGCGGGTGGAAGTCCACGCGCCGCAGGGTCGCCAGGAAACGGTCGAGCGGTGAGACCTCCGGGGCCGGTACCGGGGTGCGGGCCGAGGTGGTGATGTGGTCCGCGATGCGGTGCAGCACGCTCGCGACTTCGATGGTTTCCTGTTGGGTCACGGCCCGTGGTCCGGTGAAGGGAAATGCAGGTCGGGGCCGGCCGCGCGGCGGCCGCCGACGCTTCGATCAAGACTGGAGGTCCCTCCGGGCGGCTTCCCGAACCACCTCGTCGAGCCAGTCGTGCATGCTCTTGCCCGTCTTCGCGCGCGCCTCCCCGGCGAGGCGCTTCGCCTCGTCCGAGATCCCCTCCAGGGTGCCGTGATAGCGGCTCCAGTGAGTCCCGCCGCGCTCGCTCGGGATCGGGATGTGGTAGTCGGCCTCCGGGGCACACTCACCGACGGTGAACTCGAGCACGAAGAAGGCGCCCATCAGGATCCATTCGATCCGGACGTCGCGCGCCTCCACCGGGATCTTCTCGAAGGGGATCTCCCAGCGCAGCAGCGGGTTGGAGTTCGACATGATCTTCCCGAACTCCGTCTCGCGGAGCCAGAGGCCCAGGCTCTCGTCGCCCACCACGACCTTCCCGCCCGGCTTCACCACGCGGGCGAGCTCCTTCAGGCTCCGCCCCACGTCCGAGAAGGTGTTGATTCCCCCGAAGTGATGCGCCGCGTCGAAGGAGTCGTCCGGGAACGAGAGGTAGCAGCCGTTGGCGACCGAGTACTCGATCTCGAGGTCGAAGAGCGCCAGGCGCTCCACGGCCTTCGCCAGGAAGGCGGGGGAGAGCTCCTGCAGGTAGAGCTTCCCGCGGCCGTCCATCCGCCGCGCGATGTGCTCCGACCCGCGGCCGTCGCCGCAGCCGATCTCGAGCACCCGCTGACCGGGCGCAATAGCGAGCTGGTCCACCATCCGTTCCCGTATTTCCGCCTCGCTCGCGCGGTAGGTGCGGAAGGGGAAAGAGGCGAACTTCTCGTACTCGTCCGCGAGTCGCTCGTACGTCTTCCGGAACTCCTCGTCGATCTCGGCCAGCTCCTTCGGCCAGGTGAAGTCGGGGATCCCGCCGTGGATCGGGTACTCCACGCCCTCCGGCGAGACGAGCCTTCCCCGGAGGATCGCGTCCCCCTCGAAGCGCTCCGCACGCAGCGCGAGCGGGCGCCGCGTGAGCGGATCGACGTAGAAGCTCTCTTCTCCCAGCCTCATGGCGTCCCCCCGCCTTTCGACGGATCGTAGATGGAGAGGAAGTCGTACGCGGCGACCTTCCGGAACCCGGCGCCGCGCGCGATGCGGAGCGACGGGAGGTTGTCGGCGAAGCAGTCCCAGCCGGCGACGACGCCGCGCTCCCGGGCGGCGGCCACGAAGGCCGCCGCGAGCGCGCCGCCCAGTCCGCGCCCGCGGTGCTCCGGGCGGGTGAGGACGTCCACCTCCGCGACGCCGCGCTCGACGGCGGCGGCGTAGCAGACGGCGGCGGGCTCCCCCGCCGCGTCCAGAGCGCAGGCGCCGAACCCGCGCTCGGCGAGCGCGTCCGGGGAGGGCCAGAAGGCGCGCCACGCCGCCAGCCCGGCGGCGTCCAGCGCCCCGGCGGACACCTCCGCCAGGTCGGCGAGGCGGTAGCCGGCGGCGAGAGGCGCCGGCTTCCCCGCCCCGTCGTGCTCCAGCCGGATCCGCCGCCGCACGCGCGGCCTCAGCGGCGAGGCCTCCACCGCCCGCGCCTGCTCCGGCGAGGCGGCGTACAGGTGGAAGTAGCCCGGCACCCGTGGCTCGCCCGGGAGGAAGGCGAGGAGATCGCGGAAGGCCGCGCAGCGGTCGCCGCGGGAGAAGAAGCGCCCGAAGCCGGAGCGATGGAGCACGAGGCACCATTCGCGGCCCTCCCCGTCGCCGGCGAAGACCTCCCCGGCTCCCGGGAAGGAGAACGCGGCGTCCACCAGCGGAAAGCGCGGCAAGGCCCCGGCAGGGAGCTCCTCGGCACGGAAGGTCACCATGGCGCTCATCTCATCTTCGTGAGCCGGAGGAACGACTCCGAGTCGAGCCGGAACTTCGGCGTGTCGGCGGTGATGAACACGCTCCGCGGGGCGGCGCTTTTGGTTACCAGCGCCGCCGCGCCGACGAAGCTCTCGGCGCCGAGCACCACCTCGTGGCCGACGGTGGCGTTCACCCCCAGGAAGCAGTACGGCTCGATCGAGGCGCCGCCCGAGATCACCGCCTGGCCGGCGACGTAGCAGTGGTCGCCGATGCTGGCGTGGTGTCCCAGGTGGTTGCCGCACCAGAAGAAGACGTTGCTCCCCAGCCTCGAACCGGGCTGCAAGACGGCGTGGTCCAACACGAAGGAGTTGTCGCCGATCTCGATCCCACTCACGTTGGAGGCGCGCGAGCTGACGTAGCTGATCAGCTCGTACCCCTTCGCCTTCGCCTCCCCGTATTTGCGGGCACGGGCGCGGTTGAGGTCGTGGTAGCCGATCGCCACGAACATCCGGAACTCGTCCGGCGGAAAGCGCTCCCGCACCTCCTCGAAGGCGACGACGGGAAGGCCGAGGTGCTCCGGCTCCGCCAGGTACGAGCGGTCCACCGTGAAGGCGACCACCTCGTGCGGGCTGTCGTGCGTCAGGTGCGCGAGGGCGACGTCGGCGATCTTGCCGGTGCCGAAGAGGACGACCTTGCTCATGGCTCTATGCGTGCGCGGGCCGGAGGTGCAGCTCCCCGAGCGCCTTCCGGTCGACCTTGCCGTTGGCGTTCTTCGGGAGCGCGTCCTCGTAAAGAATGACGGACGGGATCATGTAGTCGGGGAGGATCCGCCTCAGGTCCCGCCGGACCCGCGCGTCGATCCCCCGCTCCCCGGTGGCGAGCACGGCCACGATGCGGCTCGAGCCGCCCGCCTTGGAGTGCAGCGCCGCGGCCTCCGAGACGTAGTCGAGGCAGAGGAGAGCGGTCTCGATCTCCTCGAGCTCGATGCGATAGCCCATGTGCTTGATCTGGTTGTCCACGCGGCCCAAGATGTGGACCTTCCCGTCCGCGGGGTCCAGGCGCACCAGGTCGCCGGTGCGGTAGAAGACTTCGGGGAAGCGGTCGTGCAGCGGGCTCTGGACGAAACGCGCGGCGGTGCGCTCGGGATCGGCGAAGTAGCCTTTCCCCACGTTCGGCCCGCCGAGCCACAGCTCCCCCGGCTCGCCGTCGGGCACGCGCCCGCGCTCCTCGCCGAGGATCAGGAAGGAGAAGTTGTCCGCCATGCGGCCCAGCGGCGGAAAGCCCTGCAGCTCCTCGAAGTCCGCCTCCGAGAGGCGGTAGGAGGAGCAGATGCAGGTGCACTCGGTGGGGCCGTAGACGTTGTGGAACTCCGCGGTGTCGCGATAGACGTCGAAGAGCTCCTTCAGCTTCGCCTTCGCATACCCCTCGCCGCCGAAGAGGAAGCGGCGGATGGAGCGTAGGAAGCGTCCGTCGGTCGCCTTCATCGTCTGCAGGAAGATCAGCAGCGATGGAACGGAGAACCAGAGGGAGCAGGCGGCCGCCTCGACCTTCTCGACCAGGCGCTGCGGGTCGCGGGTCTCTTCCTTCGTGAAGGGGACCAGACGGGCGCCGTGGAAGAGCGCCGAGTAGAAGTCGAAGACGGAGTTGTCGAAGTAGAGCGGGTTCACGTTCGTGAGGGCGTCGTCGGGGGTGATCCCGTAGGTCTCGCCGCTCCAGCCGATCAGGTTGAGGACGTTCGCGTGGGTCATCACGGCGCCCTTCGGGAAGCCGGTGGAGCCCGAGGTGAACATCACGTAGGCCGGGCTGTCTCCCGTCACCCGCCGGGACTCCGGAAGGTCGCGCGAATCGCCGGGAAGATCGTCCAGCGGCCCTTCGAGCGGAAAGATCTCCAGGGCGGGGGCGCCCGAGCGGAGCCGTCCCGCCAGCTCGGGCTCCGCCACCAGCAGGCGCGGTGAGCAGCTCTCCAGGATCTTCCGCAGCCGCTCGAAAGGGCTGTCGGGGTCGAGTATCGAGTAGACCGCCCCGATCTTGAGGCAGCCGAGCATGGTGGCGAAGGTGCGGAGCGTCTTGGCGCCGGAGACGCTCACGACGTCGCCCGCACGGACGCCGCGCTCCAGGAGCGCACGCGCGGTGCGGTTCGCCAGCCGGTTCAGCTCGCCGTACGTCGCCAGGTCGTCGGCGCCGAACCAGACCGCCGCGCGGCCGGCATGCTCGGCGGCGACGCGCTGGAAGCGGAGGGCGAGGTTGTACTCGTACATGAATCGTCCGCTCGATGATGGAATTCGATCCCGGTCCCGGCCGGGCCTTCTACCTCCGTCCCCCTCTCCTTCCCCACCGCCCTTCCGAGTCCCTCCCCTCTATCATTCCGAGTCCTTCCCCTCTGCCCTTCTGAGTCCTTCCCCTCTGCCCTTCCGAGTCCCTCTCCTCTGTCATTCCGAGCGCAGCGAGGAATCTGAAGCCGGCGTTCCGCGCCATTCTCGGCTTCGAGATCCTTCGCTCCGCTCAGGATGGCGGGATGGCCTCTCCGCCTCCCCTACAGCACCAGCCCGCCGTCGATCTCGAAGACCTTTCCATGGAAGAAGTCGTTCTCGACCACGGCGAGCACGCCGGAGGCGATCTCCGACGGGAGGCCAAGGCGCCGCAGGGGCACCCGCCGCACGATCTCCTGGAGCGCGCTCTCGCTGAGCGCGGCTCGGGTCGAGTCGGTGCCGGCGTAACCCGGCGCGACCGCGACCACGCGGATCCCCATCGGCCCAAGCTCCTTCGCCCAGGTGGCGGTGAGCGCGTTCACCCCCGCTTTCGCGGCGGCGTACGCGGTCTGCCCCGCGTTCCCCGACGCGGTCACGGAGCTGATGTTGACCACCACCCCCTTGGTGCGCGTCTTCACCATCTCCGCCACGGCGTGGCTCGTCATCAGGAAGACGGAGGTCAGGTCCGCGGCGATCACCCGCTCCCAGCTGGCGACGTCGTGCGTCTCGACGCCCTCGGGACCCAGCTTCACCAGCGGCTCGCTGTGCAGGATCCCGGCGTTGTTCACCAGCAGGTGCGCGGCGCCGTCCCCGGCGTGATACTCCTCCATCGCCGCGGCCACCGCCGCCGCGCTGGAGACGTCGCACGCCACCGTCCGCACCCCGGCGTGCTCCGCGGCGAGCGCCGCCAGCCCGTCTTCGGCGAGGTCGAAGACGGTCACCGCGCGCGCCGCGCTCCACGAGCGCCTCGACGATCGCGCGGCCGAGGCCGCGGACCCCGCCGGTGACGAGCGCCCGCTTCCCCTCAAGCCGCATCCTGCGCCTGTCCGGTCTTCGCGAGCAGGATCTCGCGAATGGCGCGCACGCTGCGCATCTTCACGATCTCGCCGTAGTCGAAGTCCACCCCGAACGACTGCTCGAGGGTGACGATCAGGTCCATATGGCCGAGCGAGTCCCACTCCGGCGCGTCGTCCATGGTCAGGTTCTCGGTCACGGACGCCGCGGGGATCCGCAGGGTTTCCGCGAAGATGGCTTTCAGCCGCTGCTCCATCGGTCTCTCTCCTGGATGATGAAAGGCGCGATCTCCTCACGCGAACTCGCCCCGCCGGTAGGCGGGGAAGTACTCCGTCGACCCGATCCCCCGGGCGCTCCTCAGCCCCTCGTACCTCTCCCGCTCGAAGATCCGCCCGCAGAGCCAGGCGGTTGCGGGTCCCGGTGGACCACCCGCGCTTGAAGCGCGTCAACCCGTCGGAGGCGTCGTTGCTCGCCCCCGCTCCCGCGCCGAGGCTCAGCCACTCCAACCCGCGGGCCGCGAAGTGGTCGATCGAGGCGCGGAAGAGGGCGAACGAGGCGCGCAGGTCGTAGCCCGCCGGCGAGTAGGCGGCGAGGTGGTAGTAGGCCACCTCCCCCTGCTCGTACCATAGGATCATCCCCACTGTCGCCCCGCCTCCGTCGAGCGCACGGAAGGCGATGAGCCCGGGCACCGCCATCTGCCGCTGGAAGGAGGCGCGGGAGAAGGCGGCGATCCCCCGGATCGCGCGGCGCTCCACCAGATTGGCGTAGAGCCCCACCCACGCCTCGAGGCACGCCTCGCCGACGTCGCACCGCTCAACCCGCATGTGCTCCAGCGCCTTCCGCGCATTCCGCCGGTGGTGCGCGTCCACGAACGACTCCGGATCGCGCGAGAGGTCGATCACGAAGTGCTCCTTGAACGGCACGCAGAGGTCGGGGAAACAGCGCTCCAGCTCCTCGCGCTCGAAGCCGCCGAACGGGTCGGTCACCAGCGAGAGGCTCACCAGGCCGGAGTCCACCGCCTCCAGGTCGCCGCGGAGCGCGCCCCAGTCGTCGCAGGCGAAGACGGGGTAGCAACCCATCGCGTCCCGGACCGGGGAGCCCGCCACCGGACGCTCCAGCACCCATCCTCCGCTCGCCGGCAGGGCGCGCGGGGCGCCGACCTCGAAGAAGGAGGCGGCGTAGCCGGGGTGTCGGTAGCCGGTCATCAGGAGAGCGGCGCCGGCGCCGGCGCAATGGCGGCGGCGGTTGACTCCAGCAGCCGCGCCACCTCCCCCGTCACCGCCTCGGAGGTGGCGGCGGCGACCACCGGGAGACCGCAGGCGCGCGCCTCGCGCTCCACCCGCTCCGCCTCGCGGCCGGGGAGCGGCAGCAGCGCGGAGACGGCGGTGTACAGCCCGCCCCGCGCCGGCGCCGGGATCTCGGAGGCCTCGACGACGATGTCCGGCGCCTCGCCCCCGGCGATGCCGACGGCGTCCATCGCGCCCTGCAGCGCGGCCACCGTGGCGTGCACCGGCCCCGGCATCGCGGGCTCCACGCGCACCACCAGCGAGACCGGGTCGGCGGCCGAGAAGGCCCGCAGGAAGGGGAGGAGCGCCTCCGCCCATCCCGCGTCGCGCCAATCGGGGACGCAGAGGAGGCGTACCTCGCGCCCGCCGCCCAGCTCCAGCGCGGGCGCGGCGGGGTGGAAGACGTCGGGGTCGCAGGCGCAGGCCTCCGCCTCGCGGAGCGGGCGCGGCGCGAGCGGCTTCGGCTTCCCGCGGGTGAAGTACCCCATCCGCAGCGCGTGCTTCAGCATCCCCGGCCGCTCGGAGTCGCCCAGCCGTAGGTTCTCCGGCTGCAGCTGCGCCTGCTCGCCATGGCGGCGGAAGAGGCTCAGCGTCTCCGGGAGGTACACGAAGTCCCCCTGCCCCAACAGGCTCGACCAGAGCGCCACGTCGCATTCGAAGCGCACCTCCACCCCGGCCATGCTGAAGGGGTGCGGGCGCAGGTGCTCCACGTCGGCGTGGCGGAACATCGGGGTGGTCGGCTCGCCGATGAAGTTCAGCTTCGAGGCGAGCAGCACCTCGGCCACGTTCTCTCCCGGGATGACGGCGTCCTGCGGCACGATCCGCTGCGTCGCGGCGATGTCGGGGAGATAGGCGCCGCGCGCGTCGACCTGCTGCCGGTGCGAGGTGACCAGCGTGACCTCCGGCCGCTCGCGCAGCACCTCGACCATCCTCTCCACGCAGCGCGGGAGGAGCACGTCGTCGTCGTTGAGGAACTTGATCAGCTCGCCGTTCGCCAGCGAGAGCGCGCCCAGGTGGTTCCCGATCCCGTCGCGTACCGGGTTGCGCCGGTAGCGCACGCGGGGATCGGAGAGGTACGGCTCCATCGCCTCGCGCACGTCGTCGGTGGGGCAGTCGTCGGAGAGCACCACCTCGATGTTGGGGTACGTCTGCCCCAGCGCGCTCTCGAGGCACTCGCGCAGGTAGGTCCGCCGGTAACCCGGGATCAGGATGCTGACCAGCGGCAGCACCTCTTCGCCGACGAAGCGCGAGCGCGGCGCCAGCTCGAGCACCAGCGTCCCCTCCCTTCCCTCCAGCACGGCCAGCTCCGGAATCTCGCTGTCGGCGCCGGCGCGGCGGCCGAGGCTCACCAGCCCGGCGGCGCGCGCGAGGGCCGTCAGGTCCTCCTCGTCGTAAATCCACCGGCGGCCGCCCTCGCGCAGAGAGGCGTTCAGCAGCTCCGCGCGGGTCCGCACCCAGCCGAGCCCCGCCTCCTCCAGCCCCGCGCGCTCCGCCGGGAGGGCGAGCGCCGCATCCAGGTCGGGGGTCGCGACGCGCAGCGCGCCGTCGGGCGAGAGCACGCGCCGCATCTCGCGCAGCAGCGCGGCGGCCTGCGGACGCGGGAGGAGCTCCAGCACGTGGTCGCAGGCGATCCCGCCCACCGAGCCGTCCGGGAAGGGGAGGCCCTGCGTGACGTCCCACTGCAGGTCCGCGCCCGCGTCGGGTCCGACGTTCAGGAACCCGGAGAGCTTCCGCGCGCCCGTCCCGAGGTTGAGAAGGATCCGGCTCATGCTCTCTTCCTTCCTTTATTGCACGACCGCGAGCCGCGCGGCGATGGCGGGGCCGTTCGCCACCGCGTGCCGCACGATCCCGCAGATCATCCCGATCTCGTCCGCGCCGACCGCGGTGCCGGTCGGCAGCACCATCACCCGCGCCGCCACCTGCTCCGTCACCGGCAGCAGGAAGCGCCAGTGCGGGTAGAGCGAGCGGTAGGGCTCCATGCGATGGCAGCCGGGCCAGAAGTAGCGCCGCGCGACGACGTTCTCCGCGTTGAGGATCCGCACCAGGCCGTCGCGCGAGATTCCCGCCTCCGCCTCGTCCACCTCGGCCACCACGTACTGGTAGTTGCAGCGCTCCGCGTCGTCGTAGACGATCGGACGCACACCGGGGGACGTCCCCCAGCAGCTCGCGATAGAGGGCGTAGTTGCGGCGGTTGGTCTGGACGAAGTCGTCGAGGCTCTCCAGCGAGGTGAGGCCCATGGCGGCCGAGACCTCGCTCATCTTCCCGTTGGTGCCGATGTGCACCACGTGGTCGAGTCCGGCGAAGCCGAAGTTGGTCATCAGCCGCAGCCGGCTCGCCAGCTCGTCGTCATTGGTGACGATCGCGCCACCCTCGAAGGAGTTGAGGAACTTGGTGGCGTGGAAGCTGAGGACCTCCGCTTCGCCGAAGCCGCCGACCATCCGGCCGCCGCTCGATGCGCCGAAGGCGTGCGCGGCGTCGTAGAGCAGCCGCAGCCCGCGCCGGTCGGCGATCTCCTGCAGCGCGTCCACCTCGCAGGGCCGACCCCACAGGTGCACCCCGATGATCCCGGTGGTGCGCGGGGTGATCAGCGCCTCGATCCGCTCCGGATCGAGGGTGTGGGTGTCGGCGCGGATGTCGGCGAACACCGGGGTGATCTGCTGCCACTGGAGGGCGTGCGCCGTCGCCACGAAGGTGTACGACGGGACGATCACCTCGCCCGTGAGGTCGAGCGCGCGGATCGCGATCTCGAGCGCGATGGTGGCGTTGGTGGCGGCGACGCAGTGCCGCACCCCCAGGTGCTCCGCGATCCGCCGCTCCAGCTCCTGCACGTACGGGCCGTGGTTGGTGAGCCAGCGGCGGTCGAGCATGTTGGCGATGCGCGCCATGAGGCGCGCGCGGTCGCCCACGTTCGGGCGCCCGACGTGCAGCGGCTCGGCGAAGGCGGGGGTCCCGCCGAAGATCGCCAGCGACTCCCGTTCGGGGACCGCACCGGCGGAGGGCGGGGTGACGGAGACGTGCATCGTCCTCTACCTCGCCGCCAGCGTGGTGTGCTGATAGAGCGCCATCAGGTTCTTCGCGGCGATGGCGTGCCCGGCTAGGAGCATCGCCTCGGCGAGCTCCAGAGGCCCCACGTCGTCCGCCCCGCCGAGCTGCGTGGCGAACACGGTGAGCAGCGGCGAGAGGCAGGCGGCGGCCCCGGCCTCGTCGCCGGTCATGAGGCGCGCGAGGGCGACGCCCGCGCAGATCTCCACCACCCACCCCGTGTTGGCTTCGTCTTCCCCGGCCGGCTCCAGCACCTCCTTCGCCTCCGCGAAGCGCCCCGCGTCGAGCAGCGCCTGGCCCGCCTCGAGGCGGATCGCCAGGGCGCTCGGCGCCAGCTCCAGCGCCCGCAGCAGGCAGGCGATCCCCTCGTCGCTCTCGCCGCGCTCCAGCAGGAGGCGGCCCGCGCACACTTCGAGGTTCCGACGCGCGTGCCGGATCGGGAGCCCCATGATGGTGGACTCGAAGGAGGCGGCGCGCGCCTTCTCGACCATCCGCCAGCTGGCTTCCCGGTCGTTCTGCGCGAAGTAGAGCTCCGCCAGAGCGGCGCAGGGAAGCCCCCATTCGGGCCGGAGCTCCGCGGCGCGCTGCAGGTCGTAGAAGGCCCCCGGTCGGTTTCCGATGCGCTGCCGATAAAGGTTGCGCATGAAGTGCAGCTCGGCCGCGAAGGGGTCGGAGATGCGCGCCTCCTGGACGCGCGCGATCACGCCCGACATCTCGCGCTCCGCCTCCACCGCGTCGCCGAGCACCGCCATCCCCTGCGCCAGGTGGATGCGGGCGTGGAAGTTCGTCGGATCCTTCTCCAGCTCGGCGTGCAGCAGGGCCTCGTTCCGCTTCGCCTTCTCGCGCACCAGCTCGGGGTCGCTGTACCCCAGGTGCTGCACCACCGCGTCCAGGCGGGTGGTCTCGACGCGCGCCGCCCGCAGGCTGCTCGCCACCTCTTCGTGGATCGCGTGCTTGAAGCGGATCCCCGGGAGGCGCGGAAAGATGCGAAGCTGCACGCAGAGGTCGAACGCTTCGCCGGCCGCGTTGAGGCTCTGCACCTCCATCAGGAAGGCCTGCTCGCGCTTCTTCGGCAGCACCGTATCGCGCAGCCAGCAGAGGCGCCTGCGCGTCTCCGCCGGGAGGCGGTCGTCGCCGTCCAGCCAGAGGAGGTGCTTCGCGGTGGCGGCGGCGATGGAGCGGTTCCGGGCGTGGGAGAAGTCGTTCCTCCACTTCTCGTGGACCACCCGGACACCCCACGCCCCGCAGACCGCGACGGTGGCGTCGGTGGACCCCGTGTCCACCACCACGACCTCGTCGGCGACGTCGGCGATCGTCTCGAAGAGGTGGGGGAGGTTCTCCGCCTCGTTTCTGACGATCATCACGACGCCGAGCGTCGCGGGTCCCTTCCGTCCGTTCCAGCGCGCGCGGCGCGGGGCGATCGGAGCAGTGCTCATTCGGGCAGTCCGGAAGAGGACGTCCTCGCGCCGCTCGGGGGCGAGCGAGAAGTGGCCCACCGCTCCCTCTCGGTCGCCCCTCTCCCCGCAGCGGGAACCCGCCTCGCTGCGGAGGCGGTACTGCTCCGCCGCGTCGGCGCGCAACGGCATTCCCCCGCGGCCGTGCAGCTCCTCCGCGCCGCGGGCGGCGTGTTCGGCGGCCGCGTCCCAGGTGAAGCGCTCGCGGATGGCGGCGCTCCCCCGCTCCGCCACCGCGGCGAAGCGCTCGGGATGCTCGTACATCTCGCGCATGCGGACGCGCAGGGCGTCCACCTCCACCTCCATCCACCAGGGCTTCGCCACCGCGTCGAGCCCGCGGGCGTAGGTCACCGGAATGGAGACCCGCCGCGCCGGGAGGAGCACCGCCGTCTCCGACGTGCAGAAGTCGGAGGCGCCGCCCTCCTCGGGGACCAGTACCGGGAGGCCGCACGCCATCGCCTCGGCAATGGGGAGGCCAAAGCCCTCGCCCCGGTACGGGTGCACGAGGCAGTCGCATGCGTGATACAGATCCCGCAGCCGCTCCGCGGTCAGCTCGTCCACGAGGTATTCGATCTCCGGCGCCCCCGGCTGCCGCTGCAGCTCGCGGATGAAGCGGTCGTACGTCTGGTTCCGGTAGAACGAGCCCACCCCGAAATCCTTCACCACCAGGCAGACGTCGTCCTCCGGCGAGAACTCGCGGATGTAGGCGTCGATCAGCAGGTCGATCCCCTTCCGCAGGATGGTCCCGCCCACGAAGAGGAAGCGGAAGCGCTTGCGGGTGCGGAGCGGGAAGGACTCCGCCGCCGGTGCGCCGAGCATCGCCTCGTGCACCCCGAGCGGAACCACGCGGATTCTCTCCTCCGAAATCCCCGATTCGACGTAGCACCGCTTGTTGAAGGAGGAGTAGACCCACACCTCGTCCGCGCCGAAGCGCATCGGCTCGAGCCAGTCGCGCGGGATCGGGCCGAACTCCCAGGGTTGGAAGACGACCCACTTCCCGGCGCGCGGGGGCTTCGGCTCCAGCGGCCAGCGGTGCCGCACCCACACGTCGGGCCCCTCACCGCCGGGAATCTCGAGGGCGCGGAGCCGGGCGATCCGCTCGGCGTCCCAGGAGAGCTCCGTGCGGGGCTCGCGGGAGTCGAGGGTCACGCGCAGCTCGGGGCGAGGCGCCAGCCGGGCGACGATCTCGCGGTTCACAAGCGCGAGGCTGTGGTTCGCGAAGAAGGAGCCTTCCCAGTGGATGCGAGTGGGCATGTCTGCTCTGCCGGGGACCGCCGGGGCCACGTTCCGATCGGGCGGCGTGCCCGAGCGGCGGGGAACGCGGGGCGGACGAGGCAACGGGTATTCCAAACCCCGGCGCGCCCCGCCGGAGGGCCGGGACACGATGGGTTTACGACACCGCAAGCGAGCGCCTCGCAATCGCTTACGGCGTGGGTAGCCGGACCGGGAGCCGAGTCGCGGAGGGGGTGGAGGGAGAGCGTTCGGAGGGGGAGAGAGAGGCGGGAGCGGCAATTCCTTCCGCGCGGGAACGGCCGATGTTGCCGGTCCGGCGCGACAGGAGCCCTAAAGTTTTCGGCGGCCGCGGCGATACTGTACCACGGAAGGCAGCCGCACGGCGCGCCGATCCGGGAGCAAGGATGCTCCCTTTCCCGTCACATGGAGAGAGTGACAATGCGGATCAACACGAACGTCTCGGCCCTGAACGCGCAGCGCCTCCTCACGCAGACCAACGAGGGCGCCGCCCGCTCGATGGCGAAGCTCTCCTCGGGCTTCCGCATCACCCGCGCGGCCGACGACGCCGCCGGCCTGGCCATCGCCAACAAGTTCAAGGCCGACGTCGCGACCCTCAAGGTCGCCAGCCGCAACGTGTCCGAGGCCACCAGCCTCGTGCAGGTCGCCGAGGGCGCGGCCACCAGCGTGCACGACATCCTCGTGCGCATGAAGGAGCTGGCGACGCAGGCCTCCTCGGCCAACGGCGCCACCCAGGGCACCGTGCTCGACAACGAGTTCACCGAGCTCAAGAACGAGCTCGAGCGGATCGTGGACGGCACCAACTACCAGGGCACCGCGCTGATCGACGGGACCTTCGCCTCGAAGACCTTCCGCATCGGCAACTCCTCGTCCACGAACGACGAGCTCACCGTGAGCTTCGACGGCATCGAGGGCGCGGACCTGGGGATCAGCACCATGACGAGCGTGGGCAGCCTGGCCTCGGCCGAGGCGGCGCTCGGCGTGATCGACGCGGCGCTCACCTCGGTGAACTCGGTCCTCGGTGACCTGGGCGCGTACCAGAACCGCCTCGACTACGCGGGCCGCAACCTGGCGACGACGATCCAGAACTACAGCTCGTCCGAGTCGGTGATCCGCGACGTGGACATGGCCGCCGAGATGACGGAGTTCTCCAAGCGCCAGATCCTGCAGCAGGCCGGCACCGCGATGCTGGCTCAGGCCAACCAGGCCGCGCAGGGCGTCCTGCAGCTCCTCCGCTAAGCGCGGCAGGGCGGGCGCTCGCTCCCCGGGGTCGGTCTCTCGATCCCGGGGAGCATCTCGTTCCGGGCCGGGCTCAAGTTTTTCGCTGCCCGGACGATACTCTGATTCAGACGGCGATCGCTTTCCGCGGCGCTGATCCGGGAGCAAGGATGCTCCCTTTCCCGTCACATGGAGAGAGTGACAATGCGGATCAACACGAACGTCTCAGCCCTGAACGCGCAGCGCCTCCTCACGCAGACCAACGAGGGCGCCGCCCGCTCGATGGCGAAGCTCTCCTCGGGCTTCCGCATCACCCGCGCGGCCGACGACGCCGCCGGCCTGGCCATCGCCAACAAGTTCAAGGCCGACGTCGCGACCCTCAAGGTCGCCAGCCGCAACGTGTCCGAGGCCACCAGCCTCGTGCAGGTCGCCGAGGGCGCGGCCACCAGCGTGCACGACATCCTCGTGCGCATGAAGGAGCTGGCGACGCAGGCCTCCTCGGCCAACGGCGCCACCCAGGGCACCGTGCTCGACAACGAGTTCACCGAGCTCAAGAACGAGCTCGAGCGGATCGTGGACGGCACCAACTACCAGGGCACCGCGCTGATCGACGGGACCTTCGCCTCGAAGACCTTCCGCATCGGCAACTCCTCGTCCACGAACGACGAGCTCACCGTGAGCTTCGACGGCATCGAGGGCGCGGACCTGGGGATCAGCACCATGACGAGCGTGGGCAGCCTGGCCTCGGCCGAGGCGGCGCTCGGCGTGATCGACGCGGCGCTCACCTCGGTGAACTCGGTCCTCGGCGACCTGGGCGCGTACCAGAACCGCCTCGACTACGCGGGCCGCAACCTGGCGACGACGATCCAGAACTACAGCTCCTCCGAGTCGGTGATCCGCGACGTGGACATGGCCGCCGAGATGACGGAGTTCTCCAAGCGCCAGATCCTGCAGCAGGCCGGCACCGCGATGCTGGCTCAGGCCAACCAGGCCGCGCAGGGCGTCCTGCAGCTCCTCCGCTAAGCGCGGAGGGTGAACCGACCGCCCGGGGCCGTTCCTTCGGCCCCGGGCGGTCTCCGCACCGGGAGGTAGCCCATGGCACCGATCGCTAGCTTCAGCGGGCTTTCCAGCGGGGTCCAGTGGAGCGACATGATCGACCAGATCATGTCGATCGAGACCACCCGCCGCCTCACGCCTGTCGCGAACCGCATCAAGCTCCAGGAGCAGCGCAAGAGCGCCTGGGGTGACTACAACTCGCTCGTCGCCAAGCTGCGCGACGCCTCCAAGGCGTTCGCGGACGGCGCCGCGTTCGGCGCGTTCAAGACGAGCGCGACCAACAGCGCCGTCAGCGGACGGGCGCTGATCAGCGCGTCGGCCGGGGAGACCGCCGCCCCCGGAAGCTACAGCGTCGAAGTCCTCTCGCTCGCCCGGGCCGAGAAGGTCGGCAGCGCGGGGGTGGCCGATCCCGCCGCCGACCTAGAGCTGGCCGGCACCTTCCACGTCAACGGCCGCGCGGTGACGCTGGCGGGAGGCGACTCGCTCGCCGCCCTCCGCGACAAGATCAACGCGGCCAACACCGGGACCCATGCCTCCGGCGTCACTGCGACGATCCTCTCCACGAGCGCCACCTCGCACCGCCTGATCCTCACCGCGGACGGCACGGGCTCGCGCGGCGTGGAGCTGGTGGACAGCGACACGGGGGTGCTTCAGAGCGCCGCCCTCGGCATCCTCTCGGGCTCCACGACGAACAATTCCTCGACGGTGGAGAGCGGGTGGACCGACTCGATCCGCTACTCCAGCCGCACGGAGGTTCTCAAGGACGTCCTGGGCGTCAGCCCCCCGCCGGCCGTCTCGAACATCCTCGTCGGCGGGGTGCAGGTCCAGATCGACTTCAACAACGATACCCTCGATTCTGTCCTCGCCAAGATCCAGACGGCCGACCCCGCCGCGAAGATGCGCGAGGAAGTGGTCAATGGGAAGACGATGTACCGTCTCTCCACCAGCGCCACCGTGGCGGCGGACCCGTCCTCGCCGGAGAGCCAGCGGAATCTCGAGCTGCTCGGCTTCTCGAGACGCTCCGCTGCGTCGCAGATCTCGGCCGGCGCCGACGCGCGGCTCCAGATCGACGGGTACGACCTAGTGCGGCGCACCAACCGGGTGAGCGACGCGATCGAGGGGGTCACCCTCGACCTCCTCGCCACGGACGCCGCCTCCCGCACCACGTCCGTCACCGGGACGGACCTGTCCATCGGAACGGTGCCGACGGGGATCGACTCGGGAACGTACGCGGTCGAGATCGCCGCCTCCGTCGCGAAAACGGCCACGACCTCCGGTCCGACGCTGGCGGTCTCCTCTCCCGTTCCCGCCGGCGCGGCGAACGGCACTTACACGGTCGACATCACCGCTCCGGCCACGCAGGCCCGGGCCGACGGCGCCGGCTTCGACGGCGCATACAATCAGGCGAGCGTCTTCTCCCCCGATCGGATCACCATCACCGACGGAGCGGGCCGTTCCGCGACGGTGAACCTGAGCAACAACCAGAACGTCGATACCATCGTCATCAACCTGCGCAACGCCTTCACGGCGAACGGCGTGGCGATGAACGCCGTGAACCATGGCGGACAGCTCCAGCTGATCTCCACGGCGGCGGCGGGCAGCTCCTCCACCTTCTCGGTCGGCTCCAGCGGCAGCTCGGTACAGTCCAATCTCGGCATCGCCAACGGCACCTACGTCGGCACCGACCTCCGGGGCACCATCGGAGGCCAGGCAGCCACGGGGAGCGGCAACACACTCACCGCGGATGCCGGGACGACGGTGGCGGGCCTGAGCGTGACCTATTCCGGGGCGAGCACCGGCGCCGTCGGGAGCGTCACCATCGCCGACAGCACGACGGTTACCGGTGGCACCATCGACGGCGTGACGGTGGACTGGGACGTGGCGACCCGGACGTTGCGCGGCAGGACCGGCACGCGCTTCGCGGGGATCGAACTGGGCTATACCGGCACCGCCGCCTCGGGCAAGGTGGGCGACCTGGTGATCGGGGGCGACATCTCCGTCGAGCTCACCATCTCACGGGACACCGAGGCGACGGAGAAGAAGGTCCAAGAACTCGTCGACCGCTTCAACGAGATCGCCTCCTTCGTGAAACAGCAGCGCGACGGCAAGGGGCCGCTCGGCACCGACGGCTCCCTGCGCTCGATGTTCAGCTCGCTGCGCGAAGTGCTCTTCACCCAGGTGTCGGGGCTCTCCGCCACCAACCCATACTCCCTGCTCTCCCTGGCGGGGGTGGAGTTCACTCGGGAGGGGACGCTGAAGCTGGACGGCGACGCGCTGAAGGATGCGCTCGCGAAGGGTCCGGCGGACGTGAAGGAGCTGTTCTCGGGGGTCGGACGGATGATGAAGGATGCCGCGGCCGCGCTCGCGGACCCGGTGAGCGGCTCGATCAAGCTGCACCAGGAAGCGATCTCCTCCTCCATCTCGACGCTGGAGGTGCGGGAGCTGAACGTCGAGGGGCGGCTGGAGCGCCAGCGGGCGGCGCTCGTGAAGCAATACACGGCGATGGAAGAGGCCATGAGCCGCCTCCAGTCGCAGGGGAGCTGGCTCACCTCGCAGCTCGCCGGCCTCTCCTCCTCGCAACGATGATGGACACGCCCGGGGCTGGCGCTCCCATGCCGCCGCACGCGGGAGAGCTGCTCGCGCTGCTGGAGCGGCTGGCCGAGGTGACGGAGCGCGCCCTCGCGGCGGTTCGTGCGGGGGAGCTCTCCAAGCTCCCTCCGCTGATCGATCAACGGGACGCGCTCCTCGCCCGCGCCGCTCCGCCGCTGCACGAGCTCCGTCTCGCCCGCCGGCGGAGCGGCGCCGCATCTCCTCCGGGGCTCGCCGCCGCGCTGGCTTCCGTGGCCCGCGCCGGGCGAGGCCTCGAGGCGCTCGACCGCGAGCTGGCCGCCGGCCTCTCGCAGCGCCGGGGCGAGCTCTCCGCGGCGTTACGAGTGAACGGCAGGGCCGCCGCCGCGCATGCCGCCTACTCCCGCCCCGCGCCTCCCTCCCCGGCCACCCGGTAGCCTCCGTGTCGTGCTCAAGCTTTCCCCCGGATCCGTCGACACTTCCGGGAGAGAGAGAAGACGCGCCGCTCCCGGCGCCGCATCCACCTCCATGGGACCGGACCGCAACGATGAGCTATGGCCGCATGACGGCGCGCTATCTGGAGAACGAGGTGCTCAGCCGTCCGAAGGAGTGGCTGGTCCCGCTCCTCTACGAGCACCTGATCATCAGCCTCAACCGGGCCGCCGTCCAGATCGAGGCGCGCGATCTGGCGGGGAAGGCGGAAAGCCTCGATCGGGCGTCCCGCATCGTACTCGAGCTGCTCGGCTCGCTGGATCACGAGCGCGGGGGCGAGATCGCCGTCCACCTCGCCTCCCTCTACTCGTATTTCGTGGGCGAGCTCCACGCGGTGGGCCGCTCGCTCGACACCGCGCACCTGCGGCGCCTCACCGCGATGATCGCGGAGCTTCACGAGGCGTGGGTTCAGGCGGCGGAGCAGATCGCGCCCCGAACCCGGAGCGGCGCCGCCGCGGTCGCTTCGGTCGCGTGAGCTCCAAAGCTCCGCGGCCGGCCGAGGCGCCGGCGGAGGGCGCTCCCCGCCTCGATAGCGACCGGGTGCGCGACTGCTCGCACCTGACGGCCCTCCTGGCCGACCAGTTGGAGGCGCTGGAGCAGGCCGACTTCGCCCGGCTCCGCGAGCTGGAGGGGATGCGGGAGCGCCTGGCCGGGGAAATGCGGGAGGAGCTCGACGACGGCGTGCCGCTCCTTCCCTGGCTGCTGGCGCGGGTCGAGGAGTCCCTGCTGCGCATCGAGGAGTGGATCGGCGCCGACCGGCGCGCCCGCGACGAGGTCGCGCAGCTGCAGGACGGTTCTCTTCCGCTGGTTCGCGGAATCCGCCGCCGGGCCGGGGGCGGCAGCTATCTCTCCCTCGACCCGGGAAGCACGCAGCTCGACGTGCGCCTCTGAGAAGGCGGGACGGCGCGCATTGCGCCGGATGCACGGGACGGCTCAAGCAACCGGCAGGGAATGCCGATATTCTCCATCAACGAACCTCCACCTCAGGAGACCATACATGCGAATCGAGAACCGACCGATCGAGCTGAACCGCGGCCACGGCGTCGAGGGGACCAAGCCCGAGACGGCGAGCCGCCAGGCCGTGGCCCAGGCAGCGCCGGCCTCCCGCGCCGACCAGGTCGAAATCTCCGACGCCGGCCGCGCTCTCTCGGCACAGGTGGAGGAGAAGGACGGCGCGCGCGCGAGCCTCAGCCCGGAGCGGGTCGCGCAGATCCGCCAGCGGATCTTCGAGGGCGCCTACAATTCGGTCGAGGTGGTCGACGAGGTCGCCCGCCGGATGCTCGACCGCGGGGACATCTGAGGGAATGTTGAATGTTGTCCGACATTCAACATTCAACATTTTTCAGAGGGGCCGACGCGAATGACGCAGGAACAGCTATACGACTCGGAGGCCACCCTCCGACTCGTGGACCGGCTCCTCGAGGATCTGGACATGAGCGATCCCGCGCGCTCGGCCGCCCGGAGTAGGTCGGGGTACCGCACCGAACAGCTGCGAGACGAACCGGGCGAGGCCCACGTCGCGTCCCCTCTCTTCCTGCGGGTCTTCTGGGAGATCCACGACGCCCTCGAGCTGCTGCGCGACAGCCAAGCCGCCCTGCTGCCCTCTCTCGATACCAACCGGTCGGGCGGCGACGAGGAGCGTGGCCGGCTCGACCGCGCGCTGGCGCTGGCGGACCAGCTCCAGAGCGAGGAGGGCGATCCGCTCCGTGGGCCGGCGCACGGAGCGCTGCGCGAGGAGCTCCTGGCCCTCGCCGGCGACCTTCGCTCCCGAGAGGCGGCGACCGACCGGCTCCATCTCGCCGCCGACCTCCTCCTCCACCTGGAGGACCGCCTGGCGCAGCTCGCGCGAGCGTTCGACGCCGGGCGCGGCGATGCCCCCGTGTGAGACGAGGCGTGATCCGGAACGGAAAGGGGCCGGACGCCCGACCGGCGGACCCACCCCCACTCCCACCCTGAGCGGTCGCGAGCCATGCCACGATTCTGGTTGATGAAGTCGGAGCCCACCGCCTATTCGATCGAGGATCTGGAGAGGGACGGCCGGACCTCCTGGGAGGGGGTGAGGAACTACCAGGCGCGCAACTTCATGCGCGACGACATGCGCCCCGGAGACGGGGTGCTCTTCTACCACAGCGGCGCCAAGCCGCCCGGGGTGGCGGGAGTGGCGCGGATCTGCCGCGCCGCCTATCCGGACCCCACGGCGCGCGATCCGGAGAGCCACTACTTCGACGCGAAGGCCAGCGACGAGGATCCGCGCTGGTTCACGGTGGACCTCGAGTTCGACGAGCGCTTCCCCCGCGTCGTCTCCCTGGACGAGCTGAAGCGCGCTCCGGGGTTGGAGGAGATGGTGGTGACCACCCGGAGTCGCCTCTCCGTGCAGCCCGTGATCCCCGAAGAATTCGAGGTGGTGCTCCGGATGGCGAGGGAGTGAGCGCGACGTGCGCCGGGAACCCGGTGCACGTCGCGCGTTTACGCCGCCTCTCGCTCCTGCGGGAACGGAGTCTCCGTCGCGGCCTCGATGGCCTCCACCACGAGGCGGGCGATGCGGAACTGCTCCTTGATGGAGGTCCAGTTCTTCCGCACGAACTCCTTCAGTTGGTGGCTGTCGCCGTTGATCTCGATCGTGACCTCGTCCGCCATCTTCGGGCCGACGGACCGGATGAACTGGAGCATCTCCTCGTGCTCATCCTTCATCCGCGCCACCTTGATCATCTCGGAGCGGCTCGGACGGCGGGCGTCCGTCGCGTAGCCGAGGTTCGCCAGCGCGCGGCCGACTGCCGAGCTCTCCGAGTTCTCGAGGTGGCTGCTGCGATTGACCGGCGTCTTCCCCTCGATTTCCCGGGCCCAACCGGAGGTTAGATCCCCATCGCCGCCTCCTCCGGGTTTCGGTAGGCCCGCGCCTCGAAGACCACCTCTGGCCCGTCCCTCACGACCATGAAGGTGCGGATCGACCCGTCGGGGAAGTCCTGGTAGAACTGGGCGATCCTCTCCTGCACGGTCGCATAGCTTTCCAAGTCGAAAGTGGCCATCGCTCCTCCTTCGTAGCCGGGGTGCCGGAGCTCGTCTCCCGCGGCCGGACCGCGTCCGGCCATCTGACGGATTTGTTACCCGTTCCGCCTCCGACGGTTCCCCTTTAAACCCGCGTCTCATAAGGTTGTAAGCACCTGTTTTCGGATATTGTTCGGGTTGAAGGAATTCTTTGTTTCCCATGCCGGCGGAAAAGCTCCGCCCGGAGATGCCGCAGGGAAGAACGCTTCTTGCTTGCCCCCTCCGGCAACGCGGAGCGAAATCCCTCGGAACGCAGACGCGACGAGTGAGACGAAATCCGAGTTCGAGGTCCGCGGGGCCGCCGGAGCGGCCCCCGGCGCGTTACGCGGAGAGCTCGCAGGAGAGAACCCGGAGCCGAGGAGAAACGCCGATGAAGAGCGCGCTGATCGCGTCCCTCGCCGTTCTGACCGCCGGCTGCGCGGCGGAGCAGCGAACCGCCGAGGATGCCGTCGCGGAGGTGAGATCCGAGGTCGGCTCGAATCCCACCGCCACCGCCGACCTCCTGGACGCGCAGGGACGCGACGTGGGACGCGTGGTCCTGGAGCAGGAGGAGGACGGAGTGGACCTGGAGGTGCGCGTGCAGGGGCTCGCCCCCGGCCTCCACGCGATCCACCTCCACCAGATGGGAAGCTGCACGCCCCCGGACTTCATGTCCTCCGGAGGCCACTTCAACCCCTCCGGCCGCGAGCACGGCCTCGACAACCCCCGGGGCCCGCACGACGGGGACATGCGGAACATCGAGGTGGGCGCCGACGGCTCGGGCCACTTCGAGCTGGAAAACGAGCGAGTCACCCTCACCGGCGGCCCGACCGCGCTCCTCGACGACGACGGAGCCGCCGTCGTGATCCACGCCGGCCCCGACGACTATCGCACCGGCCCCGTCGGCGAGGGCGGGATGAACCGCGTCGCCTGCGGAGTATTCGAGAAATCGGGGACAGGGGACAGGAAACAGTTCTGACAGCGCGGGGCCCGGACATCTCGCCGATATCCGGGCCCCGCTGCCTGAGGCGCCGTCGCGGAGGCCGCCATGGAACTTCCTACCACGCCCCGCCCTTCGCGGCTATCGTCCGTCAGGTCCTGTTCCCTGTTCCCTGTCCTCTACATTCCGCTCGGGTAGGTTTCGGGGGGTTCCCCGTCGTCGCGCGCCTCCATGTGGAGGGGGTGCAGGGCGCGCGTCCGGTCCAGGTAGAGGAGGGCGTCGTAGCGGAAGGGGAGCACCGTGACGACGTAGTTCCCCCAGCGCTCGCGGCCGGGATCGTACACCACGCCGATCGCCCGGTGGCCGCGGGGCTCCAGCAGCTCGTCGGGGGCTTCGCCGTCGAAGAGCAGCAGGCGGTCCCCGCGGAAGCGCTCGTGCAGGATCCGCTCCCAGCTCCCCTCCCGCGCCGGAGGAACCGGCATCCGGCGCATCGGGGCGCCCCACTCCTCCCCCGCGACGACGCTTCCCTCGTACGAGGAGAAGCCCACCAGCACCACGTCCTCTTCGCCGCGCTCCTGCCGCACGAGCTGTCCGACGTTCACCATCCCCGCGCGCGCCATGTCGGTCGCGCGCGCGTCTCCGATGTGCGTGTTGTGCTCCCACACGATCGCCTTCGCGCCGGGGCCGTGGTGCTCCACCAGCCGGCCCAGGGTCTCCACCATGTGCGTGTCGCGCACGTTCCAGGAGGCTGGCCCGCCCCGCACCATGGTCCGGTAGTAGAGCTCGGCGTTGCGGACGGTGAGGGCGTTCTGCTCCGCGTCGAAGTACGCCTCGCGGCCATCCTCGCGGTACTGCGGCGCCCGGCGCCGCAGCTCGGCGAGCATCGCCACCGCCTCGTCCTCGCACGACGTAGGGACGAGCGCGGTGGCCATCGCGTACTCCTGGACATCGTCCTCGTAGGGATCGAAGCAGCCGTAGGCGCCCCGCGCCCGCCGCGCCGCCTCCGGGTCCACGCGCCGCAGGTACTCCTGCACCGCGGAGATCGACTCCCAGAGGCTGTAGACGTCGAGGCCGTAGAACCCCGCCTTCCGCTCCTCGGCGAGAGGACGGTTCCGCTCGCGCAGCCACTCCGCCAGCGCGACCACCTCGCGGTTCGCCCACATCCAGGTGGGCCAGCGCTCGAAGGCGTGCAGCACCTCCTCGGCGCTCTCTCCCGAGCCGGGATATCCCCTGACGTACCGGTTCACGCGGTAACAGTCCGGCCAGTCGCCCTCCACCGCGATGAAGGAGAACCCCTGTTCCTCGATGAGCCGGCGGCTGATCTCGGTGCGCCACGCGTAATATTCGTGCGTCCCGTGAGACGCCTCGCCGAGCAGCACGAAGCGCGCGTCCCCGATCCGCTCCACGAGGCGGTCGAGATCCGACGCGTCGCGGAGCGGGCTCGATACCCGATCCAGGAAGGTGTCGAGCCGGTCCGCCATCACTCCTCCTTTCCGTCCAGCAGGACCACCACTCCCTCGTCGCCGTCCAGCTCGATGCGCCCGTCCACGGTCTCGCCCTCCCTGACGCGGCGGGTCGCCAGCACCACGGTGCCGCGGGTCTCCGCGTGCCCGGGCTCCAGGAAAGCCGGCTCGTGACCCAGGTTCAGCGCCACCAGGAAGGAGCGCCCCCCCGACTCGCGGCGGTAGGCGATCAGCGTCTCGGTCGTCCCCACCGGCGTGTAGCTCCCCACGCTCAACGCGCTCTCGCGGCGCCGCAGGTCGAGGAGGCGCCGGTGGAGGGAGAGCATCGAATCGGGGTCGGTGCGCTCCGCCTCCACGTTCACCTCGGCGTAGTCGCCAGCGATCGGCAGCCAGGGCGTGCCGGTGGTGAAGCCGGCGTTCTCCCCTGCGTCCCACTGCATCGGGGTGCGCTCGGGATCGCGGCCCAGTCCCTTGCCGGGCTCGTTCCTCTCCTGCGGATCCTGCACCCGCTCCGGGGGGATCGCCACGTCGCGCATCCCGATCTCGTCCCCGTAGTAGAGGGTCGGCGTGCCGCGGAGCGTGAGGAGGAGCATCGCCGCCACGCGCGCCTGCTCCTCGCCGACTCGGCTGGCGATGCGCGCCTTATCGTGGTTCCCCAGCACCCAGTTGGGCCACCCTTCGGGCGGGAGGGAGCCCTCGTACTCGCCGATCGCCGCGAAGATGGTCCTCGCGTCCCAGGGGAGCACGACGAGCTGAAAGTTGAAGGGGAGGTGCGCCCCGGATCCGTCCTCGCCGTAATAGGTCACCAGGCGGCTGATCGGCAGGTAGATCTCGCCGATCATGACCCGTTCGTCGTACTCGTCCATCACACCCCGCATCATGGCGACGATGTCGTGCACCTCGGGCTGGTCGGTGGAGTAGGCCGGGATCAGCTTCCGGTACTCGCCCTGGCGCATCGGCTGATAGTCCGGGTTCGGTGGGTTGTCGCGGAACTGCCGGTCCTTGATCATGTGCCAGATCACGTCCACCCGGAACCCGTCGACGCCCCTGTCGAGCCAGAAGCGCATCGCGTCCAGCATCGCCTCCTGGACCTCTGGGTTTCTCCAGTTGAGGTCCGGCTGCTCCTTCAGGAAGGCGTGGTAGTAGTACTGCCCCGTCGCCTCGTCGAACTCCCAGGCGGACCCGCCGAACACGCTGAGCCAGTTGTTCGGCGGCGCTCCGTCGGGGCGGGGGTCCTTCCACAGGTACCAGTCGCGCTTCCGGCTCGTGCGCGAGGCGCGCGACTCGAGGAACCAGGGGTGCTCCTCGGAGGTGTGGTTCGGCACCAGGTCGAGGATCAGCTTCAACCCGCGGCGGTGTACCTCCTCCCGCAGCCGCTCGAAGTCCGCCATGTCGCCGAAGATCGGATGGATGCCGGTGTAGTCGGAGACGTCGTATCCGAAGTCCGCCATCGGCGACGGATAGATGGGTGAGAGCCAGACGGCGTCCACGCCGAGCCACTCCAGATAGTCCAGGCGCCGGGTGATCCCGGCCAGGTCGCCGATCCCGTCGCCGTCTCCGTCCATGAAGGAGCGCGGGTAGATCTGATAGATCACCCCCCGCTCCCACCACAGGTGCTTGTCGTAGCTCATTTCGGTTTTCGGATGGCGCGGGGCCTAATGCGGCTTCCGCAGACGGAGCCAGAGATAGCCGTAGGGGCCCAGCTCGACGCGGAGGCCCCCGTCCGGGTCCAGCTCGTGCCGGGCGCCGCCCAGCAGCTCCTCGTATCCGTCGCGGACCTCGGGCGCGAGCCGGAGGGTGGCCGTGCACCCCTCGCCACGCAGGTTGTGCACCGCGGCCACGTGGCCTCCGCGCCACTCGCAGCGGTGGGCGAAGACGCCGGGCTCGTCGCTGTGAATCAACCGCCACGGCCCCCAGCCGAACTCCGGGCAGCGGCGGCGCACCCCGATCAGCGCGCGCATCCAGGAGAGGAGCGACTCCGGATCCTCCTCCTGCGCCGCCACGTTCACCTCGCGGTAGGAGAAGGGCTCCTCGTCCACCACCGGGTTACGAAGGGCGGACTTCGCGGCCCCCGAGAAGCCGGCGTTCCGCCCCTTCGACCACTGCATCGGGGTTCGCACCGCGTCGCGGCCGTCCAGCGAGAGGTCCTCCCCCATCCCGATCTCGTCGCCATAGACGAGCATCGGGCTGCCGGGGAGGGAGAAGAGGAGGCTGTACGCCATCTCCAGCTTCCGGCGGTCCCCGCCGAGCATCGGGGCCATCCGGCGCCGGATCCCGCGCCCGTAGATCCGCATGTCTTCGTCCGGGGCGAAGACGCGATAGACGTCCTGGCGCTCTTCTTCCGTCAGGCGCTCCAGGTCGAGCTCGTCGAGGTTGCGCAGGAAGTTCACCCACTGCCCTTCGTGGGGGATGGAGGGGATGAGGTTGAGGACGCTCGCCAGCGGCTCCGCCTCCTCGCGCGCGAGGGCGAGAAAGAGGTAGTTGTCGAGGAGGAAGTTGAAGAGGAGGTTGAGCTCGTCGCCGGCGCCGAAGTAGTCGGCCACCTCCTCCACCCGCACGTCGGACTCGCCGAGGAGCACCGTCCCCGGCCGGCGGTCCGACACGAAGCGCCTCATCTCCTTCAGGATCCCGTGCGGGTCCGGGGGACGGGTCGAGTCGAGGCCGCCCTTCTCCGCGATCATGTGCGAGGCGGCGTCCACGCGGAAGCCGGAGACCCCGAAGGAGAGCCAGAAGTCCATGATCCGGTAGATCTCCTCCTGGACGTCGGGGTTGGCGGCCTTCAGCTCGGGCTCGAAGTGGTAGAAGCGGTGGTAGTAGTAGGCCCTCCCCACCTCGTCCCAGGTCCAGACGCTGTTCTCCTGACCGGGAAAGATCGTCCCACCGTCCGGAGGGATCGGTGGAGGATTCTGCGCCCACACGTAGTAGTCGCGGTAGCGTGACGCGGGGTCGCGGCGCGCCGCCTGGAACCAGGGGTGCCGGTCGGACGTGTGGTTAACCACCAGGTCCGCGACCACGCGGATACCGTGCTCCCCCGCCCGGTGCACGAACTCCACGAAGTCCTCCAGCGTCCCGTGCCGCGGGTCGATCGAGTAATAGTCCTCGATGTCGTAGCCGTTGTCCCGGTTCGGGGTGCGGTAGAAGGGGAGGAGCCAGATGCAGGTGACGCCCAGACGAGCCAGGTACGGCAGCCGGCTGGTGAGGCCCGGAAAGTCGCCGATCCCGTCGTTGTCGGAGTCCTGGAAGAGCTCCACGTCGATGGCGTAGACGATCGCGTTCTTGTACCAGAGCTCGTCGTCGGTGGCGTCGGGCATGGCTCCTCCGTCAGTCGGCCGAGAAGGCGATGGTGGTCAGCAGCGCGTTCTCTGCCTGGCGCGAATCGAGGCGGGTGTGCTGCACCACGATCGGCACGTCGGCCTCGAGCACGCTCGCGAAGGCGGTGCTCTTCGGAATCGGCTCGGGATCGCTCAGCTCGTTGAAGCGCAGATGCGTCGTTCGGCGGGCGGGTACCGTCACCCGATACGGGCCGACCGGGTCGCGATCGGTGTAGAAAACGGTGATCTCGACCCGCGCATCGCGGTCCCCCGCGTTGAGGATACACGCCGTCTCGTGGCTCGTCATCTCCGGCTCCGGACCGTGGCTCCACCCCGGGATCCATCCCTCGGCGATCGCCCAGCGCCTGCGTCCGATCGGCTCCATCGTCTCCTCCCCGGTTGGTGTCGTGGGCGCGCCGGCGCGCGGCGGCCGAACGGGAGGCGCCGCGCCCTCAGCGCGTCCCGATCTCCCCCGTGATCCCGATCACCTCTCCGGTGATGAAGCGCGCTCCGGCCGAGGCCAGGAACACGTATGCCGGCGCGATCTCGGCGGGCTGCGCCGGCCGCCCCCAAACGGTGTTCTTGCCGAACTCGGTCACGTGCTCGTGCTCGAAGGTCGCGGGGATCAGCGGGGTCCAAACCGGGCCCGGCGCCACCGCATTCACCCGGATCCCGCGCCCGGCGATCCCATGGGCGAGCGACATCGTGAAGACGTGGATCGCGCCCTTGGTGGCCGAGTAGTCCACCAGCGACGGGTTCCCCTTCAGCGCGGTCACGGACCCGGTGTTGACGATCGCCGCCCCCTCCTTCATGTGGGGAAGGGCCGCCTGCGCCATGAAGAAGTACCCGAAGATGTTGGTGGCGAAAGTGCGCTCCAGCTGCTCCTCGGTGATCTCCTCGATCGAGTCCCGCGACATCTGGTAGGCGGCGTTGTTCACCAGCAGGTCGAGCCGACCGAACTCCTCCACCGCCCGTTCCACGAAGCGCTCACAGTCTGCCTTCTTCCGGACGTCGAAGCGGTGGACGAGGCAGCGGCGGCCGGCCTCCTCCACCCAGCGCCGGGTCTCCTCCGCGTCGGCG
>CBDCDN010000003.1:0-385531 GCA_965215255.1 Longimicrobiaceae bacterium | reverse complement strand
CGGAGAAGCCGCCGCGGCGATCGTGTCGATCAGCATCATGCCCCGGAAACGTCCGGGGGCTCTGCGATACATCTCGAAAACGATGGGTCCGCCCATGGACATGCCGCCGATGATGGCCTGCTGGATCTGCAGCTGCGTCAGGACGTCGAGGGCGTCCTGGGCATAGATCGCGACGGAGTCCGGCACGCCGGGCGCTTCGCTCGCCCCGTAGCCGCGGTGGTCCAGGGTGATCACCCGGTAGCGGCGCGCCAGCGCATCGCGGTTGCGGGCGAACAGCGCGCCCGACAGAGGATATCCGTGCAGCAGCAGCATCGGCTCGCCCTGCCCGGCTACCTCGTAGAAGATGCGTGCGCCATTGACGTCCACGAACTGTCCCGGACGGTCGGTGGGCGAAGGCAGGGTGCCCGGGCCGAGGAGGTCGTCGTCATCGTCGCACCCGGCCAGCGCGAGTCCGCCGAAGCCGACGAGCGCGGCGGCGGATCGGCGCAAGAAGTCGCGCCGGTCGTGTACTTCGCAGTGCATTGCCTGCTCCTTCTTCTGAGGAGTTCTCGGCCGCCACGGACCTCGCCCGATCTCGAGGCGCTCCGTGTAGGCCATGCCCGTTTCACACGGGCAGTCGGGTTGAAGTGGCGCAGCCGCTTCGCAAGAAGGTTGCCCGGAAGCACGTGATCCCGGGCAGGACGGCTGCTCCCCTTCCGGCGCAGAGGAGTATGGTGGAGAGACTACGAGGATTCGCGGGAGCGGCGGGAGGGGGAAAAGGGCGGAACGGCGCGCGTGAGAGGCGGGGGCGGGCAGGGAAGAGTTCAGCCGTTCCGCGGCCGCGCGTGAGCAGCCGGATCTGCCGGCGACGCCCGGCATGGGAGGCGATCGTGGAAGCGAACCCGCGGACGGCTCCGGAGAAGGCGTTTGCGGGGCTCGGGCAGCCCTCCTCCTTCGAGAGTCCTCATCGACTGGTCCCCGTCTTCGCGGCCTGAGCGGCCTCCGGATCGCTGGTGTCGCCGCGGGCCTGCTGCACCGCCTTCTCCCGCGCCGAGCGCGCGCCCTGTGCCTCCAGCACATCGAGCATGGAGACTACGTCTGCGGGCGGCGCATAGCCGCTCTTCGCTTCGGCGCGGGTCTCCCTGTCGAGACCGGCGAGGATCGGCTCGTACTTCGAGCCGGGGTGCCAGAGGACCCAATCGTCGAGCCCCACGGCGTACACGCCGCGCTTCTGGTCGCGCAGCGCCGCCGGTCCGTAATCCTGGTGATCGCGAAGCCAGGTGGCGGTGAACGCCTGTAGCCAGGGGATCACCCGCGCGGGCTTCACCCCCGCCTCCCGCAGCCTCTCGTTCCGCACCACCGCCATCCCCGCCGACTTGTAGAGCACCTCGTACGGCATCAGGTCCGGCTTCGGAACCCCTGGAAGGTGCGTCGGGAGGTAGTGCGACGGATACATCATCGGGAGGATGTGGTCGGCGGTGGCGGAGATCGTCTCCCACTGCTGCCCGATGTTCACATCCCGGGGATCGTTGGGCGAGAGCCCGAAGACGTCCGCGGCGACGGTGGCTCCCAGCGGATGGAGGCGACGCTTGGCCACATTCAGGAAGGCCGCGATCGCGTCCGTGCGGTCTCCCTCGGCCTTGGGGTGCACCTGTGGAGGCAGGCTCTTGTACGGCTCCGCGAAGCGGACGTAGTCGAACTGGACCTCGTCGAAGCCGGCGCGGGCGGCCTCTTCGGCGATCGCCAGATTGTAGTCCCACACGCGCTGGTCCCAGGGGCTCACCCAGGTGTTCCCCGCCTTGTCTGTCCAGAGACCCCCCTCCGGGTTTCGCACCGACCACTCCGGCTGGGCCTTCGAGAGGATCGGGTCCTTGAAGAGCACGATCCGAGCGATGGCGTAGATGTCGTGCGCGTGCAGGGTGTCCACCAACGCGCTCAGGTCGCGCAGGGTGTTCTCCCCCTGCTGCTGGAGCTCCGTGGCGAGCGGCACCTGGCTGGTGTAGTGGATCCCGCGCTCCGTCTTCACGTCCACGACAAACGTGTTGATCTCCGTGCTGTCGGCGATCGCGATCAGCTTCGGGAGGCGGTTCCGCGATCCGGCGGCGTAGGCGTTGAGGTAGAGGCCGCGGATCTGCGCGGGAGCGTCGTCCCGCGAGTCCGCGATCGCGGGTTCCGCGGGCGCCGCGGCGGCCGAGTCGGCAGCCACGACCATGGTGGAATCGGCGGGCGCGGCGGCCGAGCCCTCCGCGGCCACCTGTCCGTCCCCGCAGCCGGCGAGCGCGAGTGCGGACAGCATCAGGAGGGGCAGTCGCCCGGGGGTCGAAACGCTCATGCGACAGATACGCGGATTGCAGAGGTGTGGAAGAGATGGGGCCGATCTCCGGCCCTCCCTCTTCTGAGCAAGGAGCGCGCCGGAAGCGGGAGCCGGGGCGCGATTTCCGAGCGACGTCCCGGGCCCGGCGCCGTACGAACTACCCCCCGTTCCCATTGCTTATTCCCTGCTCCCTATCCAGACGTTGTTCTGGTCGTCGGCGTCAGGGAAGAGGTGCTCGGGATCCAGCTCGACGCGAACCACCGGTTCGGAGACCGCGAAGGTGAGCGCGGCGTCGCGGGTGCCGCGCAGCCAATCCTCGACGGGTACCGTCCGCCGCTGCTTCGCACCGCTCGCTGTGGTGATCTCGACCACCGCCGGGGCCGGGATCCCACCGAGATCGCGGAGGCGCACCACGACGCTCCCCGTCTCCCCTCCGGCGCCCTCCACCGCGGCCACCGCGTGGTCCAGCACGCCGGTCTCGAACCACCAGGGATAGAAGAACCAGTCGAGGTCCCGCCCCGCCGCCCTTTCCATGGCGTGGAAGAAGTCCCAGGGGTAGGGGTGCTTCAGCGTCCACCGGCGCGCGTGCTCGCGGAGGGCGTCGTAGAAGACCGAGTCGCCCACCCACCGCCCGCAGCGAGCGGAGGAGCAGGCCCGGCTTGCTGTACGCCGCCACGGTGCGCGCGCCGTAGGGGCTCGCCAGGTCGGTATGGCGCATCAGGGGAACCTCGGCCTCGCTGCCGGCGACGCGCAGATACGAGGCGAGGTCGCCCTGGTAGCTGTCGGTGCGGTCGTAGAGATCGTCGGCGGCGAGCGCCTCCAAAAAGGTGGCGAAGCCCTCGTCCATCCAGGCGAAGGAGGCCTCGTTCTGCCCCACCATCATCGGGAACCACTCGTGGGCGACCTCGTGCGCCGTCACTCCGTGCAGCGACTCCGGCTCGTCGCGGCGGGTGATGAAGACCAGCATCGGGTACTCCATCCCCCCGATCGGACCCTCGGCGGTGGTGATCTGCGGGTAGAGATAGGGGATGAGCAGCTCGCTGTAGAAGCGGATCGAGTGCTGCACGAAGCGTGCGGCCTGCTCCCAGCTTCCCGCCCCGGCGCGGTAGAGCGCGTTCACCGCCACCGTGCGGGTTCCCCCGGAGCCGTCGGGGATCACGGCGCGAGTCGCGTCCCACACGAAGCGCCGCGAGGTGGAGAAGGCGAAGTCGCGCACGTTCTCGGCGCGGAAGCGCCAGGTGAGCTGCGCTTCGGGCGAGGACTGGGTGGCGTTCCGCGCCTCCAAGTCCGCCTCCGTCACTACCGCCGTGACGCTGTCCGACCCGAGCGCCGCCGCCAGGCGCCGCCGCGCCTCCGCCGTCAGCACCTCCTCCGGGTTTTGCAGCACCCCCGTCGCCCCGACGAGGTAGCCCTCGGGAAGGGTGACCGAGACGTCGAATTCGCCGTACTCCAGGTAGAACTCGCCATCGCCGAGGTAGGGCGTGGCGTCCCAGCCGTAGACGTCGTCGAAGGTGGCGACCTGCGGGTACCACTGCGCCACGTGATACGAGCGCGCGCCAAGGGTCTCGTCCCACCCGGTGCGGAAGGAGGGGGCGGGCGGAACGACGTGGCGCCAGTCGATCTCGAGGACGACGCTGTCGCCGGGCGCCACCGGGCGCGGGAGCTTCAGGCGCGCCAGCGTGCCCTCCACGGAGTACCCCGTCGGCGCGTCCTCTCGGGGCCCCGGCACCACGGGGATTTCCCGCGCGGTGCGGCGGGACAGCGTCTGCCCCTGCGCCGCTACCCGTTCCAGCGTCACCCCGCCGGTCACGTTCACGAACCGGTTCCGCGGGACGCCCTCGGAGAAGACGTTCTGGTACAGGTTGAGGACCAACGAGGAGAGCGCCTGCGGCGAGCGGTTGCGGTAGACGATCCGCTCGGCGCCGCGCACGGTGGCGGTGCGGGGATCCAGCTCCGCGTCGATCCGGTAGCTCACCCCCTGCTGCCAGTAGCGCTCTCCCGGTGCACCCGTCTCGGTGCGCGTGCCGGCCGCCACCGCGGCGGCGAAGGCGGGCGGGACCGGCACCTCGCGAAGGAGGGGCCGGCGCACCGTGTCGATTGTGGCGGCGGGCGCGGCCGGAGCGGGGGGTGAGGGCGCGGGGGCGACCGCCGGGGGCGTCGGGGTACACGCGGCCACCAGACCGAGCAGCAGCGCGGTGGGGCGGATCGGTCGGGCCATGCGGATCATCCGGGCGAGGGTGCGAGGGTGCGAGCGTGCGAAGATAACGTCGCTCCGGTACTTTCGCACTTCACTTACAGATCGATCTCCATCTCGGCTTCGGGGGAGTAGATCGTGCCGGGGACGAAGCGGAAGCCCACCTTCTCGTAGGAGCGGATGGCGGCGCGGTTTCGGGGCTCGACGGTCAGCCAGAGGCGGCGGAGGCCGGCCGCGCGGGCGGCCTCCACGGCGAGTCGGTTGAGCTCCGTCCCGATCCCTCGCCCGCGTTCGTCCTGCCTCAGGAAGACGGCGTACTCGGACGTGCCTTCGCGGCCGGTGGGGACCAGCAGGCCGTGTCCGATCAGCTCCCCGTCGCGGCAGACGACCAGGTGCACTCCGGCGCCGAGCACCTGGTCGAGCCAGCTCGCCACCCGCTCGGCGCCTTCGGGCGGGAGCCCCTGCGCGGCGCGCTTCGGTTCGAACGCCTCGTAGTACGCTTGCAGCGCCTCGCGATCGGTCGGACGGAGGCGGCGCACCGAGAAGCGCCGCCCACCCCTGTCCTCACCCACGACGGTCACCTTCAGAACCCCATGCTCCATCCTCGCAGGAGCGGGAGGGCCGTGCGCCGGAGCGACTCGAAGGTGCGGCGGTTCATCGCCTCGATCTCCGCTCGCTGGGGCACCGGCGGGAAAGCGCCGTCGGGGTCGTGGAGCGTGTCCGGGAGGAGGTGCGGAGACTCCCCCTGCCAGCGCTGTTGCCACTCGTGCGGGACGCGCGCGGCCACCTTCTGCCCGGTGAGCTCGGCCCAGACCAGCGCCCACGCCCGAGGCACCACCCGCCAGATCGCGTACCCACCGGCCCCCGTCGCCAGGATCCGCCCGCCGCAGTACCGGTTGGCCACCTCGCCTGCGATCCGCACCGTCTCCGCGTAGAGGCGCGTGGTGCAGCGCAGGTGCGTGAGCGGATCCAGCACGTGCGCGTCGCACCCGTTCACCAGCACGATCACGTCCGGGCGGAACGCCGCGGCGACCTCCGGCAGGAAGTCCGAGAAGATGCGGAGCCAGGAGCCGTCCTCAGTGAACGGCTCCATCGGCAGGTTGAGCGAGTACCCGAATCCTTCGCCGTCGCCGAGCTCCTCGGGGAAACCCGTTCCGGGGAAGAGGTACCGTCCGGACTCGTGGAGGGAGAGGGTCAGCACATCGGGATCGCCGTAGAAGATCCCCTGCACGCCGTCGCCGTGGTGGGCGTCGTAATCCACGTAGAGAACGCGAGCGCCGTGTGTCTTCCGGATCCACTGGATGGCCACCGCCAGGTCGCTGTAGATGCAGAAGCCGGAGGCGCGGTCGCGGTGGGCGTGATGGAGGCCTCCGGCGATCGCGAAGGCGCGGGTCACTTCGCCCGACATCACCAGCTCCGCCGCCCGCAGCGTTCCCCCCACGACCGTGGCAGCGACCTCGTGCATGCGGGGGAAGACGGGGTTGTCCTCCGTCCCCAACCCCCACCGCCGGCCCTCGCTCGGGTCCGCCCCCTCGCCGCCCATCTTCCGGACGGCCTCGATGTACTCCGGGGAGTGGACCCAGGCGAGCTCCTCGTCGGTCGCCTGCCTCGGCGGCACGACTCGCACGTCGGGCCCGGCGAGCAGGCCGAGCTCCTCGATGAGGGAGATCGTGAGCTCGAGTCGTCTGGGGTTGAAGGGGTGGTCCGGGCGGAATCGGTAGGCGGTGAAGGCGGGGTCCCAAACCAGGACGGATCTCATCGGCCCCTCACCGCGCGACCGGGGAGCGGAGGTCCCGCTCCGAAGAGATCCCGGTGCGCTCGCTCGCCTCGACGACCTCGGGGAAGTGACGGACACGGTGTCCGCGGGAAAGCCGGAGGGCGCGCGCCGGCGTGGCGTCGGGACCCACCGTCCGCGGCTCGCGGCGCACACCGTCTCCGAAGGGCATGGACGGGAAGCAGTCGAGGGGTTTCAGTCCGTCGGATGCGGCCCGGGCAGCCACGGGGCCCGTCCGGCTACATCCGCTCCTCGCGCAGGAGCTTGCCGGAAGCGTCGTAGAGGCGGAGCACGTTGGCCGCGCCGTCGTAGTCGGCATCGATCAGCTGGATGATCACCCCGCCGCTGCGCAGGATCTCGATCATGTCGGCGCGGCCGTCATCGTTGCGGTCGCTCCAGACCACCGCCGGGATCGGGCCGTTCATGAAGCGGGCCACCTGCATGGTCGCGCTCCCGCGACGCGTCTCCCCCACCGGGCGCAGGCCGGACACCGCCACGCCGGCGGCCCGATCCACGCCTTCGAACCAGGTCGCGTGCGCCGAGAGCCAATCGCCGCCCAGATCGGTCTCGCTGGGCATCTGCGGCATCTGCGGGGAGGGAGGCCGCCAGTCGGGCTCCTGCGCGAGGGCGCCCGCGGCGCCGAGCAGCAGGAGAGATCCGGAAAGGGCGAGCACTCGAAGAGATCGAAACATGGGTCCTCCTGGGTGGGCGGAATGCGTATTTCCTACCCATGGAGGCGGGCCGGGTTCCGATCGCGTGGAGCCCGGCGAACGTCTCCCGCGAGACTCCGGTACGCGGGTTGCAAGCTCGCGGAGCGTTACCCGGACGACCTCGCAAGCACCACGTATGACCGACTCGGGCATCAAGCGCCCCCGGTACCAGGGATTGGCCGCGGCGCGAAAGTGGACTCACGATCCTACGCGCCCGCGCGCGGATTTCTCTCTCGCGGTCGGCGACCGGGTGGGGGAGCTGACGGTGATCGGGCATCTGGCGCGCGGCCGGATCACGGAGCTGTACCAGGTGTGGAGCAACGAGCACTGGTGCGCGCTCACCGGGAAGATCGTCGCCCCCGAGCACGCCGGCGGGAAGGAGCCACCCTCCTCCTTCCGGCGCGAGCGGAACGTACTGAGGCGTCTCCGGCACCCGAACATCGTCCGCTACTACGGGAGCGGGACCGCGGCCACGCGCGCTTATCTCCTGCTCGAATACTTCGCCGGCCCCTCCCTGTACGAGGTGCTGGAGTCCCTGCCCAAGAGGCGCCTCCATGTGCCCGACGCCGTACGCGCCGCCATGCACATCGGGGCGGCCATCCACTACCTCCACCGGCAAGGTTACCTCTACCGCGACCTGAAGCCCGGGAACGTGCTCCTGCGGGAGGGAATCCCGATCCTGGTGGACTTCGACGTGGCACGGAAGCTCTCCTCACGCCGGCCCGCCGACCGGCTGGGGACGGCGCCCTACATGGCGCCCGAGCAGGTTCGGCGCGAGCCGCTCACCCCGGCCACCGACGTCTACGGGCTGGGGGCGGTGCTCTACGAAACGCTCACCGGCCGCTGGCCCACCGAGGAGCCGTCGGATGAGGACGAGCAGGAAGGATGGGACGGCGAGGGGTTCGATAGCGCCGCGCCGCGCACTCCCCCGGACGCTCGGGAGTCCCTCTCGACCGGGGACCTGGTCGCGCGCTATCCGCAGCTCACCCGCCCGACCGTTCCCCTGCGCGAGCACCTCCCCCGCATCGACTCGATGCTGGAGCGCATCGTGATGCGCTGTCTGAAGACCGATCCCGTCGATCGCTTCCAGACGGTTTCGGGGCTGCTCGCCGCCCTCGCTCCGCAGCTGAAGGGGCGCTACCGCCTCTGGCCGGAGGCGGCGCCGATCGAGCGGAGGGCGGATACGGTCTCGAGATGAGAGATGCCGCCTCGGCGCCGGCGGGTTCCGGGGACCGGGACCACGGCAAGGGAAGCAGACCCGGGCGTGCCCCCTGGCGGTTGCGGGCGCGGCGGGTATCTTCTGCCCGAATCGATCCATCCCATTCAGCCTCCGGAGGTACCCGTGCGGCTCCATCTCGCATCATCCGGTCTCCTCCTGGCCTTCGCCGCCTCGGCGGCGACCGCGCAGACCCTTCCCCCGCCCGCCCCGGCGGGCCCCGTCCCCTCCTTCGAGGACCCGAGGATCCACGAGCTCGTCGATGCCGTCTCCGCGGCCCGCATCGAGAGCGACATCCGGACGCTGGTGGGCTTCGGGACCCGGCACACCCTCTCCGACACTCTCTCCGATACGCGAGGGATCGGTGCGGCGCGGCGATGGGTCTACGACGAGTTTCAGCGGATCTCGCGGGCGTGCGGCGGGTGCCTGGAGGTGCGCTACGTCTCCGGGATCATCCCCGGGGATCCCGAGGGACGCATCCGGCAGGACGCGAAGATCGTCAACGTGGTGGCCATCCTCCGCGGGCGAACGGACCCCAACCGCTTCGTCGTGCACACCGGCGACATCGACTCGCGCGTTTCCGACGTGATGGACGCGACCAGCGAAAACCCCGGCGCGAACGACAACGCTTCGGGGGTCGCCGCCGTTCTCGAAGCCGCCCGGGTGCTCTCCCGCTACCCCAGCGACGGCTCCATCGCCTTCGCCGGTCTCTCGGGTGAAGAGCAGGGCCTCTTCGGCGGCGAGGTGCTGGCCGACTCGGCCCGGGCGTGGGGGTGGCGGATCGAGGCCGTGATCAACAACGACATGGTGGGAAACTTCCGCGGGATCACGGGGGTGACCGACAATACCACGGCGCGGGTCTTCGCGCCGGGCCTGCACCCCGACACCGGCCCCGAGGAGCTGAACCGCATCTTGCGCACCGGCGGGGAGCTGGACACGCCCGCCCGGCAGCTCGCCCGCTATATCGATCGCGTGGCGGAGCTGTACGTCACCAACCTCGACGTGCTCATCGTCTACCGGTTGGACCGCTACGGGCGCGGGGGGCACCATACCCCCTTCTTCCTGGCGGGCTTCCCGGCGTCGGTGCGGCTGATGGAGACCAACGAGGATTACACCCGTCAGCACCAGGATTTACGGACGGAGAACGGGATCGCCTATGGAGACGTGCTGGAGGGGGTGGACTTCGACTACGCGGCGAAGATCTCCGCGCTCGATGCCGCGACGCTCGGCTCGCTCGCGTGGGCCCCGCCCTCGCCGCGGGAAGTAACGATCTCCGGTGCCGTGCGGCCCTCACCGACGCTACGCTGGCAGCCGGTGAGCTCACCCGACTTGCTCGGGTACCGGGTCTACTGGCGGCGTCCCACCGACCCGAACTGGACCCGATCGCGCTTCGTCGGGAACGTGACGGAGTACACGGTGGAGAACGTCATCATCGACAACTACTTCTTCGGCGTGGCAGCCGTAGATCGGGAGGGGCACGAATCGCTGGTGGTCTTTCCAGAGCCGGAACGGTAGGCGGGTCTGCGGGGGCTCGGATCCACCCCCGGACGGCCTTTGACCTCGCGTGGTTCGACGGACTTCGCCGGGTTCGACGAGCTTCGCCCGGAACGGCCTAGAGCGCGGCGGCGCGCTCCGGGTCCCGGAAAGCCCCTACTCATCGTCTTCTTCGTCGAAACCCTCAAAGCCCGCTCCTTCCTCCTCGATCAGATCGGTGAGCTGGGCGCCCCAGGCGCGCTCCAGATAGCGGCGCACCTTGGGAAAGCGATCGATCACTTCCGCCATCTCGGGCGTGACGAAGAGCTCCGTGACGTCCTTCCGTTCGAAGCTCCCCTCCGCGTCTTCGATGAAGCCCTTGAACTCCTCGAGGAGGTCGTCGAGATCGCTCAGCAGTTCGCTCGGGAAGTGACCCTCGTCCAGCGCCAGTGCGGACTCCGTCCACTCGTGCAGCTGAACGGCCAGGCCGTCGAAGCGCTGCTCCAGCTTTCGATCGCTCATCCCGACTTCCTCCCCGGGTAACCGACGTTTGCGTGGGTGCATCGGCACGCCCCGTGCCGATCTGGCCTGTGTGGCAGGAAGGCTATGCTACGGCGACCCGGCGGGCAAGGGCGCGCGAGAGCGAGTCGGGCTCTTTCCGGCCGCCGTGGGGTAATCCGCCGCGCGGCCGGCCGGATACGGGGGCCGTCTGAACCCAGCACGGAGAGATCCGATGAAATCGAGCTATCTGGTTCGCGCCACGGCCCTGGACGGCCGGGTGCGGGCCTTCGCGCTCCAGGCCACACCGGTGGTCGCGGAGCTTCAGGAGCGCCACGGGGCGTATCCCGCCGTCGCGGCCGCCCTCGGCCGCACCGCGATGGGGGCACTGCTCCTAGCGGCGGCGGCGCTCAAGGAGGAGCGTCAGCTCCTCACTGTCGAGGTGCGTGGCGACGGGCCGGCGGGGCGAATCATCTGCACGGCTAACGGCGAGGGTGAGGTCCGCGGCCTGGTGGCCCGCCCGCACGTCCACGCCGAGAGCGTGCGCCCCGGGAAGCTGAACGTCGCCGGAGTGGTGGGCACGCGCGGCTACCTCTCAGTCACCAAGGATCTCGGGATGCGCGAGCCCTATCAGGGAACGGTGGAGCTGCAGAGCGGCGAGATCGGAGACGACCTGGCCTTCTACCTGGCGCGCAGCGAGCAGATTCCGTCGGCCGTGGGGGTCGGGGTCTTCGTGAACGCCGACGGCTCGGTGGAAGCGGCCGGAGGATTCTTGATCCAGCTCCTCCCCGGGCTCTCGGACGAGGAGATCGCCGGGATCGAGCGCGAGATCTCCGCGCTCCCTCACCCGACCGCCCTCGTCCGCGACGGGATGACGCCCGAGCAGATCCTGGAGCGCATCGTCCCCGGCGGGATCGCCAGGGTGGACCGCTACCCGGTGCGCTTCCACTGCCCCTGCTCCCGCCCCCGCTTCGAGGCGGCGATCGTCACCCTCGGGCGCGAGCAGATCGAGCAGATCATCGAGGAGGAGGAGAAGGAGTTCACCGAGCTGGTCTGCCACTTCTGTAACGAGGCGTACCACTTCTCCCCCGACGAGATGCGCGGGATTCTGGAAGAGGCGTCAACCCTGACGTAGCACGGAACGCTCAGGACTTCCTCACGGCATCCTTGATCTCGCCGAAGGGCGGAAGGACGCCGGGGTCCGCCGAGTGCCAGGCGTAGGCGATTCGGCCGCGCGCGTCGATCACGAAGACGGCTCGGTCTGCGACTTCGAGCAGGCCGGGTCCGAGAGGGTCGGAGCGGAGCACGCCGAAGGCGCGGGCGGCCTCGCGGTTGAAGTCCGAGAGGAAGGGGAAGCCGGCGCCGCATTCCTCCCGGAAGCGCTCCAGCGCCCAGGGGGAGTCCACGCTCACCGCGACCACGCGCGTCCCCAGGTCCCGGTACTCGCCCAGGTCCTCGCCGACGGAGCAGAGCTCCTCGGTGCAGGTGCCGGTGAAGGCCAGCGGGAAGAAGAGCACGACCAGCGGCCGGCCGCCGCGATACTCGGCGAGCGAGACGGTCTCCAGCGAGTGGGAGGGCAGGGCCAGCTCGGGCGCCTGGTCTCCGGGCTTCAGGGGCATGCGGTGCTCCGAGGTCCTTGGGTGGAGGGCGAGCCGTTCGCCTCAGGATTCTTCCCGCAGGCGCAGCGAGGCGAGGATGTCGCGGACCTTCTCCCGCTCCGCCGCCGCCTCTCCCGCGGGGCACGAATAGCTGCCGAACACCAGGACGCCCGGCGCGGTGGCGACCGCGACGATCCAGAAAGTGGCGCTCTCCTCCTCGTCCTCCTCCTGTTCCGCCAGGTACTCGCAGACGGCCATCCCGGCGCTTCCCGGAAGCTCGACGTCCTCCACCTCGTCCTCCTCCAGCTCGATTCCCTGGTCTTCGAGGAAGGCGTAGAGCTCCTCCGCCGGATCGAGCATCTCGCCCGCCGGCTGCGGGATAGACAGCAGGTGAAGGAGGCCGGGTCCGTCCGGCGAGGCGAGGTTGATCCCTTCCTCCTCGTCCGGCTCGGCCTCCCATGCGGCCGGCAGGGAGAGCGCGAAGGCACCCTGGAACTCCAGATCTCGTTTCGGCTGCATCGGTCTTGTTTCGAGGTTCGGCGCCGCCGCCCGGCACCGGCTATTCCAGCTCCGGAAGCGCGACGCCGCCGAGCGGTGGCCAGGCGGTGACGAGCACGGCCGGCCGCTCCGCGGACCAATCCCCACCGGGGAAGCGGAAGTGTGCGTCCCCGCGCGGCTCCCCCTCCAGGCGCGCCAGGGCGTTGTCCAGGAAGCGGTCCCACGCCTCCCCCAGTCGCCGCGCCAGGGCTTCGGCCCGCTTAGCGTGCGCGGGCGCGAGATCGCTGTCCATCTTCCCGGCGAAGCGCAGACCCTCCTCCAGCCAAAACTGGCGGATCGGCGGCCCCCCCGTGGGGTCGCCCAGCACGAACGCCAGGCCGAGAAGCCGGGCCAGAACCTCCTCGTCGGGGACCGACGAGGAGGACGGGGCGAGAAGGAGGCTGCCGCGTGAGGGCTCGCCCTCCGAGCGCGCGATGCGGAAGTAGGCGCCCAGGTAGGGCACCGGGTCGGGAGAGCGCTGGATCAGGAGTCGCATCTCGGTCGGCGGACGATCTCGAAAGGGGGTAAGCTGCGTGCCCGGAAGATTTTCGGCAAGCCCGGCATGGATTCTGCCCCGACTGATGGAGAGACGAGAGCATTCCGACCCCCGCAGGGAGGTGCCTATTCGTACCTTGGGAGTGAGCCTGGTGGCCATCGCCGCGGTCGTCGCCACCCTGACGGTGGCGCGGCAGCGCAGCGAAGAGCGGACGGCGCAGCCCGAACCTCAACCTGGGCGGGCGCCGGCGGCGAACCCGCTGGATTTGGACGCACTCCGCTCGGCCGGGATGTAGCGTTTCGCAGTCCTGGCGAACGACCTGGCGGGTCGCTGTTCCGGAGGGAGCGGCGACCCGCCAGGTTGTTCGTTCATGCGAACGAAGTATTAATAATTCATCTCTGAGGAGAAAGTGGTCTATCCCCGTTGACAGTAACGGGATATGAGAGTAAATTATGAGGAATTGCGCGACGATTTCGCGGCGGCACTAGGGCGCTGTCGAGGCGTCCGAGTGTGGCGTCGATCCACGAACAGGAGTAGAGTCCGTGCAACGACATACCCCGCAGGAGAAGCATACCGGTCGAGAAAAGCGGAAGCGGTGCGAGGAGCTGGGCCGGGTGGGGATTCGGACGTTGCTGCGGCGTCCGGTGGTGCAGCTCCTCCTCTGCGGGGTGGCGGGAGTCCAGGTGGCCGCCGTCCGCGTTTCCCTTGTCGGGGCGTCGCTGCCCGTGCTCGAGCCGGTAGTCGTGGGCGCCTCTCCCGCCTCCAGCGTGACCGCCCTCTGGTCGGAGCGCGTCCTGAAGCGCGAGAGTGCGCGGCTGGCCGCGAAGTACGAGGCCGAGGGGTATCAGGTCCCGCAGGACCTTGCCCTCACCATCTCCGAGGCGGCCGTCGAGAACGGGATCGATCCAGAGACCGCCTTCGGGCTGGTCCGGGCGGAGAGCTCGTTCCGGAACTCTTCCACGAGTCCCGTGGGCGCCGTCGGCCTGACCCAGCTGATGCCGGCCACCGCCCGCTGGATGGAGCCCGGCGTCACCCGCCGCGAGCTTCGCGATCCGGAGACGAACGTGCGGATCGGCTTCAAGTACCTGAAGTTCCTGCTCGACAAGTACGAGGGGAACGAGCGCCTCGCTCTGGTCGCCTACAATCGCGGCCCCGGCACGGTGGACCGCGCCCTGAAGCGCGGCCGCAATCCCGACAACGGGTACGCCGACTTCGTCTTCGGCAAGAAGAACCACGGGCACAAGCTCTTCGCCGACGATTAGGGAACGGGGAAGAGCACATAGGGAGCAGGGAACAGTTCTCACGGCGCGGGACCCGGACATTGCAATGGATGTCCGGGTCCCGCGGCTTCCTGTTCCCCGTTCCCCGTCTCCTGTCCTTTATTCCGACAGCTCCCGGTTCTTCTCGATGTACTCCGACCACTCCGGCGGAACGTCGGTGTCGGGGAAGATCGCCTGCACCGGGCATTCCGGCTCGCAGGCGCCACAGTCGATGCATTCGTCCGGATTGATGTAGTACTGGTCTCCCGACTCATAGATGCAGTCCACCGGACAGACCTCGACGCAGCTCGCGTCCTTGGTGCCGATGCACGGTTCAGCGATCACGTACGGCATTTCGATCTCCGGAACAGGTGCAGAGAAAAGAATGAAGGCGCTCGTGATCTCCGGCGACGCCAGGAGGATAACGAGCGGGCCGGCGATCCACAATACCGCGTGGAGGCCGCGAAGGTCGCATCACGCGAGGTGCGTTTCGAACCAGCCGGCGGTGGCTTCAATGGCGGCTCGCAGCGACTCCGTCTCTCCGGCGTACGGGTGCACCGCGCCGAAGGTATGGCCCGCGCCCTCCGCCAGCAACAGCTCCGCCCGCTCTCCCGCGGCGTCGAAAAGCAGCCGCGCGTTCGTGGGCGAGACCGAGGTGTCCGCCTCCCCGTGCACGATGAGCCAGGGGATGGTCAGCCGCTCGGCCGCGCGAATGATGTCGAGGCGGTCGGTGTTGCTCCGCACGTCCTCCCAGAACTCCGGCGCCAGCGGCATCCGCTGCCGGGTGCGCGAGTTCTCGACGAAAACCGTTTCGCCGCGCTCCCAGGCCGCCACCTCCTCGTCCCCCCACCGCTCCACCGCCGCGATCGCCGCCCAGGTCACCAGAGCCGCCACCCGCCCGTCTTCGCCGGCCGCGAGGATCGCCTCGCCCCCTCCGCGCGAGTGTCCGAAGAGCCCGATTTTTCGAGGCGCCCGAGGAAAGAGCGTCCCGCCGGTGACGGCGTCGAGCACCATCCGGATCTCGTCGAGGTTGCGCGAGTGGGTCTGCCGCGCGAAGCCGTCGAGGTCGGTGAAGCTCTCCTCGTCGGGGCCGATCCCGCTGCGCGAGAAGTTGAAGGAGAGGACGGCGTGGCCCCGCGCCGCCAGGGTACGGGCGAGCACCGGAAAGAAACCCCAGTCCTTGAAACCCTTGAAGCCGTGGCACACCACCACCGCGGTTTCGGGCGGGGGGCCTCGGGGGGCGCGCAGGTCGCCGCGGATCGGAGGGCTGCCGTCGTGCGGACGGAGCTCCCATCGGGCGCGGACCAGAGACGAGGGAGAGGAGTAGGTGTCGTTAGGCATCGGATGCGGAGCTCGTGAACGGGTACCGGCGGGCGGAGGGCTCGCACTCCCCGTGCCATTTTCCCCGCCTCAGCCGCCGAGCGACTGCTTCACCAGGAGCTCGAAAGCGGCGCGCTGTGCGGGAGAGAGCTGCGGCGGGATCCCCACCGGAAGCGCCGGTTCGCGAGTGGAGGTGGGGAGGTGCAGTACCAGCTCCTCCACCGGTACCGGAGGGGCATAGGGGCGCGAGCGGCCGCCGCGGTCGATCTGCACGGTCGTGCCGTCGGCGCGGAGCTGCGCCAGCAGGCGTCCGTACTCCAGCCACTCTCCGAGCGGGTCGGAGGCGCCGGCGGCGACGGCGGGTACCAGGCGGCTCTCGTAGTGATCGAGGGCGCGGCGGAAGGCGTTCTCGTCGTGCTCTCGCAGCTCGCGAAGCTGCTGACGGTAGAAGTCGCGCGGGTCGCGCGCGCCAGACTCGGCCAGGGCGCGCGCGAAGCGCTCGTCGGCGGTGTGGCGCTGCGAGTCGTCGCTCACGATCTCGTCGGGGCGTGGGGCGAAAAACGGGAAAGAATCGGGCGCCGGTCCGGTCGCGTCAAGGCCCCGGCCCGGCCGGCGCGAAGGGGTGCGGAGACGTGCCACTGGCGCGAAGCGCCGCAGGAGTACGAGATTGGTACTCCCTCATCCCCCCGCCCGGAGGCGCGCATGTCCCAGACAGGATGGTTCTCGACCGCCCGGCCCGGAGCCGCGCCCCAGGAGGTGTTCGATCTCACCTGGGAGCTGTTCGGCGAGCTGTGCCGCGCGCTCGCGCTGCGCGTCTACCGCGAGTACGATCCCGACGTGGTCGTCGGGATCGCCACCGCCGGAGTGCTGCCCGCCGCGGTGATCGCCGACATCCTGCAGGTGGACTTCTACAGCATGAAGATCTCGCGCCGCGCCGGCGGACAGGTCCGCGAGCGGCCGGAGCTCCTCTCCACCACTCCCGTGCAGGCGGCGGGGAAGCGGGTGCTTCTCGTGGACGAGATCACCACCAGCGGCGATACCATGCGCCTGGCGGTGGCGGCGCTGCGCGACGTCCTCCCCGCCGAGATCCGCACCGCCACCTGCTTCTGTCGCACTGCCGGCTACCTCCCCGACTTCCACGCCCTCGCCAGCGACGCCCTCATCGTCTTCCCCTGGGACCGGAAGGTCATCGAGGACGGCGAGCTGGTGGTGCATCCCACCTATCGAGGGGTGATCGAGGAATAGCGCCGCGTGCCGCGTGTGGCCGGCACCCCGGCGGAGACACGGTTCCCCGGCTTCCCGGCCGCGAAAGGAGCGGGGCCCGGACGTCACCCCGACGCCCGGGCCCCGCTCCATCGCTACCTAGCACTCAGCACGCGGCACGTACCACTTCCTCACCCCCCCTTGGCCATGGAGTCGAGGAACTCCTTGTTGTTCTTCGTCTTCTTCATGCGGCCCAGGAGGAACTCGATCGCCTCGGCGGGGGGCATGTCGGAGAGGAAGTTGCGCAGCAGGTAGACCCGGCTGAGCTCCATCTCGTCGAGGAGGAGGTCTTCCTTGCGGGTGCCGGACCGGTTGATGTCGATCGCCGGGAAAACGCGCTTGTCCGAGATGTGCCGGTCGAGCACCAGCTCCATATTGCCCGTCCCCTTGAACTCCTCGAAGATCACCTCGTCCATGCGGCTTCCGGTCTCCACCAGCGCCGTGGCCACGATGGTGAGGCTTCCGCCGCCATCGATGTTGCGGGCGGCGCCGAAGAAGCGCTTCGGCTTGTGGAGCGCGTGCGCATCCACGCCGCCGGAAAGGATCTTCCCGGAGTGCGGCACCGTGACGTTGTAAGCGCGGGCGAGACGGGTGATGGAGTCGAGCAGGATCACCACGTCCCGGCCGTGCTCCACCAGGCGCTTCGCCTTCTCCAGCACCATCTCGGCGACCTGCGTGTGGCGGTCGGCGGGCTCGTCGAAGGTCGAGGAGATCACCTCGGCACGGACGTTCTCCTCCATGTCCGTCACCTCCTCGGGGCGCTCGTCGATGAGCAGCACGATGAGGTGCGTGTCCGGGTGGTTCTCGGTGATCGCGTTGGCGATCTTCTGCATCAGGATCGTCTTGCCGGCCTTCGGCGGCGCGACGATCAGGCCGCGTTGCCCGTTGCCCAGCGGCGCCATCAGGTCCATGACGCGCATGGACAGATCGGCGTTCTTCGACTCGAGATGGATGCGCTGGTCGGGGTAGCGGGGACGCAGGTTGTCGAAGGCGATGCGGTGCTTCGCCTTGTCCGGGTCGTCCCCGTTCACGCGCTCCACCTTGAGCAGCGCCAGATAGCGCTCCCCCTCCTTCGGCGGGCGCACCTGTCCGAGCACCGTATCGCCGGTGCGCAGGTCGAACCGCTTGATCTGGCTCGGCGAGACGTAGATGTCGTCCGGGCCGTACAGGTAGTTCCAATCCTGCGAGCGGAGGAAGCCGTACCCCTCGGGAAGCACCTCCAGCACACCTTCGCCCCGCAGGACCACCTCGGAGTCGAGAAGGTTCTGCTCGATGCGGAAGATCAGGTCCTGCTTGCGGAGACCGGAGTAATTTGAGATGTTCAGGCCCTCCGCCATCTCGTGCAGTTCGGCGATGGTTTTGGACTTAAGCGCGGTGATGTCCACTCTATTCTATGCTCCAGAAATCGATAGGATGCGGCGAACGCCTCTTCGGAGGGAGTCGGCTCGATCGCGTTTGGATTGACCGGATGGGATGGCCGACTGGGAGGGGCGCACGGCACGACGGCGAGGACCGGGTTCTTGGGGACGATCCTGGCAACTTAACGCCCGCATAGTTCGAGGTCAATACTCTCGTGGCCAATTGGTTGAGCCTGTTCGCGGTATACCGAGTGGTGGTGATCCGCAACGAGGAAGTGACGCACGGAGTACTCCATCCGGAGCTCGGGCCGGATGCCCCCGAAGTCCGGTCGGCGCTGGCGGAGTGGGAGGGCACGCACTTTCTGCACCAGGGTGGCGCGGGAACCGAGGTGATGCTGATCCGACCGCTCGGGAAGCGCCGCCCCGAACGCTGGTGGCTCCACGCGCTTCTCGCGCTCGCGACCCTGCTGACCACCACGGTGGCCGGGGCATACTTCGTGGGGCGCGATCCGCTCCGCCTCTTCGTCCTCCCCCTGGGGCCGCTCGGGATCCCGGTCCCCCTCAGCGTCGCGCCCGCCGAACTTCTGCCGGGCCTGGCCTTCTCGGTTCCCCTCTTCGCGATCCTTCTGGGGCACGAGCTGGGCCACTACCTGACGGCCCGTCGGCACGGGATGAACGCCTCCCCGCCGTATTTCATCCCTTCACCCCCGTTCATCAACATCATCGGCACCTTCGGCGCCTTCATCCGGCTGCGCTCCGCCATGATCAACCGCGCGGTGCTCTTCGACGTGGGAGCGGCCGGGCCTCTGGTGAGCTTCACGCTCTCCATACCGGCGGTGCTCCTCGGTGCCCGCTGGAGCCGCTGGGCGGCGATGGACCCGGAACGGGCGCAGGCGCCCTTCGTGGTGCTCTTCGGCGACCTACCGATCTGGCTGGGTGGATCGCCGCTCTTCTCCTGGCTGGTGCACGCGGTGGCCGGCGACCACGGAATCCTCCTCCTTCACCCCCTCGCCTTCGCGGGATGGCTCGGCCTCTTCGTGACTGCGCTGAACCTCTTCCCGCTGGCGCAGCTGGACGGCGGCCATGTTCTCTACGCACTGGTGGGGGCCGCCCAGCGTTGGATCGGGTTGGCCTTCCTGGCGTTCCTCCTCGTGCTCGGGCGCGAATGGTGGGGGTGGTGGATGTGGGCGGTCCTCATCCTCGTTCTCGGACGGGGGAGCGTGCGGCATCCTTCCGTTTTCGATCCGGACTTCCCGATCGGTCCTGCGCGGCGGGCGGTAGGCTGGTCGTGCGTCGTCATCTTCGTTCTCACCTTCGTGCCGGTACCGATCCAGGGGTGACGGAGAGACGGAAAACGCGGAATTCTTGACAAGGGGTGCCGTCTCTCCCGAGATTGCGCTTTACGGCGGAATTATTTCCCTGACGCGTCTCTTGGAGGCCCCGATGGCACGGCACAATCGGGAAGGAAACGGAGAGGATCAGCTCGGTCGGCGCTATGTCGTTGGTTTTCAGCCGGATTGGCTCTATCAGATCAAGGTGACTCGGGACCTGCCCTCGGGGAGGCAGTCGACCAAGACCCTGTACCGCAACCTGGAGCAGCCGCAGGCCGAGCCCGGCCCCAAGGTGCGCACGCATGTCAAGTCCGAGGAACTGGGAATCGACTTCGAGATCGCGCTCGAGGACGAGCGCGGGGTGATCCGGCGCGTGACGATCGAAACCATCGCGCCCGGTGGGCCGGACCAGGGGGAGAACATCTCCTTCATCATCTCCCGCCGCCGCCCCCGCCGCTCCGAAGGCTGATCGAATTCCGCTCTCCCCGTCCCCTCACACCCTGGAAGGAGGCTCCCCTGCTCGATCTGCATGCGGTCTTCGCGCCCGCCACCACCCCCTTCGATCCCGTGACGGGCGAGGTGGACGTCGTCGCATTCCGCCGCAACGCCCGGAGCTGGTTCGAGGCGCCGCTCGGCGGTCTTGTGCTCTTCGGGTCCACCGGCGAGGGACTCCTGCTGGAGGAGGAGGAGAAGGCGTGGGTCTTAGAGGGGCTGCGCGACGTGGCGGGAGAGCGCCTCCTGCTCTCCGGGGTGGGGAGCGAGTCCACTCGCGGCGCGGTCGCCCGCGCCCGAGCCGCCGCCGCCGCCGGGGCCGACGCGGTGCTCGTCCAGCCGCCGTCGTACTACCGCCCGCAGCTCACCCCCGAGGTCCTCCGCGCGCACTACGCCACGGTCGCCGACGCCTCGCCCGTGCCGGTGATCCTCTACCAGGTGCCACCCGCCTACAGCGGTGCCGATCTGGCCGCGGGGCTGGTGGGCGAGCTCTCGCGGCACGAGAACATCGTCGGTATCAAGGACTCCACCGGCGATCTGAAGGCGCTCGGTGAGATCGTCGAAGCGTGCTCGCCCGACTTCCAGGTGCTCGTGGGGAGCGGCGCGGTGCTGTACGGTGCCCTCGAAGTGGGAGCGTGCGGCGGGATTCTCGCCGTCGCCGACCTGGCGCCGCACGAGTGCTGCGAGATCTTCCGCCGGAAGCGCGCCGGCGAGGAGGCCGCCGCCGGACGCCTGCAGGAGAGGATCGCGCCGGTGCACCGCGCCATCGTCGGCGGTCTGGGCGTGCCGGGGGTGAAGGCGGCGCTCGACCTTCTCGGACTGGCGGGCGGCCCCCCCCGCGCACCGCTGAAGCCGCTGCGGGAGAAGGAGCGCACCCGCGTGCGCGAAGTGCTCGAGCAGGGCGGGCTGCTGGACGCGGCGGCGGCCGTGTCGTAGGTTCAGCGCCCCCTCGCCGGTCGTCGCCCCCGCTCCGAACTCGTGCGGGGTGCGAGGTGCGGGGGCCGCACTTCGTACCCCGCACTTCGCACGCACCGATTTCCATGTCCGACTTCCAGAACCTCCGCTACGACGTGCAGGACGGGATCGCTACGGTGACCGTCCACCGACCCGACAAGCTCAACGCGCTGAACGAGCAGACGATCCGCGAGCTCGGCGAGGCGGTCCGCGAGACGCGCGAGGACGCCGCCGTCCGCGGAGTGATCCTCACCGGGAGCGGGAGCAAGGCGTTCGTCGCCGGCGCCGATATCGCCGAGCTGTCGAAGATGGGACCCGTGGACGGGATCGAGGTGAGCCGGCTGGGGCAGCGGGTCTTCCGCGAAATCGAGCTCTCCCGGAAGCCGGTGATCGCCGCGGTGAACGGTTTCGCGCTCGGCGGCGGGTGCGAGCTGGCCATGGCGTGTCATCTCCGGATCGCGGCCGAGAACGCGCGCTTCGGGCTCCCCGAGGTGAAGCTGGGGATCATCCCCGGCTACGGGGGCTCGCTGCGCCTCCCGCGGCTAGTCGGAAAGGGAAGAGCGCTGGAGATGATGGTGACCGGCGAGATGATCGATGCACGGGAGGCGCACCGCATCGGCCTCGCCAACCGTATCGCCTCGCAGGAGGCGCTCCTCGACGAGACCCGCGCGCTGCTCGGGACGATCGTGGCCAACGGTCCCGTGGCGGTCGGGCTCGCCATCGAGTGCACCACCCGCGGGATGGAGATGAGCGTGGACGACGGCCTCGCGCTTGAGTCGAACCTCTTCGGCCTGCTCGCCGCCACGGAGGACATGCGCGAAGGGATGCAGGCCTTCCTCGAGAAACGGAAACCGGAGTTCCGGGGAAGGTAGCGCTCCGCGTTCCATTGATGAACCGACTCCTCGTGGGCTCGCCCGTGGGCCTGCTGCTGGCCGAGTACGACTTGCGCGCGCTGCGCTTCCTGCGGTTCTGGCCCCAGGGGAAGTACCCTCCGGCCGGGACTCGCGACGCACCGGCGCGAGAGGACGCCGCGGGACGGAAGATCGCGACCGAACTGGCCGAGTATTTCGCCGGGGAGCGGCGTGATTTCTCGCTCCCCCTGGAGGCGGCCGGCACCGCCTTCCAACACAGTGTTTGGGCCGCGCTCCGCGCCATTCCCTTCGGCGAAACCCGCTCCTACGGCGAGCTGGCACGGGCGCTGGGCCGCCCGGGCGCCGCGCGCGCCGTGGGCCAGGCCAACGCCCGGAATCCCCTCCCCATCGTGGTGCCCTGCCACCGCGTCCTCGCCTCTGGCGGCGGCCTCGGGGGCTACCTCGGCGAGTGGGGCGAGCACTCCGCCACCGCCACCAAGCGCTGGCTGCTCGCACACGAAGGGAATCGTCGAATGTCGAACGTTGGATGAACGACAGCCGGATCCTCGGGAACCGCAGCGAAGCCCGGGAGCCGGACCCATTCGACACTCAACGTCGTAGTTCATGTTCCTTTCCTCCCTCCGCCTCCGGAACTTTCGGAACTTCGCCGATCAGCGTCTGGAGCTCCCGCCCGCGGGGGTCGCGCTGGTGGGGGACAACGGGCAGGGGAAGACCAACCTGCTGGAGGCGATCTACTACCTGCAGATCTTCCGGTCCTTCCGCGGCGCTCCCGACGAGCAGCTGGTGCGTTTCGGCGAGGAGGTCTTCCGCGTCGAGGGGCGGCTGGAGGGGGGGGAGGAGATGCTTGAGGTGGCCGCCGCGTTCGACCGCAAGGGGCGGCGCAAGAAGGTGACGGTGAACGGCGCCGAGCCGGACCGCCTCGGCGACGCGATCGGGCGTCTCGGAGCGGTGGTCTTCTCCCCCTCCGACGTGGGGATCGTCTCCGGGAGTCCCGGCGAGCGCCGCCGCTTCCTCGATATCGTGCTCTCGCTGACGGAGCCGGGATACCTGCACGCGCTGCAGCGCTACCGGCAGGTCCTCGCGCGGCGGAACGCCCTGCTGCGTCGGGGGACGCCCGCGGTGGTGGTGGCGGCATGGGACGAGGGGCTGGTGGAGTGGGGGAGCCGGGTGATCGCCGCGCGAATCCGCTGGGTGGCGGAGCACGACGCCTCCTTTCGGCGACACGTGGGTCATATCGCCTCCGGGAGCGCCGCGGTTCTGGAGTACGACGGCACCGTCCGCACGGGGGCCGTGGCGGGGGAGCCGCTGAGGCCCGAGGAGGTCGCGGCGGAATTCGCGCGCGAGCTGGAGCGGGTGCGCGAGCGCGAGGAGAGGCGCGGGATGACGGTGGCGGGCCCTCACCGCGACGACCTTCGGATCCGCGCCCCCGGCGGGGCAGGGACCGCCTGGGTGGATCTGCGGGTCTTCGGCTCCGGGGGTCAGCAGCGTACGGCCGCGGTGGCGCTGCGGATGGTGGAGGCGGAGAGTCTCACGCAGGCGTTCGGCTCCGATCCGATCATCCTGCTCGACGATGTCTTCGCCGAGCTGGACCCGGGGCGCTCGCGGCGAATCCTGGAGTGGGTGGAGCAGGAGGAGGGCGGTCAGGTGATCCTGACCGCCCCCAAAGCGGGTGACTTCGAGGTCCGCGGCGGGTCGCTGGCGAGCTGGACGATCCGCGGCGGTGAGGTCCGGCCGCTTTGACGCGGCAGGGGGACGGCGCTACATTTTCCGGGTTCACCCGCCGATTCCCGATCCGCGCGCGCTTTGAAGCGATCCCGCGACCCGAAGCCCGGCTCCCCACAGCTCGTCGGGGAGTTGGTGGGAACGTTCCTGGAGCGCAAGGGACTGGCCGCGAAGGTGGAGGCCGCCTCCGTGGTCCCGGCGTGGGAGTCGCTGGTGGGGCCGCAGATCTCCGCCGTCACCACCCCGCGGCGCGTCTCGGAGGGGGTGCTCTTCGTGGCCGTCTCCACCTCCGCCTGGATGATGGAGCTGAACCTGATGAAGGCCGACCTCCTGCGGTGCGTCAACGCGGGCAAGGGTTCGGGAAGGATCCGGCAGATCGTCTTCGTGATGGACGGGTGAACGAAGTACGGAGTACGCAGCCCGAGATCTCGGGCTGCGTACTCCGTACTTCGTGCTGGTGCATAAAGGGTTTAGGCGGGTGGAGGGAGGGCACTTCCGCGCGCGCGCGGGGTATGTGAGGAGCGTGCGATTTCCGAAGTGAAACCAGGCAGAACAGGATCCATGGCCATCAGCGCAGACGATAAGTACAACGCCGGTCAGATCCAGGTCCTCAAAGGCCTGGATGCCGTCCGTAAGCGCCCGGGCATGTACATCGGCTCCACCGGTCCCCGCGGGCTGCACCACCTGGTGTACGAGGTCGTCGACAACTCCGTCGATGAGGCGCTCGCTGGCTACGCCGACCGGATCGATGTGACGATCCACGCGGACGATTCGATCACCGGGAGCGACAACGGCCGCGGGATCCCGGTAGACGTTCACCCCACGGAGGGGATTCCGGCGGTCGAGCTCGCGCTGACCGTCCTCCACGCGGGCGGCAAGTTCGACAACGAGGGAGAGGGCTCGTACAAGGTTTCCGGCGGGCTCCACGGCGTGGGCATCTCGGTGGTGAACGCGCTCTCGGAATGGACGCGCGTGGTGGTGAAGCGGGGTGGGAAGGTCCACGAGATCGCCTTCGAGCGCGGCGCCAAGGTCCACGACCTGCGGGTCACCGGAGTGGCGGCGCCGGGGGAGACCGGGACCACCGTCACCTTCCGGCCCGACCGCGACGTCTTCCCGGAGACGGAGTACTCCTTCGACACGCTGTCGGTGCGGCTCCGGGAGATGGCTTTCCTCAACCGTGGGGTGATGCTCACCCTCATGGACGAGCGCAGGATCGACCCGCAGACCGGAGGGCCGCGCCGCGAAGAGTACCATTACGAGGGCGGGATCAAGAACTTCGTGGAGTACCTGCGCGGAACCCGGAAGCCGCTGCACCCGGAGCCGATCTACATCGGCGCGACCCGCCCGGAAGCGGATATCGAGGTGGCGCTGCAGTACGACGACGGATACAACGAGAACACGTTCACCTTCGTCAACAACATCAACACCCACGAGGGGGGTACCCATCTCACCGGGTTCAAGTCGGCGCTCACGCGCACCATCAACGACTACGCCCGCAAGGCGGGGCTCTTCAAGAAGGGCGGGATGGACTCGCTCTCGGGCGACGACGTACGGGAGGGGCTCACCTGCGTGCTCTCCGTAAAGGTGCGCGAGCCGCAGTTCGAGGGACAGACCAAGACCAAGCTGGGGAACAGCGAGGTCAAGGGGGCGGTGGAGAGCGTAGTGGCCGAGAAGCTCTTCGAATTCCTGGAGGAGCACCCCTCGGCCGCGAAGGCGATCATCGAGAAGGCGCTCTCGGCGGCGCGGGCCCGCGAGGCGGCTCGCAAGGCGCGCGACCTCACCCGCAAGAAGAGCGCGCTCGAGACCGGCGTCCTCCCTGGGAAGCTGGCGGACTGCTCCAGCAACAATCCGGAGATCAACGAGCTGTACATCGTCGAGGGCGACTCCGCGGGCGGCTCCGCGAAGCAGGGGCGGGACCGCGGCTACCAGGCGATCCTCCCCCTCAAGGGAAAGATCCTCAACGTCGAGAAGGCGCGCTTCGACAAGGTGCTCTCCAACGACGAGATCCGCGCCATGATCACCGCGATCGGCACGGGGATCGGCGAGGACGAGTTCGACCTCCCGAGCGCCCGCTACCACAAAGTCATCCTGATGACCGACGCGGACGTCGACGGCGCGCACATCCGCACGCTGCTGCTGACCTTCTTCTTCCGCCAGATGCGGCAGCTGATCGAGGAGGGGATGATCTACATCGCGCAGCCGCCGCTCTACGCGATCCGTAAGGGGAAGCAGGATATCTACGCCTACAGCGAAGCCGAGCGCGACGAGGTCCTCGCGCGCCTCAAGGGCGACGGCGGCGACGGCAAGGGGATCCACCTCCAGCGCTATAAGGGCCTGGGCGAGATGAACCCCGAGCAGCTCTGGAAGACCACGATGGACCCGGCCACGCGCACCATCCTGCGGGTCACGCTGGAGGACGCGGTGGAGGCGGACAAGATCTTCGACACCCTGATGGGCGAGGACGTCGATCCGCGGCGTGCCTTCATCGAGGAGCACGCGCAGTACGCGAAACTCGACGTCTGAGCCGCCCGGCAGTTTTCCGAGCCGTAGTTATGCCGCCGCAGACCCTACGCAGACTGGATGGCCTCCTCGCCATCGGGCCGCATCGCCTCGACGCACAGCTCCGGGCCCTCGTCGCCTATGCGGCGCGCAACGGATACCTGCTCGACGTCGTCTGGGCCATCCTCCCCGGGGAGGATGCCGCCAACGACGCCCCGGACACCGGTTTCCCGATCGTCGCCTTCGACGACGAGATCGCGGGCTTCGCTCCCTGGGAGCGCGAGTCTCCGCCCCCGCCCGCCGGCTCCCCGGAGGCTCTGGCGGCCGTGGACTGGCACCTCGCATACGCCGTCCCCCAGCGGAAGTGCGGCACCACCCACCTCCCCGTCTACGGCTGCGCCAGCGACCGGGAAAGCTCGGGCGACGCGCTGCTCTGCGTCGGCACCGCCTCGCTCGACCGCCAGCTCGGGCGCATCGAGGCCTTCGCCATGCGGTCCGCGATCCGTCTGCGGGGCGTCTACATCGCCAGCGATCCCGACAATCTCCGGGTGCTGTTGAGGGACTTCAGCGCCTCCAACAGGGCCCTTGGCACCGGACCCACCCTCACGGTGGGCCCGCGGGGAGAAGTCGAGGTCCACGTCTGACGGCTCCTCTCCGGTGCCCGCCCGTCACCTGCGACCGTTTGGCGCGTCGGGTTCTCGACGGGAGAAGCGGGTATCTCTCCTGCCGCTGCAGTCTCTCGATGCGATACGCTTGCGTTTCGGAAGTGGAACCCTTAAGTTTGTCGCGAAACGAAACGAGAGAGTATCGGATCTATGGCATTTCAAGCGATCGCGAAGCGGAACGGGAATGGCGGCGTCGGCGAACGCGCCCCGGGGCGGCCCCGGAGCGAGCGCGCCCACCGCGCCATCCTGCAGGCCGCCCTGGAGTTGCTCGCCGCGCGCGGCTACGAGCGCCTCACCATGGAGGCGATCGCGGAGCTCGCCGGCGTGGGGAAGGCGACCGTCTACCGGCGCTGGAACAGCAAGGAAAAGGTGCTCGCCGCGGCGGTGGCGAACTTCGTCAGCGAAAACACCCTCCCCGACACCGGGTCGATCGAGGACGACCTCCTCCACCTGGTGCGTGGCGCCGCGGTGAACTATCGCGGGCTCCCCGGGCGGATCATGCCCGGCCTGGTCTCCGCGATGGCGCAGGACGGGGCGCTGGCGCACGCGGTCCGCACGGGCTTCCTGGCGCGCCGCCGGGCGGCCCTCCGCACCGTGATGGTGCGCGGCATCCGCCGCGGCGAGCTCCGCGAGGACATCGACCTCGAGCTCGCCCTCGATTTCCTCGGCGGCCCCCTCTTCTTTCGGCTCCTCATCAGCGGCGAGCCCATCGACGACGCAATGGCTCGCGGCACGGTCGAGATGATGCTGCGCGGGATGAGCCGCTCCGGTAGCCGCGGCGAGAGCCGTGATTCCGGCGGGAGGGAGGCTGCGGATTGAAATCTCTATCACGCTGTGGAGAAACGGTTTGCGATGCCGGGAGCGCGCCCTCGACGGCTCCCTTCCGGGGGTTGTGGTCTGTAACGGGCGGTGTTATCATGAGTAACGCTCATCCGCAGCCGGTAGTAGGGGTTCTGACGGTAGATTGCCTCAGGAAGACACTCTCTGGCGAAATAGGAGGCCAGGAATGAAGACCGTCGTTGCCACAACCGCGGTATCGGTTGCCCTGTCCGTGCTCGCGGGCTGTGCCGACTCCGGCTGGGTTCAACACGATCCGGGGCGAGCGTCTTCGCTCGTACTCGCCGGTACCCCTCTGCTCGCCAGCGCCCCGGGCGCCGCGGCGTCGCCTGCCGCGCTGGGGCGGCTCGCGCGGGTGAGTTTTCACCCGGTCTCGGCCCGTCCGGCGGCGCCTTCGATCCCGGACGAGACGCTCTCGGAGGTGCTGCAGCGCACGTGCGCCGGGTGCCATAGCGAGCAGCGGCGCTCGGGGAACCTGTCGCTGGCCGACTTCGACGTGACGCGGGCGCACGAGAAGCCGGAGATCACGGAGAAGATGATCGTGAAGCTGCGGGCGGACATGATGCCGCCTCCGGGGGTGAAGCGGCCGGGGGCGGACACGCTGGTGGCGCTGGTGGAGACGCTGGAGCGGAACGTGGACCAGGTGGCGGCGAAGCAGCCGAACGCGGGGGGCCGGACGTTCCAGCGGCTGAACCGCGCGGAGTACGCGCGCTCGATCCAGAACCTGCTGGGGCTGCAGATCGACGCGGGGAAGTGGCTGCCGTTGGACACGAAGAGCGCGAACTTCGACAACATCGCCGACGTGCAGCTTCCCTCGGCGATGCTGCTGGACTCCTACCTGGATGCGGCGGCGGAGATCAGCCGCCTTGCCGTCGGCGACCCGCACGCCAGCACCGGCACCTCGACGTACAACATCCCGCGCCTCGGCTCCCAGTGGGAGCGCGCGGAGGGTGCGCCGGTGGGGACGCGCGGCGGGACCTCGGTGGTGCACAACTTCCCCGCCGACGGCGAGTACGTCTTCAACATCGCGCTGCACGCGATCCCGACCGGCGAACTCTACGGTCTCGCCGCTCCGTTCGACCAGCGCATCGAGGTCTCGGTCAACGGCGAGCGCGTCGCCCTCCTGGAGGTCGACCGCTGGATGGGCCAGCGCGACCCGAACGGTCTCAACCTGAAGACCAATCCGATCCCGGTGCGCGCCGGGCCGCAGCGGATCACGGCCGCCTTCGTGAGGACGTTCGAGGGCCCGGTCAACGACCTGCTCGCCCCCTACGACCACAGCATCGCGGACACCCAGATCGGCGCCGAATACGGGATCACGAACGAGTCGCACATGCGGGAGCTCTCCATCACCGGTCCGTTCCATCCGACGGGGGTGTCGGAGACGCCGACGCGGCAGAAGATCTTCTCGTGCCGGCCCACCATGGCCGCGGAGGAGCGTCCGTGCGCCGAGGAGATCGTCTCCCGGCTGGCTCCCGAGGCGTACCGGCGGCCGATTTCGCCGGAGGAGCTCGGCGACCTGATGGACTTCTACGCGCAGGGTGCGGAGGCGGGCGGGTTCGAGGAGGGGATCCGGATGGCGCTGGAGGCGATGCTCTCCAGCCCGCACTTCATCCTCCGCTTCGAGGAGCTGCCGGCGAACGCCAAGCCGGGCCAGACGTACCCGATCGCCGGGATCGACCTGGCGTCGCGCCTCTCCTTCTTCCTGTGGGGCACGCCGCCGGACGAGGAGCTGCTGGCGCTCGCGGAGCGCGGCAAGCTCGCGGACCGGAAGGTGCTGGAGCAGCAGGCGCGCCGGATGCTGGCGGACCCGCGCTCCGAGGCGCTGGCCACGCGCTTCGCCGCGCAGTGGCTGCGCCTCTCCGACCTCGATCTGGTCCATCCGGATGCGCTGCAGTTCCCGAACTTCTATGAGCAGCTGGCGGAGTCGATGAAGCGGGAGACGGAGCTGTTCTTCTACGACCTGGTGCGCGAGGATCGGAGCCTGCTGGACTTCTACACGGCGGACTACACGTTCGTCAACGAGCGGCTGGCGCGGCACTACGGGATTCCGGGGGTGACGGGGGAGCACTTTCGGAAGGTGGCGTACCCGACGGACCAGCGGCGGGGGATCCTGGGGCACGGGAGCGTGCTGACGCTGACGTCGGTGGCGAACCGGACGTCGCCGGTGCTGCGGGGGAAGTGGGTGATGGAGGTGCTGATGGGGACGCCGCCGCCGCCGCCGCCGCCGAACGTGCCGGCGCTGGAGGACACGGAAGGGGCCTCGGAGGGGCGGATGTTGACGACGCGGGAGCGGATGGAGATGCACCGGGCGAGCCCGGCGTGCCGCTCGTGCCACAACTTCATGGACCCGATCGGGCTGGCGCTGGACAACTACGACGTGACGGGGCAGTGGCGGATCCGGGAGAACGGGATGCCGCTGGACACGCGGGGGGACTTCTACGACGGGACGCCGGTCACGTCGCCGCGGGAGCTGAACGAGGTGCTGCTGAAGCGGCCGATTCCGCTGGTGCGGACGTTCACGGAGAACCTGATGGCGTACGCGCTGGGGCGGCGGGTGGAGTACTACGACCAGCCGACGGTGCGGTCGATCGCGCGGGCGGCGGCGGAGGACGAGTACCGGATGTCGGACTTCATCCTGGGCGTGGTGCAGAGCGACGCGTTTCGGATGAAGACGGCGGCGGGGTCGAGCGAGGCCACGGAGAGCAGCAGCCAGCAGGGACAGTAACTCACAGGAACCCGAGCCGGAGGAGAGAGAGATCATGGAGATCATCACCGGAAAGCACGTGTCGCGTCGCACCTTCCTCCGGGGGATGGGGGTGACGGTGGCGCTGCCCTTCCTGGACGCGATGGTGCCGGCGCGGCGGCTGTGGGCGGACGTGGCGCGGACGGCGGGGATGGAGAAGACGCGCTTCGTGGCGATCGAGATGGTGCACGGGGCGGCGGGGTGCAACGAGCTGGGGGCGAAGATGAACCTGTGGTCGCCCGCGGGGGTGGGGCGGGACTTCGACCTGAGCTCGACGGCGCTGAGCTCGCTGGAGCCGTACCGGAAGCATCTGACGATCGTGAGCAACACGGACGTGCGGATGGCGGAGGCGTTCGCGCCGGAGGAGATCGGGGGGGACCACTTTCGCTCCTCGGCGGTGTTTCTGACGCAGTCGCACCCGAAGCAGACGGAAGGCTCGGACGTGTACGTGGGGACGTCGATGGACCAGATGTACGCGCAGCGCTTCGGGCAGGACTCGCCGATCCCGTCGATGCAGCTGTGCATCGAGAACATCGACCAGGCGGGGGGCTGCGCGTACGGGTACGCGTGCGTGTACACGGACTCGATCAGCTGGGCGGGGCCGACGTCGCCGCTGCCGGTGATCCGGGACCCGCGGGTGGCGTTCGAGCAGCTCTTCGGGGTGGGGGGGACGACGGCGGAGCGGGCGGCGCGGCGGCGGAGCAAGCGGAGCATCCTGGACTGGGTGGCGGGGGAGATGGCGCAGCTGCAGCGGGAGGTGGGGCCGGCGGACCGGCAGCGGCTGGAGCAGTACCTGGAGAACATCCGGGAGGTGGAGCGACGCATCGAGCGGGTGGAGGCGCGGAACACGAGCGGGGAGGTGCGCGAGATTCCGGAGGCGCCGGCGGGGGTGCCGGATTCGTTCGAGGAGCATGTGAAGCTGATGTTCGACCTGCAGGTGCTGGCGTTCGCCTCGGACATGACGCGGACGTTCTCGCTCAAGATGGGGCGGGACGGGTCGAGCCGGACGTACCCGGAGAGCGGGACGGACAAGCCGTTCCACCCGGCGTCGCACCACGGGGGGAACGAGGCGGGGCTGCAGGACTTCTTCAAGATCAACCGGTACCACGTGAGCATGCTGCCGTACTTCCTGGAGAAGCTGCAGACGACGATGGAGGGGGACCAGAGCCTGCTGGAGAAGACGATGATCGTCTACGGGTCGCCGATGGGGGACAGCAACCTGCACAACCACCGGCGCACGCCGCTGATCCTGCTGGGCGGGGCGAACGGACAGCTGGAGGGGAACGTGCACCTGAAGGCGCCGGACGGGACGCCGATGGCGAACACGATGCTGTCGCTGATGCACAAGCTGGGGCATACGGACCTGGAGAGCTTCGGCGACAGCACGGGCGAGTTCGCCTTCACGGCGCCGACGGAGGCGACGGTCTGACCCGCCGATCGGCCGGTCCGGGGCGGCTGCCCCGGATCGGCCCCCCCGCCGGCCTTCCCCCTCGCACCCGCTGCTGGAGGAACGTATGTCGATTGGCCGATACGCCCCCATCCTGAGCGCGCTGAGCGTGGCCTTTCTGCTCGGCGCGGCGGCGCCGGAATCACCGGTGGCCGACGCGGCGATGCGGAGCGACGGGGAGACGGTGCGGGCGCTGGTGAAGCAGGGGGCGGACGTGAACGCGGCGCAGGGCGACGGGATGACGGCGCTGCACTGGGCGGCGCAGAACGGCGACCTGGCGATCGTGGAGGTCCTGCTCTACGCCGGAGCCAACCCGGGGGCCGCCACCCGCGTCGGCGCCTTCACCCCGCTGCACCTCGCCAGCCGCGCCGGAAACGCGGGGGCGATCCGCGCCCTGGTCGGCGCCGGAGCCGACGTGCAGGCGGTCACCACGACCGGCGGCGCCACGCCGCTGCACCTCGCGGTCACCTCCGGCGCCCCGGAGGCGGTCACCGCCCTGATCGAACACGGGGCCGACGTGAACGCCCGCGAGACGGCGTGGGAGCAGACGCCGCTGATGTGGGCCGCCGCCTACGACCACGTCGAGGCGCTGAAGGTCCTCCTCGCCGCCGGCGCCGACGCCTCCGCCACCTCGGAGGTGGAGGACATCGCCGCCCGCGAAAAGGCGGACGAGGCGGACGAGAAGCAGCGCAACCGCCGTATGGCCGCCATCTGGCGCCTCGATCGCCCGCTCGACGAGGCCGAGGAGGAGGCGGAGAGGAACGTGGACCGAGCCGAGACGAGCGAGGCGGAGCGTAAACGGCGCGAGGCGGAACGGCAGCCGCTCTCCTATGGCGAGCTGGTGGGGAACAAAGGCGGCCTCACGCCGCTCCTCTTCGCGGCGCGGCAGGGGAACCCAGAGTCGGTGCGCGCCCTCCTGGAGGCGGGCGTGGACGTCAACCAGCCGAGCACGGGCGACCATACCAGCCCGATCCTCATCGCCACCATCAACGGCCACTTCGACCTGGCGAAGCTCCTCCTGGAGCGCGGCGCCGATCCCAACCTGGCGAGCGACGCCGGAACCACTCCGCTCTACGCCGCGATCAATGCGCAGTGGGCCCCCAAGGCTGCCTACCCGCAGCCGACGGCGTACCAGCAGCAGAAGACGAACTATCTCGGGCTCATGGAGGCGCTCCTGCAGGCCGGGGCGGATCCGAACGCGAGGCTCGAGAAGCATCTCTGGTACATGGAGTACAACTTCCCGCGACTGAACGTGGATACCTGGGGCGCGACTCCCTTCTGGCGGGCCGCTTACGCCACCGACGTCGAGGCCATGCGTCTGCTCGTCAAGCACGGCGCCGACCCGAACACCTCCACCTACCGGCCCCCCGAGAGCCGCCGCCCGGGTGACAACACGCCGGCTCCCGAATCGGATCCGTCGAGGCTGCCGCCGGTTCCGGTCGGCGGGCCGGGCGTGCACCCGCTTCACGCGGCCACCGGCGTCGGGTATGGCGAAGGCTTCGGCGCGAACGCCCACCGGCGCACGCCGGGAAGCTGGCTCCCCGCCGTGAAGTACCTGGTCGAGGAGCTCGGAGTGGACGTCAACGTGCGAGACCACAACGGGTACAACGCCATCCACCATGCCGCCTCTCGCGGCGACAACGAGGCGATCAAGTACCTGGTGGAGCACGGCGGAGACGTGACGGCGGTGAGTCGGAAGGATCAGACGACGGCCGACATGGCCAACGGTCCGGTGCAGCGTACGCAGCCCTTCCTGGCCACGGTGGAGTTGCTGGAGAGCCTCGGCTCGAAGAACAACCATCGCTGCATGTCCTGTTAGGCAGCGGTCGGTCCAGCAGGCGGACGACTCGGAGCGCTTGCGAGGCGGTTGCCCGCAGGCGCTCTTCCGCACTCCCCGGTTCGTCCGGGGAGCTTCCCGGAAACCGAATGCCCAGGGCCCGTGATGCCGATCCTCAAGGGGCTTTTCTCGTCCGCGGTGCTGCTGGTGCTCGGGAGCTGCTACACCTTTCGCCCCACGGCGATCGAGGGAATACCGGCCGGTTCGGTGATGCGGGCCCACCTCACCCCGGCGGGCGCGGAAGAGGCGAGCACGCTCACCGGCGAAGCGCGCGCGCGGATCGAAGGGAGTGTGGTTCGCACGAGTCCCGACACCGTCGTGCTCGAGGTCTGGCGGACCGATCTGCGCCTCGACCGCAACTTCACTCCGGGCCGCCTCCAGGTCCCTCTCCAGACGCGGTACATCGTGGACGTCGCCGAGAAGCGCCTCTCGATCGCCCGCACCGGGGCCGTTGCCGTGGTGCTGGGGCTGGGAGTCTACCAGGTCTACCGTCTTCTCACGGATGGGGCCGGTGGGACATCCACCGGTGATCCCCGCACCGGAGGACCTTCCATCATCCGGTGCTGCTGAAGAATTACTCGTGGCGTCGCCCTGCGGAGAAGTGTTGGCCGCAACCCTCTCGATCCATTGTTCCTTCGCTCGGCCCCACAGTCGCGTCGACTGAGGTTACCCCACCCCTCGGCCGCAATCCCTTTCGATCCGGACGAACCGCCGGTACGGGCACGCACGAACTCGGACGACCTCGAACATCCCCACGGCATCCGGGCGGACGCCACGCGCCTCGATGCTTCCTTCCCCAACCGCAGGAGGATCTCCATGTCCCCTCTTCCCATGAGAAGCGTGTGGGTGCTCTCCGTGGCCGTCCTGCTGGCCACGCCGAGCGGGCAAGTGCGGGCACAGCAGTCCGGCTCCGTCACGGGACAGGTGACGGCGTCGCAGACCCAGCGGCCCCTGGGCGGCGTACAGGTCCACATCCCTGGGACCGGCATCGGCTCCCTCACCAACGCCGACGGACGATTCCTCCTCATCAACGTGCCGGTCGGCAGCCACACAGTGCGGGCTCAGTTGCTGGGTTTCGGCGCGGCCGAGCAGTCGGTGAGCGTCGCGGCGGGCGCTACCGCCACCGCTTCATTCCAGCTGCAGGAATCGGCGATCGCTCTGGACGAGGTGGTCGTGACCGGAGCGGGGCAGGCGACCGAGCGTCGGAAGCTCGGCAACACCGTGGGGACGATCAATGCGGCCCAGCTCGAGAACGCGCCCATCGTGTCCGCGGCGGAGGTGCTCCAGGCCCGCACGCCCGGCGTTACGATCTCACAGGGCGGTGGTTCCGCCGGTGAGGCGTCGTCCATCCGGATCCGCGGCTCGGCGAGCCTCTCGCAACAGAACGAGCCCATCATCTACGTGGACGGGATCCGCATCGACAACTCGTTCGGTTACGGTACCAACGGTACCTCTTCCCGCCTCGACGACATCGATCCGACTTCGATCGAGCGGGTGGAGGTTCTGAAGGGGGCCGCGGCGGCGACCCTCTACGGGACCGAGGCCTCCAACGGGGTGATCCAGATCTTCACCAAGAAAGGGAGCAACGGGGCTCCCCGCTGGACCCTCGAGAGCTCCGTGGGAATCTCGAAGCTCGATGAGAGCCGCTACCCGGACCTTGCGGGCTTCGCCCTGAAGGACGATCCGACTCCCGGTCGGGACACCGGCACCCGCGGCATCCAGGAGCGCTGGGGCGTCGACGTACAGCCCTACGAAGTCTTCTCGGTTTCGCTCCTCGACCTGATCGCGGAGACGGGTCATTTCCAGAACTACAATCTCTCCGTGGCCGGCGGCAGCGACGCCGTCACCTACTACGTGAGCGGTCGCTATACCTGGGAGGACGGGATCATGGGAGGGACGCAGTTCGGCCCTCTGCGGGACCAGGATCGGCAGACCCAGCTCAACGCGAACATGACGATCGTCCCGGCGGAGAACCTCCGCCTGGAGGTGAGCACGCGCTACACCGACCGCGATCATCGGCCCAACCAGGACGGAACGCCCAGCAGTCCGGTTTCGATCACCATCCTCGCCAAACCCGAGTACGCGAGCTCGAACAACCTGGCGGGGTGGCGCGCCTTCGGGACCATCAGCGAGGCGATGCAGATCGAGATGCTCGAGAACACGAAACGCTTCGGCGGCGCTCTCACCGCCAACTACAGTCTGACCCCGCAGCTCACGTTGCAGGGGACGGCGGGGCTCGATATCACCAGTCAGCTGGGCAGCGAGTTCCGTCGCTACGGTTACAACGTCAACGGCGTGACCAACGTCAGTCCGGACGGATATCGGCAAGTCGTCGCCCTCGACCACAGCGAGACGACCTTCGAGGGAAGGGTGGCATGGAATACTGATCTGGGCGAGCAGCTCTCCTCCGCGCTCGTTCTCGGAGGGCAGGTGCTGGTCGGGGACAATCATAGGAACGAGAGCGTGGGGGAGCGCTTCCCCGGCCCCGGCCTGGAGGTCACCACCGCCGGCGCGATCCAGCGTACGACGGAGGAAATCCTGAAGACGGTGAGTGCCGGCCTCTACGCACAGGAGCAGGTTGGCTTTCGAAACTATTTCTTCCTGACGGCGGGAGCGCGCTTCGACAATCACAGCGCGTTCGGGCAGAATGCCGGAGGTGCGCTCTATCCCAAGGTGAGCTTCTCCTTCGTGCCGAGCAGCATGCCGGGCTGGGACGGACTCGGTGCGGTGAGCACCCTTCGCTTCCGGGGCGCGCTCGGGCAGTCGGGCCTGCAGCCGGGAGCCTTCGACCAGTATACGACCTATGCTCCCGTTCCTTCGGAGGCCGGTCCGGGACTGCGCCCCGAGAACCTCGGAAACCCCGACCTCGAGCCAGAGGTGTCGACGGAGTGGGAGGCGGGCTTCGAGGCCGGACTGTTCGACAATCGCTTCGCCTTCGACTTTACGTACTGGAACCGTACGGTAAGCGACCTGCTCGTGGAGCGGCTCTACCAACCTTCCGGTGGATTCCTGGAAAGGCAGCTCGACAATATCGGTGAGATGAAGGCGCAGGGCGTCGAGTTCGGCGTCAACGGCCTGGTATACGGCGGCCGCACCTTCTCGATCAACGCCTTCGCGAACGCAGCCTATCTCACGGAGGAAGTAACGGACCTCGGCGGTGCTCCCCCGATCAAGGTCGGCGGCACCCGACAGCTCGGCTGGATTCGGGAGGGATACGCCCCCGGAGCCTACTTCGGGGGAAAGCTGGTGGACGCCGAATACCCGATCTCCATCGAGCGGGACGGGACTCTGAGCACCACCGAGGAGATGCTCGCGTACTTCGCCGTTCCCCGCACGCCCGAGCAGGTACAGACCGTCCTTCTCGGCGAAAAGATGGACGGGGATCTCCTCGGACACTACCTGGGCAAGCCGGTCCCGGACTGGACGGGGACGTTCGGCGGCGAGGTGGCCTTTCTCGGTAACTTCAGCCTGAACACGATGTTCGAGTATCGAGGGGGGAACTTCACGCTCACCGACCACACCGGAGGCTTCCGCCGCTCGCACCCTTCGATCGGCCGCAACACCGTGGAGGCAGCGCAGATCGAATCGACATTGCTGAATCCCGCTAGCACCGCTCAGCAGCGGCTCGATGCGGCGAAGCGTTACGCCGAAATCGGGGCTGCGCTGGACCAATTCAACGGCCTCAACCAAGCCTTCGCGGGGGACTTCCTGCGGTGGCGCGAGCTCAGCCTCACCTACCGCGTGTCGGGCGCCTTTGCTCGGCGTATCGGCGCGGACGGAATCACGCTCACGGCGGCTGGCCGCAACCTGATGCTCTGGACGGACTATCCGGGGATGGATCCTGAGAACACGACCTCCGTCGACTCGGGCATCACCCTGGGCCACGACGCCCACAAGCTCGGAATTCCGCGGCGATTCAGCTTCTCGGCCCGTATCAGCTTCTGAGATTCCCCTGACGAGGAGAGCCATGACCATGTTTCGACAACAGAGCATCATGGAAGGGGTGGGCCGCGCCGTCTCCCGTTCGCGCCCCATCCTCTTTGCCGCAGCCCTCGGCGTGGGTCTGGGGGGGTGTGAGTCTCTTCTGGAAGTGGAGAACCCCAATAACGTCGGCCAGGACGACGTGCAGCGGCCCGAGGCGGCGGCCGCTCTCGTGAACGGCACCCTTGCGAGGACCAGCCTCGCCCTGAGCCACGTCCTCTACGCCCATGCGACCATCAGCGACGAGTTCGACTGGCGTGGTTCGTTCAACTACGTGAACCAGCTCGATCTCGGAATCATAGGGGACGACTCCAACCAGACCACGACGAACGCGTTCAACAATCTCACGGCCGCGCGGTGGTTCTCGGACGAGACCGTCCGGCTTCTCGAAGGGTTCCAGGCCGATGGCACGCTGAGCAACCCGCGTCTTCTGGGACGGGCATACCTTTATTCGGGGATCATCTACGCCACCGTCCCCGACATGTTCGAGGACTTCACCTTCTCGGATCGGCAGGAGGCCGGGCCTCCGGTGGGACAGCAGAACATGCATGAGCTCTACGACATGGCCGTAGAGCGCCTCGACAAGGCGATCGCCTCCGCGCGCACCACCGGCGATTCCCCAACCGAGGTCGCCGCGCTCGCCATGCGGGCGCGGGCACACTGGGCCCGGGCTCTCTGGCGCAAGCTGAATCCGGCGGTGAACCTCGCCGACCCGCTGATCGATGACGCCGCAGCCAATGCGGACGCCATGGCCGTCCTGGCCCGGGTGGCACCGGACTGGGATTTTCAGCTTACCTTCAGCGGCGCCAGCCAGCAGAGCGAGGTCGCGTTTAACGCCAACTCCCGGCTGGAGATCGCCATCGCCAACGAGTACGTCCGGCAAGACGCTTCAGGACGGCTGAGCTGCACCCCCCTCAATCCGAGGTGCCCTGAGGACGGAATCACGGTCCTGGATCCGATCGACAAGGTCAAGGATCCCGCCCTCCGGGAGGCGGTGCTCGATTTCATCGGCGGCAACGTCTATGCTTCCCTGACGCTCGTCTCCGCCCCGGAGATGCACCTGATCCTCGCCGAATCCGCTCTCAAGCGAGGGGCCCTCGGAGAATTCGCCGCCCACCTCAACGCGCTCCGGACTCTCCAGGACGAGCTCACGCTCTACGACCCGGGCATCCACGCGGCGATCCCGCCGCTGGCGGTTCTGAAGCATCACCGGAAGGTCAACCTCTTCAACCAGACCCAGCGGCGCCTGGGGGACCTCTACCGCTTTGGCGAGCGATCTCCTCGATGGCTGGAGACCAGTACCGCGGTGGTTTCGCCGGGTAGCGTACTCCTGATCAGCCGGGACGAGCGCCAGTCCAACTGCTTCCTTGCGGGCACCTGCTGACGCAGGCGAAGCGCCGGCGTGCCGGCAGGGGCGGACGGTGGGCGGCACGACCTTCGGCCGGTACGTCGCAAGCGGCCCTTCCTGGAGACGAGCGGACATCGCTGTGAGGTAAAAGTCCTGGATTCCGGCGCCACTTTTGCGTATTGTCCGAAGAGGGCTGTTCGTCGGCCGTTCCGGGGGTCGGCGCGGGGATGTTGCGGGATCCCTTCTCCTTGCCATCACCGCAGTTACCGTACATACTGGGACGTACCGGACGAACAGACTCCTCGACGTTACAGGAGGCGAGGAATGAAGAGCGTCGTTGCCGTGACCATGGTACCGCTTTCCTTTGCGGTCCTCTCCGGTTGTTCCGGGGTGGATGCGGAGCTTGGCCGATCCGCTCGATCACCGTCGAGCTCGTTGGCCCCCATCCCTCTGCTCGCCAGCGCCCCGGGCGCCGCGGCGTCGCCCGCCGCGCTGGGGCGGCTCGCGCGGGTGAGCTTTCACCCGGTCTCGGCCCGTCCGGCGGCGCCTTCGATCCCGGACGAGACGCTCTCGGAGGTGCTGCAGCGCACGTGCGCCGGGTGCCACAGCGAGCAGCGGCGCTCGGGGAACCTGTCGTTGGCCGACTTCGACGTGACGCGGGCGCACGAGAAGCCGGAGATCACGGAGAAGATGATCGTGAAGCTGCGGGCGGACATGATGCCGCCTCCGGGGGTGAAGCGGCCGGGGGCGGACACGCTGGTGGCGCTGGTGGAGACGCTGGAGCGGAACGTGGACCAGGTGGCGGCGAAGCAGCCGAACGCGGGGGGCCGGACGTTCCAGCGGCTGAACCGCGCGGAGTACGCGCGCTCGATTCAGAACCTGCTGGGGCTGCAGATCGACGCGGGGAAGTGGCTGCCGTTGGACACGAAGAGCGCGAACTTCGACAACATCGCCGACGTGCAGCTTCCCTCGGCGATGCTGCTGGATTCTTACCTGGATGCGGCGGCGGAGATCAGCCGCCTCGCCGTCGGCGACCCGCACGCCAGCACCGGCACCTCGACGTACAACATCCCGCGCCTGTCGGCGCAGTGGGAGCGGGCGGAGGGTGCGCCGGTGGGGACGCGCGGCGGGACCTCGGTGGTGCACAACTTCCCCGCCGACGGCGAGTACGTCTTCTCCATCGAGTTCCACGCCAATCCGATCGGCGAACTCTACGGCTCGGCGGCTCCCTTCGACGAGAAGATCGAGGTCTCGGTCAACGGCGAGCGCGTCGCCCTCCTGGAGGTCGACCGCTTCATGTCGGACTCGGACCCCGCGGGGCTCTTCCTGAAGACCGATCCGATTCCGGTGCGCGCCGGGCCGCAGCGGATCACGGCCGCCTTCGTGAAGACCTTCTACGGGCCCGTCAACGATCTGCTCGCCCCTTTCGGCAACAGCATCGCCGACCCGCAGATCGGGATCGAGCCCGGGATCACGAACGAATCGCACATGCGGGAGCTCTCCATCACCGGTCCGTTCCATCCGACGGGGGTGTCGGAGACGCCGACGCGGCAGAAGATCTTCTCGTGCCGGCCCACCATGGCCGCGGAGGAGCGTCCGTGCGCCGAGGAGATCGTCTCCCGGCTGGCTCCCGAGGCGTATCGGCGTCCGATTTCGCCGGAGGAGCTCGGCGACCTGATGGACTTCTACGCGCAGGGCGCCGAGGCGGGCGGGTTCGAGGAGGGGATCCGGATGGCGCTGGAGGCGATGCTCTCCAGCCCGCACTTCATCCTCCGCTTCGAGGAGCTGCCGGCGGGAGCGCGGCCGGGCCAGACGTACCCGATCGCCGGGATCGACCTGGCGTCGCGCCTTTCCTTCTTCCTGTGGGGCACGCCGCCGGACGAGGAGCTGCTGGCGCTCGCGGAGCGCGGCAAGCTCGCGGACCGGAAGGTGCTGGAGCAGCAGGCGCGCCGGATGCTGGCGGACCCGCGCTCCGAGGCGCTGGCCACGCGCTTCGCCGCGCAGTGGCTGCGCCTCTCCGACCTGTCGCTGATTCAGCCCAACCCGATCGATTTCCCCGGATTCCACATCCAGCTGGCGGAGTCGATGAAGCGGGAGACGGAGCTGTTCTTCTACGACCTGGTGCGCGAGGATCGGAGCCTGCTGGACTTCTACACGGCGGACTACACGTTCGTCAACGAGCGGCTGGCGCGGCACTACGGGATTCCAGGGGTGACGGGGGAGCACTTTCGGAAGGTGAGGTATCCGACGGACCAGCGGCGGGGGATCCTGGGGCACGGGAGCGTGTTGACGCTGACGTCGGTGGCGAACCGGACGTCGCCGGTGCTGCGGGGGAAGTGGGTGATGGAGGTGCTGATGGGGACGCCGCCGCCGCCGCCGCCGCCGAACGTGCCGGCGCTGGAGGACACGGAAGGGGCCTCGGAGGGGCGGATGTTGACGACGCGGGAGCGGATGGAGATGCACCGGGCGAGCCCGGCGTGCCGCTCGTGCCACAACTTCATGGACCCGATCGGGCTGGCGCTGGACAACTACGACGTGACGGGGCAGTGGCGGATCCGGGAGAACGGGATGCCGCTGGACACGCGGGGGGACTTCTACGACGGGACGCCGGTCACGTCGCCGCGGGAGCTGAACGAGGTGCTGCTGAAGCGGCCGATTCCGCTGGTGCGGACGTTCACGGAGAACCTGATGGCGTACGCGCTGGGGCGGCGGGTGGAGTACTACGATCAGCCGACGGTGCGGTCGATCGCGCGGGCGGCGGCGGAGGACGAGTACCGGATGTCGGACTTCATCCTGGGCGTGGTGCAGAGCGACGCGTTTCGGATGAAGACGGCGGCGGGGTCGAGCGAGGCCACGGAGAGCAGCAGCCAGCAGGGACAGTAACTCACAGGAACCCGAGCCGGAGGAGAGAGAGATCATGGAGATCATCACCGGAAAGCACGTGTCGCGTCGCACCTTCCTCCGGGGGATGGGGGTGACGGTGGCGCTGCCCTTCCTGGACGCGATGGTGCCGGCGCGGCGGCTGTGGGCGGACGTGGCGCGGACGGCGGGGATGGAGAAGACGCGCTTCGTGGCGATCGAGATGGTGCACGGGGCGGCGGGGTGCAACGAGCTGGGGGCGAAGATGAACCTGTGGTCGCCCGCGGGGGTGGGGCGGGACTTCGACCTGAGCTCGACGGCGCTGAGCTCGCTGGAGCCGTACCGGAAGCATCTGACGATCGTGAGCAACACGGACGTGCGGATGGCGGAGGCGTTCGCGCCGGAGGAGATCGGGGGGGACCACTTTCGCTCCTCGGCGGTGTTTCTGACGCAGTCGCACCCGAAGCAGACGGAAGGCTCGGACGTGTACGTGGGGACGTCGATGGACCAGATGTACGCGCAGCGCTTCGGGCAGGACTCGCCGATCCCGTCGATGCAGCTGTGCATCGAGAACATCGACCAGGCGGGGGGCTGCGCGTACGGGTACGCGTGCGTGTACACGGACTCGATCAGCTGGGCGGGGCCGACGTCGCCGCTGCCGGTGATCCGGGACCCGCGGGTGGCGTTCGAGCAGCTCTTCGGGGTGGGGGGGACGACGGCGGAGCGGGCGGCGCGGCGGCGGAGCAAGCGGAGCATCCTGGACTGGGTGGCGGGGGAGATGGCGCAGCTGCAGCGGGAGGTGGGGCCGGCGGACCGGCAGCGGCTGGAGCAGTACCTGGAGAACATCCGGGAGGTGGAGCGACGCATCGAGCGGGTGGAGGCGCGGAACACGAGCGGGGAGGTGCGCGAGATTCCGGAGGCGCCGGCGGGGGTGCCGGATTCGTTCGAGGAGCACGTGAAGCTGATGTTCGACCTGCAGGTGCTGGCGTTCGCCTCGGACATGACGCGGACGTTCTCGCTCAAGATGGGGCGGGACGGGTCGAGCCGGACGTACCCGGAGAGCGGGACGGACAAGCCGTTCCACCCGGCGTCGCACCACGGGGGGAACGAGGCGGGGCTGCAGGACTTCTTCAAGATCAACCGGTACCACGTGAGCATGCTGCCGTACTTCCTGGAGAAGCTGCAGACGACGATGGAGGGGGATCAGAGCCTGCTGGAGAAGACGATGATCGTCTACGGGTCGCCGATGGGGGACAGCAACCTGCACAACCACCGGCGCACGCCGCTGATCCTGCTGGGCGGGGCGAACGGACAGCTGGAGGGGAACGTGCACCTGAAGGCGCCGGACGGGACGCCGATGGCGAACACGATGCTGTCGCTGATGCACAAGCTGGGGCATACGGACCTGGAGAGCTTCGGCGACAGCACGGGCGAGTTCGCCTTCACGGCGCCGACGGAGGCGACGGTCTGACCCGCCGATCGGCCGGTCCGGGGCGGCTGCCCCGGACCGGCCCCCCCGCCGGCCTTCCCCCTCGCACCCGCTGCTGGAGGAACGTATGTCGATTGGCCGATACGCCCCCATCCTGAGCGCGCTGAGCGTGGCCTTTCTGCTCGGCGCGGCGGCGCCGGAATCACCGGTGGCCGACGCGGCGATGCGGAGCGACGGGGAGACGGTGCGGGCGCTGGTGAAGCAGGGGGCGGACGTGAACGCGGCGCAGGGCGACGGGATGACGGCGCTGCACTGGGCGGCGCAGAACGGCGACCTGGCGATCGTGGAGGTCCTGCTCTACGCCGGAGCCAACCCGGGGGCCGCCACCCGCGTCGGCGCCTTCACCCCGCTGCACCTCGCCAGCCGCGCCGGAAACGCGGGGGCGATCCGCGCCCTGGTCGGCGCCGGAGCCGACGTGCAGGCGGTCACCAGCAGCGGCGGCAACGTGACCCCGCTCCTGTTCGCCGTTTCCTCCGGCGCCCCGGAGGCGGTCACCGCCCTGATCGAGCACGGGGCCGACGTGAACGCCCGCGAGACGGCGTGGGAGCAGACGCCGCTGATGTGGGCCGCCGCCTACGACCACGTCGAGGCGCTGAAGGTCCTCCTCGCCGCCGGCGCCGACGCCTCCGCCGCGTCGCGGGTGGACGACATCCCGGAGCGGGAGAAGGAGCGCGCGGAAAAGGCGAAGATCCGCAACCGCCGAATGGCCGCCATCTCGCAACTCGATCGGCAGGGAGATAAGCCGGAGGACGAGTCGGCGGAGCGCCGGGACCGAGAGGCGGAGGAGCGCCCGGCTGCGGAGCAGAGCGCCGACGAGCCGAAGCCGCTCTCTTACGACGAGCTCATCGGGAAGAAGGGCGGCCTCACGCCGCTCCTCTTCGCGGCGCGGCAGGGGAACCCAGAGTCGGTGCGCGCCCTCCTGGAGGCGGGCGTGGACGTCAACCAGCCGAGCGGCGACCACACCAGCCCGATGCTGATGGCCGCCATCAACGGCCACTTCGACCTGGCGAAGCTCCTCCTGGAGCGCGGCGCGGATCCCAACCTGGCGAGCGACGCCGGCACCACCCCGCTCTTCGCCGCGATCAATACCCAGTGGGCGCCGCGGGTCTCCTTCCCCCAGCCGGTCTCCTTCAAGCAGCAGGACACCGACTACCTCGAGCTGATGGAGCTGCTCCTCAAGGCCGGCGCGGATCCCAACGCGAGGCTGGAGAAGCACATCTGGTACTTCGAGTACAACTCCGCTCGGCTGGGGATCGACATGTGGGGCGCGACCCCCTTCTGGCGCGCCGCTTTCGGGACGGACATCGACGCCATGCGGCTGCTCGTCAGGTACGGCGCCGATCCCCAGATCCCGACCAAGAAGCCGCCGGAGCGTCGTCGCTTCGGAGTGCGCACGGAGAAGCCGAACGAAGATCCCTCCGGGCTGCCTCCGGTACTGGCGGGAGGCCCGGGTGTCTACCCGATCCATGCGGCCGCCGGGATCGGGCACACCTCCCTCGGCGCACAGTCGCACCACCACGCCCCTGACGCCTGGATGAGGGTGGTGAAGTACCTCGTCGAAGAGCTCGGCGCCGATGTCGACGTGCGGGATCACAATGGGTACAACGCCATCCATCACGCCGCCTCTCGCGGCGATACGGCGCTGATCCGGTACCTGGTCGAGAAGGGCGGCGACGTCACCGCCGTAAGCCGGCGCGGGGAGACTACCGCCGACATCGCGAACGGCCCGGCGGAGCGTATCCCCCCTTATCCCGCGGCGATCGCACTGCTGCGGAGCTTGGGATCGAAGTTCAACGACCGCTGTATCTCCTGCTAGAACTCTGAGCTTTCTGGACGGGCGCGGAAGGGCGCCTGTGAGACCGCTGCGCGCCGGCGCGCCGGGCCGCGCCCGTCTCTCGAGCTGGATTCCCGAAGTCGTCCAAGAGATCCGCGGCTCCGGCCGCCTCCCGAATCCGTTCGCCCCCCGCGCGGGGCGCGGCCCCTCGTGCGTGCGTCCCACGCCGAACGGAGCCGCGGGCCTCCGGTACCCTCGATGGACTCGGAAACCCAGATCGGGCGATCCGAGAGCCCGCCTTCTTCACCTCTCACCAGGAGGTATCAGCCAGCCTCGGCGTTAAGCGGGCGAAGAGACACCCCTCCCAGTTTCCCACCTCCCACGAGGAGCACATGGCCAAGCTTCATCGGAACGTACGCTGGGCGCTACAAGGGACGGCGACGGCGGCGATCTCACTGATCGCGGCGCCGCTGCCCGCGCAGCAGCAGGGGACGGTCGCGGGTACGGTGACGGACGCCGCGACGGCGCAACCTCTGACCGGCGCTCAGGTGTTCATTCCCGGCACCGGCCGCGGCAGCCTCACCAACGCCCGCGGGACCTTCGTCATTCCTGGCGTTCCCGTCGGCCAGCACAGAGTCCAGGTGCAGCTCCTCGGGTACCGGAACGCTGAATCGTCCGTCGACCTGGCCGCCGGAGGGACCACGCGCGCGGACTTCGCGCTGACCCAGGAGGCGCTCCAGCTCGACGAGGTGGTGGTCACCGGAACGGCAGGCCAGGCCCGGCGCCGCGAGGTCGGCACCTCCCTCGCCCAAATCGACCTCGCGGACGTCCCGGAGACGGTCCCGAACGTCGACAACCTCCTCGCCTCCCAGGCTCCCGGCCTCACTGTCCTCCGCAGCGGCTCCTCCACCGGCTCCGGCTCGCAGATCCGCCTTCGCGGCAACGTGAGCGTCGCTATGTCGAACCAGCCGCTGATCTACATCGACGGGGTTCGTATTCGCAGCGACGGCTTGGCGAAGAATCACGCCGTGGGCGATCACATCCTCTTCAGCAACAACGACGTCATCGGGCCGCTGAACGACATCAACCCGAGTGACATCGAGCGCATCGAGGTCGTGAAGGGGCCGGCGGCCACGGCTCTCTACGGCACCGAGGCCGCCGGAGGCGTCATCCAGATCATCACCAAGCGGGGCTCCAGCGGAGCGCCGGTCTGGAGCGCCCAGATCGACCAGGGGGTGGACTGGGTTCAAAAATTCGGGCCGGACAACGAGCCGTACATGCGCATGGACCCTTGGATCCGCAACGGTCACAGGCAGCGCTACTCCTCCGGCGTACGGGGCGGAGACGACAATCTCCGCTATTATCTCTCCGGCACCTTCGAGAACAACCAGGGAACGCTACCCGACGACGGTGAGAAGAAGACCCTGGTCCGTGGCAACTTCGCCTTTCAGCCGCTCAGCAGCATCTCCGTGGACTGGAACACCACATTCACCCGACAGGATCTGCAGAACACGACGATGGGCGGGAACCCGTACAGCCTGATGCTGAACGCGTATCGCGCGCCCCAGGGAAGGCCGAGTAACTACATCGGCTCCGCCGCCGTGGGGGATCTCACCCGGCTCCTCGAGTACGACATCCTGACCGACGTGGATCGCATCATCAGCGGCCTGACGGCGACGCAGCAGCTTTCCCCCGGGATTACGAATCGAGTGACGATCGGCGTGGACCGGATCAACAGCGACATGCTGAACGTCCGTCCCTTCGGCTACATCAACCACCCGCAGGGGGCGGTATCGCGGCAGGTATGGCTGAGCCGCACGCTGACGGTGGACTACCTGGGCACGGCCGAGCTCCCCCTCTTCTCCGGCCTCGGCTCGCGCCTCTCGTGGGGGGCGCAGTACGTAGAGAACCTGGAGAACTCCGTGGCCGCCCGCGGCGACGGGTTGCCGGGCCCGGGAGAGCACACGGCCGAGAGCGGCGCCAACATCTTCGGATACGAGGAGCGCGAGCGGGTGATCAACGGAGGCTTCTTCCTGCAAAACCTCTTCTCCCTGAAAGATCGCTATTTCGTCACCGTGGCCATGCGGGTGGACGGGAACAGCGCCTTCGGCGAGAGCTTCGGGCTGCAGGCGTATCCCAAGGCCACGCTCTCGTACGTGGTCTCGGACGAGTCCTTCTGGCCGGAGTCGCTGGGACAGGTCAAGCTGCGCGCGGCGTGGGGTCACGCCGGCCGCGCGCCCGGCGCCTTCGACGCCGTACGCACCTGGAACGCGAAGCCGTGGCGAGGCGCCACCGGCTTCCTGCCGGGAAACGTCGGCAACGCCGACCTCGGTCCCGAGCGAACCATCGAATGGGAGACCGGGTTTGACGCAGGCCTGCTCGACGGCCGCCTCACCCTGGACTTCAGCTATTACAACCAGCGCACGGTCGATGCTCTCTTCGAGGTGCAGCAGACGCCCTCCGCCGGCTTCGGCGGCTCCCAACTGGAGAACGTAGGTGAGATCTCCAATGAGGGGTTCGAGCTCGCGGCGAGCGCCGTCGTGGTTCGCAACCCTGGCTTCACGTGGGACGTGGGGGTCAACGCCTACACCAACAAGAGCCGCGTCGTGAGCCTCGGCGGTGCCGCTCCGTTCAGCACTGGAGGGGGCTGGATCGAGGAAGGCGGTCCCGTCCCAGCGGTTCGGGCACACCGTATCACCAACCCCGACGCGTTCGCGGAGCCGATCATCGAGCAGTTCTACGTCTGGGGCCCAAACCAGCCGACACACTCGATGCAGCTCAGCTCGGCGGTAGGGCTTCCGGGCCGGCTCAACCTCTCCGCGCGCGGAGAGTACATGGGGGGCCACTACATCGAGGACGGCGCCAATGCCGGCGCGATCTCCCGCGGCGCCACGACCCCATTCTGCGACGACGTGGTTCCCCTCCTGAATCAGGGACAGCGCGACCAGTTCACGGCTCGCCAGCGATCCTGGTGCGACACGCGCATCCAGGGGGCGAGCCTCGTGTACCCCGCCGATTTCTTCCGCCTTCGCGATGTGAGCCTGGAGCTCCCGCTCCCGCGGCGGGTGGTGCCGGGAGCGGACCGCGCCAGCTTCACGGCCTCCGTGCAGAACGTCTGGACGTGGAAGAACAAGGACTTCCTCGCCATGGACCCGGAGATGGCGGGTAGCGCCGGGATTAATTCCGGGCTGGCGCGGAGCATGGGGTACGCGCTCCCGTCGCCGGCGTCGTTCCTGGCGTCGCTCCGCGTCACCTTCTGAGGGAGGCCGAGATGAACCGGAATTCAAGAAACCCCGGGATGATCGATGTGCTCGACGCAAACCCAACCTGCCGGCGCGGACTCGCTCTCGTGGCTACCGGGCTGGCGATGGGTTTCTCCGCCTGCGACCTCAGCGTGACCAACCCCGGCCCGGTGCAGGACGTATTCCTCAACGAGCCGGCGGCGCAGCGCTCCGTCGTCGCGGGGGCCGAGGTCGCGATGGCGTATGCCCTCAACTGGATCGCCTACACTGGGGCGTACATCTCCCGGGAGACGGTGCCCTCCGGGAATGCCGGCAATCTTTTCGGCGCGCCGGAACTGGTTCGGCAGGGGATCTTGGACCCCGAGGACCATAACGAGCACTGGGAGAACGCCCACAAGGCGAGATGGGTGGCGGAGGACGCCGCCCGACGCTTCCAGGAGGTGCTCGACGACGCTGACTCAAACGAGAACGTCGCACGGGTACTGCTCATTGCCGGGTACGCGAACCGGTTGCTAGGGGAGAACATGTGTGCCGCGGTGATCGACGGCAGCGCGGAGCAGCCGTATACGGTGCACCTGGAGCGCGCCGACTCGCTCTTCACGCAGGCATTCCAAATCGCGGGGCGTGCGGGGAACACCGAGATTCGGACGGCTGCCCTCGCGGGCCGCGCCTCGGTGCGCCGCTATCTGGGCGACTGGGCAGACGCCGTCGCAGATGCGCGGCAGGTGCCGAGCGGGTTCGTCTACCAGCAGCAGTACTATGACCAGGAGTGGGACGACTACAACCGCTTCTTCTGGGGAAACGCGAATCTTCCCTTCCGCGCCGTCAGCGTGTGGGGCACCTTCTACGAGACTTACTACGAGGAGTCACACGACCCGAGGACGCCCTGGGGAAAGGACGTCGCCTTCCCGGTGGGCGAATCCGGCGTCACCTGGTATTTTCCGCTCAAGTACACGCAGCTCGACTCCCCGATCAACCTGGCCACCGGACGCGAGATGCAGCTGATCCTGGCGGAGGACGCCATCCGGGAGGGACGTTGGCAGGAGGGAATACAGATCATCAACAGCCTGCGCGCCGCCGTCGGCGTGAGCCCCTGGACAGCCTCCAGCGCGGAGGAGGCCTGGGTGGCGTTGAAGAAGGAGCGCGGGATCGAACTCTGGCTGGAAGGCCGACGGCTCGGCGATCTCCGGCGGTGGCAGGAGGAGGGGGCGCCCGGCCCGACGACCGACATGACGGGGCGGAGCCTCTGTTTCCCGATCTCGCACACGGAGCGGCAGACGAACCAGAACCTAAACGGTTGAGCCCGGACTCCGCCCGCGTCGTCCGGGACGCGGAAAGGGGCGAGGGGGGAAGGCCCCCGGTTATCAGGGAGACCGGGGGTCACCGCACGGAAAACTGCGGAATTCGGAGGTGTGGGCGCTCCTCCGTTCGCTCCGCCGCACCAGGTGTGGAGCGCTCTTGCCCGCGGCGGGCGCCACGCCGTGCCGCAGCTCGGGAGCGGGAGCGCAAGCATATATCTTACAGTGGTTTGCGATCGCGGCCAGCCATCTGTCCCCCTCTCTCGATGGCTCACCCTCTCCGCCCGCCGGAGCGTAGCTCGCGCACGGAGCACTCCCTTGCCCGATTTGCCCAAATGAGCTATACTCAATGTGATCCGAGCCATATTTTTTTTGCCGTCACAGGGGATGAGATATGAAGACGGTTCTCGCCACAGCCGCGGCGTCGGTCGTCCTGTCTGTGATCGTCGGAAGTGCTGCCGACGCAGGATCGGCCGAAACGCCGGCGCCGCACGCCTTCGCCGGGACGCGACCGGCGGCCGATCCGTCGACGTTCGGCGAATTTTCCGCTTCGCAGCCGCTCTCCCCCGTCCGTTTCGCCTCGTACCTCCCGGAGGCGGCCTCTCCCCCCGAGTCGCCGGTCGCGGACGCGGCGATGCGCAGCGATCTCGAGACGGTGCGGGCGCTGGTGAAGCAGGGCGCGGATGTGAACGCGGCCCAGGGCGATGGGATGACGGCGCTGCACTGGGCTGCCCAGAACGGCGATGTAACGCTCGTGGAGGTGCTCGTCTACGCCGGGGCGAACCCGAGCGCGGCGACTCGGAACGGCGCCTATACGCCGTTGCATCTGGCTGCCCGGGCCGGGAATGCGCAGGTGGCGGAGGCGCTTCTGCAGGCCGGGGCGAATCCGAATCTCGCCAGCACCACGGGTGGGGCCACGGCCCTCCACTTCGCCGCGGGCTCGGGGAGCGCGGAGACCGTACTCGCCCTGCTGAACCATGACGCCGAGGCAGATGCGCGTGAGTCGGCCTGGCAGCAGACGCCCCTGATGTGGGCGGCGGCCTACGGCTACACGCCGGTGGTCCAGGCCCTCCTCGAGCACGGCGCCGACGTGTCCGCCGTTTCGAAGGTGGAGGATGTCGCCGAGCGCGAGAAGCTCGCCCGTGAGGACGAGCAGCGCCGCGAGCGCCGCATGCGGGCCCTGGCGGCGGCGGCGAACCCCGAGGCGGCCGCAAGCTCCGACGACGAGAACCCGTCGGCTCTCCGGAGCCGCGGCGCCCCCGCGGAGCGGCCCAGCGACGGCGCGAAGGAGAAGAAGGAGGAGGACGACAACCTTTCCCAGGACGGCACTAACCTCGAGGTCCCGCTCTCCTACGGAGACCTGGTGGGCAACAAGGGGGGACTGACGCCGCTGCTCTTCGCGGTCCGGCAGGGAAACGCCGAGGCGGCGATGGCGCTCATCGCGGGCGGCGCGGACATCAACCAGGTGAGTGGTGACCATACCAGCCCGATGTTGATGGCCACCATCAACGGCCACTTCGACCTCGCCCAGCAGCTCCTCGAGCGTGGGGCCGACCCGAACATCGCCAGCGACGGCGGCGCGACGCCGCTCTACGCGGCGATCAACGTGCGGTGGGCGCCCAAGGCGCTCTACCCGCAGCCGGTCGCGCATAAGCAGCAGAGCGTCGACTACCTCGACTTCATGGAGACGCTCCTGAAGGCCGGGGCCGATCCGAACGTCCGGCTGAAGAAGCACCTCTGGTACATGGAGTACAACTTCTCGCTCCTGCAGGTGGACACCAAGGGGGCGACCCCCTTCTGGCGGGCCGCGTACGCCACCGACGTGCCGGCGATGAAGCTCCTGGTCGAGCACGGGGCCGATCCGAACATCCCCACTGAGAAGTCGCCGGAGCGCCGGCGCCGCGGCGGCGACGACGACAAAAAGGATCTTTCGGGGCTGCCGGCGATTCCGGTCGGCGGACCCGCCGTGTACCCGATCCATGCGGCGTCCGGCGTCGGTTTCGGCGAGGGTTACGCCGCGAACTCCCATCAGAGTGCCCCGGGCGGATGGCTGCCGGCGGTGAAGTACCTGATCGAGGAGCTCGGCGCGGATGTGAACGCGCGGGATCACAATGGCTACAATGCGATCCACCACGCTGCCGCCCGGGGAGACAACGAGCTCATCAAGTACCTCATGGAGCAGGGTGGAGACGTGACCGCCGTGAGCCGCCGCGGACAGACGACCGCGGACATGGCCAACGGTCCTGTGCAGCGCGTGCCGCCGTTCCTCGACACCGTGAAGCTCCTCGAGAGCCTCGGCTCGAAGAACAACCACAACTGCCAGTCCTGCTGAGTCCGCGGCCTCACGGCCGACGCCGCGTTCCCCATCTCTGACCCGGAGACGAGACCATGACGAGAGGATGGCTTGCCGCCACGACGATGGTGATGGTCCTGGGGATGGTGCCGGCCGCCGCGGCCCAACAGGGTGGGCGCGCTCCGACCCCGGAGGAGCGCGCCGAGCGTGAGCGGCTGCTGCAAGAGGAGCTCCGCTCGCCTCGCCCCATCGAGGCGGTGAACTCGGTATGGATCGAAGATCTCACCTGGATGGAGGTTCGCGACGCGATCGCGGCGGGGAAGACCACGGTGATCATCCCGACGGGCGGAATCGAGCCGAATGGGCCCTATCTGGTCACCGGCAAACACAACGTCGTGTTGCGGGGCGCCTGCGAAGGAATCGCCCGGAAGCTCGGCAACGCGCTTTGCGCCCCGACCGTCCCCTTCGTCCCGGAGGGTGGCATCGAGCCCGCCACCGGCCACATGACCCATCCGGGCACCATCAGCCTCCGCGAGGAGACCTTCGAGCTCCTGCTGACCGACATCGCCAGCAGTCTCAAGGCACACGAATTCACCGATATCGTCTTCATCGGCGACAGCGGCGGCAATCAGGAGGGAATGAAGACCGTGGCCGCCTCGCTCAACAGCCGCTGGAAGGGTAGTGGCGCCACCGCCCACTTCATCCCGGAATTCTACCGCTACGCGGATGTCTTTGCGTGGATGGAGAAGGACCTGGGGATCAAGGAGCCGACCAGCGACGGCTACCATGACGACTTCGTGATCACCTCGCTGATGATGACCCAGGACCCCTCCTCGGTACGCTATGACCAGCGGGTGGCGGCGGGGAAGGCCAGCATCAACGGCCTGAGCATCGCTCCGAAGGAGAAAACGGTCGAGATCGGGCAGAAGCTCATGGGCTTCCGAGTGGATCAGGCCGTGGCTGCCATCCGCGCCTCGATGGCCGCGGCCAAAGGCAGTCAGCAGTAGCCGATCCCGAACCGGAAGAGAAGAGGGTCCCCGGCCGCTATGGCCGGGGACCCTCTTCTCTTCCGACAGCCGCCATCATCAGCCGTGGCGGTCGTGGCTCTGCTCGTACTGCATCTGGGCGTGCACGCGCTCCTGCGCCTGCGCCTTGTCGCGCCGCTTGGCGGCCCGCATCGCCAGGTCGTGGGTGCTGCCGGATTTTACCCGCGGCAGGGAGAGGAGCCTCTCCAGCTCCTGGCCCTGGCAGGCGGGGCAGGCGGGGGCCTTCTCTCCCCGCACCAGCGCCTCGAACTGGTTGCCGCACGACTTGCACGAGTACTCGTAGATGGGCATGCTGACTCTCCGGTGATCTAGTTGAGACCCGTCGACCGTCGCAGCGATCGGCGTGGCGAGAAGACGAAAGCGGCAATCGCTCCGGCTCGACGTCGAAGACTCCCGGTCCGACGGAAGTGCCTCCCTGCGAGAATAGAGAAGCCCGGGTGGACTGTCAACCTCCGGACCCGCACGGGGCGCGCGCAATCTCTTCCGAGAGAAGCGCTGCCTGTCCACCAGCCTCTCCCGCGATCCGGCGCCTCGGCTCCGGGGGTACAGTCCGGAGAGAGGTGAATCCTCCCGGTCATTCGACCCGGCCGACCACCAGGTGTACCGGGATCCCCCCATTGCGGGTCCGGAGCGCCTCCTGGAACGGGATCCGCGCCTGAGCCTCCAGACCCCGGTCAGCTGAGAGCATGGCGAGAGTCCAACCGGGGAGGCGCCGCCGGGCGACGTTGCCAAGTCCCGCGTAAAGGTCGCGCAGCGCCCGGGTTTCGCCGACGCGCGCGCCGTACGGCGGGTTGGTGACGAGCCAACCGGGTCCGGCCGGGGGCTCGACGGCGGAGAGCGGCCGCTCCGACAGGTCGATGTCCTCCGCGACCCCCGCGCGCTCCGCGTTGGCGCGCGCCGCCTCCACGGCGCCCGCGTCGCGATCGGACGCGAGCACCGGGACGCCGGCTCGGGGAAGGATCTCCTCCCGCGCGCGGCCCACGACCTCTCGCCAGACCGACGGATCGAAATCGGGCCACTGGTCGAAGGCGAAGCTTCGCGGCTCGCGATCGGCACGGGCCAGCCCCGGCGCGACACGACGCGCGAGGAGCGCGCCCTCGATGGCGATCGTCCCCGAGCCACACATCGGATCGAGCAGCGGCGCGTCGCCCCGCCACCCGCTGCCGAGGAGCGAGGCCGCCGCGAGCGTCTCGCGCAGAGGAGCTCTGGCGAGCGCCTGCCGATAGCCGCGCAGGTGGAGGAGCGCCCCCGATGCGTCCGCGCTGACGGTGCAGCGGTCGTGGAGGAAGCGCACCACGAAGAGCTGCTCGCGAGCGCCTTCCTCCTCGCCCTCCTCACCCTTCACCGCCCCCGCCGACCCGGAGGGACCGCGGGCGCGCTCGATCGCGGCGAGGAGCCGCTCCGCGACCGCTCCCTGGTGGTAGAGCTTCGACTTGCGAGTGGTGACGCGAAGGATCACCACACGGCCAGGCGACACGAACCGTCCCCATTCGACATTGCGCGCGTGGCGCTCCAGCTCGAAAAAGGTGCGGGCGCGGAACTCGGCCACCCGCACCAGCACCCGGCTCGCGGTGCGGAGGTGAAGACAGGCGGCGTACAGCTCCTCGCGCGTCCCTTCCCATGCCACCCCGCCGAACTCGGGGATCGCGTCGGTCCCGAGCGCGGCCAGCTCCTCCGCCGCCAGCGCCTCCAGCCCGGGGGCGGTGACCACGAAGAGGGACAGACGTTCGCTGCGCTCGGTCATGGGCTGGCGAGGGGGCGGTGCAAGCGTCTCCGGCGAGCCGTGGGCGCCGACGGTGGAGAGGCTTCGAGGCGGGGTGTCGTATCGCGCCCGCGGGGGCCACGCCGCTTCGGGGCTCCCTGGAAGAAGGCGAGAGCTACGGCGACAGCCGCTCCGGAACCGAGCGGTCTCCGCTCTGGCGAGGCTCGTTGTTCCGTTTGCGGAAATAGCGGACGAAGCCGTCCACGGTCATCCGGTAGTTGGTCGCTAGCTCGTACGGCTCGTGCCATCCGGTCTCGCCCAGCCGCCCCTCCATTTCGCGGTCTCCCGCCGCCTCCAGCTCCTCGGTGATCCGCGCTGGCTCGATCCCCTCCTCCACCCGCGCGCCGACCCAGCCGCCCCAGAAGAAGAGGCGGGCGAGCAGGTCATCGAGGTGCCAGTCGGCGTCGTCGTAGGATCCAAAATGGGTGAGGAGGAGCCGGCTCGGCCTAAGCCCTCGAATGCGAAGCACGCTCCGCCGCCAGAGCTCGAGGTCGAGCTCGGGGGGCGGCGTGGGGGGTCGGACGTAGGGGAGACCGCCGAGGCGAACCGCGGCGACGTCGCCGGTGAAGACGTCGCCGCGTTCTGCGTCGTAGTAAGCGATGTGGTGGTGCGCGTGCCCCGGCGTGTCGAGGGCACGAAGGGTCCGAGTCCCGACCGTGAGCTCCTCGCCATCGGAGAGCTCGACGACCCGTTCCTCCGGGACGGGGAGGATCTTGCCCCAGAGCCGTTCCATCTGCTCGCCGTAGATGCGGCTGGCGCTGGAGAGCAGGCGCTCCGGGTCGATCAGGTGCGGTGCCCCGATCGGGTGCACGTAAACGCGTGCCCGCGGCAGCCGCCGCACCAGCGTCCCACACGCCCCCGCGTGATCGAGGTGGATGTGCGTCAGGAGGATGCGTGTGATGCATTCCGGGTCGAAGCCGGCGGCGCGGATCCCGGCGAGGAGCGTTTCGGTGGTAGTCGACGGCCCCGCTTCCACAAGGGTCAACTCGTCGCCGCCCGCCAGTAGATAGGAGCCGATCACGCCGGGCACTCCCTGGAACCCGTGGTCGATCAGGAAGAGATCGGGATCCATCTCCTTCACGAACGGATCGGGCATCGCAGGGAAGGCCTCCGTCAAAGGGTGGTCGAGGGTCCTCGGGCCTGGACCAATAGGATAACGCGCCGCGGATGGATCGCCAAGCGGGGGAAGAAGGCAGCGCCCGAATCCACGAGAGTCGCTCTCGAGGTGCGGGTCGATGATGGCGGCGGAGCCGGGGCATCGGGTGGGCGACCTAGCGCCGGCGGATCCCCTCGAGAACCAGTTCCACGACGTGGCGTTTGCGGGCTTCCGTGAAAGCGGCGTCGTAGGGGTCCTCGCCCAGCGCGCGCATCAGCGTATCCTTCTGCGAGAGCGGGAACCAGCACATTGCCGCGATGCTCAGCATCAGGTGCATCGGATCGACAGGGCGGAAGGAGTCGCGCGCCACCTCGCCGCGGATCGTGTCCAGCGCCTGCATGGGAATCGCGGTGTAGGCCTCCATCTCACCGAGCTTCTCCGCACCGTCCACCGCCTCCCACTGCAGGAGCCGCACGAAGGTGGGGTGGTGCACGAGGAAATCGATGTACGCCTCGATCTCGCGGGCGATTACCTTGTCGGGGCCGTCACCGCGGGAGGTGGCGTCCTCCCGGGTGGAGAGGATCACGTCGTGCACGCGGACGAAGCTCCGCTCGAGGACGGCGCGGTAGAGGCCCTCCTTCGAGCCGAAGAAGTAGCTGGGCGTGCCGCGGGAAACCCCGGCGGCGTCGCCGATACCCTGAAGGCTGGTGCCCCTGTATCCGTGAGCCGCGAAGAGCCGCTCGGCGGCATCCAGGATGGCGGCGCGGCTCCGTTCGGCGTCGCGGGTGCGTCTCTGTCGGGGAGTGGTCATGGCTCTCCTTGCTTCATCCATAGCAAGTCGTCCGACTCCATCGTCGCTGCGCAGGGGCGTTCCTCGGAGAAGCTACTTGCTTCCGCAAGGACTGCGCTAGCCGCCGCCGACTTCCGCCGACGCCCTGGCTTCTCGCACGGGACCCGAAGATCCCGCCGGCCCGGGGTCGGTTTTCGGAGCGCACAGGTCGAGACGTAGCGACGACAGGAGTGGCGCCGACCTCCCGTCTCCCTTCCCCGGCAGACTTCCTGCATTGGAGGAGGGGAGGGAGGCTCGCTGGCCAGCGCCGGCCGCCGGTCTGGCCGCGCCGATTTCCGCCAACGGAGGAGAATCCATGCCGGATCGGAGCCCCGCGGCGGCTTCCTCGTCCACGAGAAGTCCGGACCGGCTTTTCTGGGTAGGCCTCGCTCGTGCCTTCGGCGGAGCGATCTTCTTCTCGCTCCCGCTCCTGATGACCATGGAGATGTGGTGGCTCGGCTTCTATATGGACCGGGTCCGCCTCGCCTCTTTGATGATCCTCTTCTTTCCTCTCCTGGTCGCGCTCGACTATTACAGCGGCTTCAAGGAGACCTCCTCGTGGAGCGAGGATGTCGTGGATGCGACGGTGGCGTATGGAGTGGGGTTTCTCTCGTCGTTGGCGGTGCTCGCCCTGCTGGGGATCCTGGAGCCGGGAATGCCGCTCCGCGAGATCGTGGGGAAGGTGGCACTGCAGGCGGTCCCCGCCAGCCTCGGCGCGGTGCTGGCGAACAGCCAGATGAACTCGGAGGGAGAGGAGAAGGCGATCGACGACCGGCGCCAGGATGAGGCCGGGTACCGTGGGGAGCTGCTCTTCCTCGCAACGGGGGCGCTCTTCCTGGCCTTCAACGTCGCGCCGACGGAAGAGGTCATCCTGATCGCATTCAAGATGACCCCCTGGCACGCCGGGGCGCTGGGGGTGGTCACGCTCCTGATGATGCATGCCTTCGTGTACTTTGCCGGGTTCCGCGGAGCGCCCTCGATCCCGGAGAATACTTCGGGGTGGAGCATCTTTCTGCGCTTTACGGTGGTCGGCTATGCCATCGCTCTGGTGGTGAGCGCATCCGTGCTCTGGACCTTCGGGAGGTTCGAGGGCGGCGCGATCCTCATCGGCGTGAAGGAGGCGCTCGTGCTCGGCTTCCCCGCCGGCCTCGGCGCGGCGGCCGCGCGGATCATCCTGTGAGGGAGGGCGAAACCATGGCGGCACGAACGGCGGCGGGCGGGGATCACCGGGAGATCCGCGTCGAGCTCGAGGAACTCCAGCGCGGGGAAGCGGAGGACGAGAACGAGGGGACGGAGAAGCCGGCGGGCACGGGGGGGAACTCCTCGACGTGGGAGCGGGTGGTCGCCGCGGTCAGTGCCCTCGTCGTCGGGGCGGCCATCGGCTTCATGGTCTATGAGGGGGTGGCAGTCCCCCGCACCCCGCCGGACATCCGGATCGAGGTGGAAGACTTCGTGAACACGGGTGCCGCCCATCTCGTCCGCTTCCGGGCGTGGAACCGTGGGAACGAAACCGCCGTTTCGCTCTTGGTGGAGGGGGAGCTGTACGATGCGTCGGGAACGGTCGAAACTTCAGAGGTGGTCATCGACTATGTGCCCGCCGGATCGAAGCGGCGGGCGGGGCTGCTCTTCTCCCGGAATCCCCGCGAATATTCGATCCAGATCCGCGCGAAAGGCTTCGACACTCCCTGAGGGGAGCGCCCCGGAAAGGCGCGGCGGGGGTCACCTCCCGCCGCGGAAGCCCCGGTCGTAACGCCCGGCAGGCCATGGTTCATGCCGGGGATGGGGGGCGATGGCGTAGCCGGCGTCGTAGCCGCGGTCGCGGGCGTAGCGGCGCGCGGCGAGGTCTCCGCCCCGGCCGTAGGTGGGGCTCTCCCGGGGGCGCTGTCGGCGAGGATGGTTGCGGCCGTAGGGCTCGTAGCCGAAGGACGAGTAAGGGTGCCATCCCCCTCCCCCAATGCCCGGCCACCCCATCCAGCCTGCCATCGGCGCCCCCCAGAACGCGCCGGGATACCAGGGCGAGAACGGTTCGCCAGTGCGAAAGCGGGCGTTGTAGCGGTGGTCGTAGCGTGCCATGATCGCCTCCGGAAGGTCGACGGAGAATTTCCGGCCGTATCCGCAGAATCCGTTCCCCTCAAATCGACCATCCCGATCGTGTTGGAATCACTTCTGTCCCCGCGCTCGTGGCGCTACCACCCCCTCTTCTGCGCCGCGGACGGCCCCGCCCCGTCCGGCGCTTGGCAGGCGTAGCCCCTGGAGCGCGCCACCCGCCAGACGGCACAGCTCAGCAGCGCTCCTTCTGCACTCGGCTTACCTTCGCCGTTCTTGTAAGATCGGCTCCTATCCCGCTCCCGATCGGCCGCTGTCAAACCAGTCTGCGTGCCGGCTGGACAAAGCTCGGGGGCATAGGCAAGGGCTGGCGCTTCGGTCGAAGCGCCAGCCCTTGCCTATGCTCGTCTGTCCCCGAGAGCATGATTCGGATGGAGTCCGCCCCCCGCTGCGACCTTTCTACTGATACTGGATGTACAGCGGCCGCGGGAAGAGCCTCAGCAGGTCCGCAGGCTCCATCAGCGGATCACCCTTCTTTGTATCGTTGTGGTAGAAGAGCTTGAATCCCGCGAACTGCACCGGCTCTCTCACGATGTAGTCCCGGTAGGAGTCACGCTTCAGCCACGGCGCTCCCCAACCGTCCATATCCATCACGATCTGCACCTCGGGGCGGAGGATGACGTCCTGCGCGTTCGTGACCATTCTCCGGGTGAAGCGGTGGATCACCAGCACCTTCGGCGGGAGGCCGTTCTCCCGGACGATCCGCGCCAGCTCCCCCGACACGTAGTTGATGTCCGCCGCGTGCATCGTCCCGATCTTCCGGCCCGGCAGCACTCCCTCCCTCATGTAGAACTCCGGGTCCACCGCGAAGTGGACATCGGGCCGCTTCAGGAACTCCTCGAAGCGCGGCATCAGGTTCCGGATGTCGTCCAGGCCTGTCTGCACGTCGATGAAGAAGATCCCGCCGCGGTCATGGATCATCTCGTAAATCGAGTCCACCTGCGTATCCCGCATCTGCGCCCGGTACATCCCCGAGGGGCCGGCGTCTCCCTGCGCCACCACCGTCACCATGTGGAGGCAGGGAATCGCCGGGGTCTCCGGATCGGCCGCAGTCCACTTCTTCACCTCGGCGTCGAGCTTCGCCAGCATCTCGTCGCGCGGGTACTCCCCGAGCGCTCCCATGCGGGTGGAGTTCGGGTTGCCGTAGTAGCACACAATCCGCTTGTTCGGCAGGATGGCGCCGGGAAGCGGCACCGGTCCCTTCACGGGCCATCCCATCCGCTCCGCGAAGGCGGGGTCCTCGCCGGCGTTGTACCGCACCCGCGGGGCCGCCACGCCACTGTCCGGCGCCATCGTGTCCGCCGGGAGCCCCGCGAGCGAGTCTTGCACGAAGGCGAGTCGCATCCGGATCGCCTCCGCCACCGTGCGGGTCGCGGTGTCCTCCGGCGCGATCGACGGAGCGGCCGGCTCGGCGGCGATCGTTTCCTCGACGTCGACTTCGTCTCCGGTCTGTGCCCCCGCGGGGCGCACCTCGTCTTCCGCGCAGCCCGCCAGGACCAGAGCGAGCGCCGCCGCCGAGAACAGCGAGGCGATGGGACCCGACCGGGAGCGGGCCCGGCGGAGGGTTCGATTCGATGACGTCACAGAGAGCTCCTTCGAAGCGGCCGAAAGACGATTAGGATACAACGGTTTACCCCCGACACAGCGATAGGTTTCCCGCCGTGAGGCGCAGAAGACTATACTCCGGCTCCCGCCGGTTGACAACCGGGGGCGCCGAACCTACCTGTTTCACTGGCACGGCGGGAATCCGCGGAGAGGATCATCCTTAGGATCGCCTCCTCCGCGGAGCAACTTGAGCGCCGGACCGACCCACGCGCCGCCGCGCGGCGCAGGCTGAACCCGCCACCGAGGAGAGACGATTGCTGGCGATCCGAGTGCACCAGGTAGGAGATCCGGAGGTAATGCGGCTGGAGGAGGTGGCGGATCCGCGACCAGGCCCCGGGCAGATCGTCGTGCGCGTGAAGGCGGCCGGGGTCAACCCCGTGGAGAGCTACATCCGCTCCGGCACGCAAGGACGCACGCCGCACCAGCTCCCCTATACTCCGGGCTCGGACGCCGCGGGAACCGTAGAGGCGGTGGGGGAGGGGGTGGAGCGCTTCCGCGAGGGCGCCCGCGTGTACATTGGACGCTCGCTCAGCGGGACCTACGCGGAGCGGACGCTCTGCTCCGAGAACCAGCTCCACCTCCTCCCGGAGCGCCTGACCTTCGCGCAGGGAGCGGCGCTCGGCGTCCCTTATGCCACCGCGTACCGCGCCCTCATGCAGCGCGCATCGCCGCACGCCGGCGAGACGGTCCTCGTCCACGGGGCGACCGGCGGGGTGGGAATCGCCGCCGTGCAGCTCGCGCGCGAGGCGGGGCTCACGGTGATCGGCACCGGCGGCTCCGAGGAGGGGCGCCGAGAGGTGCGGCGCCACGGCGCTCACCACGTGCTCGACCACCACCGGCAGGACTACCTCGACCGTATCCCCGAGCTCACCGGAGGCCGCGGCGTGGACATCGTCCTGGAGATGCTCGCGGACGAGAACCTCGGATCGGATCTGCCCCTGCTGGCGAAGCGCGGCCGCGTGGTGGTGATCGGGAGCCGGGGAAAGGTGGAGATCACGCCGCGGGACCTGATGGGGCGGGACGCCTCGGTGCTCGGGATGTCGATGGCCAACGTGGGCGACGAAGAGCTCGCCGGGATCCACGCCGCGATCGCGTCGGGCCTGGAGACGGGGGCGCTGAGCCCCGTGATCGACGAGGAGATCCCGCTCGTCGAGGCTCCTCGAGCCCACCGGCGGGTGATGGAGCCCGGCCATCGGGGCAAGATCGTCCTCGTCCCGTAGCCGCCCGGCGCCTCAGCGCCCCTCGCACCAGGCGAGCACCTCCGAGAAGCGTCGCCCCTCCAGCGCCCCGTTCAGCGGGTGGCGCGAGAGCTTCGCCCGGGTGAGCGCGGGGCTCGAGAGGCCGCAGAGGAACCTCGCCCGCTGCCGAGGATGCCCCAGCGCCTCCGGGTGGGCGCGTCGCAGCGATTCGATCTCCGCGGCATCCAGGACCGCCTCGATCGGCGGCCAGGCCGGCAGCGAAGGGAGGCGGGTGGCCTCTCCGCGCTCGCAGAAGGTACAGTGGCCGCACGGCGCCTCCCGCTCCTCCCCGAAGTAGCGAAGCAGGAGGTTGGTCTGGCACCGGTCGCTCGTGATCAGGTCGACGATCTGCCGCACGCGAGCGATCTCCCGCGTTTCGCGCCGTTCGAAGCGGTCGGCGAGCTCCTCCGCCAGCCCGTCCACGTCGGGATCCTCGACCAGGCGCGAGAAGCGCTGCCTCGAGTCCGCCACTTGCACCTCCACCCATCCCTGCTCACCGAGATAGGTGAGGGCGCTCACGATCCGGTTCCGCTCCTCGCCGAGCGTCTCCCCCACGGCCGCCGGATCGAGCGAGTACCAGTCCCTCCCGCGCTTGGCCCGGGCGAAGATCCCCTCCAGGAAGCGCCGCCGCTCGCCGCCGAAGCGGCCGGCGATCTCCTCCACCGGGATCCGCGGCTTCACCCTGTATCCGGCGTAGAAGGGCGTGCCCTGCCGCAGCACACCCATCAGCTCGAGGTACGTGAGCGCGGTGCGCAGCACCAGCGGCCGGATGTCGTGCTCCGCGCCGAGGGAGTAGAGGTTCACGTTGAACTCGGGCTCGCCGCGCAGAAGTGATCTCACCAGCCCGCGGAGCGTCTCCCGCGTGGGGGTGTCGCCGAAGGCGAAGTTCTCGAGGGTGGCGACATCGTCCTGCGCCCCCAGGAGCTCCACCACGGAGGGGAGCCCGTCGCGCCCGGCCCGGCCAATCTCCTGGCTGTAGCTCTCCAGCCCCTTCGGGAGGTTATAGTGATAGACGTAGCGCACGTCGGCCTTGTCGATCCCCATCCCGAAGGCGATGGTGGCGACCACGACGGCGCGGTCGGACTCCTTCCACCACTCCTGCACCTCGGTTCGGTCCTCGTCCCGCATCCCGGCGTGGTAGGCGCGCGCCGGCAGCCCCGCCTCCCGGAGGCGCTCCGCCACCCGCTCCGCCGTCGCCTGCAGCGTCACGTAGACGATGCCGGAGCCCGGCGGTCGAGAGCGGAGCCGCTCGACCAGGATGGCGTCGCGGCGCGCGGCCTCGACCGGGAAGGAGGCGAGGAAGAGGTTCGGCCGGTGGAATCCCGTGACCACCGCCGCCTCCCGCGGGATGTCGAAGCTCGCGCAGATGTCTGCGACCACCGCGGGCGTCGCCGTCGCGGTGAGCGCCAGCACCCGCTCCACCCTCAGGTCGCGCGCGGTCCCGGCCAGCTTCAGGTAGTCCGGGCGGAAGTTGTGCCCCCACTTGGAGATACAGTGAGCCTCGTCGATCGCGAAGAGGGAGATCCGCGTCCGCCCCAGCTGCTCCAGGAATCGCTCGTTGTTGAAGCGCTCCGGGGCGACGTAGAGGAGCTTGAGCGATCCGTCGCGCAGCCCGCGCGAGACCTCGCGTGCCTCGTCCGCCGAGAGGGTGCTGTCGAGCCGCGCCGCCGCGATCCCTCGCGAGGCAAGGAAGTCGATCTGGTCCTTCATGAGCGCGATCAGCGGCGAGATCACCACCGTCACCCCCTCCCAGGAGAGCGCCGGGAGCTGGTAGCAGAGCGACTTCCCCCCGCCAGTGGGGAAGACGGCGAGGGCCGCCCGGTGCCGGTGCAGCGCCTCGATCACCTCGCGCTGGCCGGGGCGGAAGGAGGAGAGGCCGAAGCGTCGTTGGAGAAGACTTTCGGGGTTCACGCACTCGCGGGATTACCGGGGGTCCTCGGGATCGGGCGAGCGGCGAAGATAACGCGGTCGGTTCGCCCCGGCACCTCCCCCTCACCCCATTCTCCTACAGCCGGATCCCCGCAGGCATCGGGACTGCCTCGGCGGCGGTCCGGGCACGGTCCTCGACGATCTGGCCGTCGAAGAGGTGGATGCTGCGCTCGGCGTACTCGACGTAGCGCGGGTCGTGGGTCACCATGATCAGCGTGGCGCCTCCCGCGTGCAGCTCCTTCAGCAGCTCCATCACCGCCTCGCCGTTCGTCGAGTCCAGGTTCCCCGTCGGCTCGTCGGCGAGCAGGACCGAGGGGGAGCCGGCGATCGCCCGCGCCACGGCCACCCGCTGCTGCTGGCCGCCGGAGAGCTGCGCCGGGTAGTGGTTGGTGCGGTGCGCCATGCCGACCCTCTCCAGCGCCTCCAGGACGCGCTTCTTGCGCTCGGCGGCGGGCATACTGCGGTAGGTGAGCGGGAGCTCGACGTTCTCGTAGACGGTGAGATCGCCGATGAGGTTGAAGGCCTGGAAGATGAAGCCGATCTCGCGGTTGCGGATGTGGGCGCGCTGGGAGGCGGTGAGGGTGGCCACCGGCTGGCCGACGAGGCGGTACTCGCCGTGGGAGGGGCTGTCGAGGAGGCCGAGGAGGGAGAGGAGGGTGGTCTTGCCGCAGCCGCTGGGGCCGGCGATGGCGACGAACTCGCCCTTGTGGATCTGGAGGTGGACGTTGTTGAGGGCGTGGGTCTCCACGTCCTCCGTGTAGAAGACCTTGCCCACGCCGTCGAGGCGCACCAGCGGCTGTTTCGTCTCCATGAGATCCCGCCTTTCAGGTTCGGGGATTCCGGCGCCGGCATTCGGGGACTCGGCTGTCGTCGGCGCAGGCGCCTCGTGCTCTCCTACGGGGCGGCGGCGGCCGGGGTTTCAACGGCCTGGCGGGCGCGCATGTCCGTGAGATGCTTCGTCCGCCTGGAGGGTTTAGCCGCGGTCCCGGATCCCCCGCGGAACGGACGGCCACATCCGCCCTTTCCTCTGCCGCGGTCGCTTCCTATCTTGCGCGAGGCCTCACTCCTCCCGCGAACTCCTCGGCGCCATGCGTTCACCGCGTCCTCTTCGGACGTTCCCGTGGCTCGTCGCCGCGCTTCTCTCGCTCCCTCTGGCGGCCCCGCCGCGCCTCCCGGCGCAGGCGGTGGCCGAAGCACCCGCCCCCTCGGAGGCCGACGCGGTCCGCTCCGGCCGGGCCGCGATCGCCGACGTCATGCGCGAGCACGCGATTCCCGGGATGTCGGTGGCCGTGCTGATCGACGGAGAAGTGGACTGGTCGGAGGGGTTCGGCTTCGCCGACCTGGAGAACCGCGTCCCCGCCACGCCGCTGACTCGCTTCCGGATCGGCAGCGTCTCCAAGCCGGTGACCGCCGCGGCCCTCGGTAAGCTCCTCCAGGCGGGGCGCCTCGACCTCGACGCGCCCATCCAGTGGTACGCGCCCTCCTTTCCCGCGAAGCGCTGGCCGATCACCCCACGGCTGGTGGCGGGTCACCTGGCCGGGATCCGCCACTACCGCGGCGACGAGAATCTCAGTCGCGAGCCGTACCCGACCGTGTTGGAGGGATTGGCCGTCTTCCGCGAGGATTCGCTCGTCCACGAGCCGGGAACGAAGTACCTCTACTCCAGCTACGGCTGGAACCTTCTCAGCGCGGTGATCGAGGGCGCGTCGGGGCGCGACTTCCTCCCGTACATGCGCGAGGAAGTCTTCGAGCCGCTCGCGTTGCGCTCCATCGTCGCGGAGCACGTGGACAGCGTGATCCCGTACCGCGCCCGCTTCTACGAGCGCGGGGAGGACGGCCGGGTGATCAACGCTCCCTACGTGGACAACAGCTACAAGTGGGGGGGCGGCGGCTTCGTCTCCGACTCGGAGGACCTGGCGCGCTTCGGCTGGGCGCACCTCGACGGCTCGCTCCTCGAGGCGTCGACCGTGGAGACCCTCTTCGCGCCGCAGAGCACCGCCGCCGGCGAGCCGACGGGCTACGGGATCGGGTGGATGTCCGGGACCGACGCGGCCGGACGGCGCTGGGTGGGGCACACCGGGAGCTCGGTCGGCGGCTGGGCGGTGCTGATGCTCTTCCCGGCCGAGGGCGTGGTGGTCGCGGCGCTCGCCAACCAGGGCGAGATGCCCGACCGGGTCGAGCTGGCGCAGAGGCTGGCATCACCTTTCATCGACGCGAAGAGGGGAGCGACGCGATGAGGCACGAGCGCGGCAACGCGATCGGGAGAGCGGCGGGGCGGGAGCTGGGGGTGGCGCTGGTGCTCGCCCTCGCGCCGCTCGCGCTGGCGGCGCAGGAGCCGGTGGCCTGGGGAGCGCATCTCACCTTCAGCACCTTCTCCATCGCCGCCATCGATCCGGCGACGGGCGAGACCGGCGCGGCGGTGACCACCCGCGTGCCATGCGTCGGGAACGCGGTGCCGCACGTCCGCGCCGGGGTAGGCGCCGTGGCGACGCAGGCCTCCACGCGCGTGGAGTACGGGGACGAGCTCCTGGACCTGCTCGAGCAGGGCGTCCCCGCGGCGGAGGCGCTCCGGCGCCGCGTCGCGGCCGACTCGATGGCCGAGCGGCGGCAGGTGGGGGTGATCGGCCTGAAAGGCGGCTCCGCCCAGCACACCGGCTCCGGCACCAGCGAGTGGGCCGGCCAGCGGTCCGGAGCCCACTTCGTGGCGCAGGGGAACACCCTCGTGGGGCCGCAGGTGATCGATTCGGTCGCGGCGGCCTTCCAGCGCTCCGAGGGGAGCGGCCGGCATCTAGCGGACCGGCTGATCGAGGCGATCGCCGCCGGTCAGGCGGCGGGCGGCGACGCGCGGAAGGGGCGCCTGCAGTCGGCGGCGGTGGTGGTCGCCGACCCGCGCCCCGGCCGCGCGCGGCGACCCGACCAGGTCGCCGCCAACATCAACGTCTGCGAGCACCCCGAGCCGGTCGCGGAGCTACGGCGCATGTACGACACCGTCTCCGAGACCCTCGGCTATCGCACGCTGCAGCAGTTCCAGGGCTCCGACGTCTGGCAGCTGAAGCTGATGCTGCACGCCCTCGGCTACTACCGCCCCGACCAGACGGCGCTGGAGCGCGACGACGCCTCGCAGGTCTACACCCCCGAGGCGGTGGAGGCGGTGGACCGCTTCCGCGCGGAGCACGGCCTCTCCACCCCGGAGATCGGCTCGCCGCCAGGGCTCGTGGACGCGCAGACGCTCGCCCTGCTGTGGGCCGAGCTGGAGCGTTCCGGCAAGGCCGCCCCGGTGTGGGAGCAGATCCGGGAGCTGACCCAGGTGCGGCGCTAGCGCGGGAGTGCCGCGGGGTTGGAGCCGGTCCGCGAGGGGCCCTCACCCCGGCTCGCTTGTTTCTCGCTGGCCACCCGCCGAGCTACCGCTCTAGCGCCCGCACCGGCCGGAACTCACGGACTCAGGAAACCTATGCGAGCCATGTTCCTCTTCGGTACCCTGGCGCTGCTCGGCGGCGGGGCTGACGCCGCGCTGGCGCAGACCGCCCCGCCCCGCGCCGAGGGCGACTTCGTGGTCCGCGACTTCCGCCTTCGCAGCGGCGAGGTACTCCCCGAGCTACGGCAGCACTACACCACGATCGGAACCCCGGTGCGGGACGCCGCCGGGCGGATCACCAACGCCGTGCTCCTGATGCACGGTTCCAGCGGCGACGCGGGGCAGCTCCTGGCGCCCTCGTACAGCGGCGCCCTCTTCGGCCCCGGGCAGCCCCTGGACGCGGACCGTTATTTCCTCATCCTCCCGGACGCTCTCGGCAACGGCGGCTCTACCAAGCCGAGCGACGGCATGAGGGCGAGCTTCCCGAAGTACGGCTACCACGACATGGTCACCGCGCAGCACCGCCTTATCACCGAGCATTTCGGCATCCAGCGCCTGCGCCTGGTGACCGGGATCTCGATGGGTGGGATGCACACCTGGCTCTGGGGGATCCGCTACCCGGACATGATGGACGCGCTGGTGCCGGTCGCCGCGCAGCCGGCGGCGATCCGCGGCCGCAACCTCCTCTGGCGCCGCATCCTGGCCAACTCCATCCGGGACGACCCCGAGTGGAACGGCGGGAACTACGATCACCCGCCGCAGGGCTTTGTCTCCATCATGCGGATGTTCGACATGCTGGTGCAGAACCCCACCACCCTGGAGGAGAGCGTCACCAGCTACTCCGCCGCGGACGCCTACCTCGACGAGGTGGACGAGGAGACCCGGGAGGAGGACGACGCCAACGACATCCTCTACCGCTTCGAGGCCTCCTTCGACTACGATCCCGAGCCGCAGCTGGAGAAGATCCGCGCGCCGCTGCTCGCCATCGTCTTCGCCGACGACGAGCTGAACCCGCCCGAGCTGGGGGTGATGGAGCGGACGATGCCGAGGGTGAGGAACGGTCGCTTCGTCCTGGTCCCCGCGGGCCCCGACTCGCGCGGGCACCGCAACCAGGTGCGGGCCGCGCTCTGGAGGGACCACCTCGCCGAGTTCCTGGCGTCGCTCCCCGCCGGCTCCGCGCGCTGAGCGGCCCGGCCGCGGCGTTCCCTCTGTCCGTGCTGCCGCCGCGATCGAGAGGAAGGCACCCGAGAGGGGTGTCTTCGATGCCCCTTTCCTGTGTCAGCCGCCTCTCCTGACGCGACGCATGCCCCTTCCCTCGCCGCCAGACGCTCTTCCGCCGGTCAGAAGCGATGCCAGCTCCGGATCGCGCAGGGCGTCCAGCAGGTTCCTCCTCACACCGTCGACGAGAATATCGCGATGCACGAGGCGAACTCCTCGATTGTAGATGACGCGGCCGTTCCCTTCGAGAATGTACAGGGGCTGGATCGGCCGACCACCGGGTCGATGCCACCCGTAGATCGCGCCGCTCGCCGAGTCCGCGGAGCGCGGGGTGGGAAGCACGAGGTCCACCTTGTGGCCCGCGACGAAGACGCCTGGCGGCACGCCACGAAGCCATCGCTGCGTCCCCACCAGCCGGTCGTGGTGCACGAAATACTCTACGGTGGTCATGAACTCGTCGGGCGGGATTCGGATCGGCGCCAGCCGGACACGCGCCGAAGCCCAGATGGCGTCGACCATCCGGGGCGTGGGGAGAGTGCCCCCGACGAGGTCGGCGACGCGCTGCGCGGTCCGCGGAGACAGCGGAACATGCAGGAAGTCTTGGGCGGAGCCGACGGTTAGGTAGTCGGGCGCGACCCAGAACGTCACACGATGCTCGAGGCCGTCGAGCTCGCTCGTCATCTCGACTCGCTCCAACCGCCGCAACCAGGGGGGCACGTTCCCCCGGGCGATCTCGCTGTAAATCCGCTCTTCCCGCGCCTGCAGATCGAGGGTGCGAATGTCGCGCGCGATCTCGGCGCCTCCAGGGGCACCGTCTAGACGCGGAGGGAGGTCGAGCACGGGCGCGTTTCCGGCCGCATCGCAGGCGGCGAAGAGAAGGACCGCCCACCACCCCGGCGCGCCGAGCCGTCCCGACCTTTGCTCCGGCGTCAGAGGAATGACGCGGGAGTGCGGAGCAGCGCTCCCGGACTCGCTGGACCTCGAGACATCCGGTGGCGTGGCCATCACGCTGCCTCCCCTCGCCGTGTGCAGATCCAGTGCGCGGCCCCAGTTCGAGCGGATCGCCTGAGCTCGAGCGGATGAGGCGGTGGTGCCGAAGATTACTCGACCTTCAGGGCCGCCGCCGGAGCGGCCCGGGCGGCTCGGACCGCCGGGCGGATCACGAGGCCTCTCCCGCCGCATGCGGCGGTGCGCGCAGGATGCCGCCGACGGTCTTCGCGTACCGGAGGAAGCGCTCCGCTTCCTCCGTCAGATACGCCTGCCCCGCGGGGGTGATCCGGTAGTAGCGCGCCCGGCGGTTGTTCTCGGTGACGCCCCACCGCGCCTCCACCAGCCCACGCTCCTCCATCCGGTAGAGCGCCTGGTAGAGCGCGGAGTCGTTCACCTCCAGCCCCCCTCCCGACCGGTCCTCCAGCCAGGAGGTGATCTCGAAGCCGTGCATCGGCGTCCGGGAGAGCGCCTTCAGCACGAGGGCGTCGAGGGTTCCGCGGACCAGCGGCAGGGATTCGGACATGGTTCCATTCAGATTCTGGAGTAAGCACCTGGAATGAGAGTGCCCGCGATCGAAGCAACCGTCAAGGATCTCGTTCATGGACCGGAGGCTCGCGCATCGACCGGCCTGCCCCGCGCACCGGGCTGGAAGTCAGAAGCCATCGCCCGAGGAAGGGCGGCGACGGGGATCGCTCCACTGCGTCCCCATCCCGATTGCCCGCCGTCGGGGCGCCGTCTATCTTGCCGCTCGTCCCCGCGCACCGTACGCCGCACCTCCCGAAGCCTCGTCCCTTGACGCGACCCGACCGGTGGTTCGTGCTGACCGCCCGCCTCCCCGCCGACGACCCGCTCCGCCACCTCCTGGCCGAGGGGCTGCTCGCGCTCGGGGGATTCTCGGTGGTCGAGGAGGGGGATGGGATGACCACCTACCTCCCGCCGCCGGAGGACCCGGAGCGGACGGTGGCTGACGCCGAGCGCTTCCTCGCCGGCTGGCTGCTCGAAGAGGTCGCGCCGGACCTGAGCTGGCGCTGGCAGCGGAACGAGGACTGGGAGCGCGAGTGGAAGCGCGGCCTCGCCCCGCGGCACGTGAGCCGGCGGGTGGTGGTGAAGCCGAGCTGGACCGAGTGGCGGTCGAAACCCGGTCAGGTGGTGATCGACATCGATCCCGAGATGGCATTCGGCACCGGGGAGCACGCCACCACCCGCGGCTGTCTCCGCCTGCTGGATGGCTCCCTCCGCGAGGGCGACCGCGTCCTGGACGTCGGCTCGGGCTCGGCGATCCTCTCGATCGCCGCGGCGCGGCTGGGGGCGCGGGAGGTGGTGGCGGTAGAATGCGATCCCGACGCCAACCTCAACGCGCGCGACAACATCGAGAGGAACGGAGCGGAGGAGCGGATCCGCCTCGTGGAAGCGATCGCAGACCCTTCGCTGCTGGCGGAGCTCGGCGCCTTCGACCTCGTGCTCGCCAACATCCTGAGCGGCGTGATCCGGCCGCTCCTCCCCACCCTCCGCCGTTCACTCGGCAGAAAGTCGGAGGGGCGGCTCATCGTCAGCGGGATTCTCCGCTCCGAACGGGACGATGTCGTCCGCGATGCCGAGGACGCCGGCTTCTCCTTGGTCCGCGAGGATCCGGAGGAGGAGTGGTGGAGCGCGCTACTCGCCCCGCGGGGCTGAAGAAACCACCTGCAGACTTCCAACCATGGCTGAAACGACGATCTTCTCCCGCATCATCGACGGTGAGATCCCGGCCGAGTTCGTCTATCAGGACGAGCACGCGGTGGCGATCCGCGACGTCCATCCCGCGGCGCCGGTGCACGTGCTGGTGATCCCGCGCAAGCCGATCCCGTCGCTCGCCGAACTGGCGCCGGAGGATCGGGCGCTGGCGGGTCACCTGCTGGACGTGGTGCGGAAGGTGGCGGAGCAGGAGGGGATCGCCGCCTCGGGGTTCCGGGTGGTGATCAACACCGGCGACGAGGGCGGGCAGACGGTGCCGCACCTCCACCTGCACGTGCTCGGAGGGAAGCGCCTCACCGGGCACGGGACGGCATGAGGGGAAGGACGCTATGTGCGCCGGGGGCTCGGAGATCCGAGCCCCCGGTGGTACGGTCCTCGAGCGGCTCCTTCTCCGTTCCCCGTCGCCGCCAGCCCGAGCGCGGCGAAAGATCCCGTCGCCGCGCCGAGCTGCGAGCTCCATCGCTCCGCTCAGAACAATGGCCCGTTCGGTCGGATCGACGCGCCGCGTTCACATCCCGACCAGCTCCCGCTCCGGTTCCCAGGAGATGATCCGGCCCTCCATGGCCGAGGCGGCCACGGTGTACGGAGAGGCGAGGTAGAGCTGCCCCGGCCCGGAGCGGCCGGGGAAGTTGCGGTTGATGGCGCTGATCGTCACGTCGGTGGGGCGACGCGAGACGCCGGGGCCGGCGTTGATGCACGCGCCGCAGGACGGCTCGATGAAGGTCGCCCCCACGGCCTCGAAGAGCCGGTCGTAGCCCCGCTCCTGGCAGTAAGCGTACACCTCCTGCGACCCGCACTGGATGTAGAGCTGCACGTGCTCCGGCTTCGCGACCCCGCGCTCGTGGTACTCCCGGAGGACGCGGGCGTACATGTCCATGTCCTCCTTCTTTCCGGCCGTGCAGCTCCCCGCGTAGGCGATGTCGATCCGCACCGGCTCGGCGAGCTCCTCCACGTAGATCCCGTTCCCTGGATCACCCGGGAGCGCGATCATCGGCCGCAGCGCCGAGGCGTCGATCTCGATCACTTTCACGTACTCGGCGTCCTCGTCCGAGGCGAGCCCATCGATCAGGCGCTCCGCCTGGTCGCGCGCCATGCCGCGCTGCTCCACCAGGAACTCCACCACCTTCTCGTCGGGCGCCACGAGGCCTGTGAAGGCGCCGACCTCCGCGGCCATGTTCGTCATGGTGGCGCGCTCGTCGACCGAGAGCGCCTCGACCGCCGGACCGGCGTACTCGATGATCTGCCCGATCGCGCGCCCGTCTTTGATGTACGGGTGGCGCAGGATCTCCAGCATGAAGTCCTTCGCCGTGACGTTGTCCGGCTTCTCGCCGCGCACCACCACCTTGAAGGAGGGCGGCACCTCGACGCGCACGTCCTTCGTGATCCAGGAGTTGAAAATCGCCGTGGTGCCGACCCCGAACGCCACCGCCCCGACGGCGCCCGCGTGCGGGGTGTGGGAGTCGGAGCCGATGATGACGTGTCCGGGGAGGGCGTAGCTCTCCAGGATCTTCGAGTGGCAGATCGCTTCGGAGCCGTGCCGGCCGGCGCGCAGCTCGCCGAACAGCGTGACCCCCTGCTTCTCCGCGAACTGCCGCTGCTTCACCTCCAGCTGGTTCGCCACGTCCAGCAGGCCGAGCTGCACCCGCTCGGCGGGCATGACGTCCTTGAGGAAGGTGAGGTGGTCGCGGAAGAAGAGGACCGACTCCGGCTCCAGGATCCTCTCCTCCTCGCCGACGAGCGTCTCGAAGAAGATCGCCGACATCGGGGTGACGTACTCGTGCGAGAAGCGGATGTCCGTCTGGACGAAGCCGGCGTCCCCGGGCTGCACCCAGGGAACCCCGATCTCGCCGCGGGAGAGGTCCGTCACCCAGTGGCGGGCGAAGATCTTCTCGGCGAGAGTCATCGGCCGGGGGCCGCCGTGACGCGTCCCCTCCGGGGCGGCGAGGGCGTCGCTGCCGACGTTCGAGGTTGAGGTGGCGACGAACTGCGCCGCCGCGCCCACGCCGGCGTCGGCTCCAGGGATGTCGTACTCGCCGCTGCCGCGCAACATGCGCCGCCCCTGCTCGTCGAGCTCCTCGGGCGGCTCGCCGGCGCGATGGTAGGAGATCGGGGGCGTCTGCACCTTCCCCTGCAGGCGCGCCACGTTGTAGTTGAAGAGGCCCCCGTGCTCGATGATGCCGCGGGTGATCTCGTCCGCGCCCTCGGTGAACTCGGCGAGCGGGATCGCCTCGCCGCCGCGGATGCGCTCGATCAGATCGAAGTTGGTCGAGGTGAGGACCCCGAGGTTCTGGCAGTTCTCGCGATAGATGCGCTCGATGTTCTCGGCGATCACCACCCGGATGCCGGCCATCATCTCGGCGTAGGGGCTCTGCTCGCGCGAGGAGCCCTTCCCGCGGCGCCGTCCGGCTACCGAGCAGACGAACCCGCCGTTCTTCACGCTCCCCTGCTTGATCGGGAACTCCGACCCGGCCTTGAGGCCCAGGTAGGGAAACTCGCCGAGGGTTTCGTCGAAGTAGTAGCAGATGTAGGCGGGCGTGATCTCGTCGGTGGAGATGTTGTCGCGCAGCGCCTCCCGCAGCTCCGGCGAGAGCTCGAGGTCCTCTCCCCCCAGCTGGCGGCGGACGAGATCCGGATCGTCGACCAGGAAGAGCACACGGCCCTGGAAGCTCACCTCGGCCGGCAGCTTTTCGATGTCGCGGGAGAGCAGAGAGGATATCATCGGCGCTGCGGTAGTTGGAGAACGTTGGGGGACCGGGACGGCGCGGATCCATCCCTGAATTATGGGCGAACGGGACCGGCGCGGCAAGCCGCCTGGCGGGTTGACGGGCTTCGCGCGGCACCGTTATCTTTTGACCTTGCGGGGCGTTAGCTCAGCTGGGAGAGCACTACCTTTGCAAGGTAGGGGTCGGGGGTTCGAGCCCCCCACGCTCCACTCGTAACCATTTCGCACGGCGGATCCCCTTCCGCTGTCCGTTCCGCACGGCGGCCACCCGTAGCGACGCCTTGGTACGGTCGAGTCCTTCGATCGAAAAGAGGAGCACCCGGTCCAGTTCATCGCGGTCCGCCCCGAAGAAGTCGATCTTGTCGTGGCTCTGCCGAATGCGTTCGCGGGTTCAGACCCTTCGCCCTCGTATTCGTCGTCGCCTCGGCCGCCGCTCGGCGGCGAGCCTCGACGGAAGAACCTTGACCGGCCGGGTCAGCCGTCGAACTTTTCCCGGGGGCTTCGCGCCCGCCCCGCATCGTTTGCCTGGACCTTTTCCGGAGCCGATTCCCTTGCTGAAAACCAACTTCGTCCGGACCCTGGTGGCGTCTATCGCCGCCGCCCTCGCCGTGCCGGCGGCGGAAGCCGTCGCGCAGGAGAACCCCTACCGCGTCGCCGCCGAGGTCTTCGGCGAGCTCCCCGACGGCCGCGCCTACGGCGCCACGAGCGCCGTCTATCCCGGCCCTGACGGCCGCACCGTCTGGGTGGCCGAGCGGTGCGGCCAGAACAGCTGCGTGGATCGTCAGGAGCTCGCCACCGTCTTCCAGTTCGACCTTTCCGGCCGGCGGCTCCGGAGCTTCGGGGCTGGCCTCTTCGCCTGGCCCCACGGGATGTTCGTGGACTCCGCGGGCAACGTGTGGGTGACGGACGCGGTGGGCTTCGGCGCGCAGCCGGAGGGGATGGGACACGTGGTCTACAAGTTCAGCCCCGAGGGGGAGCTCCTGATGACGCTGGGTACGAAAGGGGTTGCGGGGCAGGGGCCGAACACCTTCACCCAGCCCTCGGACGTTCTGGTGGCTCCGAACGGGGACATCTTCGTGGCCGATGGCCATGGCGCGGAGGGGAACAACCGGATCGTGAAGCTCTCGCCGGACGGTCGCTTCCTCAAGGAATGGGGCAGTACGGGGACCGGCCCCGGTGAGTTCCAGGATCCGCACGATCTCGCCATGGATTCGCAGGGCCGGCTCTTCGTCGCCGACCGGGCGAACAACCGGATCCAGATCTTCGACCAGGAAGGGCGGCACCTGGCGAGCTGGACTCAGTTCGGCCGCCCGAGCGGCCTCTACATCGACTCGGACGACGTGCTCTACGCCACCGACTCGGAGTCCAACGCCCGGCGCAACCCGGGTTGGAAGCGCGGAATCTACATCGGGAGCGTGCGCGACGGCCGCGTCACCGCCTTCATCCCCGACCCGGAGTCCGACCCCGACGGTTCGGCGACCAGCGGCGCGGAGGGAATCGCCGTGGACGCGGAGGGGGCGATCTACGGGGCCGAGGTCGGCCCGCAAACCGTCCGAAAGTACGTGCGCAAGTAGCGCTCATCCGGGCGCACCGGGCGCGGGGTCGCTCTTCGGGAGCGGACCCGCCCCCGCTCCGTCCCCTCCCGCCTCGCCGGCGCGGCCGAAGAGGCCGGAGAGGCCCCACGCGGCGCCTCCCGCCACCACCAGCAGCATCGCCCACCGGACGGCGCCCGCCAGGAGAGCGAGGTCCGGCACGGGCCACTCGAAGGAGTAGGCGGCCAGCTGCGTGCCGCGGTCGGTCATCCAGTGCCAGGCCGTGTGCGCGATCAGCGCCGAGAGCAGGATCGTTCCCACCCGTTCCGCCACCGCCCGCCGGAAGAGGAGTTCCAGAACCGGGATCGCCAGGAGCAGCACGAGGAGCTGCCCCAGCTCCACCCCCACGTTGAAGGAGACGAGAGAGGTGAGGAGATGGGAGCCGGCGAACTGCAGGCTATCGCGGAGGAGGAAGGAGAAGCCGAAGCCGTGGACCAGCCCGAAGCCGAACGCCAGCAGCCAACGCCGGTGGAGCCGCGCCCCCACGATGTTTTCGAAGGCCATGAAGACGATGGAGAGCGCGATCAGCGTCTCCACCAGCGGCGGGAACCAGAGCGCGCGTGGCGCCAGCCCCAGCGCTGAGCCGACGAGGGTGATGGAGTGGGCCAGGGTGAAGGAGGTCACCACCGGCACGAGGGGGCCGAAGCGCCGGAAGGGGATCACCAGGCAGAGCACGAAGAGGAGGTGGTCGATCCCTCCGAGGATGTGCCCGAACCCGAGCGCGACGAAGCGAAGCGCCGACTGGTGCCAGCGCGGGTCGAGCTTCACCCGTCCCGGGTCGCCGGTGAACTGGAGGACGCGCTCGGCGCCCCCGGGGGGGAGAAAGTGCAGCACCGTGGTAGTCCGCACTCCCAGGTGCGCCCATTCGGGGTCGATGGAGATCTGCCCGCTCCCCGGCGGGAGCGGGTACTCGATCAGCACGTCGAGCAGCGCCTGCTCCGGGGGGAGCTGCGTTCCCACGGGGAGGCGCGGCCCCCTCAGGTGCGACAGCGCCGTCTCGAAGCTCCGGAAGGAGGGATCCGAGGGGATGGAGGCCCGCACGGCCACGATCCGCCCCTCCCCCAGCGGGGTGTCGCCCGCGAAGATGGCGACGTAGTCCGCGATCCAGAGGCGCGCCGCGTCCCGCAGTGGCGGCTGCGCCCGCGCGAGATCGAGATAACCGGGCCCCTGCAGAGGGAAATCCATGTCGCGCATCGCGACGAGCGGTGCGCGGACGAGGAGCCGCAGCCGGTCCGCTTCGGGTTTCACGAAGGCCCGCACCGTAACCGTGGCGGGCACCTCGTGCGCCGGAGCGGGTCGGGGAAGGACGGCCGCGAGGGCGGCGCCCACGCAGGCCGCTATCGCCCGACGGCAGGGGCGGGGGAGTCTCCTCATCGAGCGCCTCGGGAGAGATGGAGCGGGTGCAAGGGTCCGTGTTTCTGGACGGAGCGGAGGCGTGACCTTACATTGGTGGAACCTCACCGGGAAGGCTCCGCTGTCCGGAGTATAATCTCTCTCCCCCGTTCCGCATAGCCGGCCCCGACACCATCGACAGGAGCAACGGCATGACGCGCACGCGAAAAATTTGCTTCGGGTTCTCCCTCGTGGCGCTGCTCGGCGCGCTCGGCGTGGCCCAGGCGCGGCTGGAGGCAGCCGCGGGCTCCGCGGCGGCCGAGGCCCCGCGCTTCGAGGTGGACCCGCTCTGGCCCAAGCCGCTGCCCAACCACTGGGTCCTCGGCTCGGTGATCGGCGTGGGGGTCGATTCGCGCGACCACGTCTTCATCATCCACCGGCGGAACTCCTTCAACGAGCGGACGGAGATCGGCGCCGCCACGGACCCGCCGACCGGCGAGTGCTGCATTCCCGCGCCCAACATCCTCGAGTTCGATCCCGAGGGGAACCTGGTGAACTCGTGGGGCGGCCCGGGCGAAGGGTACGAGTGGCCCTCCTCCAACCACGGCCTGACGGTCGATCCGCTGGACAACATCTGGATCGGCGGGAACGGTCCCACGGACTCGCACATCCTCAAGTTCAGCCGCGACGGCCGCTTCCTGCTGCAGATCGCCGAGCCGGGGCGGCCGATGGACAGCAACAGCACCGAGAGCTTCGGCCGGGTGGCGAAGATCTCTTTCGACGCGGAGGGCCGCGAGGCCTTCGTCGCAGACGGGTACGCGAACAAGCGGGTGGCGGTGCTCGACGCGGGAACGGGGGAGTTCAAGCGGTACTGGGGCGCCTACGGCAACCGGCCCGAAGACGTGAACCTGGGCCCCTACGACCCCGACGCGCCGCCCGCGCCGCAGTTCCGCAACCCCGTCCACTGCGCGGAGCCCTCCAACGACGGGTTCGTCTACGTCTGCGACCGGGCCAACGACCGGATCCAGGTCTTCCGCCAGGACGGCACGTACGTCAAGGAGCAGCGCATCGCCCCGCGCACCCTCGGCGACGGCTCCGTGTGGGACATCGCCTTCTCCCGCGATCCCGAGCAGACGTTCATCTACCTCGCGGACGGGAAGAACATGAAGGTGTACGTCATCGATCGGCAGTCGCTGGAGGTGCTCACGACCTTCGGCGACGGGGGACGGCAGCCCGGCCAGTTCTTCGCCGTGCACAGCATCGCCACCGACTCGAAGGGCAACATCTACACGACGGAGACCTACGAGGGTAAGCGGTTGCAGAAGTTCACCTACGTCGGGATGAGGCCCGTGACGGAGAAGGATCAGGGCGTGGTCTGGCCGCGCGGGCGGTAGACCCGGCCCGGTCACGACGGAAGGGCCCCGGGCGCCGCCCCGGGGCCCTTCCGTCGTACGGGCGCCGTCCCGCTACCGCGGCTTCGAGCCGGCCATCTTCGCCTCCTTCCTCGTCTTGCCGCGCATCGCCTCCTTCTCCGTGCTCCCGTCCTTCATCATCTCGTCGCCGCCCATCCCTACCCCGAGGACCTCCTCGGCGGTGGCGCGGCGGTTCTCGACCGAGCTGGTCCACGGCCCCCAGGCCGCCGGATCGAGGGTGTCGCCGTTCTTCCCCAGGCTCGCCAGCCGCTCGCGGTCCTCATCGGTGAGCACCTGGTCGGGGAGCGGCTCCAGGTGGCGGACGTCGGCCTCCGAGAGACCGAGCGCCGTGCCGACCCGCTCGCCGTAGTCGTCGTGGATCAGGAGGAGGTGCCAGAGCATCCGCTGCTGGACGTCGTGCTCGCACTGTCCGAGCAGGTCTCCCATGTTCTTGACGAGGTCGTCCCGCTCCCACTCCATCATGGTGCAGTAACGGCCGCGCGCCTGCACGTAGTCGTTGCGCCGCTCCAGCACGCTCCGCGTCAGCTTTCCGCGCAATTCGGGCGCGTCGATCGGCTCCTCGCGCCGCGCCTCGTGCAGGCCCGCGTGCAGCGAGGGCTCGTAGTTGACGTGGGGGTTCTGCCCCGGCGCCAGGTCCACGCCGTGCGACATCTGTCCGCCCCGCTGGTTGGTGGCCACCCGCGCGTTCTTCGGCTGGTTCACCGGGAGCTGCAGGTAGTTGGGGCCGACGCGGTAGCGCTGGGTGTCGGAGTACGAGAAGGTGCGTCCCACCAGCATCTTGTCGTCCGAGAAGTCGAGGCCATCCACGAGCACGCCCGTCCCCATGGCGATCTGCTCGTTCTCGTTGTGGTGGTCCTCGACGTTCCGGTTCAGCGTCATAACCCCGATCTCGCAAAGCGGGAAGTCGCCTTCCGGCCAGATCTTGGTGTCGTCGAGCGGGTCCCAGTCGAGCTCGGGGTGGTCGTGGTCCTCCATGATCTGGACGAACACGTCCCACTTCGGGAAATCGCCCCGCTCGATGGCGTCGTACAGGTCCTTCGATGCCGAGCCCAGGTCCTGCCCCTGTACCTTCGCCGCCTCCTCCGCGGTGAGGCTGGCCACGCCCTCGCGCGGGTGAAAGTGGTACTTCACCAGCACGGTCCCGCCCTCCGCGTTCACCATCTTGTAGGTGTTCACGCCGAAGCCCTCCATGTGCCGGTACGACGCGGGGATGCCACGCGGGCTGAAGAGGTGCGTCAGCATATGCATCGACTCCGGCGTCTGGCTCATGAAGTCGAAGATCCGGTTCGGCTCCTGCCGAAAGGTCACGGGATCGGGCTTCAGCGAGTGGATGACGTCGGGGAACTTGATGGCGTCGCGGATGAAGAAGACCGCGAGGTTGTTCCCCACCAGGTCCCAGTTGCCGTCTTCGGTATAGAACTTCACCGCGAACCCGCGCGGGTCGCGTGCCACCTCCGACGAGTCGCGCCCGCCGATCACGGTCGAGAAGCGGATCGCCACCGGCGTCTTCTTCCCCGCCTCCTGGAAGAGCTTGGCGCGGGTGTACTTCGAGGCGGGCTCGTCGCCGATCCGACCCGTCGCCTCGAACTCGCCGTAGCAGACGAAGCCGCGGGCGTGGACGACGCGCTCCGGGATGCGCTCGCGGTCGAAGTGGCTGATCTTCTCGAGAAACTGGTAATTCTCCAGGGTGGCCGGGCCACGGCTTCCCACGGTGCGCTGCGACTGGTTATCGGTGATCGGGTGTCCCTGCCGGTTGGTGAGGGTACGGTCCCCTCCCTGGGCCCCGTCGCCGGTCCCGTGGCCCCGCGTCTTCTTGTCCATGCTCGCTCCGCTCGGTTGCCGTGTACGCTCTCCGCGCGCCGCTCCCGGCGCCGACCTCGCCCGCACCCCATCGTAGCACCCGAGAGCCGAGATGTAAAATCCACCCGGACCCACCGGCCGGGATCTCCCGTAGGCAGAAGCAGGAGAGGTCGAGGAGCATCGGCGTCCAGGTGCCGACCGCGCCGTTGAAGGACTGCGTGATCACCATCCCGTCCGCTCCGCCCGCTCGTCCTGGACAGGAGATACTCTCCGGAAAAGAGAACCGCCCCCCCGGAGTGTCGTACGCCGGGGAGGCGGTTCGGCCGATCGCGCGAGTCGGTCTTCTACGAGGTCCGAGAGCGGAAGGGCCCGCTCCGTCCGGCCACGTCCGGCAGGCGCTCGAAGGACGGCTCCCGGGGGGTCCCGTACCCCCAGGGGTCAGCTTCTGGCCCGTGGGCCGGTAATGGCGATGCACTCGATCTCGACCCGCGCGTCGGCCGCCAACCCGTTCACGCCGACGGCGCTGCGCGCGGGCCGGTTTTTCGGGAAGAAGGTGACGTAGACCTCGTTCATCGCCCCCCACTCGGCCATGTCGGCCAGGAAGACCGTGCACTTCACCACGTCGTCCATCGTAGCGCCGACCTTCTCCAGCGCGGCGCGGACGTTCTCGAGCGCCTGCCGGGTCTCGGGCTGGATCCCGCCGGCGGCCAGGCCCGAACCGGGCGCCGAACCGAGCATGCCGGCGAGATAGATGGTGTTTCCAGCCTGCACCACCTGGGAGTAGGGGGCGTTCGGGTTCGGCGTGATGTACTTCACCGCCTCCTGCTGCGCCGCCGCGGCGGACGCCGCGGCACACGAGATCAGGAGCGTTCCAAGCAGCGGTCCGAATCGCATCGCGTCTTCTCCAGTGAGGGAAAGCACCGGGCGGCGCCCGCCATCGGCGCGGCCGGGTGCGACGTGCACCCGGTGCCGGATCAGAAAGTCACTCGCAGTCGGGTGAAGAGATAGCGGCCGTTGTATCCGAAGCCGGACGAGCCGGGATAGCGGAAGATGCCGAGGAAATTATAACCGGTGGGTTGCTCCTCGGGGTAGATGTCGAAGAGATTCTCCGCGCCCAGCGAGATTTCGAGTCCTCGGCGAACCTCGTAGCTCAGCTCCGCGTCGACGATCGTGGCCGCGTCGTACTCGTTGAGGAAGTACGGATCGAACTCGTTCTCCAGAACGGTGACCTCGCCGTAGTAGTTGGCGGCGACCTGCGCCCCGGCGGGACCGTGGGTATAGCGGAGCCGTCCCGTCGCGCGGTCGGTCGGACGGCCCTTTTCGATCGCGATCCGGGAAGCCGTCGGGAAGAGAGTGGCCCCCATGCCGGCGATCACGTCCGGGGTGCGGACGTCGCCGATCAGCTCCTGGGTGTTGTAGTTGTAGGAGAGGAGCGCCTCCAGGAGGCGGTCCTGCCCGAGGAGATGCCGGTAGTTCACGGTCACGTCGACGCCCTGCGTCTCGGTGTTGAAGGCGTTGAGGAAGTACTTCACCGCCTGCGCGTTGTATCCCTCGAGCAGTGCCGCGATCCGCCGGCCGCCCTCGGTATCCTCGTCCACCTCGAGCGAGTTGGAGAGCATGATCCGGTCGTCGACGCGGATGAAGTAGTAATCGGCGGTGACGTTGAACCCGCTGAAGGGAGTGAAGGCGAAGCCGGCGCTGAAGTTTCGCGACTTCTCCTCCTGCAGGTCCTGCGCGCCGAGCGCCCTCGCCTCCGGGGAGTTCACCGGGAATTCGCCGATCTCGTAGGCGAGCTGGTTCCCCGGGTTGTCCGGGTCGTCGCGGAAACCGGTGGAGGTGTGCGCGTAGTAGGTCTGGGAAAGGGCGGGAGCGCGGAAGCCGGTGCTGACCGCGCTGCGCAGGATCAGCTGCTCGAGCGGCTGAAAGCGGACGGCGAGCTTGCCCGTGACGGTGGAGCCGAAATCGGTGTAGTTCTCGAAGCGCGCCGCGGTGGCGACGAGGAACCGGTCGGTCACGTCGGCCTCGAAGTCGGCGTAGAAGCCCACGTTGTGCCGCCACGCATCCACTTCCTGCTTGGGGAGGTATCCCTGGAACACCTGGGACCCGACCGCCGCCGTGCCGCCGCGGCGGTGCTTGTGGAAGCCGTTGACCCAGGAGGCGGAGTCGCCCGCGGTGATCACGTAGTTGTCGGAGCGCCAGGTCGCGCCGACCGCCACGTTCAGCGGGGAGGCGAGGCCGATCTCCACCTGCCGCGTCAGCCCGAAGTCGCTCACCAGCTGGTTCAGCTCGAGCGAGCCGGCGTACATGTCCGTCTGGTTGGGGATCCCCGGATCATCCGCGTTGCCGAGGATGCCGTCCCTGCCGGGGGCGCACGGCCGGTCCAGGCACGGCCCGAGCGAGACGTTGAGGCTGCGGAAGATGTCGTTGTCGAGGCGGTTCTGGCCGAACTGGCCGCTCAGGTCGTATCTCCACTCGCCCATCAGGCCCCGCAGCCCCGCTACCGCCATGACGTCGCGCGTCGTCGCGCGGAAGGTCGGCAGGAATCCCACGGGGAAGATCTCCGGCCAGTTGCGGTTGTCGAGAGAGCGGCGATAGAAGCCGGAGTGCACGTCCTCGCGGCGGCTCACGCCGCCGAAGAGGTACGCCTGGCGCTGCGCGGCCTCCTCCGTGAGGGGCAGCTCCGCGTTCCAGAAGAGCATGTAGTTGCGGAACTCGCCGTCCCCGTCGAGGTGGTTCGGCTGCGGGATGGAGTTGCGCTTCTGGACGACCTGGCAGTTCTCGACGACATCCGCGTCCCCCGTGGTGATCTGGTCGCGCGGATCCGGACAGGCGCGGTCCGTCTTGTTCCGGTCGCTGGCCTGCGCGGTGAAGTTCAGCGTGCCGCGGCCGAGGATCGGCACACCCACGTTCCCGGCGATGTCCCACCGCTGGCCGTCGCGGCTGAAAGCCGGCTCGCCCGGCTCGTAGAACCCGTAGCTGGCCGAGACGGTCGAGGCGCTGACGGTGTTCTTCAGGTTCATGTTGATCACCCCGGCGATCGCGTCGGAGCCGTACTGCGCCGCCGCGCCGTCGCGGAGGATCTCCATCTGCCCCAGCGCCAGCGACGGAATCGCGTTCATGTCTACGCCGCTCGACCCCGACGTCATCGAGGCGCCGCCGAAGACGTGCACCACCGCGGTCGGATGCCGCCGCTTGCCGTTGATCAGCACCAGCGCGTGGTCCGGGCTCAGGCCGCGGAGCTGGAAGGGCCGCACGCCGGAGGTGATGTCCGAGATCTGCGGCCGTGGGAAGTTGATCGCCGGGGAGAGCTCCTGGAGCACCTCCGTCATCTCGACCCGGTTCGTGGCCGCCAGCTCCGTCTCCGGGAAGACGTCCACCGGGACGGCCAGCTCATCGGCCGCGGTGTGGGCCGCGCGCGATCCCACCGAGACCACCACCTCCTGAAGCGCGACGGCCTCTTCGGCCAGGCTGAAGTCGTGCACGGCCGAGGCGCCCGCGGCGACCTGCACCGTGGCCTGGCCGGTCTCGTACCCGATCTGCCGGACCTGCAGCCGATACGTCCCCGCGGGGACGTTCACCAGCAGGAACTGCCCCTGGTTGGAGGTGAGCGTTCCGAGGTTCGTGCCGGAGAGCGTCACCTGAGCTCCGCCGAGCGGCGCTCCACGATCCGTCGTCACGCGGCCCCGCAGGCTTCCGGTGGACTGGGCTGGGGAGGGAGGGGGGGCGCTGAGGGCGCCCAGGGTGATCCACAGGGCGAGGACTCCGAATCTGCGCATGGTGCCTCCTGGGAAGAAGGTGGGAAGTTCCGAGCTACACCCGCGGACGAACCGTGTGACCGGCGAGCCGATCGAGAACTTCTTCCTCGTCGCGTCGGTGAAGGAGAGACGCGTCTGCGCCGAGCGGCGGTGGGGGTGGATGGGGGTGGGGTGGGGGTGGCGGACCGCTTAGTCGGTACGGGATTCGTAGGTGTATTCCGGAAGTCGGAAGGCCTCGACCAGCGCCGGGTCCACCTCGGCTCCGGCCGCTCGCTGCGCGATGTGCTCCCCGATCACGGGCCCAAACTTGAATCCCTCCGCCGAGCCTCCGGCAGCGATCCAGACGTTGGACAGCTCGGGGTGCCGGTCCACGATGAAGTTCCGGCTCACGCTGAGGTCGTAGTGGCAGGCGCGGGTCTCGACCAGCGGCGCGTCGGCCATGGCGGGAAAGCGCTCGGTGAGGACGTTGCGCGGCAGGTCGTGGTAGCGCGGCTCGATCCAGCGCACCGAGGTATCCGGGTCGTCCTCCTGGTGCCCGCCGATCCGCACGCGGAAGCCGCGGTTGTCCGGCCCGAGCGCCGCCCATCCCGTCACCCCCGGGAAGTTGTAGCTGGGGATGTTCGGATAGGTGAAGCGTTTGTCGCCGGGGGGAGTGCCGTAGTAGAAGACGTGCCCCATCGGGATCCGCATGCGGGGGCCCATCAGCTCCGGAAACGTCTTCGGGTGCCACGGACCCAGCGCGAAGACGAAGGTGTCGCCCCCCAACACGGTTCCGTCGGCGAGCCGGATCTGCTGGAGGCGGCCTCCGGCCCGCTCCGCCGGCTCCGCCCGCGCCAACACGATCTTCCCGTTGGCGCGCTCGAAGTGCGACGCGACCGTGAGACAGGCCATCCTCGCCCGCGCCACGCCCGCCTCCGGTTCGTAGAGCACCACGTTGATCCCTTCCGGGTTGATCTGCGGGTGGCGGCGCGCCAGCTCCGCCCCGTCGAACACCTCATGCGTCACCCCCAGCTTCTTCCAGGTGGCGAGCGTCTGGGTCTGCAGCTCGTCCCAGTCCTCGCGCATGATGAGGTCGCCGGTGGTGAAGAAGAGCTTGGAGCCCCACTCCTCGTCCCGCTGCCGCCAGCGGCGGATCGCCTCGTTGGCCCAGCCCGTCCAGAGCTCGTTGTCGGCGTAGCCCGTACGGATCCCCCGGGTCTCGTCGCCGGAGGTGGAGCGCGAGTTCCCAGGGCCGTAGGTGTCCACCAACGTCACCCGGTGCCCCATCTCCCGCAGATGGAGCGCCGTCCAGCCGCCCCAGGACCCGGCGCCGACCACCACGACGTCCGAGGCGCCTCCGCCGACGAGCGGCGCTCCCGCGCGGTCGCACGACGCCAGCGAGCCGAGCGCCGAGGCGCCCGCCACCACCGCGCCCGTCTGCACGCCGACGCGCTTGAAGAAGTCCCGGCGGTTGATCGAGTCGTCCGCCGGCGGGTCGGGGGCACCGCTTTCCTCGCGGGGGTCGGTCACGGGCAATCTCTCCGTTCGCGGTGGGGGAAAGGGGCGCGGCATCAGTTCGGCAGCCGCAGCGCCACGAGCGAGCCGGGGAGGCCCCCACCGCCCACGGCGGTCACGATGTACTGCTTCCCCTCGTGCATGAAGGTCATCGGAGCGGTCATCGTGGGGGCGGGAAGCTCGATCGTTCCCAGCTCCTTGCCGGTGCGCTTGTCGACGGCGTGGAAGAGCGCCGCGCCGCCGCGCCCCTCCCCGTACATCAGCAGCGAATTCGTCACCAGGGTGGTGGCGTGGGTGGGCTTCCCGGTCACCGGAAGCTGCACGCCGCGCAGCGCCGCGTGGTTCTTCACGTTGTCGGGGGTGTCGCCGTTGGGGATCCACCAGAGGATCTCCCCGGAGTTCAGGTCGATGGCGGTGATCCGGCCGTATGGCGGCTTCAGCAGCGGGAGCCCCTGCGGCCCGCGGGTCCCGCCCGGGCCGCGCGTAACCCACTCCATGTTCGCGCCCGGATCCCCCGACTCGGAGCCGGGGAAGAGCTCCGGGGCGCTGCACGCGCGGGTGGACACCACGTACAGGATCCCCGTCTCGGGGTCGACGTTCGCGCCGCCGGGGATGTTGGTGCCGCCGTTGGCGCCGGGGCAGTGAATGGAGGCGCGCGTCCCATCGGGAGCGTCGCGCCGCGAGGGCGGGTTGAAGAGAGGGCCCATCCGGTACTCCTTCACGATCTGCAGCGCCTCGTCCCGCAGCGCCGGCGTGAAGTCGATCAGATCGTCCTCCGTGATCCCCTGCTGCTCGTAGGCCGCAGGGCGCGTGACGAAGGGCTGGGTGGGCGAGAGCTTCTCCCCTGGCACATCGGACTGCGGGACCGCCCGCTCCTCGATCGGCCAGACGGGCTCCCCGGTCTCGCGGTTGAACACGTAGGCCCAGCTCTGCTTGGTGGTCTGCACCACCGCTGGGATCTGACGGCCGTCCACCGTGATGTCCACCAGCTGCGGCGCGTGCGGGGTGTCGTAGTTCCAGACGTCGTGGTGGACCAGCTGGAAGTGCCACTTCCGCTCGCCCGTGCGCGCGTCGAGCGCGATCAGGCTGGTGCCGAAGAGGTTGTCTCCGGGGCGATGGCCGCCGTAGTAGTCGTTGGTGCCCGGATCGGTGGGAATGAAGACCAGGTTGCGCGCCGGGTCGGCGGTGAGGGGCGCCCAGGCGGAAACGTTGCCGGTGTACTCCCACGAGCCTTCCTCCCAGGTCTCGTTCCCGTACTCACCCGCCTGCGGGATGACGTTGAACTTCCACAGGTGGCGCCCGGTCCGGCCGTCGTAGGCCAGGATGTTCCCCGGGACGTTCTCCTTGCGGGTCTGGTAGTACCCCTGCTCGTGGGAGTTCCCGACCACCACCACCCCGTTCACCACGATGGGGGGAGAGCTGTTGGTGATGTAGCCGATCTCGGGCGGGATCCCCTTCTCCGGGTCGTACGGGTAGCCGAAGTCGGCGAGCAGGTCAACCACGCCATCTTCGCCGAACTCCTCGACCGGGCGGCCGGTCTGCGAGTCGAGGGCGGCGAGGTGGAAGCTCGGGGTGACCACGTAGATCCGCCCCCCGCCCATCCACCACGTCGTACGCCACGCCCTTCCCATAGTTCTTCCGCATGGAGTCCTTCCACCGCTGCCCCGGAGGGAAACGCCACATCCAGAGGGTCTCGCCCGTCGCCGGGTCGAGGGCCATGACGGAGCGGGTGGAACCGGCGACGCTGAAGAGCTTCCCTTCCGCGTAGATCGGCGTAGCGCGCAGCAGCGGATCCACTTCGGGCCCGAAGTTGTCGCCGCGCCAGACCCAGGCGACCTCCAGCTTCTCGAAGTTAGACGCGTCGATCTGATCGAGGGGAGAGTAGCGGGAGCTCCCCGCGTCGCCTCCCCAATAGCGCCACTCGCCGTTCTCGGTGCCGGTGCGGGCGGTGCAGGAGGCGTCGTCGGCGGAGCACTGCGCGGAGGCCTCCGCACCGAGGACGACGAGCGAGAGGGCCAGGCCTGCGGCCACGGCTGCACTGCGATGGCGGAGTCGGCTCATGGTTTTTTTCTCTCGATGGTGACGCGGGCGAGGCTCCCGTCATCGGTCTTCAGCTCCGAGGAGCCGGCGGGCATGCCGTTGAGCTGGAGGATGTACGCGACGACGTCGGCGTACTGCTGCCGCGAGAGGCTGCCGGGAAAGTCCTCCGGCATCGTCTCGCGGAGATTGTGGAAGAGGTCGCGCGCGCTGCGGTTCAGCCAATCCCCGAGGAATTCGTCGCCCGTCCACTCGTCTTCGGGGAAGTGGCACGAGGAGCACATCTCGAGCTGGACCTTCGCGCCGCGGGCGGCCTGGTCCTTCGTATAGACTCCCTCGGCGGTGGAGCGGGTGCCGGCGGGGGAGCCGGCCTGCGCACGGGCCGCCTCGCGGCCGCCCGCGGCGAGGAACAGGATGATGAAGCACAGGCCGATCCGATGCATCGGCGATCCTCCGGTTGGGCGCGGGTCGAAAGGGTGCGGATCGGGCCGCCGGCGTCGCGCGGAAGCCCCCTTGGAGCGGCGGTCTCGAAAGGGTGGAGCGGCATACGGAGAGAGGAGAGGCCGGCGAAAGACCCCCGGCCGGAACGCTTGCCACGGTGCAGTGACTCCGGAATCTAATAGCCGCCCCCCGCGAACTGTCAAGAAGCTCATGAAGAGGGAACGTCGCTCCGGGCCTCGGGAACCCCTTCGGGCCGGAGCAGTGCGGCGAAGCTCCGCCGGCCTCTATGTTTCCGCGACCACCGCTTTCCGGGCGGAGGCCGGGGTTTTCGGCGAGATCTCCGCTGCGCCGTACGGAGCCCGGTGCCGGTCCACCCGGCAGCCCCAGGGGACGATGGGGGCAGAGGGAGAGTGCCGTCACCGCCAGCGCCCGTTCGCTCGAAGGCGGAGGACCGGAGAGGGAGCCGATCATTTCCCCGGCGGGAGGTGGCGCTTCTCCTCCACGATGCGCACCGCGCCGGCCTCGGGCTCGATTCCGGCGCCGCGGCTCTCCGCCCAGCGCTGGGTGAACTCGGCGCCGAAGAGGACGATCAGTCCGGAGTAGTAGATCCAGAGGAGGAGCACCGCCAGCGAGCCGGCGGCGCCGAAGGCCCGGCCGGGGTCGCTCCGCCCCAGGTAGAGGCCGATCGCGAACTTCCCGGCCACGAAGAGGAGCGCGGTGGCGAGCGCGCCGATCCAGACGTCGCGCCAGGCGATGTGCGCGTCCGGAAGGACCTTGAAGATGGTGGCGAAGAGCACCGTCACGACCAGAAGCGACAGCCCCAGGTCGAAGAGCCACAGGGTGGCGTCCGACAGCCGCCCGGGGAGAGCGCCCGCCGCCCTCTGGCCGAAGGCCGAGAGGGTCGCCGACACCATCAGCGACACCAGCAGCAGGAAGGCGATCGACAGCACCATCCCGAAGGAGAAGAAGCGCTTCACCAGGAAGTTCCGGACTCCGCCCTGGTTGGGATCGGGCGCCACCTCCCACGCGCGGTTCAGCGCGTCCTGGAGCTGGATGAAGGCTCCCGTGGCCCCGAAGATCAGCGCCGCCATGCCGAGCACCGCGGCGACCGGTCCGCGGCTCCCGCCGGGCTGGTCGGCGTTCTCGATGATGCTGTGGATCTCGCGCGCGGCGGTCGGGCCCACGAGCCGCCCGAACTCGCCCTGGACGATCTCCACGGTCGACTGCGGGTTCCAGACGGCGCCGACGATCGTCAGCACCAGGATCAGCAGCGGAGGGAGGGAGAAGATGGTGTAGTAGGCGAGCGCCGCCGCCATACGCGGGCAGTTGTCGCGCAGGAAGTCGGAGGCGCTCGCCCGCAGCAGGGAGAGGAGTCCCGCGCGGGGCTGCGTCCCGTCCTCCGTACCTCCGCGGCCGGGCATCGGCGGCTACCCGTCCACCACCGGCTCGATCGCGTCCTCGTCGGTGTCGATGGCCCGCTCCACCCAGAGAACCTCCAGGATCGTCTCGATCAGGAGGACGAGCGGGATGGAGAGCAGGACGCCGAGGAACCCGAAGAGGGTGCCGAAGAGCACGAGGGCGAAAAGGGTGACGAAGGGGTGCACCTCCGCCGCCTGCGACATCGCGAAGGGGACGATCAGGTTGTTTTCCAGCTGCTGCACGGCCAACGCCACCACGGCGGCATAGAGGCCGGTCGTGGGACTTTCCAGGAGGCCGGCGGCCACCGCGATGGACCCGCCGATCCAGGGGCCGAGGAGGGGGATCGCCTCCGTGAGCCCCGCCACCACGGCCAGGGCCAGCGAATTGGGAACGCCCGCGATCGTGTAGCCGACGTAGCTGAGCACCGCGACGGCGACCATTCCGATCAGCACGCCCCGCACCCACCCGAGGATCCGGTCCCCGAGGAGCTGGAAGATGCGCCGGAAGGCGAGGCGCCGGTCCCGGGGAACGGCCCGCAGCAGAGGAGAGAGCAGCTGCTCGTTCGGCTTCCCGACCGCGAAGAGCCCTCCGAAGAGGATCAGCAGCGGGATCAGGAGCGAGCCGAGCACCCCCTGAGCCCGCGACAGCAGCTCACCCCCGCCGCCGCCGGTGCTCAGGAAGGCCTCGCGCAGGAAGTCCTGCGCCCTGGGCCCGACGAGATCCACGTTGAGGCCGGTGTTGGCCTGGAGCCAGTCCTCGACGCGGGCGAGCAGCGCACTGAACTCCGGCGCCCGACCGGCCAGGTCCCGGACCTGCGCGAAGAGGAGGGGAAGCCCGAACCAGAGCACGGCTCCGGCGACCCCCAGGATCACGATTCCGAGGAGGCCGGCCAACCACCCGCGCTTTCCGGGGAGCGTCTGGACGATGGCGTTCAGGACGATCGCGGCGATCACTGCCGCGAAGGCGAGCAGCGCCACCTGGATGATCGCCTCCAGATAGTGGAAGACGAGGGCGAAGAGGAAGAGGAGCCCCACCGCCTTGTACAGGTGCTCGGGCCGCACGGCGACGGACGCGACAAGATCGCGCTCGGGAGGGACCACCGCCTGCGGCGGAACCGTTCCACGCCGCCGGACCTCGAGCTCCGCCCTGTCGCCCTCGCGGGGTGCGCCGCTCCGAGGGTCGGACATCAGGTCTCCTGGGATGAGGCCGCGGGCGAGGGGTCGCCGGTGCGATGGGGCGGACGGGGCCGCAATGTCGGTGCCAGCGACCGTCGACAACTCCGGTGCGATCGAACACTTGATGGCGGGGCCGGCGGGCTCGCGGCGAGGCCGAGGGCTTCCCCTCCTCCGTACCCGTCGGGTGGCGCGGGCATGACGCGGACGCTGGATTTCCGATCCGGCCGCGTCTACTATGGGGAGGCGAGCCGCTTCCTTCGCCCGCGTATCCGGCCCGAGGCCCCGATGCAGGCCCCCGCCGGGGACACGCTCAGCGGACCCTCTCTCCCTTGCCCCCATGTTTGACGACGGTTTATTTCCGAACGGGGGTGAGTGGCCGACGTCGAAACGCAGATTCCAGATGGCGTCTCGCCGCGCCCGTTTCTCTCCTTGCCGGGATCACCGTTCCGCCGAATGACCGCCGTGCCCGAATCGATCCGCGAGACCCGCCGTCGAGCCGAGCTGCTGAACTGCCGCATCCTGGTGGTGGAGGACGACCCCTCGATCACCTCGATGCTCGAGTGGATTCTCCAGCAGCGGGGGTTCACGCAGGTGGTGAGCACCGCCGACCCGCTCAAAGTAGGCCGGCTCGTGGACGCGTATGGTCCCGACCTGGTCATCCTCGACCTGCACTTCTCGCATCGGAGCGGATTCGAGGTGATCGCCGAGCTGCAGGGCGCGGTTTCCGAGATTGCTTATCTACCGATCCTCGTACTGACCGGGGACATGACGAGCGAAGCGAAGGAGCGGGCGCTCTCCTCGGGCGCCCACGACTTCCTTCACAAGCCCTTCGACCGGATCGAGGCCTTGCTGCGCATCGAGAACCTCCTCGAAACCCGCTCGCTCTACCGCCGGCTGGAGGCGCGGGCGCGGGCGCTGGAGCGGACGGTGGAGGAGCGCACCCGCGACCTCGAAGTGGCGCAGGTGGAGATCCTCGACCGTCTGACGCAGGCGGTCGAGGTGCACGACGACGCCACGGGGCAGCACACTCGGCGCGTCGGCGAGACCTCCGCCCGGGTGGGGGACCGGCTCGGCCTTGCGGGCGATGAGGTGGAGGTGCTCCGCCGCGCCGCGCCGCTGCACGACGTGGGGAAGGTGGGGATCCCCGACATCCTCCTGCTGAAGCCGGGGCCGCTCACGCCCGAGGAATTCGAGGTGGTGAAGACGCATACCACCATCGGCGCGCGGATGTTGGCGGGGGGAAGCTCCGGGCTCATCCGCATGGCCGAGCAGATCGCGCTTTCGCACCACGAGCGGTGGGACGGAGAGGGATACCCTCGCGGGCTGAGCGGGACCGATATTCCCGTCGAGGCCCGCATCGTCGCGCTGGCCGACTTCTGCGACGCCCTAGCCCACGATCGCCCTTATCGGCCGGCCTGGCCCCACGACCGGATCGAGGCCGAGATCCGCGGCCAGAGGGGCCGCCACTTCGACCCGGAGGTCGTGGACGCGTATTTCTCGCTTGCGCCCGCCTGAGCGCGCGGCCGATTCCTCCCGCGGCACCGCCTCCGGCTTCCCGGGAAGATCCGGCCTGCCCGGCCGAGGGAGGCCGCGATGCTGAGTCGTGTCATGCGACGCAATAGTAGCGCGCGGGCCGGCTCTGCGGCGGGGCCGCTCGGCCGGGGGGGCGGGGGGGTGGGGCGTGGGGGTTGACAGGGGGTTGCGAGGGGGGTTATCGTGTTCGGCTGTCGCGGAGGGGGTGGGCGGGGGCGTCCGGGCCGGGGGAATCGGGAAACCTGTGTTTGGCGGACCGCTTGACTCCTGGGCGGGGCGGGGTTAGATTGGAGGGCTGGGTTCGGGCGGTGAGGGGGGAGTTTGGGGGAGGGGTACACGGGCGATCGGGTGAGACTGGTCGGGCCGTCTTGGGTTTTGAGGTTTGAGGGAAGTAGGTTGATCGGTTGACAATTCGGGTTCTGGGGAGAGCGCTGGGAGGCGGCCCTGGGGAGAGGCGACACTTCCTTTCCCGTTTGGTGGGGACGCAAAGTGAAATTCCGAATGAACTTAGGTAGGTAGGAAGAGTTCGTTGGCAGGAGAGCTACATCAAGGCTCTGACGTCTGAGGTTGGACGATGGAGAGTTTGATCCTGGCTCAGGACGAACGCTGGCGGCGCGCTTAACACATGCAAGTCGAACGCTCTCATCTTCTTTGGGAGGTGGGGGAGTGGCGAACGGGTGCGTAACACGTGAGCAACCTGCCCCTGTGCGGGGGATAACCGGGGGAAACCCCGGCTAATACCGCATGACGTGGCCGCTCCGACGGGAGGGGTCGACGAAAGGTGCTGCGAGGCACTGCGCAGGGAGGGGCTCGCGGCGTATCAGCTAGCTGGTGGGGTAACGGCCCACCAGGGCGACGACGCGTAGGGGGTCTGAGAGGATGGCCCCCCACATTGGGACTGAGATACGGCCCAGACTCCTACGGGAGGCAGCAGTGGGGAATCTTGCGCAATGGCCGAAAGGCTGACGCAGCGACGCCGCGTGCGGGAGGAAGGCCTTCGGGTCGTAAACCGCTGTCAGCGGGGAGGAGGGCCCCAGGGGAGGGAATGCCCCGGGGAGGGACAGTACCCGCAGAGGAAGCACCGGCTAACTCCGTGCCAGCAGCCGCGGTAATACGGAGGGTGCGAGCGTTGTTCGGAATGATTGGGCGTAAAGCGCACGTAGGCGGCCCTGTAAGTCTCGCTGTGAAAGCCCGCGGCTCAACCGCGGGAGGCCAGGGGATACTGGAGGGCTGGAGAGGGGGAGAGGCGAGCGGAATTCCGGGTGTAGCGGTGGAATGCGTAGAGATCCGGAAGAACACCGGAGGCGAAGGCGGCTCGCTGGACCTCATCTGACGCTGAGGTGCGAAAGCGTGGGGAGCGAACAGGATTAGATACCCTGGTAGTCCACGCCGTAAACGATGGATGCTAGATGCCGGGGGGATCGAGCCCGTCGGTGTCGGAGCTAACGCGTTAAGCATCCCGCCTGGGGAGTACGGCCGCAAGGCTGAAACTCAAAGGAATTGACGGGGGCCCGCACAAGCGGTGGAGCATGTGGTTTAATTCGAAGCAACGCGAAGAACCTTACCTGGGCTTGACATGCATGGGAAGCGTCCGGGAAAGCGGGCGTGCCCTTCGGGGCCGATGCACAGGTGCTGCATGGCTGTCGTCAGCTCGTGTCGTGAGATGTTGGGTTAAGTCCCGCAACGAGCGCAACCCTTGCCCGCTGTTGCCAGCGGCGGTCCTTTGGGCCGGCCGGGGACTCTGCGGGGACTGCCGGTGATAAACCGGAGGAAGGTGGGGACGACGTCAAGTCATCATGGTCCTTACGTCCAGGGCTACACACGTGCTACAATGGCCGGGACAAACCGAAGCGAGGCCGCGAGGCGGAGCGAATCGGAGAAACCCGGTCCAAGTTCGGATTGCAGTCTGCAACTCGACTGCATGAAGCTGGAATCGCTAGTAATCGTGGATCAGCGACGCCACGGTGAATCCGTTCCCGGGCCTTGTACACACCGCCCGTCACGCCATGGAAGTCGGGAGCGCCCGAAGCCCGCGCGCCAACCCAAGGTTTGTCCTGGGAGGCAGCGGTCGAAGGCGAGTTCGATGACTGGGGCGAAGTCGTAACAAGGTAGCCGTAGGGGAACCTGCGGCTGGATCACCTCCTTTCTGGAGCGGCGAGTAGACGGCCGGGGGAAGAGGATCTCCCCGCGGACGCCGAAAGCCCGCACGGATCGAACGTCTTCGGGAGCTCTCTTCAGGATCCGAGTAGTTGAGCCGCCCCGCCGGGTGAAACCGGGGGGCGGCCGTAGAGGAGCCCCCTTCCGGGGGTTAGCCCCCTTCGGGGGGTTCCCGGGGGGTTCCCCCGGGGGACCGGGAGGGGCTTCGGAAGAGATGGATTGACAATTTGGGTTTTGGGGCAGTGGGAGTGGTCTAGCACCACTACGTGTGAGTCCGAAGGTGGGATGTGGAGAAGGACGGATCGGAAGGAGAGATCCGGTCAAGCGAAGCAGGGCGCACGGGGGATGCCTAGGCACGGACAGGCGAAGAAGGGCGTGGTAAGCTGCGAAAAGCATCGGGGAGCCGCACGCAGGCTTCGATCCGGTGATGCCCGAATGGGGAAACCCGGCAGAGGTCATGCTCTGTCATCTCCTCCTGAATCGAATAGGGAGCGAGAGGCCAACGGAGAGAACTGAAACATCTCAGTACCTCCAGGAAGAGAAATCAAACGAGATTCCGTCAGTAGCGGCGAGCGAAGGCGGAAGAGCCCAAACCGGGGGACAGGTTCCTCCGGGGTTGTAGGGCCCAGACGGGGGCAACCCGTCGGGACACAGATGATAGTCGAAGTCGGCTGGAACGCCGCACGAGAGAGGGTGAGAGTCCCGTAGGCGAAATCATGCTGTGGCCGATGGTCTGGGTACCTGAGTACCGCGGGACACGAGGAATCCCGTGGGAACCGGGGGGGACCACCCTCCAAGGCTAGATACTCGTCCGTGACCGATAGTGAACCAGTACCGTGAGGGAAAGGTGAAAAGCACGCCTGACGGCGAGTGAAAGAGAACCTGAAACCGTGTGCCCACAAGCGGTAGGAGGGAGGGCTCTTCGGAGCGGCTCCTGACTGCGTGCCTTTTGCATTATGATCCGGCGAGTTACGCGTCACAGGCGAGGTTAAGGTGTTCAGCACCGGAGCCGAAGCGAAAGCGAGTCTTGGAAGGGCGAAGGGGGCAGCGGAAGCTGCCGCCGGGAGTCTGTGGCGGTAGACCCGAAACCGAAGCGATCTACCCATGGCCAGGATGAAGCTCGGGTAACACCGAGTGGAGGTCCGAACCCGTTACTGTTGAAAAAGTTTGGGATGAGCTGTGGGTAGGGGTGAAAGGCCAATCAAGCTCGGAGATAGCTGGTTCTCCCCGAAAACTATAGAGGTAGTGCCTGGGGGGTGCAGCGGAAGCTGCGGATGTCTCGCGGAGGTAGAGCACTGACAGGACGCGGGGGCTTCACCGCTTACCAACTCCTATCAAACTCCGAATGCCGTGGAGATGGACCCCTGGAGACAGTGGGAGCGCGATAATGTGCTCTCGCGAGAGGGAAAGAGCCCAGACCGTCGGCTAAGGCCCCGAAGTACGAGCTCAGTGAGACAACGATGTGGATGTGCCGAGACAACTGGGAGGTTGGCTTAGAAGCAGCCATTCCTTGAAAGAGTGCGTAATAGCTCACCAGTCAAGTGCGTCTGCGCGGATAATGGTCGGGACTCAAGCTCGACGCCGAAGCCACGGACCCGGAGGACTTCTGCGCAGGCAGGAGCCGGGTGGTAGGGGAGCGTTCCGCTAGCGGAGAAGCCCGGGTGGAAACCTACGGGTGGAGCGGGCGGAAGTGAGGATGCCGGAATGAGTACGCGAGAACGAGGGTGAGAATCCCTCGCACCGAAAGCCGAAGGGTTCCGGGGGCAGGCTCATCCGCCCCGGGTCAGTCGGACCCTAAGTCGAGGCCGAAGGGCGTAGACGATGGGAATCAGGTCAACATTCCTGAACCACGCGCCGTGCGTCATCACCCGCAGGGGGGACGCAGGAGCACAGGCCCAGCCGGGCGACGGTCGACCCGGTCGAACGCGGTAGGCGAAGCTTCCGGAGGGAAAAGGCCGGGAGCGCCGAGAGCGGAGTGCGAAGGATCTCTTCGGAGGTCCGAAGTGGGCACAAGCCGACTGCCGAGAAAAGCCTCGGCGGGGAGTGCGGGGCGTGACCGTACCGGAAACGGACACACGTAGGCGAGGCGAGAAGCCTCAGGTGCGCGAGTGACTTGTGGAGAAGGAACTCGGCAAAATGTCCCCGTAACTTCGGGAGAAGGGGAGCTCCGGGTACTCGAAGGGCCTACGCGGCCCGGAGGGGAAGGGAGCCGCAGAGAATCGGCCCAAGCGACTGTTTAGCAAAAACACAGGTGTCTGCAAAGTCGAGCAAGACGACGTATAGGCACTGACGCCTGCCCGGTGCCGGAAGGTTAAGAGGAGATGTCAGCCGGGGGAGACCCGGGCGAAGCATTGAATTGAAGCCCCGGTAAACGGCGGCCGTAACTATAACGGTCCTAAGGTAGCGAAATTCCTTGTCGGGTAAGTTCCGACCTGCACGAATGGCGTAACGACTTGGGCGCTGTCTCCTCCACAAGCTCGGCGAAATTGGAGTCTCGGTGAGGATACCGAGTACCCGCGACAGGACAAAAAGACCCCATGCACCTTTACTGCAGCCTGATATTGGTCTTCGGCACCATCTGTGTAGGATAGGTGGGAGACAGGGAACCGGGCCCGCCAGGGTCCGGGGAGTCAGCGGTGAAATACCACCCTGGTGATGTTGGAGATCTAACCCGACGCCCCGGAAGCGGGGCGGGGGACCGTGTCAGGTGGGCAGTTTGACTGGGGCGGTCGCCTCCTAAAAGGTAGCGGAGGCGCGCAAAGGTTCCCTCAGCGCGGTCGGCAATCGCGCTTCGAGAGCGTAAAGGCAGAAGGGAGCTTGACTGCGAGACCTACAAGTCGAGCAGGTGCGAAAGCAGGCCTTAGTGATCCGGTGGTCCCGTGTGGAAGGGCCATCGCTCAACGGATAAAAGGTACGCTGGGGATAACAGGCTTATCGCCCCCGAGAGTTCACATCGACGGGGCGGTTTGGCACCTCGATGTCGGCTCATCGCATCCTGGGGCTGGAGAAGGTCCCAAGGGTCCGGCTGTTCGCCGGTTAAAGCGGTACGCGAGCTGGGTTCAGAACGTCGTGAGACAGTTCGGTCTGTATCCGTCGTGGGCGCAGGAGGATTGCGGGAGGCCGTCCCTAGTACGAGAGGACCGGGACGGACCGACCTCTGGTGTACCGGTTGTCGCGCCAGCGGCAGTGCCGGGTAGCTACGTCGGGACGGGATAACCGCTGAAAGCATCTAAGTGGGAAGCCCTGCCCAAGATGAGTCCTCCCAGGGAGCAATCCCTCAGAAGGGCCGTGGAAGACCACCACGTCGATAGGCCGCAGGTGGAAGCGGGGCGACCCGCGCAGCCGAGCGGTACTAAGGGCCCGAGTGGCTTGACCGGTTCCCGCCATGCGGGACCCGCCACGCCCGCCGAAACAAGCAGCACGACCCTCACACGTTCCCGTGGCGCTGGAGCGCCCCCCTGCCCCAAACCCTGAACCTTTTTCCGCTTTCCGCCGCCGGCCTCGGCCAGCGGCGCCCGTCGACGATCGGTGGCGCTGCCGCGGGGGATCACCCGATCCCATCCCGAACTCGGAAGTTAAGCCCCGCTGGGCGGATGGTACTGCCGGGTGACCCCGGTGGGAGAGTACGTCGCCGCCGATCCCCCCTTCGATGCGCCCCCGCCCCGCCCGCGCGCCCCCCGCGCACGGCCCGAGCAGGGGCGCTTCGCGCTTCCCCCTCCCCCCCCGACGCACGGACCGACGGCACGGACCGACGGCACGGAGAAAGCAAGCCTCGCGCCCGAATCCCACCGGGCGCGAGGCTCTTCGCTTCTGCCGCTTCGCCGCGGCTCAGCTCTGGCTGAGGGCGTACACGTAGGCGGCCACCGCACGCAACTGCGACTCGTCGAGTTGCGCGCCGCCTTTCGGCGGCATGGGTGCCGGATACTCCTTCGGCTGCGGGGTGCCCCCCGTAATCTGCTGTACGAGCTGCTCGTACATGTCGGCGCCCGGAGTGACCCAGAGCCACTGGTCGTCCGTGAGGTCCGGCGCCAAGGGAGTCCCCTGTGCGTTCTGACCATGGCAGGTGAAGCAGATCCCGTTGCTCACGAAGATCTGCTGCCCCTGCTGGATCATGTCTGCGGTGACGCCGGCGGGGAGATTCGCCGGGATCGGCACCGCGGCTCCGACCGCTCCGCCGGCCGGAGCCGCGGGGGCAGGCGCCGGCGCCTCGTTCACCGGCTCCGGCTCATCCGCTCCACAGGCCGCGAACAGCCCCGCCGAGGCGAAGACTCCCAACTGAAACGCCCGCCTACGAATCTCCATCGATCTCTTCCTCCGGCTCGTATACGATATGCCTGGGCAGATGGGCGCCGACCACCCGCGGACCCAGCTGAAAAGGCGGAAAAAACGAGGCAAGGCGCGTGCCGCGTCCTCCCCGCAACCGGCCGCTCCGCGCGAGCCGTGCTCCGGTGTGGCCGTCTCTCCGTCAGAGACCGAGTGCAGAGCGGATCATCGGCGGAATCCTCTCCGGCGTCCATGGCGGGCTGAAGGTGAGCTCCACGCTGGCGCTCTCCACCCCCTCCACCTTCTCGACAGCCTGCCGCGCCTGATTCACGATCTCCCCCGCCACGGGGCATGCGGGCGAGGTGAGCGACATCGTCACCTCCACCTCCCCACCCTCGATCTCGATCCCGTAGATCAGGCCGAGGACGACGAGGTCCAGGTTCAACTCCGGATCCTTCACGGTGCGGAGTGCCCTCCGCACCTGGTCTTCGGTCACCATCGAGTCTCCAAACATTGATAAAGACGGGTCTTGCGCCGCCTTCGCCGGCGCGCTGCCGGGAGCATACCGGAGGGACAGATGCTTGTCAAGGTGGCTGAGATAGGATAGATATACCCGGAAACGAGGGTTGTCTCCGGTGCGGAGACCGGGATGCCGCCGCTCTGGTAGAGCTGCGCGGGCGCTCCCTTTCGGCCGGTGCTCGCGAATCGACTCGTAAACTCCCGCTCCGGTCTGACTCGTCGTCCGACGGATCGCATTTCTTCGCACGCTCCACATTCTGCCCCCGCTCAGCGGCCGAAGCCCGTTGCAGATCTCCTCCGCACCGGATTCAGCATCTGCGGACATCCCCCCGGGATCACCGCGGCGGGGGTGCGCCCGGAAACCCCATGCCCGGGAGGGTGTCCGGCGGCTGATCGGGTGGGAGCACAGCGGGATGCTCGAGTCGGTGCTCGCACCGACGAATGCCGGCCGTGCGGGGCACGCATGACCGAGCCGACGAGGCTCTGGATCGCCGTCGGCGGCGAGATGTACCGAGTGTACCTCGCGCACCCCGAGTGGGGCGCATCCCGGCTCACCTTCGAGCGGCAGAGCGACGGGTGGTCGGGTACGGTGCGGGTGCCTCCAACGACGCGCCTCTCGCAACTGGACGGATCCGCTCTGCGAGATCTCCTGAAAGAGGCGCTGGATGAAGCGGACCAGGAGTGATCGTGGGGGAGCCGTTCGCGTTTGGCGCGGCGGAAACGGGAGGAGAGTGCCTCTTCCGATGCGGAATCCGGGACGCACCCCTGGCAATGGCACGAGCGTTGCTACCAACGGGCTTTTTCCCGCCGGATCGAACGGATTTCCTCCCCTGCCTCGGCGGGCTTGCGTCCCGACCTCCTCAAACTACGGAGATCATGCAGAGCAGTCCCCGGAGCATCCGACGAATCGCCATCAACACCGGAGGCGGCGACGCTCCTGGCCTCAATGCCGTCATCAGGGCCGCCACTCTTGCAGCCCTCAACAACGGTTGGGAAGTTCTCGGGATCCGGCGCGGGTACACGGGGCTTCTGGAGGGCGAGGTCGACGGCGAACCGGGTCTCGTCCCGCTGACGGCGCAGGCGGTGCGTGGCATCACTCACCTTGGCGGCACCATCCTCGGCACCACTACGCGGGGAAATCCCTTCGGCCTCGAGGTGCGCAAGCCCGATGGCACCTGGGGGCGGGTGGACCGCTCCGGCGAGATCGTCGACCGCTTCCGCGAGCTGGAGATCGACGCGCTCGTCGCCATCGGCGGCGACGGCTCGCTGAACATCGCGAACGCCCTATACCGGAAGGGGCTGCCCGTAATCGGCGTCCCGAAGACGATCGACAACGACCTGCAAGCCACCGACGTGACCTTCGGCTTTCAGACGGCGGTCGAGGTGGCCACCGACGCCATCGGGCGCCTTCACTCCACCGCCGAAGCCCACCAGCGGGTGATGCTGGTGGAGCTGATGGGCCGCCACGTGGGATGGATCGCTCTGGAGTCGGGGATCGCGGGCGGAGCCGACGTGATCCTGATTCCGGAAATCCCCTTCGACGCCGACGTCATCGCGCGGAAGGTGAGGGAGCGCGAAGAGGCTGGCCGGCGCTTCAGCATCGTGGTCGTGGCGGAGGGCGCCCGCCCGGCGGGGGGCGATCCGAGCTTCGCCGACGGATCGGGCCGGTATGGCGGAATCGCGGAGCGGCTCGCCGGCCAGATCCAGGAGCGAACCGGGAAGGAGACGAGGACCCTCGTTCTGGGCCATATCCAGCGCGGCGGCAGCCCGATCGCCTACGACCGCAATCTCGCGTTGCGCTTCGGAGCGGCGGCGGTGCGCTGCATCCAGGAGGGGAGCATGGGCACGATGGTCGCGCTCCAGGGAAATGAGGTCCGGCCGGTCTCCCTGGAGGAGGCGGTACGCGAGCTGAAGCGGGTCTCCCTGAACAGCGACATCGTCCTCACGGCGCGCCAGCTCGGGATCTCCTTCGGCGACTGAGGCGGCCCAACGGCCGTCGACGAGAAGCACCCGACCTTCACCGTTCTCCCGATCATGCCTCTCACTCCGAAGCAGCGCGCGCACCTCCGGTCGCTGGCCCACCACCTGAAGCCGATCCAGCAGGTGGGCAAGGAAGGGCTCACCGACTCGTTGGCCCGTATGGTCCAGGACGCTTTCAACACCCGCGAGCTCCTGAAGGTGAAGATCCAGGAGGCGGCGCCGCTCTCCGCCCGCGAGGCCGGCGATTCTCTCGTGCAGCGGGTCGCGGGGGCGGAGCACGTGCAGACCATCGGCCGCACCATCGTCCTCTACCGCCGGCATCCCGAGAAGCCCGAGATCCAGCTGCCGGGATAGGGTACAGGGAACAGGGGACAGGAAGTGACGGGGCCCGGACATCGGCGAGATGTCCGGGCCCCGCGCCACAAGAACTGTTCCCTGTCCTCTATTCCCTAATAGAGATAGACGGGGGTTCCGACGGGGACCTGGTCGTACATCCAGAGGACGTCGTCCCTTCGCATGCGGATGCAGCCATGGCTGGCCGCGCTGCCGATGGATGCCTCGTTGTCGGTCCCGTGGAAGTAGTAGCCGTCGTACATCTCGAGCTTCGCGACCCCGAGCACCCCCTTGTGGCGCCTCTGCGGGCTGCCGTACGGCGGGATGATCACCGTGCCGTCCGCGACGGGCACCTCTCCCTCGGGGAAGCCGGCGAGCGCGTCGGGGGAGGCGTTGCTCATGTTCCGCACCTTCAGGCCGCGTTTCTGAGCGTACTCCAGGTAGTGCCAGTCCGGCGGCACCCAGATGGGATCCCTCTCCTTGTGGGTGATCTTCATCACCCCGCGCGGCGTCTGGAAGCGCTTCGTCTTTCCGTTGATGACCATCGTCTGACCCGAGCCCACCGCCACGGGGGCGGTGAAGAGCGTGTCCTCGCCCTCGAGGTACCAGACGCGGCGGTCGGCGATGGAGACGACCAGGTAGGGCCGGTCTTGCGGGACGAGGTCCGACACCCGCGCCTCCAGCGCCTCGACCGAGTCGCTCAGCGCCGCCAGCCCGGCGGTCTCCTGCTCCGCCAGGAAGCGCATCGAGCGCGCGTCGTGCGAGTAGGCGATCTCCGCAACCTCGCGCTTGAACCGCTCGTTGACCGCCCACGCGGTGGTCGCCACCAGGAGCACCGTCGCCAGCGCGACGGCCCCCAGCAGAAGCCAGGTACCGCTCCGGTACGCGAAATGGATCCGGCGCAGCCTTCCGGGCGGAGAGTAGTCCCGCCGTTCGGGAGTGCCGGCTCGCGTTTTACGTTCATCCATGCTCGCCGATCCTTCCTAGTAGATGTAGACGGGGGTGTCGGTCTTCACCGCGTCGAAGATCGCCCGCATGTCGTCCTCCGCGACCAGGAAGGAAGCGGGCTTGACGCCACTCGCCAGTGGTCCGCTCTCCGGGTGCGAGTAGATCTCCGTCCCGTCGTCGAGCCGCAGGACGTAGCGCCCGAGGCCCCCCTCGATGGTCCGCTCCGCCTCGGCCGGCACCGGCTGTCCTCGAGCGATGTAGATCCACTCGGGTACCACGTACTCCGGGCTCGTCTGGCGCGCTTCGAGATGGCGCTCTCCGAGGGCGCGGACGAAGCGCCAGGTGCGGCCATCGGGGGCGCGGATCACCGAGTCGGCTCCGACCCGTATGCGAACCTCGCGCAGAGTCGCGGCCCCGTGACGTAGTGCGAGGGTCGAGTCCTCCAGGCTGATCGCCAGGTGGAGCTCGTTCTCCTCCACCTCCTTCAGCCGCAGCTCGCGCTGCAGGAGGGCGATGGCGAGTTGGGAACGGCGGGTGCGGGAGTCCAGGATCCGGTCCCGCGTCTCGCGCTCCTCCGCGCTCATCCGCTCGTCGAGCTTCTCCGCCTGCTGCCGGTACTGTGGGATCCTCATCCCGATGACGGCACTCGCCGACAGGAGGAGGACCAGCGTCGCGGAGGTCCCCCAGAAGAAGACCGGGTGCTCTCGACGCAGTTCGGAAAGGGTCCGGTTCAGGTCCGCCATGGTCTCCGCTGCCAGGTTGATGTGCCGTTCCCCACCGTTGCCGATCGCAAAGAGCATTCCTCCGAGTAGCCATTCTGTAAGCCGTTGTGAATGAACCGCTTGTAAACGGGGTACGAGCGGGGGGCACGACAACTCGCTCGCACGCCTGGTGCCCGGCGCCGCGCGGGCCCAGATTCACGGGTCTCCTTCTCTCCTCGGCACGGGCGCGATGGCTCGAATCTTCTGGATCCTCGGGTGCGGCTTCGGATTGCTGGCGGTGGCGGCGGGCGCCTTCGGGGCGCACGCGCTCCGCGCGCGTCTTCCGCCCGACCTCCTCGCAGTCTTCGAGACGGCGGCACGCTACCAGATGTACCATGCGCTCGCTCTGCTGGCGGTCGCTTGGGCGGTGGACGAGTGGCCGGGGAGCACCGCCTCGCTCGCGGGCTGGCTCTTCACCGCCGGGATCGTCATCTTCAGCGGCAGCCTCTACGCGCTTTCGCTCGCGGGGATCCGCTGGCTGGGGGCGGTCACACCGCTCGGGGGTGTGGCCTTCCTCGCCGGTTGGGCGCTGCTCGGGTGGGCGGCCCTCCGGGCCGGCCCGTAGCGGCTCCTCCGTCCTCTCCGGGCGACGGATAGTGTCTCCGGCAGGGGTCGGACCGGCCGGGTGCGCACCCGGATTCCGCGCCGCCGCGTGCGAACCCGCTCCGGAATCTTTCTTGCATTTTCGCGACAAAGCAAGGGGTAGGGACAGTGCTTCTCTTCCCATCTTCTCGAGGAGGTCATCCATGCGAGGCGCCCTCGTCTGCTTCGCCCTGGTCTCGACCTTATCGGCCTGCGCGATCCAGGCCGCCGTGGATTCGCGTCCGAGCCGATACCAGCCGTTACGGGCGCAGATCACCGGTCCTTGGGCCAATGGGCTGAGCTTCCACGTCAACCGCCCCTCGTACGCGGCCCTCTTCGAGGTGGTGCCGGGCGCCGGGACCAGCCTCGTCTATCCCAGCCCGGGCTGGGGAGGATGAACGGCTTCGTTTTCTCCGGGATCCACGACGTGGGACGGCTGCGGCGCTACAACGCGGAGACCTTCCTCCCGGTCGCCCGCTCGGCCGGCCTCAGCGGGCCTCGCTTCTTCTTCCTCATCGCCTCCGAGAGGCCGCTGGAGCTGGAGCGGCTCGGCGGCTTCGGGTATGGGCTGAGGAGCGCGATGGGGATGCAGTTCGCCTCCCTGAACGTCTACAACTCCATGGAGTCGGTGGTGAGGACGGTGCTCCCAGGCGACGCCGACGACGGGAGCTGGACCTCCGACATGTTCGTGCATTGGCCGCAGGTGCTCTTCGAATCGCGGACGAGCCGCTCGGGACTGGTGCCGCTGAGCTGCAACGGCTACAGCATGTACGTACCGTTCGAGTACCTCCTGGCGGTGCGGGAGTCGCTCTGCCCGGCGAGGTCGCCGACGGTCGAGGACGGACGGCCCCAGGTGGGCGACTCGGCGGCGCCGGCGGTGGTGGAGCCGCGTCGGCGCGAGCCCCTTCCTCGGCGGAAGGCGGAGGACCTTCGCGAGCGGATCGCCTCGAGCTCGCAGCTCGACGGGCGGACCGCCCGGCGTCCGGAGCGCGGAGCCCGGTCGGGGGGCGAGGTGGACGCGCTGGAGAGCACCCGGATGGCCCCGCAGGGCCGGGCCGAGCCTCGCGTCCGCAGCCCCGGCCGGACCTCCGCCGAGCCGCGGAGCGACCGTGGGCGAAGGACGGGCGCCGCGCGCGAGCCTCGCAGCGCCACTCCCCGCAGCGCGGGAGGCGCGTCCCGCGCCGAGCCGCAATCACGGCCGGCCACCGCCCCCTCCAGCCGCCCGTCGGCGCGCGAGCCGGCCTCGGGGTCTCGCGCGGGTGACGCGTCGCGGGCCGGCTCGCGGCGGGCCGACCTGCGACCCATGCGAGCAGCGGTAGTCGGCCGACGGAAGTCGAACGAAGCCCGCCCCCCCCCGACATTTGGGGGGGGCGGACTCTTTTCGGGAGAGGAGTCGATGAAGCTCGAGGCCAATCGGCCACGAGGTGACGGAGTCGCCGCGCCTGCCTCCGGCTGGTGGAGTGGCGGGAGGAGATCGGCCGGAAAGAAGCGGCGTGCCGTATCGGGACTGGGACTACTGGGCTCGCGCCGTACCGGGGTTCGGCGACCCCGGGGCGCGGGTGCTGGTCCTCGGCCTGGCGCCGGCCGCGCACGGGGCGAACCGCACCGGGCGGGGTTTTCACGGGAGATCGCTCCGGCGACTGGCTGTTCGCCGCGCTCCACCGCGCCGGCTTCGCCAGCCAGCCGACCTCCGTCCACCGGGCCGACGGCCTGATGCTGCGCGACGTGTTCGTCACCGCCGCGCGGTGAAGTGCGCTCCTACCGGACAACAAGCCCGGGATCGAAGAGCGTGACCGGTGCCGTACGTTCCTGCTGCGGGAGCTGGAGGCGCTGAGCGAGCTACGCGTGATGGTGTGCCTGGGGAAGTTCGGGTGGGACCAGGGGGGTTCGGTCGCTGCGTGTAGCGGGGGTACGCCCTCCCGAAGCCGATGCCGGCCTTCGGACACGGTGCGGAGGTGCGGGTCGGCGAGCGGCTGACGCTCGTCGGATCCTACCACCCGAGCCAGCAGAACACCTTCACCGGCCGCCTCACGGAGGCGATGCTGGACGACGTATTCGCAAGGGTGAAGCGGGCAGTGGGATAGTTGCCCGTCCAGAGGCACCGCACGTATGTTGTCTCCAGCCACGCCTATTCCCCCTGCCGCCCCGAGGGTGTCGCGCCGCCCCCCTCGTCCTCGAGGAACCATGCTCGCACTCTATCTCTTCTGCCTGATCGTAGGCGGGGGGCTTCTCCTCTTCTCCGCCCTCGGGGCGGGCGACGGCGGAGACGCCGAGGTGCACGAGGCCCCCGACCACGACCTCCACGCGCAGGGAGACGGCGGAAGAGCTCGCGCGGGAGTTTTTCTCTCTGCGCGCCCTCCTCTACTTCCTGGCCGGCTTCGGTGCGACGGGTTTTCCTGATGGAGAGCGTTACCTCCGCCCCCTCCGGCGTGGCGGCCGGCTGGGCGTCGGCGACGGGGCTGGTGGCGGCGACCGCCGCCGGGGCCGTGTACGGTTGGCTGCGGCGCTCCGAATCCGGGCTCGTCCCGCTCGGCGCGGACCACCTCGTGGGGGTGGCCGCGCGCGTGGTCCTCCCCGTGCAGGTCGGCCGGCGCGGGAAGGTGGTGGCGGTCCACGAAGGGCGCGAGATCGAGCTGCTTGCCCGGCTGTTCAGACCGGAGGACGGAGCCTGCCCCCGCGGCTCCCCGGTCGTGATCGTCGAGATCGACGGCGAGACCGCGCTCGTGACCCCTCTTCCTCTCTCCTTCCCGGACCTTCCATGATTCCCCTCGAATACGCCCTCGTCTCCGGCGCGGTCCTCCTCGCGCTCCTGATGCTCATGCTCCTCGCGGTGAGCCGCCTGATCGTGATCGCCGAACCCAACGAGGCGGTGGTCCTCACCGGGCGCCGCTCCGGATACCGGATCGTGAGAGGCGGGAGGACCTTTCGCCTCCCGCTGATCGAGCGGGTGAGCCGTATCCCGCTGCGCACGATCCCCATCGAGGTGAAGGTGGACAACGCCTTCTCCCGCGGCGGGATCCCGCTGGAAGTGCAGGGGATCGCGAACGTGAAGATCGCCTCCGACCCGCCGCAGGTGTTCAACAACGCGGTGGAGCGGCTGCTCGACCTGCAGCTGCAGGAGATCCACCGGATCGCGAAGGACACCCTCGAGGGGAACCTGCGCGGGGTGCTCGCCACCCTCTCGCCGGAGGAGGTGAACGAGGACCGGCTGAAGTTCGCGAACGAGCTGATCGAGGAGGCGGACGCGGACCTGAAGCGCCTGGGGCTGCAGCTCGACATGCTGAAGATCCAGAACGTCACCGACCGCGTAGGTTACCTGGAGTCGATCGGGCGCGCGAAGAACGCGGAGATCCTGCGGATCGCCTCGGTGGCGGAGGCGGAGCGGCACGCGGAGCGGCTGGAGAAGGAGGCGGACGCGAAGCGCCGCGCCGAGGTCGCCACGGCGCTCGCCAGCGTCGCCATCAGTGAGGCCGAGAACGAGCTGCGCATCCGCCGCATCTCGCTGGAGCAGGAGGCGGTCGCCGCCGACGCGCAGCGCCAGGCGGAGACTCGCGAGAAGGAGGCCGAGGCGCGCCGGCGCGCGGAGGTCGCCAATGCGGAGTCGGCCATGTCGATCGCCGAGGCGCAGGCGGAGGCCAGCCGGCGCGCGGAGGTCGCGAAGGCCGAGGCGGCAGTGAAGGTGGCGGAGGCGCAGAACGCGCTGCGGGTGCGCCAGGCGGAGCTGCAGCAGGAGGCGCTCTCGAAAGAGAAGACGGCCGTGGCGGAGGCGGAGCGGGCGAGGGTGCTCGCGGAGCAGCGGGTGGAGGAGGCGAGGATCGAGCTGCAGCGGAAGCGGCTCGCCGCGGACGTGGTGGAGCCGGCCGAGGCGGCGAAGCGCGCCTCGGAGCTCCGCGCCGAGGGGGAGGCCGCGTTGATCCGCGAGAAGGGGCCTCGCGCAGGTCGCCGTGTTCGAGGCGCTGATGGAGCGCATGGTGCAGGGCGGGGACGAAGCGCTGCGGGTCTACCTGGCCGAGAAGCTGCCCGACCTCTTCCAGCGCGCCGCGGACGCCCTCGACGAGGTGAAGATCGACCGCCTGGTGGTGCTCGATCGCGACGGCGACGGCGTCAGCCGGGTGGCGAATCAGAAGCCCGCCGCGATTCTGGGGATGATCGAGCAGATGGCCGGCGGTCTCGGCCTCAACCTCGACGAGGTGCTGCGCCGCGCCTCCTCGCTGCCCAGCCGCCCCGCGGACAACGGGCCGCCGCTGGAGATCACGGAGAGATAATGAGTGCTACGTGCCAGGTCCTACGTCACGGAAGCCGCGGAGGACGGTGCAGAGCACAGGTCGCGCCGCGGAGCCCGGAGATCGGCCGCCATCCCGGCCCCGCGGCACAGCCACGTGGCACTCAGCACGTTTCACCCGATCGTCGCCGGAGGCCGGTAGATCCAGCCCTCCAGCTCGAGGGTGGCGCGGGGATGATCGGTGGCGCGGAAGGGCTGGTGGAGGTCGTCGCGGGCGAGCCAGGCGGTCAGGCAGGCGACGGTGGCGTCCCAGGCGTCCTCGAGGGTGACGGCGATCACTTCGTCGCCGGGATCGGCGAAGCGGAGGAAGGTGCGGAGCGCGGCGGCCCGCGCGCGGATCTCGCCGGGACGCGAGGGAGCGCGCCGACGCGGCAGCCCCAGCTCCTGCACCGACGAGGACGGATAGACCTCGATGAGGACCGTGGGCGCCGTATCGTCCGGGAGCTGCGGGTAGATCGCCACGTCGGTGCCGTCGCGCAGCTGCTGGAGCCAGCGGATCCCCTCCGTCGTCTGCCTGTAGAGGCGCAGGTCGAAGGGGGAGAGGGCGCCTCCCTGGTCGGTGAGACGGAAGCCGCGCATCCCGTCCGGGACCGTGTCGCGGACCTCGTCCGCGGGGCGGTCCGCGATCCAGTCGAGGAGGCGCGGCCAGCGCCGCTCGCCGCAGACGTGCTCGGCGGCGTCGGCGGGAAGTCCGAAGGGGAAATCCGCTCCCCATAGGACGCGCTCCTCCTCCCCCACCCCCGCGCCGCTCCTCCAGCCGCTCCCCACGTAAGAACCGAGATCCTGCCGGAAGGCGTGGGGCCGCAGCGAGAGGATCGTCAGCCCTCCCTCCTCCTCCCGCCCGAGCGCGGTCCACAGGTTCGAGAGGGGCTCTTTCGCCCCGGAAAAATCGATCCCGCCGAAGTAGGCGAAGCCGTCAAGCATGGGTTTCTCCCGTCGCGCCGGCCACGACCGACGACACCGGTCGGGGCGGACCCGCCGGCGGCTCCTGAAAGCGGAAGAAGGCGATGATCAGGACTCCCACCAGGAGGAGGACGAAGATCGATACGGCCGCGAAGAGGCACCCCTGCACCCCGCATCCCGAGCCGAGCCGCTGGAGCTGCGCGCTCTCCGCCACGATCAGCGGGGCACGGACTGGCGGTACCACTCCACCACGCCGGGCCGGCGATCCGCCTCGCCCACTCCCGGGAGCCGCATCAGCGCCTCCACCTCCTCGACCTCGCGCGGAGCGCCGGCGGAGATCCGCTCTCCTCCCTCGGCGGTGACGATGTAGTCGTCCTCGATGCGCACTCCAATGTTCCGGTATCGTTCCAGCGCCGGGCGGAGCCGACCGATCATGGCGCGGTTCCCGGGGGTGTCGGGGAGAAAGTCGAGGGCATCGGCGCGCACGTAGATTCCCGGCTCGATGGTGAAGGCGCTCCCGATCCGCATCGGCCCGTAGTAGGAGACCTCCGGGTCGTGGACTTCGAGCCCGATCCCGTGTCCCAGGCCGTGCATGTAGTAGATGCGGTACTGCGGGCAGCGGCCCTGGCCGCAATCGTAGGTGGCCCCGGCGGAGTCGATGAGCCCCAGGCGGGCCAGTCCGTGGGCGAGCACGCTATCGGAAGCCTGACTGAGCTGCTGCCAGGTCGCGCCCGGCCGGACCCGCGCTTCGGCAGCCTTCTGAGCGGCGAGCACGACCTCGTAGACCGCCCGCTGCTCCGGGGAGAAGGTCCCGCTCACCGGCACCGTCCGGGTGACGTCGGCGGCGTAGCCGCGGTAGGAGGCGCCGATGTCCATCACCACCACCTCGCCCGCGTTCATGAAGCGGTCGGCGGCGTTGTAGTGGAGGGTGGTCGAGTTGGGGCCCGACCCCACGATGGTGGCGAAGGACGGACGGTCGGCGCCGTGGCGGCGGAAATAGTACTCGATGAGCGACTGTCCCTCGAACTCGTTCATCCCCGGTTCGATCGTGCGCATCACCGCGCGGTGCGCGAGGGCGGTCACGTAGGCTGAGCGGCGGATCAGGTCCAGCTCGGCCGGCGACTTCACGGCGCGGAGCCGCTCCACCGCGTCCTGCAGCGAGACCACCTGCAGCTCCGGTCGCCTGGCGGACAGCCGGCCGAGCACCTGCCGCTCGGGGGTGAGCGTATCCAGGAGCCCCTCCGCGTCGTCGAGCGCGGTGGCGGCGTAGAGCGTCCCAGCGCCCGCGAGCAGCGAGGCGAGCGATTCGTCGAGCCGATCCACCGTCTCCGCGGGGATCCCGGTCAGCCGCTGCACGCCCTCCGCCCCGAGCCGCGCCCCTTCCCAGACCTCGCGCGCGGGGTTGCGGGCGCGGACGAAGATGCGCTCTTCCACCTTCCCGCCGCGCTTCGACACCACCAGCGCCGCGCCCGGCTCGGTGACGCCGGTGAGATAGCGGAAGTTGGACCCCTGGGCGAAGGGGAGATAATCCGCCTCCGGCTCGCCGGCGCCTAGCACCACCAGCACGCCTTCGTCCATGTGCGCGGCGAGGGCCGCCCGGCGGCGCGCGTACTCCTCGCGCGGGATCGGCTGCGCGGGCGGGAGCGGGGGGAGCGAGAACGCGTCCACCGTTTCCGGCGCGACGGGTCCCGGGCCGGGAGGCGGCGGGGCCGGGATCGCGCACCCGGCGAGGGCCAGGGCGAGAAGCGTGGTTCGGCCGGCTCGCGGCAGCGGCATCGGAAGATCCTCCTGCGGTTGGATGGACCCGCTCAGTTTCGCGCTCCGGCGGCGTGGGCGCAAGGAGAGAATCCCATCGGTCAGCCTTCCAGGCCCTCCCCCGGAGCGGATCTCGATTCCAGTTCGGCGGCGAGCTCGGCCGGCTCGGTGACGGGGCGCCGGCAGGCGAAGCGCTCGCACACGTACGCCGCGGCCCGGCCGGCCACCGGCTCGCGCCCCATCAGCAGGGGGATCTCGGCACCCGCGGTTGAAGCGGACGGGTCGAGGTGGGCGACGGTGGTCGTGGGGAGGTACCGGCCGCGCAGCTCGTCGAGAAGCGCCTCGGTGTCCGCGCTCCCGCGCGCACCGACGACTGCCACCTCCCGCGGCGGCGCCAGGTGGAAGTCGAGCGCGCACAGCAGGTTGCCTTGCGCTTGCGGCACCTGGTCGAGCATCCCCGCCATCGATTCCAGCCCTCGCTCGGCCGCGCGTGCGTAGCGAGGCTCGCCTACCAGTGCGGCCAGGTGGAGCAGAGCCCTCGCCGCCGCCGAGCTCCCGGAGGGCGTCGCGCCGTCGAAGAGATCGCGCGGGCGCACGATCAGCGCTTCCGAGTCGGAGGCGGTGTCGTAGAAGATCCCCGCACCCTCGTCCCAGAAGCGGTCCAGCATCGCGTCGGCGAGCGAGCGCGCCTCGCGCACCCACGCGAGGTCGGAGGTCGCGCGGTAGAGCGCCAGCAGCGCGTCCACCAAGAGCGCATGATCCTCGAGGAATGCGTCGATCTTGGCGCGCCCGTCCCTCCAGGTGCGGAGAAGCCGCCCCTCCGGCCGCAGCCGCGAGAGGAGGAAGCGCGCGTTCGCCTCGGCGATCTCGCGGTAGTCGGCGCGGTGAAGCACCCAGGCCGCCTCCGCGAAGGAGTGGAGCATCATCGCGTTCCACGCGGCGAGCACCTTCTCGTCCCTGCCCGGCCAGACCCGCTCCGCGCGCTCGCGGTAAAGGGAGGCGCGGCCGCGCGCGAGGATCTCGCGCAGCCGCGCCTCCGTCACCCCCGCCTCGCCCGCGACCTCCGCCGTCGTGCGGTCCACGTGCAGGATGTTCTTCCGCTCGAAGTTCCCCTCCGGCGTCACGTCGTAGTAGGCGCGGAACACCGGTCCCTCCCCGGCGCCGAGCACCGAGTCCACCTCCTCCGGCGTCCAGAGGTAGAACTTCCCCTCCACTCCTTCGCTGTCCGCGTCCTGCGTCGAGAAGAACCCCCCCTCCGGGGAGAGCATTTCGCGCCGCACGTAGTCGAGGATCTCCTCGGTGACGCCGCGGTACTCTTCCGACCCCGTCGCCTGGTGCGCGTGGAGGTAGATGCGCGACAGAAGGGCGTTGTCGTAGAGCATCTTCTCGAAGTGCGGCACGAGCCAGCGCGCGTCCACGCTGTAACGGTGGAAGCCGCCCCCCAGGTGGTCGTAGATGCCGCCGCCCCACATCTTCCGCAGCGTCTGCTCGACGAGGCGCAGGGGCTCGGGGTCGCCGGTCCGCTTCCAGTCGCGGAGCAGGAATTCGAGCACCATGGGCTGGGGGAACTTGGGAGCGTTACCGAATCCGCCGTGGACGGCGTCGAATCGGGAGGCGATGCGCCGGCGCGCCCGGTCGAGGACCGCCGTGTCGAGCGCCTTCGCCGGAGGGCGCAGCGAGGTGCTCTGCTCGAGGAGCTCGCGGAGCTGTGCGGCGTTCTCCTCCACCTGCGCCCGCTTCTCCCGGTACGCCTCGCTCACCCCCGTCAGCACCTGACGGAAGGAGGGGAGGCCGTGGCGGGGCGTGGGGGGGAAGTAGGTGCCCCCGTAGAAGGGCGCCCCCTCGGGGGTGAGGAACACCGTCATCGGCCAGCCGCCGCGCCCGGTCATCTGCTGCACCGCGTTCATATAGAGCGAGTCCACGTCCGGGCGCTCTTCGCGGTCCACCTTCACGTTGACGAAGCGCTCGTTCATCAGCCGCGCGACCCCGGCGTCCTCGAACGACTCGTGCTCCATCACGTGACACCAGTGGCACGCCGAGTATCCCACCGAGAGGAGGATGGGGAGGTCTTCCGCTCGGGCGCGCGCGAAGGCTTCGTCCCCCCAGGGGTACCAGTCCACGGGATTTCCCGCGTGCTGGAGGAGATAGGGGCTGGTCTCGCCGGCGAGTCGGTTCATGAAATCGATTGCTATCTGCAAAGTGCTGAGTATCTGGCGCGGGTGCCGTGGCGCCGATGCCTGGAGGGGCCTCAAGATTCCGGCCACGATGCCGAGCACGCTTCTTACGGGCAGGAGGTTCACGTCCTTCACGTGGCGCGCAGCCCTTCTTTCCCCGGCACCGGTCTTGCCGAAAATCTACTTTCACCCTTCCAGCCGCCGAGCCGCCCCGAGGGCGCCCGACTCCGTCCGATCCCAGGTGAGGTAGTTGTGCAGCAAGAGACGCTGGTCCGATTGTTCCGCGAGCATTTCGGGAAGAACCCGGCGACCATCCTCCCGCTGGAGGGAGACGGCTCGAGCCGGAAGATGTTCCGCCTGGTAAGCGACGAGTACGAGACCTCGATCGGCGTGTTCGGGCCGGACGCGGAAGAGAACCGCGCCTTCCTCTCCTACTCGCGGGCGCTGCGCGAGGCGGGGCTTCCCGTCCCGCTGATCTACCGCGCCGACGAGGATGCGGGGGCCTACCTGGAGGAGGATCTGGGCGACACCACCCTCTTCGACGCTCTGGTGGCGGCCCGCGAGCGCGAGGGCTCCGCCTTTCCGCAGAGCATCCTCCCCGTCTATCGGCGCGTGGTGGAGGAACTGCCGCGCTTCCAGGTGCTCGGGGGGAGGGCGGTGGACTATTCGGTCGCCTATCCCCGCGCCGCCTTCGACCGCCAGTCGATCCTCTGGGACCTGAACTACTTCAAGTACCACTTCCTCAAGCTCGCGCAGATCCCCTTCAATGAGTCGCGGCTGGAGCGCGACTTCAAGCGCTTCACGACCTTCCTGCTGGCCGCCGACCGCCGCCACTTCCTCTACCGCGACTTCCAATCGCGAAACGTGATGCTGCGCGAGGGGGAGCCCTGGTTCATCGATTACCAGGGAGGGCGGAAGGGAGCGCTGCAGTACGACATCGCCTCGCTGCTCTACGACGCGAAGGCCGGGATCCCGCAGGGGGTGCGCGACCAGCTGCTCAGCCACTACCTCGACGCGCTGGAGCGCTACGTTCCCGTGGACCGCGGCGGCTTCCGGCAGTTCTACCGCGGATACGTCCTCGTGCGGATCATGCAGGCGATGGGGGCGTACGGATACCGAGGGTTCTTCGAGCGCAAGATCCGCTTCCTGCAGAGCGTCCCTCACGCCATCGACAACATCGAGAGCCTGCTCTCGAGCGGCGGGTTCCCCGTCGAGCTGCCGGAGCTGCGGGCGGTCTTCGAGCGGATCATCGGCTCGAAGGCGCTGCGGAAGCCGAATGCGCGGGCGCAGCCGGGGCTCACGGTGAACGTGGGAAGCTTCAGCTTCAAGCACGGCTACCCCGAAGATACGGGCGGCCACGGAGGCGGGTTCGTCTTCGACCTCCGGGCGCTCCACAACCCCGGCCGCTACGCGGAGTACGCCGACCTCTGCGGGCTGGACGAACCGGTCGCCGGTTTCCTGGAGACGGTGCCGGAGGTGGAGTACTACTGGGACCATGTGCGGAGCCTCATCGACCGCCAGGTCGAGACCTATCTCACGCGCGGCTTCACCAGCCTCAGCGTGTACTTCGGGTGCACGGGGGGCCAGCACCGCTCGGTGTACTTCGCGGAACGACTCGCGCGGCATCTTCGCGCCCGCTTCCCGGAGGTTCACCTGAACCTCGCCCACCGGGAGGAGCACCACTGGCCGGGTTCGGAGGAGCTCGCCGGGGCAGGGGGCTGAGCCGGTGGACGCCATGCTGCTGGCGGCGGGGCTGGGCACGCGCCTCCGCCCGCTCACGGACCGCATTCCCAAGGCCCTGGTCCGAGTGGACGGGGTCCCGATCCTGGAGCGGATCGCGCGGCGGCTGATCGAGGCCGGCGCCGACCGCCTCGTCGTGAACCTGCACCACCTGGCCGACCAGATCCGCGACTTCGTCCGCTCGCGCGACGGTTTCGGGGTGGAGGTGGTCTTCTCGCCGGAGGAGGAGCGCCCGCTGGAGACCGGGGGCGGGCTGCTCCGCGCCGCGCCGCTCCTCCGCCGGGCCGCGCCCTTCTTCCTCCACAACACCGATATCCTGAGCGAGATCCCGCTCGAGGAGATGTACGCGGCGCATCGGGGCTCCGGCGCGCTGGCGACGCTGGCGGTGATGGAGCGCCGCACGTCGCGCCATCTCCTCTTCGACGGGCGCGGCCTCCTCGGGCGGACGGACGAGACGAAGGGGCTGCGCCTTGAGGCGCGGGCGGCGGAGGGAGAGGTGAGCGCCCTCGCCTTCGGCGGGGTTCACGTGATCTCGCCTCGGATTTTCGAGCGGCTGGAGGAGCGCGGCGCCTTCTCCATCCTCGATCCGTACCTGCGGCTCGCCGGAGAGGGGGAGCGAATCCTCCCCTTCCGGATCGACGGCTCCCGGTGGATGGATGTCGGCAGGCCGGAGCAGCTGGCGGAGGCGGACCGCTGGGTGCGGGCGGGGTGAACCGGGCGCTGGAACGCTCCTTGCCCGTCCCTCGCTCCCGCAGGGAGGACGGATCGACCGAGCCAAGGGGAAAATGATGAGAACCGGTGGAATGGCCGCGCTGCTCCTGGCGGCGCTGGCGATCGGCTGTTCCCGCGACACGGCGGAGACGGCGATCGACGAGGACGTGGAGGACCGCTCGCCCTACGAGCAGCTGGAGAATACCGCCGACACTTCGGAGGCCTACGGAACGGCGCAGGCCGCTCCGGTCACGCCGGTGCAGGGCGGCGCGACCGTGGGAGGTCCGCTGACGATGACCGGGCAGTTCGAGGGGGTGGCCGAAGGCGCCCCGCCCGGGTCGGTGACGCTCACCGAGACGGCGCAGGGCACGCGGGTGCTGATCCAGGTCAACCGCTACACCGCCGGCACGCAGCTGGCCGCCACCCTCACGCGGGGCGGCTGCGCCAGCGCCGGCGAGGTGGTGCACCGGATCGGGGAGCCCTTCTCGATCAGTCCGCAGGGCATCGGCACTCTCGACGCGCCGCTCCCGGTTCCGACGCGCGAGCTGATGAGCGGCGCGTACTCCGTCCGCCTGAACACCCCCGGCCGGGGTGCTCCGGAGATGGTGCTCGCCTGCGCAGACCTGCCCGAGGCGGGGTGACAAGGGGGCCAGGGGCCGGCATCCGTTCGCGATGCCGGCACCCTGTCATCCCGTCACCGCTTGGGAAAGGGCGGCGGCGCGATCACCAGGCCGCTGCGGCCCACGCGAGCCTTTCCCTCCTCTCGTGCATCGCTTCGGGTCCAGCGGAAGTAGACGAAGGTGATAGAGACCCAGAGGGTGAGGCCACCCGGGACCCACATGATCACCCCGCCGAGGCGCTGGTCGTCGATGGCGGAGAGAGGGCCGATCCGGGGCGCCTCCACGTACCACTGGTAAAGCGCGGTGTCGGAGAAGGTGATCATCGCCGCCGCGATCATCATCGGGACGCCCAGGACGAAAAGGTAGACCATCTGCAGCGGCGCGGCGATGCGCGGCAGCTCCGGGAGCGGACTCATCACCGGCCACCACATGATGACCCCCGTGGTCATGATCATCAGGTGCATCGCCACGTGCACGCCGTGGTCCCGCATCATGAGGTCGTACGGCCCGGGGAAGTGCCAGGCCAGGAAGATCACGTTGACGAGGCCGAAGGCGACGAGCGGGAGCGTCAGCCAGCGCGCCAGCCGCCCGAAGGCGCGGACACGCACGGCCGGACGGAAGAGCCAGTCCGGAGTGCCGGCCAGCAGGAAAGGGGGCATCACCACCATGATCAGCAGGTGCTGGACCATGTGGGCGCTGAAGAGGAAGTAGTCGCTCAGCTCGTGGAGCGGACCCTGGAGCCCCACCAGCATGAGGACCATGCCCAGGGAGAAGCTCGCGATGCGCCCAGCCCCCGCCGGCGAAGATCCCGGAAAGTGCCGGCGCAGAGGTCCCACCACGAGGAGGTATGCCCCGAAGAAGAGGAGCCAGCCGATGAGGAAGCTGGGGTAGAGCTTCCACTCCGTCCAGGAGAAGGTGCCGCCGGGATGCAGCAGGACCGCGAAATACAGCATGGGAACCGCCCTTCGAAGTACGGACCTCCGGGTCAGCGGAGAGGGTGCAGCAGATGGTAGAGCAGGGTCAGGCCCCCGATCACCAGCGCCGCGAGCGCCAGCGGGAAGACGAAGATCCCGGTGAAGACGCGGCTGTCGTACTTCAGGTGCATGTAGAACCAGACCACCAGCCAGAACTTCATCGCCGAGAGGAGCAGGATCACCGGCACCATCAACCCGCCGAGCGTCTCCTCGATGTAGTAGGCTGCGATCTCGAAGGCCGTGATCACGAAGAGGATCCCGCCGATGTACCAGTAGGTACGCGTCCCGTGGACGGGGTGGGAATGCTGGTCGTGCGTGATTTCGCGGGTCTCGCTGCTCATCGCGCCTCTACGGGATCAGATAGATGAGGGGGAAGATCACGATCCAGACCACGTCCACGAAGTGCCAGTAGAGGCCCGCGATCTCGACGTTCAGGGACTTCTCCGGGCCCAGCTTCCCGCGCGCCGCCAGCACCACCATGGTGATCAGGTAGATGACCCCCGCGAAGACGTGGGCGCCGTGAAACCCGGTCAGCATGTAGAAGGTCGAGCCGAACAGGTTCGTATCGAGCCGCAGCCCCTCATGCCAGAAGGCGGTGAACTCGTACGACTGGAACCCGAGGAAGATGGAGCCGAACAGGGCGGTCATCCCCAGCCAGAGAATGGAGCGGGACCGATCGCCGCGCTGTACCGCCGCCAGCCCCAGCACCATGAAAAGCGAGCTGAAGAGGAGCACCGCGGTACTGAGGGAGGTCAGCGGGATGTCGAGGATCCCCTCGCACGCCTGGCCGCCCGGGAGCACCGACTCGTGCGGGCAGGGGCCCACCAGGCTGTCCCCCTTGTACGCCATGTAGCTCGCGATCAGCGTGCCGAAGAGCAGACACTCGGAGCCGATGAAGGTCCAGAAAGCCATCTTCCGGCTGTCGAGCCCCGTCGTCGTATCGAGGTGCGCCGGAGATGCGGCGTGAGCCGCGACCGAATGATCCATGATCGAGGGAACAGGTTACAGGGTACAGGGAACAGGGATTGAGGAGGTGGGTCCGTTCCCTCTCCCCTCTTCCCCGTTCTCTCTTCGTCAGTGCGAGTGGCCGGGCTCGAACGCGAACGAGTACATCGCGAACGCGATCATCGCCACTCCGACGAGCGGCACGGCCCAGTGGACGATCCAGCCGCCGAAGAAGAGGCTGATCGCGAAGGCGAGCACGATCGGCCAGAAGGACGGCGGCGGCAGGTGGATTCCCAGGTCGCGCGCCGACATCTTGCTCTCGTCGTCCGGATCCTCCATCTCGGCGATCCCGACCCCCGCGAGCGTGACCTGCTCGGTCTCCTCTTCGGGGCGGCCGTGCGGGATCCCCTCCTCGAGGCGCGGATCGCCCTCCCAGAGGGGCATCCGGCTGTGGACCACCGGGATCTCGCGGAAGTTGTACTCGGGCGGCGGCGACGGCATCGCCCACTCCAGGGTGGAGGCGCCCCAGGGATTGGCGCCCGAGGGCTTCCCGCGCCGCCAGGAGACGACCAGGTTGTACGCCAGGATCAGGGTGCCGATTCCCAGGACATAGGACCCGAGCGTCGCCAGCAGGTTCATCTCCTCGAAGCCCAGCCCCTCCGCGTAGGTGAAGATCCGGCGCGGCATGCCGTGCAGCCCCAGGAAGTGCATCGGGAAGAAGGTCAGGTTCATCCCGATGAAGGTGAGCCAGAAGTGCGCGTAACCGAGCTTCTCGTCGAGCAGGCGCCCGCAGAACTTCGGGAACCAGTAGTAGATCCCCGCCCACAGCCCCATCACCGTGCCGCCGAAGAAGACGTAGTGGAGGTGCGCCACCACGAAGTAGGTGTCGGTCTGCTGCAGGTCCGCCGGCGCGGCGGCATGCATCACGCCCGAGATCCCGCCGATGGTGAAGGTCACGATGAAGGCGACGGCGAAGAGCATCGCCGTGGTGAAGCGGAGGGAGCCTCCCCAGAGCGTGGCCAGCCAGTTGAAGATCTTGATTCCCGTGGGGATCGCGATCAGCATGGTGCTGATCGCGAAGAACGCGTCCGCGATCGGTCCCAGCCCGGTGGAGAACATGTGGTGGCTCCACACGCCCCAGCCGAGCCAGCCGATCAGGATCCCGGAGAACACCATCACGTTGAAGCCGAAGAGCGGCTTGCGCGAGAAGGTGGGCAGCACCTCCGAGACCATGCCGAAGATGGGCAGGATGAGGATGTACACCTCGGGGTGTCCGAACATCCAGAAGATGTGCTGCCAGAGGAGCGGGTCGCCGCCCTTGGTGGTGTCGTAAATGGTCGTGCCGAAGAAGCGGTCGAACATCAGCTGGGTGAGCCCGATGGTGATGACCGCCATGGCGGTGGCCATCAGCACCGTGGTGATCAGCGTCATCCAGGTGAAGATCGGCATGCGCATCAGCCGCATCCCCGGCGCGCGCATGTTGATGATCGTGACGATGAAGTTGATCGACGAGATGATCGACGAGAGGCCCAGGATCTGGAGGCCGAGGACGTAGAAGTCGATGTTCAGCCCCGGCGAGTAGGCCGGCGAGGTCAGGTTGGCGTAGGCGAACCACCCGGCGTTCGGCGCGGATCCCAGGAAGAAGCCCAGATTGATGAAGATCCCGCCGAAGAAGTAGATCCAGAACGACAGGGCGTTGAGGCGGGGGAAGGCCACGTCGCGCGCGCCGATCTGGAGCGGCACCAGGAAGTTGAAGAAGGCCGCGGTGAGAGGCATCAGCGCCAGGAACACCATCGTCACCGCGTGCATGGTGAACATCTGGTTGTACACGTCGGCGCTCAGGACCCGGGCGTTGGGCACGATCAGCTGCGTGCGGACCAGCAGCGCTTCCAAGCCCGCGACCAGGAAGAAGAAGAAGGAGACCCAGAAGTAGAGGATCCCGATCTTCTTGTGGTCGACGGTGGTGAGCCAGTCCCTGATTCCCGTTTTCTGCGCGGGGGCGGCGGGCGCGGGCGCCGCCGTGATGGTCATCTCAGCCATTGGACACAATCCGTGGTGCGTAGTCCGGAGTACGAAGTGCTGAACCCCGCACTCGTCAATACAGCGTCTGCAGGTACGCCACGATGTATCGGATCTCCTGATCGCTCAACCCGAGATCCGGCATGAGCGCGCCCGGCTTGATCGCCTGCGGGTCGTCGATCCAGGCCGCGAGGTTCTCCGCGTTGTTCTCCATGATCCCGGCCGCCAGCGAGCGGCGACGCGCAAAGTGGGTGAGGTCCGGGCCCAGCCGGGCGAAGGTCGCGCTCGTCCCGCGGATGGTGTGGCAGCCGGCGCACGTCCCGGCGGTGACCAGCTGCTGCCCGAGCAGCACCGCCGAATCGGCCGGCTCCACCGCGGGCGCGGCCTGCTCCGCCAGCCACCGCTCGAAGTCCTCCGGCGAGTGGGCGACGAGGCGCATCTTCATCAGCGCGTGCGACTCGCCGCAGAACTCGGCGCACTGCCCCAGGTAGAGCCCCGGCTCGCGAGGAGTGAAGACGATGCGGTTGATCCGGTTGGGGATCAGGTCGCGCTTCCCTCCCATCTGCGGCACCCAGAAGGAGTGGAGCACGTCCGCCGCCGTGATCCGCAGCTCCACCTGGCGTCCGACCGGCACGTGGATCTCGTTGGCGGTGACGACCGTGTCGCCGTTCGCCAGCGGATAGCGGAACGCCCACCACCACTGGTAGCCCACCACGTCGACCCGGAGCGCGTCCGGCGAGGCCTCCGCCTGCGTCGCGAAGATCGTCCGGACCGTCGGCACCGCGATGACCGCGATCAGGAGCGCCGGGATCAGCGTCCACGCGAGCTCCAGCGTCGTGTTGCCGTGGACCTGCTGCGGCTCCGGCGCGTCGGGACGGTAGCGGAAGCGGACGAGGATGTAGCCCAGGATCGCGAACACGAGCACCGCCACTCCGACCCCCAGGTAAAGGGTCAGGTTCTGCAGGTCCAGGAGCGTGTCCGCATAGTCGGAAGCCGGGACGTACATGGTCTGCGGGAACTTGTCCGTTCCGCCGCAGCCGGCGGCGGCCAGCGCCGCCAGTACGGAGAGCGCCCGGCCCCGCCCGCGGCGGGAGGACGGGACGACCGATCGGCTCCGGTCCCGGGCCGCCGGCGTCCCCGGCAGCGAGCGAGGCCGGGCCGGTCCATCGCGCCGTTCCGCGGCGCCCGGTGCCCGAGAAGGTTCCACTCGTGACGTCATGACGGTGAGGGTTCCGTGTCCGGATGGGTGGTGATCGACATCGCCTCGTTGAACGGCACTTCGTGCGCAGACCGGGGACAAAGCAGGCGCATTATATCCCGGTGCGCCGCCACGCGCCAGTCCCGGAGGAGCTCCGTCCGCCTGCCGCCGGCGCGGACGGGGAGCTCTGGCAATGTAGGAGGGAGAAGGCGTCCTGTCTGTCGTGAGCTCCCCCACGGGGGGTAGGGAAATTCCCGACAAGCCCCCCCGGCCGGGCGGGTGGCCCGGTCCTCGCGACGCTCCCGCGGACCGGAGGTTCCGGCCTTCCCGCTCCGAGCCATCGTTTCGCAGAGCGCCCCATGGCAGATGGACGACCCCCGCGAACGCGCCGCCGCCCCCCCGACGAGAGTCCGCCCTCGTGGAGCGAGCGGTGGCGCGCCCTGCGGAACCTCCCCCCATTCCTCCGTATGGTGTGGGAGACGCACCGCGGCTACTGCCTCGGCGTGGCGATCCTCCGGCTGCTGCGCGCGTTCATCCCGCTGGCCACTCTCCTGGTCGGAAAACTCATCATCGACTCGATCGTCGCGGCAGCCGCGGCGGGCGGGGTGGCCGACTGGCGCCGGCTCGGGATCCTGGTGGGGACGGAGTTCGCCATCGTGGCCGTGGGCGAGCTGGCGGCGCGCACGGGCTCGCTCCTCGAATCGCTCCTGGGGGACCTCTTCTCCAACCGGATGAGCGTGCGGCTCATGCAGCACGCCGCGACCCTCGACCTGCAGCACTACGAGGACCCCGCCTTCTACGACCGCCTGGAGCGCGCGCGGCGGCAGACGGTGGGGCGGATCGCCCTCCTCAGCCAGCTCTTCTCCCTCGCCCAGGACGCCATCACCCTGGTGACCCTGGTGGGCGCGCTGCTCGCTTTCAGCCCGATCCTCTTCTTCCTCCTCGTCCTGACCGTCCTGCCGGCCTTCCTGGGCGAGACCCACTTCGCCGCGCTCAGCTATTCTCTCCTCTACCAGTGGACGCCGGAGCGGCGCCGGCTCGACTATTACCGGTTCGTCGCGGCCTCCGACAAGATGGCGAAGGAGGTGAAGCTGTTCGGCCTCTCCTCCTACCTGATCGACGAATACGCCCGGCTGGCGGACCGCTTCTACGAGGCGAACAAGCGGCTCGCAACCCGCCGCAACCTGGTGGGGAGCGGCCTCTCCCTCGTCTCGACGCTGGGGTACTACGCCGCATACGCGACCATCGTCTACCGCACCGTGCTGGGGGCGCTCTCCCTCGGCGATCTGACCCTGCTGGCCGGTTCCTTCTCTCGCTCGCGGGACCTGATCCAGCGAATGCTGCTCACCACCTCGGACCTCTACGAGCAGGCGCTCTACCTCGACGACCTCTTCGTGTTCTTCTCGATGCGGCCGATCATCGCCCGGCCGGAGAATCCACGTCCCGTCCCGCGGCCGATCCGCCAGGGATTCGAGCTGCGGGACATCTGGTTCCGGTACCCGGAAGGAACCGAGAACGGGGGACGAGGAACGGAGAATTCCCTGTTCCCCGTTCCTCGCGAGGCGAAGGAGAGCGGAGGGGGGTTCCCCGGTGTGGAGGAGGACGGGACGAACTGGGTCCTCCGGGGGGTCTCCCTGCGGATCCGGCCCGGGGAGCACTGGGCGCTGGTGGGGGAGAACGGCGCGGGGAAGACGACTCTCATCAAGCTCCTGCTGCGGCTGTACGAGCCGACGCGCGGCGAGATCCTCCTCGACGGGCGGCCGCTCTCCGAATATGATCCGGAGGACTACCACCGGGAAGTCGGCGCGATCTTCCAGGACTTCGTGCGCTACGACATGAAGGCGGACGAGAACATCGCGGTGGGGCGGATCGAGGCGCTCGCGGCGTCGCGGGCGGAGGCTTCCGCCCGGATCGAAGGGGCGGCGGAGCGCTCGCTGGCGGACGGGGTGATCGGAGGGCTCCCGCAGGGGTACGGGACGATGCTGGGGCGGCGCTTCGAGGGCGGGGTGGATCTCTCCGGCGGGCAGTGGCAGAAGGTGGCGCTCGCGCGGGCCTATATGCGGGAGGCGCAGGTGCTCATCCTCGACGAGCCCACCGCCGCCCTCGACGCCCGCGCCGAGTACGAGGTCTTCCAGCGTTTCGCCGATCTCACGCGCGGGAAAATCGCCATCCTGATCTCCCACCGCTTCTCGACGGTCCGCATGGCGGAGCACATCCTGGTGCTGGAGGACGGGCGGGTGCTGGAGGAGGGGAGCCACGTCGAGCTGATGGCTCGGGGCGGACGTTATTCGGAGCTGTTCAGTCTGCAGGCGGCCGGGTACCGCTGAGAATCGGAGGAGCGGGGTGCATCGATCGCCGCAGCACGCTTCGCACCAAGTCCTCCTGCGCTTCGGGTGTGTCCGCCTCTACCGCCACCTGGCGGTCGAGGAGCAGGTTGGCGAGGCCGTGCACGAGCGACCAGGAAAAGGTCGCCTGGATCCTCACCTGCTCCTCGGCCACTCCCTCTCCGAGCATCCCCTGGACTCCGCGCACGAGCACCGCGTACGCCGAATCGAACGCTTCCTGCAGCGTCGGGAGCTCGGTGCGGTCGGAGAGCTCCGCGCTGAACATGAGACGGAAGCGGGACGGGTTCGCGAGGGCGAAGCGCACGTAGGCCACGCCCACCTCCAGCATCCTCTCCTGGGCGTCCACGGCGCGGAGCCCCGCGCGCAGCAGCGCCCTCCGGAAGTCGTTCAGCGCCTCCTCGGCCAGGGCCGCCACCAGGGCGCGCCGGTCGGAGAAGTGGTGGTAGGGCGCAGCGTGGCTCACCCCCACCCGCCGCGCCACGGCGCGCAAGGAAAGGTCGCCTCCGTTCTCTAGGATCTCGAGCGCCGCGTCCAGCAGGGCCCGGCGCAGGTCCCCATGGTGGTACCGTCCCTGGGGGGACCGCTCCTCCTCGGTCGGCATCGCGAATCTTGACGGTGTAAAGAACCAATCTTATCTTACCGTCGTCAAGATAGAGCCGGACCCGCAGCGCACAACCCCACCGACGGAGAGATCCCGGCACATGGACACCATCTTCTCCCTCAGCAGCCTGCTGGTGATGCCCTTCTGGGCGGCGATGATCCTTCTGCCGCGCTGGCGCTGGACCCGCCGCGCCGTGGGCTCCCCCTGGATCGTGGCGCCGGCGGCGGTGCTCTACACCGTTCTGGTGCTGCCACGGATCGCGGCGCTCTGGCCGGTGGTGTCTGGCGGGACGCTGGCGACCGTCGCGGCGCTGCTCGGGACGCCCGAGGGCGCCGCGATCGGGTGGGTGCACTTCCTCGCTTTCGACCTCTTCGTCGGCCGCTGGGCCTATCTCGACTCCCTCGACCGCGGGGTCTCGTCCTGGGCGATGGCGCCGGTGCTCTTCGGGACGCTGATGTTCGGCCCGTTGGGATACCTGCTCTACCTGGGCGTCCGGGGCGTGCCCGCGCTGCGCGAGCGCTCACCGGCCAGTGCGGGCCGTGCGGCGCAGGATCGCGCGGACCCGGCCGCCGCGTCCGCGCGCGAGGCGGTGGGGCAGGGCGTCGCGCGGCGCTTCCGTGCGGGGCTCGCCGTGGACCGTCCGCTCACCCTGGTGGCGGCGCTGATGGTGCCCCTCTTCCTCCTCAGCCTGGTCGGGATCGCTCTCGACCCCACGGTGGTCACCGGGTCGCGCGCATGGGTGAAGCCGATGAAGTTCGCCCTCTCCATCTCCATCTACTCCTTCACCCTTCTCTGGATGTTGAGCCTGGTGGAGGGCCACCGCCGGGCGGTGCGGGCGGTGGGGACGCTCACGGCCGTGGCCCTTCTGGTGGAGTGGGTCGTGATCGCCCTGCAGGCGTACCGCGGCATACCGAGCCACTTCAACGCCTCCACCGCGTTCGACGCGACGCTCTTCAGCGCGATGGGTGTCTTCATCGTGGTGTTCTGGGTGATGAACCTGGTGGCGGCGGTGCTCCTGCTGCGCCAGCGCTTTTCCGACCGCGCCTTCGCGTGGTCCCTGCGATTGGGGCTCCTGCTCTCCCTGGTGGGAGGCGTGGCGGCGACGCCGATGTTGGGACCGACGCCGGAGCAGCGGACCGCGTTGCGGGCGGGGGAGCGGGTGGAAGTGATCGGCGGGCACGCCGTGGGAGTGAGGGATGGAGGACCGGGGCTCCCGATCACGGGATGGAGCACGGACGGAGGGGACGTGCGGGTGGCGCACTTCTTCGGTTTGCACGGCCTGCAGGTGCTTCCGCTGCTCGGCTTCCTCCTCCTCCGCTCTCGGCTGGGGGAGGGCCCCCGGCTGGCGCTGGTCTGGACGGGAGGGCTCGCCTACCTGGGGGCAACGATCATCCTTCTCCGGCAGGCGCTGCGGGGAGAGCCGCTGGTGGCGCCGGGCCCCGATACCCTAACGGAGGCGGGCCTCCTCGCGGGGACGGTGCTCCTGGCCATCTCCGCCGTGCTCTGGAGCGCGCGCCGGCGTACCGGCGGCGCGGCTGCGGTTGGCCCGGCTCGGACGGAGCGCCGCGCTACTGCGCCCCGCCCCGCATCGCCCCGGAGAGCTTCTGCTCCAGCTCCTGGAAGCGGGCGATGAGCTGCTCGGCCGACGGGTCCACCTCGCGCATCTTCGCCTCGAGACGGCCCTGGAAGGCCTCGACCTGGGCGGCGAGTTCCGGCTTCTGCAGCGCCTGCTGCTGCGCGCTCAGAAACCGCTGTTGGATCTCCTGCGCCTCGGCGCCGATCTCCTGCAGGCGCGCCTGATCGCCGGCCTGCTGGGCGGTCATGGCCTCCGCCTCGAGCGCCTGGATGCGGGTCATGCTCTGCTCCAGGGCCGGGTCGACGGACTGCATCGCGAGGCGGATGTTGCTCCCGAGCTCCGTCTGCGCGGCGCTGAGCGCCGGGTCCTCGAGCGCCTGCCGCTGGATCGACTCGAGCCGCCCGTGGAGCTGTTGCAGCTCGGCGAGCCATCCCTGCACCTCGGGGGACGGTCCCTGCGGCGCCGGGGCGGGCTCCTGGGCGAGCAGCGCGCCGGGAAGGAGCGCGAGCACGGCCGCGGGGAGGAGGGCTCGCTTCATCGATCGGGAAAAAGCCACGTTGCTATCCTCGTGAGGGGGATCGGGGGCTCGCCGGGAACCGCGCTCTCGCCGCGGCCGATCCGGACGGCGACGGCAACAGTACGACCGGGAAGCCCCGAATGTTCCTCACCCGCAGGCCGCCGGCCTCACCCGAGCGGACCGCCGTGGTGTCCCGCCGGACCGGCTCGCCGAGGAGGCGCGGCCCGTCCTGCACCGGCGGCTCGGGAGCCGGCGCGGGAGCGGGTTGCGGCGCCGGGAGCGGAAATGCCGGGCCGTCCGGCCGGGGAGGGGTGGGGGTGGGGGGGGGCTGGAGCCGCGGCCTCTCCAGCGGATCGGGCTCCGCGGGGGTGGGATAAGCGCGATCCGGGTAGAGCTCGTCGCTCGCGCGGACGCGGCGGCGCAGCTCCTCCAGCTCCGGCCACTCGATCCCCGCATCGCGGGGGTCGGAGCTCAGCGAATCGCCGTACGCCCCGGCCCCCCACTCCTCGTCGATCCAGAGGGTGTCGGAGGGGAAGGTGGCGTAGGCCGGCAGGGGCCGGCAGCTCCGGGCGGGGGGGACGCCGAAGAGGAAGTACTCGGTGTAGGTCGGGCCGTCCGGCGGGCACTCGGCGCTCACGACTGCGCCGGTGGCCCGCTCGACTTCCGCCTCCGTCACCCCCGGGGGCATCCTCCACTCCGCCGGGGCCTCGCGCCCCTCGTGGACCCGGGCCATGATACGCCCCCAGACGGGCGCCGCCAGCGTCCCGCCGGAGGCGCCCCGCACGATCGTCCGCGGGTCGTCGAGCCCCAGCCAGATCCCGCCGACCAGCTCGGGAGTGTAGCCGACGAACCAGACGTCGGCGGCGTCGTTGGTGGTCCCTGTCTTCCCCGCCGCGGCGCCGCGGAAGCCGGCCGAGCGCGCGGCGCTCCCGGTGCCGCGGTTCACGACGTCCTGCAGCATGCTGGTGAGGACGAAGGTGACCGCCGGGTCGAGCACCCGGTCCCGCCGCGGGCTGGCCTCCCACACGATCTGCCCGTGGCGGTCCACCACCCGGCGGATCAGGTGGGGCTCCACCCGGGTTCCGCCGTTGGCGAGCGCCGCGTAAGCGCGCACCATCTCCATCGGCTTCACCGACGCCGCGCCGAGGGCCGCGGACGGGACGTCCTGGATCTCCGTGGTGATCCCCAGATCGCGCGCGACGCCGATCACCGCCCCCATCCCGATGTCCTGCGCGACCCGCACGGTGACGGTGTTCTTGGAGCGGGCGAGCGCCTCGCGCAGCGTCATGGGTCCGTCGTAGCGGCCGGTATAGTTCTTCGGCTCCCAGACCCGCCCGCCGTCGAGCACCATGCGGATGGGCGCATCCTCCGCCACGTGCGCGGGAGAGCCGTAGCGTTCCAGGGCGGCGGCGTAGACGAAGGGCTTGAACGCCGAGCCCGGCTGCCGGAGAGCCTGGGTGGCGCGGTCGAACTTCGAGTCGGAGAAATCGCGTCCGCCCACCAGGGCGCGGACTTCGCCGGAGGCGGCTTCCATCAGCACGACGGCCCCCTGGAGGTACGGTGTCTCGCCGGTCTCGGCGGAGACGCCTTTCGCCTCGGGGTAGGTCTCGTGGCGGAAGGTGCCGAAGCGGCCCGCCTCGACCGCGTCGAGCTGCCGGGCCAGTTCCTCCTCGGCGGCGCGCTGGGCGGTGGGATCCAGGGTGGTGTGGATCTTCAGCCCGGCGGTGTAGAAGCGGCTCCCGACGATCTGCTCCATCTCCTGCCGCACCCGCTCGACGAAGTAGGACCCGCGCGGCTCCTCCGCCTCGCCCTGCGCCTCGGCGAGGCGGATCGGCTCTCCGCGGGCGCTCTCCGCCTCCGAGGCCGTGATGTAGCCAGCCTCGGCCATCTGCGACAGGACGAGGTCGCGACGCTCGCGGGCCGCCTCTGGGTCGGCGACCGGGTTGATCTGCGACGGGGCCTTGGGGAGTCCGCCCAGCAGGGCCGCCTCCACCAGGTCCACCTCCGCGGCCGGCTTCCCGAAGTAGGTCCGCGCGGCGGCCTCCACGCCGTAAGCGCCTTCGCCCAGGTAGATGTGGTTGAGGTAGAGCTCGAGGATCTTGTTCTTGGAGAAGGTCTGCTCGATCTGCCGGGCGACCCGCGCCTCCATCAGCTTGCGCCGCAGGCTGCGCTCCTGGTAGGGGAGCCACTCCGGGAAGAGGTTGCGGGCGAGCTGCTGCGTGACGGTGCTCCCGCCCTCCGCCACGCCCCCCGCGCGAACGTTGCTGAGCAGCGCCCCGGCGAGCCGGCGGAAGTCGAGGCCGCCGTGGTCGTAGAAGCGCTGGTCCTCGACGGCGAGGAAGGCCTGCGGAAGGTGCTCGGGGAGGGAGTCGATGGAGACGATGCGGCGGTTGACGGTCGCCAGGGTGCCGAAGGCTTCTCCCTCGACGTCGAGGAGCTCGGAACCCTCCGCCTGATAGGCGGCGAGGTCGTCGAGCGGCGCGCATCCGCCCGCCCAGCAGGGGGCGAACCAGACCCAGGCGAAAGCGGCCGCGCCGAGAACCGCCAGTGCGGCCGCCGAGACCAGGAGGAAGCGTTTGAAAGAAAGGCTACGGGCCATGGAAAGTCCGGGACGCTACTGCCCCGGCCCTCCCCGGCGCCGCGGCACGGTATCGATGAAGTCCTCCGGCCGGGGCAACCGCGGCTGGCCCGGAAAGACCGGCCGACCGGGAAGGTGGGGTTGCGGGTCGTTCCAGAGCGGCGGCGGTTCACACCCCGGCTCCGGGGCCGCGGCCCCGACGAAGTAGTCGGTCTGGGAGCCGACGACGTACGGGCAGTCCTCCGAGACCGCCGTGCCCGTCCACCGGCTGATCTGCCGGGTGACCACCCCCGGAGGGCGCTTCCAGGGCTCGGGAACCGGGTGGGTCTCGTAGTACTTGCGCACAACCCGTGCCCATACCGGGACCGCGAATCCTCCCCCGGTCGCGCCGGAGGTGATCGTCTTCGGCTGGTCCAGCCCCAGCCACACGCCGGCGAGCAGGTCCGGGGTGTAGCCGACGAACCAGACGTCCGTGTTGTCGTTGGTGGTGCCCGTCTTCCCCGCCGCCGGGATCTCGTAGGAGAGGTTCCCCACGGCGGGGTTGCGGACGTTGTACCCCGTGCCGCGGTCCACCACCTCGCGCAGCATATTGGTGAGGATCCAGGAGACGGCCGGGTCCACCGCGGGCTGAGGGGGGGTGACGGGCTCCCAGAGGAGCCGGCCCTCGCGGTCCTCGATGCGCGTGACGAAGCGCGGCTCGACGCGCATCCCGCCGTTGGCGAAGGGCGTGTAGGCGTCGATCAGGTCCAGCGGGTAGACCCCCGCCGCGCCGATGAAGACCGAGGGGTAGTCGGGGATCGGGGTCTCCAGCCCGGCGCGGCGCGCGAGGTCCCTCACCGCGCCCGCGCCGACCTCCAGCCCCAGCCGGATCGCCACCATGTTCTTGGAGCCGCGCAGCCCCTCGCGCATCGACATGTCTCCCTCGTATTCGCCCGAGTAGTTGCGCGGAACCCAGGTGCTCCCGTCGTCCTGCGGGATGAAGATCGGGCGGTCGGAGACGTGGTAGAGCGGCGAGCGCCCGGCCTCGAGGGCGGCGCCGTACACGAAGGGCTTGAAGGAGGAGCCCGGCTGGCGGAGCGCCTGGGTGGCGCGGTTGAACTGCGACTGTTTGAAGTCGCGCCCGCCCACCATTGCGAGCACGTCGCCGCTGTGCGGGTCCATCACCACCACCACGCCCTGCAGGTAAGGCGTGCTGGTGGCGGCCCGCGTGTCGCCGGCGTGCTTCGCGGTGAACTCGGCGTAGGTCGGGTGACGGAACCAGCCGTAGTTCCCGTTCTCGATCTCCTCCAGGTGCTCCTCGAGCGCGTCCTCCGCCGTCTTCTGCAGCACCGGGTCGATGGTGGTGTGGATGCGAAGCCCGCCGGTGTAGAGCAGCTCGCCGAAGAGGTCCTCCGTCTCGCGGCGGATGTGCTCGACGAAATAAGGGGCGCCGGTGGCCCCGCTGGGGGGGGCGAGCACGAGCGGAGTGCCCTGCGCGGCGACCGCCTCGGCCCGCGGGATCACGCGCGTATCGGCCATGGCCTCGAGGACGACGTCGCGCCGGCCCCGCGCGGCGGCGGGGTTGCGGCGCGGATCGTAGCGCGACGGCGCCTGCGGCAGCCCGGCGAGGGTGGCAGCCTCGACGACGGTGAGATCGCGGGCGCGCTTGTCGAAGTAGGTGCGGGCCGCCGCCTCGATCCCGTACGCTCCCGAGCCAAGATAGATGTGGTTCAGGTAGAGCTCGAGGATCTCCGGCTTGGTGAAGCGGCGCTCCATGGTGAGCGCGAGCCGTGCCTCGGCGATCTTCCGCCGCAGCGACTTCTCGCTGGGGGGGATCTGCTCGGGGAAGAGATTCCGGGCGAGCTGCATGGAGATGGTGCTGGCGCCCGAGGCGCCGAAGCCCTCGAAGAGATTGTCCCGCACCGCGCCCATGAGGCGCCGCAGGTCCACGCCCTCGTGCGCGAAGAAGCGGCGGTCCTCGATCGCCACGAAGGCCATCGGGACGTACTCCGGGAGGCTGTCGATCGAGATGAGCTGGCGGCGCTCGCGGTAGAACATCCCGAGGACCCCGCCCCGGTCGTCGTAGAGGACGGTGGCCTGCTGTGGGGCGAAGTCTTCGATCTGCGCGGCCGTGGGGCATCCGCCGGCGCAGGCGCGGGTCCAGGCGGCCATCGCGGCCCCGGTGCCACACGAGCCGAGCCCCACGGCCACCAGCCCGCCCACCGCCAGGGCCCTGCGCCGGTCGTGCCGCGCCGCGCGGAGCTCCGCGCCCCACGCGCGCAGCCTCTCCCTCCACGGCGTGCTCTGCTCTCCGCTCATGCTCTCCCGGTGGTTCCGATGCCGACCCCCGCCGCCGCAAGATAACGCCTCCCGAGGCGGGAGCGAAGGGTTGTAAACGGGTGGACGGAGGAGGTTCCTGGAGGGGTGCTGCGCACCCCGTCCTCGATCCTCGGTCGAGCCCTCACCCCCTTCCCCCGTTGCCCTCGTCCTCCCGCGCCCTTAGCTTCCCTTCGCAGCCGCCAGGGGTATCCCGCTCGCGGGATTGAGACAGTCCCTTGGAACCTGATCCGGATCACACCGGCGGAGGGAGCGCGGCGTGTCGCGAAGGCCGGGGATCGTCCCCTACGGTGGGCCCCGTCCGAGCGCCACCCCCGTCGTCCCGGGTGGCGCTTTTTTCGTGCCCGCCGCCGCTCCGTCCGGATCTTCATCGCCCAGAACCGGAGAAGAGGCCATGCCGACCAGGGAGTCGACCCAATCCGCGCGCCCCGACCCCGCCCCGCCCGCCGACGACTACGGCGGGGCGTTCCCCCGCTCTCGAAAGGTGTACGTGGAGGGGCGCCCCGGCGTCCGGGTCCCCATGCGCGAGATCTCGCTCTCCGGCGGAGAGCCCGCGCTGCGGGTATACGACACGAGCGGCCCACGCGACGGGGACGTGCGCCTGGGCCTTCCGGCGCTGCGCGGCGACTGGATCCGGGCCCGCGAGGTGGAGGAGACCACGCGGAGCCATCGCCCCCTTCCCGGCCGCGGGACGGTCGAGATGCCGGAGAGCCTTCGGCGCCCCACGCTGCGCGGCGGCGGGTGCGTCACCCAGATGCACTTCGCGAGGCGAGGGGAGGTCACGCCGGAGATGGAGTTCGCCGCCCTGCGGGAAGGGATGGAGCCAGAGATGGTGCGGGCCGAGGTGGCGCGCGGCCGTGCGATCATCCCCGCCAACATCAACCACCCCGAGCTGGAGCCGATGGTCATCGGCCGGCGCTTCAAGGTCAAGATCAACGCCAACATCGGGAACTCGGCGGTGACCTCCTCTATCGAGGAAGAGGTGGAGAAGCTCCGCTGGGCCGCGCTCTGGGGCGCCGACACGGTGATGGACCTCTCCACGGGAAAGAACATCCACGAGACGCGCGAGTGGATCCTCCGGAACTCGCCGGTCCCGATCGGCACCGTTCCGATCTACCAGGCGCTGGAGAAGGTGGGCGGGATCCCCGAGGAGCTGACCTGGGAGGTCTACCGCGACACGCTGATCGAGCAGGCGGAGCAGGGGGTGGACTACTTCACCGTCCACGCGGGGGTGCTGCTGCGCTACATCCCGCTGACGGCCCGCCGGACGACGGGGATCGTCTCGCGCGGCGGGAGCATCATCGCCAAATGGTGCCTGGCGCATCACCAGGAGAGCTTCCTCTACACGCGCTTCCGCGAGATCTGCGAGATCATGCGCGCGTACGACGTCTCCTTCTCGCTCGGCGATGGGCTGCGTCCCGGGAGCATCGCCGACGCCAACGACGAGGCGCAGTTCGCCGAGCTGAAGACGCAGGGCGAGCTGACGCGGATCGCCTGGGAGCACGACGTGCAGACGATGAACGAGGGGCCGGGACACGTCCCGATGCACCTCATCCGGGAGAACATGGAGAAGCAGCTGGAGTGGTGCGGAGAGGCGCCGTTCTACACGCTGGGGCCGCTCACCACGGATATCGCGCCGGGGTACGACCACATCACCAGCGCGATCGGCGCGGCGCAGATCGGGTGGTACGGGACCGCGATGCTCTGCTACGTGACACCGAAGGAGCACCTGGGGCTCCCCAACCGGGACGACGTGAAGGCGGGGGTGATCACCTACAAGATCGCGGCGCACGCGGCGGACCTGGCGAAGGGGCACCCGCGGGCGCAGGAGTGGGACGACGCGCTCTCGAAGGCGCGCTTCGAGTTCCGCTGGCGCGACCAGTTCCACCTCGCGCTCGATCCCGTCACGGCGCTGGCCTACCACGACGAGACGCTCCCCGCCGAGGGGGCGAAGGTCGCGCACTTCTGCTCCATGTGCGGACCGAAGTTCTGCTCGATGAAGATCACGCAGGAGATCCGAGCCTCCGCCCGAGCGGGGATGGAGCGGAAAGCCGAGGAGTTCCGCGAGAAGGGCGGCGAGATCTATCTGGCGGAGGTTCCGAACCCCTGACCGCACGGAGGCGCGGCATGAGCCGGCAGACGGAGCGCAACAAGGCGACGGCGCAGGCGTTCTACGACCTGATGTTCAACCAGTCGAAGCCGCGCGAGGCGGTCGAGCGATACGTGGGCGACGAGTACATCCAGCACAACCCCCACGTGGTCAGCGGCAAAGAAGGCTTCATCGAGTACTTCGAGCGGATGGGGCGCGAATATCCGGGGAAGCGGGTGCGCTTCAGACGGGCGATCGCGGAAGGGGACCTGGTGGTGCTGCACTGCTCGCAGGACTGGCCGGGCGACGGCCCGTGGGCGGGGATCGACATCTTCCGCTTCGACGAGCAGGGCCGCATCCTGGAGCACTGGGACGTGCTCCAGCGCGTGCCGGAGGAGGCGGCGAACCCCAACGGGATGTTCTGATCGCGCCGCCGTGGCCATCCCACCCGTAGCGTCCGGAAACGCAGCCCTCGGTCCTCGCGATCTCGGCTCTGGTGGGGGGGGACTCGGCGCGTAGCCTCCACCCGGGAGCCGTATGTCTCTCGATGCCACGCAGCAGCTGCGGGAGCTGAGCCGTGAGTAGGTCCCCGGGCGACCGCCCTCCGCGGGCGCGCACGCCGAGCCCTCGGTTCGCATTCGAGCCGGAGGCGCAGCGAGGGGATGGGGGTGCGGCAGGGGTCAGCCGCGATCCCGCAGTGGCCGCAGGGCTTCCTCCCAGCGGAGGAGCTCGTCCAGCATGGTGTCCGTCGCGTCCTCCTGCACCTTTTCGGGCGAGAAGGCGCCGGTCTCCGGGTCGATGTGCCGGGAGAAGAAGGGGAGGGAGACGGCCTCGGGCAGGGGCATCATCTTGAGCGTCACCGCCGTGAGCTTGATCCCCTGGGTGGAGCGGGTGCCGGCGGAGACGCCGCCGTATGACACGAGGCCGAGCGGCTTGTAGGCCCACTCGTGCACCAGGTACTGCAGCGCGTTCACCAGCGAAGCCGGGGGGCCGTGGTCGTACTCGGGAGTGACGAATACGTAGGCGTCCGCCCGGTCGACGGTCTCGCTCCACGCGCGGGTGTGGGCATGCCGGTACTCGCGCAGCCGCGGATGCTTCGGCTCGTCCAGGAGCGGCAGGTCCACTTCGGCGAGGTCCACCGCCTCGAGCTCGAAGCGGCCGTGCCGGCGGGCCTGGTCCAGGAACCATTCGGCGACCGCGGGTCCCTTGCGGCCGGGGCGGGTGCTCGCGGTGATGATCTGCAGGTGCGGCATCGGCGATCGGGGTGGGTTCGGGTTCCGTCTCGGCCCGTGGCGGAGGGTCGAAGCCGCGGCCCCGGATCGGCGGGTACGGCGTTCCTCCCGGTTCGGCGCTCGTGGACGGGCTGGGAGTCGCACACCCCGCGCCAGCGCCTGCCGCACACCCTCCCCCGCTACGCGGCGGCGCCCCTCCCGTTGAGCCGCACGACGACCTCCGCGAGGCGGCGGATGGTATGCGGCGAGAGGTACGGAGGGACGCGGAGGCCCTCGGGCGGATTCCCGCCTCCGAGCCGTGACCAGGCCGCGAGGGTAGCCACGCCGCCGGAGCGGAGCCCGGCACCGTCGGCCTCCGCGGCGCCGTCCACCGTCACCACGCGCACCCCCTGCGCGATCTCCGGCCCGAAGCTGTGGCGGAGCCGCTCCCCGGCTGCGCGCTCCACGCACAGGAGCCGTACGGGTTCGCCGTCGTGGTCCCCCCGCCGGTCCCGCTTCACCGCCCGCCGCCATTCCGGGTGCAGGCAAGCGATCACCAGCGACTGCCCGGGATCCAGGGAGAGGCGGACCTCGGCTGCGTGAAATGGGGTCGTCACCACCACGTCGGCGTCTCGGAGATCGGCCGCCGACGCTCCGTCCCCAGGCGACATCGGGACCGTCTCCAGCCCGAAGCGCTCCCCGACCTCTCGGCAGAGCGCGAAGCGGTCATCCTCGGTCGATTCCATGCAGGCGCACCGGAGCCGGCGAGCGCCGACCGAGCGACCGAGCAGCCGCGGCAGCTCGGCGGCGTTCACCCCGCGCCCCACCGAATCGGCCACCACACCCGCGATCCAGGCCTGGGCCGGATCCAGGCCGTCCGCGCCCTCGTCGGCCCCGCTCACGTAGATGCCCGAGCGGTCGCGGACCTCCACGAATCCTCCCTCCTCCAGCGAGCGGTAGACGCGCCGAACCACCTTGTGGTTCAGTCCGGTGCGCCGGGCGAGCTCCCGAATACTCGGCAGGCGGTCGCCGGCCCCCAGGGTGCCCAGGTAGAGGGCGCCCGCGATCCGCGCCCGCAGCGACGCCTCCAGCCCAGCGGGGCCGCCCGGCACGGGGCGCGCGAAGAGATTCACGACGGGGCGCGGGAACCCCTCCGCGGGCGGCGGAGAGGCCACGGCCGGAAACCGGAGCTCCGGACCGTCCCCGTTTCGCGCGGACGCGCCGTCGTCCTTTTGAATGGGCCGGAGGCGGGGGAGCCGCTCCTGCGCGAGCGCTCCGCGCAGGCTCGTCAGCTCCGTCTGCAGCGTCCGCACCGTCCCCAGCGCCGAGCGCAGCTCGGCGAAGGCTTCACCGAGAAGGTCGCTGAGCGGCCGCGCGCCCTCGAGCGCCTCCCTTCCGAGGGCGTGGATGCGGTTCTGAAGGTCCTGGGGATCGGCGAGCCGCTGTTCCATGGTGGCGTTGCTCATGCATTCTCCTGGTCTCCCGCCGGGGCGGGAAGGGTGACTCGAAAGGTGGTTCCGCGTCCTTGCTCGCTGTCGAACTCGATCGTTCCCCCGAGCTGGCGGACCGCCTCGCGAACGATCGTCAGTCCCAGACCCATCCCGTCGGCCTGTTTCGGATGCGCGCGGAAGAATCGCTCGAACACCCGCGCGCGATCCTCCGCGGGGATGCCGAGCCCGTTGTCGCTCACCTCGACCCACCACGCGTCGTCCCCGAGGGCCCCGCCCGGCCCGAACCGCACGCGCACCCAGCGGCTGCCCTTGGTGGGATCCGAGTACTTGGCCGCGTTGCCGATGAGGTTGAGGAGGATGAGCTCCAGCCGCGCTGCGTCCGCCCAGACGGGCGGAGCCGGCTCCTCCACCTCCACCTCCACCCCCGCCGCCATCGTCAGCTCGCGCACCTGCGCCAGCACCGCGCCGAGCACCTGCCCCACGGGGAGCCGGCGGCTCGGGTCCGATCCCGCCGCCTGGGAGAAGAGGGCGAGGCCACGCACGTCGCCGATGAGGGTGTTGGCCCGGTGGAGGCTGCGCTGGATGAGGCCGGCGTAGCGCCGCCGGTCCTGCGCGGTGGGGACCATCTCCTCGCTCTCCAGGATGACCGCCGCCGTCGCGGCCGTGTGCAGCGGGTTCTTCAGCTCGTGCACCAGCATCGCCGCAAAGGTCTCCATCTGCTCGGCGAGCCGCGTTTGCTCGGCCCGCTCCATTTCGAGGAAGGCCCCGGCGGTGATCTCTCCCAGGAGGAGGGGAGCGCGGTTCAGCCGCCCCGTCACCCGCACGACCGCCGCGGGCGCGGGGGCCGAGGGGTAGGCATCCAGCCACTCCAGGCAGGCCTCGTCCAGGTCCCGGGCGAGGAGGTGCAGCTCGCGGATCAGCTCTTGGACGTCGTATCCCTGGCTCTGTCGTTCGCGCGCCAGGCCGCGCAACGCCTCGACCACCACGGGGTCGTCGGAGAGGGTCCGCTCGTCGTCGCTGCACAGGAAGTCCGCCACCTTTCCGAGCACCTCGGGAAAGGCGCGCAGCGGGGCCGCGGCAGGGAGGTCGTGGCGCGGCCGCACGCGAGGTTCCTCGGGGATGCGGGAGATCCAGGCGCGCGCGATCTCCTCACGCTGCTCGCGCAGCTTCCCCGCCGCGAACCGCTCGAACGGGACCGGAGCGCCTTCCATCAGAGCCGCACCTCGCGCTGCGTTCGCGCGGCGCGGGTCGGCGGAGAATTCGACTTCACCAGCACGAGGCGCGACCTACGGCAGCCGTCGTTCGCGTCGACGAAAGAAACGCGGAGCGGTTTCTCCACAGGAATCTCCGGTCGAGGAGTGAGTCCGAGTCGGTGGCGGCGGCGCAGCCCTCCCCCGGTGCGGCCGATCCGCGCCGGGAGCAGGCGGGAGCAGGCGGGAGCAGCCTGGCCGAGACAGATGTATTGCTGCGACGACCAAGCATAACCGCCCCGGCTGGTGCGGCGGTATCGGGAAGCTTTGCGGGACGAGTGGGAGGAAGGAGAGTCTTGTAGGGGGATTTCCGGACAGGGAGAGTCAGTCGTCGGTGAGCCACCCCAGGCGCACCGCGTAGCGCACCATGTCGGTGCGGCTGCGGAGGCCGAGCTTGTCGTGGATACGGGCCTTGTAGGTCTCGACCGTCTTGGTGCTGATGCCGAGGCTTCTGGCGATCTCCTTGTTGCTCTCGCCCCAGGCGATGCGGCGGAGCACCTCCTCCTCGCGATCGCTCAGCGGGTCGGTGGCCGCCCTCCCGTCCGCGCCGAACGGATGCGCCACCGTCCGCAGGAGGGAGCCGGCGAGGGTGGGATCCACGTAGGTAGCGCCGGCCGCCACCGAGCGGATCGCGCGCACCAGCTCGTCGGCGGCGCCGCGCTTGAGCACGTACCCGGCGGCGCCCGCCTGGAGGAGGCGGGTCAGGTGCGCCCGGTCGTCGTGCGCGGTGAGCGCGATCACCCTCACCTGGGGGCATTCGCGCCGGATCCGCTCGGTGGCCGTGGCGCCGTCCACCTCCGGCATCGAGAGGTCCATCACCAGGATGTCCGGCTGGAGGTTGCGCGCCCGGGCCAGTGCCTCGGCGCCGTTGCTCGCCTCGCCCACCACCTGCATCCCGGCGCATCCGTCCACCAGCGCGCGCAGCCCGGCTCGGACCAGCTCGTGGTCGTCGGCCAGCACGACGCGGATGTCGCTCATCCGGCGGCGTCCGCGGTTTGCGCCTGCTCGGAGCCGGCCGGAGCGGGAACGCGCACGAAGATGGTGGTGCCGCCGCCCGGGGAGGATTCGATCTCGAGCTCGCCCCCGAGCAGGGCCACCCGCTCCCGCATCCCTCGAAGTCCCAGGCGTTTGGTCTTCTCTAGGGAGGCGAGGGCCGCCTCCACCTCGAAGCCGGCGCCGTCGTCCTCCAGGATGGCGCTCACCGTCCCGGCGCGCCGCTCCAGGATGAGACTCACGTGCGAGGCTCCCGCGTGCTTGAGCGCGTTGGTGAGCCCCTCCTGCACCACGCGGTAGAGGGTGGTCTCGAGCTCCGGGGGCAGCCGTCCGCCGTCCATCCCCACGGCGTGGAAGTCGCACTCGATGCCGTGCCGCTCCCCCCACTCCTCCAGGTGGCTGCGGAGGGTGCTGATCAGCCCCAGGTTGTCGAGCGCGGGGGGTCGCAGCTCCAGGGCCAGGTGCTGCATGTCGCGCGACATCTCCGCGGTCATCCGCTCGAGGTCGCGGATGCGCTCGGCCAGCTCGGGCGAGTGGACGACCTGCTGCAGCGCGCGCAGCCCCAGCATCAGCCCCGTGGCCTGCTGTCCCGTCTGGTCGTGCAGCTCGCGAGAGATCCTCCGCCGTTCCACCTCCTCCGCGGAGACGAGCTGCCGCAGCACCTCGCGCCTCGCCTCCTCCGCCCGGGCGCGCTCCTGGATCTGCGCGGCCAGCTCTGCGGTCCGTTCGTCCACCCGCCGCTCCAGCGACTCGTTGAGGGCGCGCAGCTCCGCCTCCGTGCGCCGCCGCTCGGTGACGTCCTGGCCTATCTTCAGGAAGCCGCGCATGACTCCGTCTCCGTCGCGAAGGGCTCGCGTGGTCCCCTCGATGAAGACGCGCGAGCCGTCCCGGCGCAGGTGCCACCGCACGTCGGGGGTGGAGCCGTCCCGGCGTGCGGCGGCGAGTTCCTCACCCGGCACCCCGGCCGACCGGTCCTCGGGCGTGAAGGTCATCGCCAGATCGCGCCCCAGCGCTTCCGCGGCGCTCCAGCGGAACGCGGCCTCCGCGCCCGGGGACCAGCCGTCGATCCGTCCCTCGGGATCGGTGGTGAGGATGGCGTAGTCGCGCGCGGACTCCACGATCAGCCGGAGCCGCATCTCGCTCTCGCGCAACGCCGCTTCGGCGCGCGCGCGGTCCACCTCCGCCCAGGTGCGCTCCGCCACGTCGCGGAAGAGCCGGCGCTCGGTCTCGGGCCACGGGCGCGGCTCCGGGTGCGCGGCGTAGAGGCACGCCACCCGCCGACCCGCCTTGACCAGCGGAACGGCCGCGACGGCCCGGGGGATCCCGTCCGGCGCCTCCCCTTCGCCGGCTCCGGCATCCTCTTTCCAGATCTCCTCTCCCGCCCGCAGCGCCGCGCCGCACCCGCCCTCGGAGGACCGAAACGGGGCGCCGGGATCCTCGATCCTTCCGTCGCTGTACCGGCTCCGGACGGGGGGCGTCTCGCCCTCGTCATCGGCCTCCAGGTATCCGACCGCGGCCAATCCGAGCTGCCGGCCGAGCGCCTCCGTCGCGGCGCCCATGATCTCCTGCGCGTCGGAGAGAGGACGGAGGCGGTCGGTGAGGGCGAGCAGGAAGGAATGCTGCGCGTCGCTCTCTCGCAGCCCCTCCTCCGCCTCCTTGCGCCCGGTGATCTCGATGAAGGTGATGACGACGCCCTCGATCCGGTCGGTGGCGCTGCGGTAGGGGAGCACGCGCGTGAGGTACCACCGGCCGTGCTCGTCCTGCACCTCGCGCTCCACCGGGACCAGCCGGCGCAGCACCGCCTCCGCGTCGCTCCGCAGCTCGTCGTACCCCAGGCGGTGCGTCAGGTCCGAGAGCGGGCGCCCGCGGTCCACCGGCCGCACGTTGAACAGCTCGCCCACCTGCGGCGTGAAGCGCAGGATGCGCAGCTCCCGGTCGAGGAAGAGGGTGGCGATGTCCGTGGCGGCGAGCAGGTTCTGCAGGTCGCCGGAGAGCTGCGCCAGCTCCTCCACCTTGTGCCGGTTCTCCTGGTTGACGGTCTGCAGCTCCTCGTTCATGCTCTGGAGCTCCTCCTTCGAGGTCTCCAGCTCCTCCAGCGTGCTGCGCAGCTCCTCGTTGGCGCTCTGCAGCTCCTCGTGCGAGGCGCGCATCTCCTCCTGGCTGGTCTCGTACTCTTCCACGATCGCCTGCAGCCGCTTCTCGCTCAGCTCCAGCTCCGCCTCGCGCTCGCGCTTACCCGGTGGGGTGGCGGGGCCCTCCTCCGCTCCCTCGGGCCCGGTCCCGGCCGGCGGGCGCTCGTCGAAGAGGACCAGCGTGAACCCCTCCTGCTCCCCGTCCAGCGCGGGGCGGACGTCGAGCGTGACCAGCCCGCGTCCCCCCTCGAAGCGGACCGGGATCGGACAGGATCGCGTGGGCCTCGCCTGCTCCCGCGCGGCGAGCAGCGCGGCCCTCAGCTCGATCCGCAGCTCCTTGCGGACGAGCTTGAACGCGTTCGTGGCGAGCTCCCCCCCCGGGTGCACGAGGTAGCGCCCCGCGTGCTCGGAGAGGTGCACCACCCGATGGTCCGGGCTCACCAGCATGCTCGGCGGGCCGTAGCGCTCGATCATCCGATGGTGCAGGATTCCGAAGGCTACCGGCTCGGCGGCATGCTCCCGCCGCCCCGCGTCCGCCGCGGCTCGCGGACGGGTCTGCGGAAAGACGGGGAGCCGTGGCTTTCGGGCCCTCACGTTGCGCTTGCGGTACAGGCAGTGGCGCTTGTCTTCCAGGCGGAAGAGCTCCGAGCTCTCCACCGTTTCGGAGCTGCCGAGCACCAGGCGCCCTTCCGGGCGGAGCGCGTAGTGGAAGAGATCGATAACCTCCTGCTGCACGTCCCGCTGCAGGTAGATGAGGACGTTGCGGCACATGACGAGGTCCAGCCCCGAGAAGGGTGGGTCGCCGAGCAGGTTGTGCGCGGCGAAGACCAGCTGCTCGCGCACCTCCTTCCGCACGCGGTACCCGCCGTCCTCCACGTCGAAGAAGCGCCGGAGGCGCTCCGGGCTCACGTCGGCCTCGATGTCCCCCGGATAGAAGCCTTCCCGCGCCCGCTCCAGCGACCTCTCGTGGAGGTCGGAGGCGAAAACCTGGATGCGCGGCGACTTCTCGCTCAGCGAGGCCTGTTCGATCAGGAGCATCGCCAGCGAGTAGGCCTCCTCCCCCGTGGCGCAGCCGACGCTCCAGACGCGCACGCTGTCTTCCGGCTTCCGCGCCTCGAACAGGCTCGGGATCACCTCCGCCGCGAGGGTGTCCCAGATCTCCGGGTCCCGGAAGAAGTTGGTGACGGTGATCAGGATGTCGTCTGCGAGCGCGACCACCTCGTCGGTCTCCTCCCGCAGCCGCTCCAGATATTCGCCGAGCTCCTCCACCTGCCGCAGCTGCATCCGGCGCTGGATGCGGCGCAGCAGGGTGGAGCGCTTGTAGCGGCTGAAGTCGCGCCCGGTGCGGGCCCGGACCTGGACGAAGATCTTCTGCAGGAGCAGGTTCTGCTCCGATTCCACCTTCTCGTCGTCCGCCGGAATGGCAACCTTCGGCTCCGTCCGTGCGTAGCGCAGCACCGCGTCCGGGATCTCGGCCAGCGGCAGGACCCGATCCACGAGCCCGGTCGAGATCGCGTTGCGCGGCATCCCGTCGTACTCGGCTTCGCCGGGGTCCTGCGCCAGGGTGAAGCCGCCCTTCTCCTTGATCGCCTTCACCCCCAGCGACCCGTCGGAGCCGGTGCCGGTGAGGATCACGCCCACCGAGTGCCCGTCATGCGTGGCCGCGAGCGTCCGGAAGAAGTGGTCGATCGGAGCCCGGTCGCGCCGGTGCGCCTCCAGCCGGGAGAGCCTCAGGTGCGTGTCGATCGACTCGAGGTTGGCTCCGGGCGGGATCACGTAGACGCGGTCCGCCTCGAGCGGCATCGTCTCCGTCACTTGCTGGACGGCGAACGGTACGTGGGGCTGCAGGAGGTCCGCGAGATGGCTCTCCTGCTCCGGGTTGAGGTGCACGACCACCACGAAGGCGAGTCCGCTCCTCTCCGGAATGTGCGAGAAGAAGGTCTGCAGCGCGGCCAGGCCGCCGGCCGAGGCGCCGATGCCTACGACCGTCGGACCGGGCACGCTCTCCTGCCGGTCCTCCTGCGCGGCCGCGGGAGGTGGCGGGTCTCGGTCGGCCATGAAGTATTCGGTCTGCGTGCGGGAAAGGGCGGGAACGTCGGATGGCCCGCCCCGTTCCCCCAACCTAGCGCGCCGAGCTCGCGGATGCACGCCCGGCACGCGAATCGAGGAAGACGGGGACCTACATGCTGAGGCGCGAGATGAACTCGCGAAGCCGCGCCGCGTGCGCGCTCGTCTCGCGTGCGCGCTCCTCGAAGCCGCTCGCCGAGCGGTCCCGGCCGCGCTCCCGGTCGGCCCGCGCCAGACCGTGGAGCATCTGGGCGCGCTCCTGCAGCGTCTGCAGGGCGAGCCAGAAAGCCTCCTCCACCGCTTCGTTCTTCGCCGCCATCAGCGAATCCATGCTGTAGGCGTGGCCCACGCGGCAGCGGAAGCGGTGGGTCTCCTCCTCGTCGATCTTCCGCAGCGCGCCGCTGCACTCGGGGCAGGTGAAGTCTGTGGAGCGGCCGGGAATCTGGTTCCAGTCTTCGTTCTTCATGGCTCGCTCCGTGAGTTGCACTTCGATGCGCAGCGCCTCAGGCACCGGAGGCGGCTCGGGAGCCGGCTCGCGGACCAGGCGCGCGAGGAGCGGTCCGAGCTCCCGGAGCTCCACCTGACGCGCCCCCTCCACGACGGCGAGGGCCTGCCGCGGCATCTCCGGGTGGGCGGCGTCGTCCGGGGCCTGCACCAGCGGCAGTCCGCCGCAGCGCTGCACCGCCAGCAGGCCCGCGGCGCCGTCGTGGAGCAGACCTGTCAGGATCACCCCGATCACCCGGCTGCGGTGGTGCACCGCCGCGGTCCGGAAGAGCGGGTCGATGGCGGGGCGGCCGCGGTTCTCACGCGGGCCGAACACCACCCGGATCCGATCCTCCGAGAGAAGCAGGTGCCGGTTTGGAGGCGCGACGTAGATCCGGCCGCGGAGGGGTTCCATGCCGTCCTCCGCCATGACCGCCGGCAGCGGACTCTGCCGACTCAGGATCTCCGCCAGCAGCCCCGAAGATTCCTCGGAGCAGTGCTGCACGACCAGAACGGTGGCCGGGAGATCCTCCGGGAGGCGGCTCGCCAGGGTCGAGAGCGCTTCGACCCCACCGAGCGATGCCCCCACCACGACGACGTCTCGAGTTATTGATCTCATCATACAGCTTTCCGAAAGTGGCCCTGGCATGAGGCGACGAGGCCGCGGCGCGCGGAGTCCTCCCTCTCCCCGGAAAAGGCGACTCAGGAGCCGGCCGCCGCCTCCCGGCCCCAGAAGCGCAGCGAGCGGCACCTGCGCACGAAGGCCTCGCCGCCGGCTTCCGCCCTCGACCTTCTGATCGGCGTACCTCGCCGTCGAGAGATCCGCGGAACCCGCCACGCTTCCCACGCGGTGGTCTCCGCTTGGGTCGTCTTCGGAGCGGGCTTCCCGCTCTTCTTCTCGGCCATGGAGTTCTCCGCGGCGGAAGGCCGCCGGTGCTGAGTGTTCGGATCGGAGATGAAAGGTCCCGCGCATGGGGCGGCAAGAAGCATGCTTCCCGCGGGGAGGTCGGACACGGCCGCTGGCTTGCCGGCGCCGCCGTTCCGCGCCATGCTGTGTCGAGCCGCCCGTTCCCCGTATCCCTGCTCCACCGAACGCATGCCCAACCGGATCTCGAATCGCGTCAAGTTCCAGCTGGAGCGGCTCATGCTGCGCGGGGCCCACGTCCGGCTGCTGCTGATCGCCGCCATCCTGGGGCTCGTCGCCTTCGTGGCGGGGCTGCTCGTCTTCGGCTCCACCGCCGGCTTCAGGGGGCCGGGGGAGGCGATCTGGTGGGCCTTCCTGCGCCTGACCGACCCCGGCTACCTGGGCGACGACCAGGGGACGCTGGTGCGGGTCGTCTCCACCTTCCTCACGGTGTTCGGCTTCGTGGTCTTCGTCGGCGCGCTGGTGGCGACGCTGACGCAGTGGCTCAACCAGACCATCCAGACGCTGGAGGAGGGGCACACGCCGGTGTCGCTGAAGAACCACATGGTGGTGCTCGGCTGGACGAACCGCACCGCCGCCGTGGTGCGCGAGCTGGTGGTGTCGGAGGGACGGATGCGGCGCTTCCTCCGCCGCCACGGCGCGCGGGGGCTGCGCATCGCTATCCTGGCGGACCAGGTGCGGGTCCCGCTGGTGCGGGAGCTGCGCGACCGCCTCGGCCGGAGGTGGAGCGGGAAGCAGATCGTGCTGCGCTCCGGCACCCCCCTGCGGCTCGAGCACCTGCGGCGGGTGGACTTCGTCCACGCCGCGGCGGTGCTCCTCCCCGCTGGAGACTTCCGACGCGGCCCGGCGGGAAGCGATACGCTGGTGATCAAGACCCTTCTCTCGATGGCGAACCACCCCGCGGAGCGTGACGGGCAGCCGCTCCCCCCCGTGGTCGCCGAGATCTTCGATGCGCGGAAGATCGGGATCGCGCGCGCGGCCTATCCGGGACGCATCGAGCTGATCGCCGGCGACTCGATCATCAGCCGCCTCATCGCGCAGAACGTCCGCCACCAGGGGCTATCCGCCGTCTACGGCGAGCTGCTGACGCACGACCGCGGGAACGAGATCTACATCCGGAGCTGCCCAGAGCTCGCGGGCGCGCCGCTCCACGGGCTCGGGTCGCTCTTCCCGGAGGCGATCCTCCTGGGGGCGGCGCGCGAGCACGGCACCAGCTTCTCGCCGGTACTCAACCCCCCCGGCGGCTACGTGCTGGGGGAGAGCGACCGGCTGGTGCTGCTGGCGCGCAGCTACGAGGAGAGCGCCCCTGTCTCCGGCCGCGGCACGGCGCCCGGCGTCCCCGCCGCGCGCGTCCGGCGTCCCCCGCCGGAGCGCCCCGACCGCAGGATCCTGGTGCTGGGATGGAGCCACCGCGTTCCCGCTCTCCTGCGCGAGTTCGACAGCTATCGCGGCGAGCGCTTCCGGATCGACGTGCTCTCCTCCGTCGCCACCGCCGAGCGCCAGCGGCACGTCGAGCGCTACGACGCGCGACCGGACCGCATCGAGCTCACACACCTCGACGGCGACTACACCTCGCCTTCCGACCTCCGCGGCGTGGACCCGGCGAGCTACGGCAACGTGATCCTGATCGGGAGCGACTGGATGGAGTCGGGGGAAGAGGCCGACGCGCGCACCATCCTGGGATATCTGCTGCTGCGGGAAATCCTTCCGGAGACGGGCGGGCCCCAGATCCTGGTGGAGCTGCTCGACCCGGAGAACCTCTCGCTCTTCCGCAGCCGCCCCGGAGAGGTGCTCATCAGCCCGATGATCCTGAGCCACATGCTGGCGCAGGTGGCGCTGCGCCCCGAGCTGCGCTCGGTGTTCGACGAGCTGTTCGGGCCCGGAGGGGCGGAGATCTCCTTCTCCGGAGCGGAGCGCTACGGCGTGGCGGGTCGGGAGGTGCGCTTCGCAGAGCTCCAGGAGCGCGCCGCCGCCCACGGCGAGGTCGCGCTCGGGGTGAGGCTCTCGGCGGACGCCAGCGGGTGGAACGCAGGAGTGCGCCTCAATCCCCCCAAGGAGCAGCGGTGGACGCTCGCCCCCGGCGACGAGGTCGTGGTGCTCGCCACCTACGACTGAGCAGCGGTCCTCCGCGTGGACGGATGTCCGGTCGTGGGACGGGAGTGTCCGATTGCGGACGAGCCGCCCCCGCAGCGGGCCGAGTCGCGGTGAGGTAAAGGGTCTGCGCAGAGGAAGTTAGAAGGGGCGGGGCATTCCGGAACGAAACTTTCTCCCGTCCGCCTCGTCCGCGCCGCTCGCGGACCGCGTTCCAGAAACCGGAAAGGGAGCCGCCGGTGAACCGCCTCGTCCGAGACCTGCGCTTTGCCGCGCGGACCCTTCTCCGCAGCCCGGGATTCGCGCTCGTGGCCGTGCTCACGCTCGCGGTCGGGATCGGGGCCACCACGGCGATCTTCAGCGTGCTTTACGCCGTGGTGCTGCGGCCGCTCCCCTTCCCGGAGCCCGAGCGGCTGGTGTCGCTCTCGGAGACGACCCCGACGGGGGAGGACTTCTCGACCTCCGAGCCCAATTACCTCGATTTCCGGGAGCAGGCGCGCTCCTTCGCCCACCTCGCCGCGCTGACCGACCACGAGGTCGCGCTCCTGGGAGAGAGGGAGCCGGAGCGGCTGCAGGGAGTGGCGGTCACCCCCAACTATTTCGCGGCGCTCGGGGTGGCGCCGGCGATCGGGCGCGCCTTCCTGGCGGAGGAAGCGGGCCCTGGAGCCGCCGTGGCCGTGCTCAGTCACGCTCTCTGGGCGGCGCGCTTCGGCGCCGACCCCGGGGCGGTGGGCCGCCCGATCGATCTGGGTGGCGAGCCGTTCACCGTGGTGGGCGTAATGCCCGAGGGGTTCGTCTCGCCCGGAGACCCCGATATCTGGCTTCCCCTGGCGCCGTCCGCCGGCGCGGAGCGGGAAGATCACGCGCTGGCGATGGTCGGCCGGCTCGCTCCGGGCGTCTCCTCGGAAGCCGCCGCGGCCGAGATGCGGGCGATCGCCGCGCGCCTCGGAGAGCGCTACCCCGCGACCAACGGCGGCTGGAGCGTGCGCCTCGAGCCGCTGCGGGAGCGGATGCTGGGCGGCGAGCTGACCCGGACCCTTTGGGTGCTGATGGGGGCGGTGGGGCTGCTGCTCCTCCTCATGTGCGCCAATCTGGCGAACCTGCTGCTGGCGCGTGGCGTCTCCCGCCGGCGCGAGATGGGGCTGCGCGCGGCGCTCGGCGCCGGCCCCGCTCGGCTGGCGGGGCAGCTTCTGGCGGAGAGCCTCCTCCTGGCCGCGGCAGGCGCGGCGGCGGGCCTGCTCGTGGCGGCCTGGGGGGTCCCCCTGGTGAGGCTCCTCCTCCCGCCGGAAACCCCCCGCCTCGCGGAGATCGGAGTCGATGGGGCGGTGCTCTCCTTCACCCTCGCGGCTTCCGTCCTCTGCGCGCTCCTGTTCGGGATCTTTCCGGCGCTGCAGGCCTCCTCATCGGATGTGCGCACGGCGCTCCGGGAAGGGAGCCGCGGCAGTTCCGCGGCCGGGCGGCGGGTACGCGACGCGCTGGTGATCGGCGAGGTCGCGCTCGCGATGACGCTGCTCGTCGCCGCCATGTTGCTGGCGGGGAGCTTCCTCCGCCTCCAGGCGGTGGCGACCGGCTTCGCGGACGCGGAGGTGCTGGCGGTGCCGCTCACCCTGCCGGGGCCGCAGTTCGAGGAGCACGGCGAGATGGCCCGCGTCCTGGCGGAGGTGGAGGCGCGGCTTCGCGCCCTCCCGGGCGTGTCCGCCGTGGGCGCCACCAACGTGGCGCCGCTGGAGGGCGGCGGCACGGTGGGGAACCTCTCGGTGGAGGGCCGCCCGTCCGGCCCCGGCGAGACCTCCTTCGCGCGCTGGCGCTCCGTGACTGCGGGCTTCTTCGAGGCGGCGGGCGTCTCGCTGCTGCGCGGCCGCACGCTGGAGCCGGCCGACTTCGCGCCGGACGCCCCCGCCGCGATCGTGGTCACCGACGCCTTCGCCCGTCGCCTCTTCCCCGGCGAGGACCCGATCGGAAGGCGGGTGGCGATGGGGGTGAACGGCACCAACTGGCGCACCATCGTCGGGATGGTCGAGGACGTACGCGACATCCGGTTGGCGGAGGCGCCCCAGCCGCTGTTCTTCCTGCCGGAGGTCGGCGGGTGGCCGTGGATGACGCTCCTGGTGAGGACCGCGGCCGACCCCGCACCGCTCGCGCCGGCCGTGCGGAGCGCGATCTGGTCGGTCGGACCCACGCTGGCGATCCCGACCGTCGAGCCGATCTCCGCCGCGCGCCGAGACGCGATGTCCGGTCCGCGCTTCAACCTGCTGCTCATGGCGGCCTTCGCCGCCGTGGCCCTGTTCCTCGCGGTGATCGGCGTCTACGGCATCATGAGCCACACCGTGCTGCGGCGGACGCGGGAGATCGGGATCCGGATCGCGCTGGGCGCGCGGCCGGAGCGGGTGCTGCGAATGGTGGTGGGGCGAGGGCTGCGGCTGGTGTTGGCGGGGGTCGCGGTGGGAGCGGTCGCCGCGCTCGCCTTCGCGCGCCTGCTCGGGTCGCTCCTCTTCGAGACCGCTCCCTCCGATCCGGCGACGCTCGCCGGGACGGCGGCGCTGCTGACGGGGGTGGCGCTCGCCGCGGCCTGGGTGCCGGCGCGGCGAGCCGCCCGCGCCGACCCGATGGAGGCGCTCCGGCACGAGTGAGGGCCCGCGCCGGCGCCTCCGGTTCCCTTGGCTACGAGGAGCCCCAGAGCTCCTCCAGGCGCTGCGCCCGGCCGCAGCTGTACTTGTAGAACTTGTAGCGGAGCGGGTTCTTCCGGTAGTAGTCCTGGTGGTACTCCTCCGCCGGGTAGAACGCCGACGCCGGGGCGATCTCGGTGACGATCGGCTGGTCGAAGCGTCCGGACGCCTCCAGCGCCGCCTTCGATGCCTCCGCCCGCCCGCGCTGCTCCGCGTCCGCGACGAAGATGGCGGAGCGGTACTGCGCGCCGTGGTCGCAGAACTGCGCGTTCGGCGTGAGCGGGTCAACGTTCCTCCAGAACACGTTCAGGAGCCCCGCGTAGTCGATCCGGGTCGGGTCGAAGACCACGCGCACCGCCTCGGTATGTCCCGTCCCCCCCGCGGAGACCTGTTCGTACGTCGGGTTCGCGAGGTGGCCTCCGATGTATCCGGAAGTGGTCGATACGACGCCCTCGGCCTCGTCGAAGGCCTCCTCCACGCACCAGAAGCAGCCGGCGGCGAAGGTGGCGGTATCGAGCGCGGCCGCGGCGGACGTGGGCTGCCGCACTTGCGCCTCCGACCCGCCGGAGCAGGCCGCCGAGAGCAGCGCGACGATCGGGATCAGGAGCCTTCGCATCTCAGGTCCTCAGCTCGGGGAGAGGGGTGCCCGCGGGGACGAACCGCAGAGCCACTCCGTTGTTGCAGTAGCGCTTCCCGGTGGGGCGGGGGCCGTCGTCGAAAACGTGGCCCTGGTGTCCGCCGCAGCGGGCGCAGTGGTACTCGGTGCGCGGCCAGATCATCTTGAAGTCCCGCTTCGTCTCCACGCGGCCGTCGATCGGCTTCCAGAAGCTCGGCCAGCCGGTTCCGCTGTCGAACTTCGCTCCCGACTCGAAGAGCGGGAGGAAGCAGCCGGCGCAGACGAACGTCCCTTCGCGGTGCTCCTCGTCGAGCGGGCTCGATCCCGCCCGCTCCGTGTGCTCCTCCCGGAGCACGGCGTACGCCGCCGGGGAAAGGATCGCGCGCCATTCCGCCTCCGTCTTCACCAGCTGCGGGATGTTCGCCGCCCCGGGAACGGACGGCTCCTCCGCCTCCAGTCGACCGACGACGGGAAGCGCGGCCATCCCGAGAAGGCTCCCGAGGAAGTGCTTACGAGTCATGTCTTCTCCATGTGCGGGTCTCCCCGTGTGACCCTCTTAGCGATCGTAAGTTCCAGAGAAAAAACAACTTAATGCTCTCTTAATCCACTCTCCCGGCTGGCCGTCCGGCGCTCCAGCCGCCGGAAGCGGTCCATGAAGCGGCGGTCGATGAGATCCTTCAGCCACCACGCGGCACGCCCGTGGTAGCCGAGCCCGCGCCAGGTCGCGAAGGCCCGCCCATCTCCGGAGTTCAGCAGCGAGAGCCAGTGGCGCTGTGGCGCGTACTCGCGGAGCGACTCCCCCCGCAGCGCGCGCCGCAGGTTCTCCGCCAGCACCGGCCCTTCCCGCACCGCATACACCCCCGCCTTCGCCACCCACGGGAACCCTTCGATCGCCGCGCAGTCGCCCGCCGCGAAGAGCTCCGGGTGCTCCACGGACCGCAAGTCGGCGCCGACGCGCAGGTAGCCGTGTTCGTCGGTCGCCAGCCCGGACCGGCGCAGGAGGGAGGGGGCGGCGGGGCCGGTGGCCCACAGGAGCGCTTCGAAAGGGATCTCGCCGCCGCCGCGGAGGAGCAGCCGCCCGCGCTCCACCGCCTCGACCTCCGTCTCCGTCCGCACCTTCGCCCCGCGCTCGCGAAGGGTCGCGACGATCCGCTCGCGGAGGGCGTCGGGATACTCCTCCAGCACGCGCGGGCCGCGCTCCACCAGCTCCAGCCGGAAGCGGCCGGACGGCCCGCGGCGCGACAGCGAGGCGGTAAGGCAGAGGGCGATCTCCACTCCGGCCGCTCCCCCGCCCACCACGGCCAGGCGCGCGGGCTCTCCCGTCCGGGCATCACCCACGGCCCGCGCCGCGGCCGAGCGGAAGCGCAGCGCGTGCCGCACGGGCTTCACCGGGATCGAGTGCTCGCGCGCGCCCGGCAGGTCCATTCCCGCCGGACGCGAGCCGATGTCGAGGGAGAGGAGGCGGTACTCCAGCGAGGCGCCGTCGTCGAGCGTGACGCGCCGCGCGGCGGGATCCACGCGCCGCACCCGCCCCGGCACCCATGCGGCCCCGGCCGCCGCGGCGAGGCGCTCCGGATGGAAGCGGGCGCGGTCCGGAGGGTACTGCTCCGCCACGATCCCCGAGATCATCCCGGAGTAGTCGTACTCCGGCGGGGTGATCAGGCGGATCGGGACCTCCGGCCAGGCGTCGCGCGCGAGGGACTCGAGGACGAAGAGGTGGGCGTGGCCGAGCCCGGCGAGCAGGAGCGGGGTGGAGGCGTCCGGCACCCGTCCTACTCCGCCCGCGGGTCGTGGAGCGAGCCGAGCACCCGCTCCAGCAGCTCCGCCGCATCCTTCAGGGCGGCGAGCTCCGCGGGGGCGAGTGCCGCGAGCCGCCCCGCGAGGACGGCGACGCGCCGGGCACGCCCCTCCTCCGGCGTGCGCTCCCCCGCGCGCGTGGCCCGCACGCGCACCACGCGGCGATCCGTCGGGTCCGTCTCCCGAGAGACCCGGCCGTCGCGCTCCAGCCGCCGCACCGGGCGGCTGATGGTCGGCGGACGTACCTGCTCCGCTTCCGCCGGCTCGTCCATCGTCACCGGCCCGCCGGACACCACCACCGAGAGCGCCGAGAGCTGGGGCGCCGTGAGCCCGGCTTCTTCGTCGTCCTCGCGCCGCCGCCGCAGCAGGTGGATCGCCAGCGAGTGGAGGCGGTCCGCCAGCCGGCCCGCCCGCTCCTCTTCCTCCGCCTCCGAGGAGCCGGGGGGCAGGGTCGTTGACACTTTGATTAGCATCGCGAGATGTCGACGCGGGGAGGCGGCCTTCGCCTCCCCTTCCGCCCTTTCGCTCCCCCGTCCGCCGGAGGCGCCATGAGCTCCCCGTCCACCGGAGTCGCCCTTTCGCAGCTCGGGCAGATCGCCGTCAACGTCCGTGACCTCTCGCGGGCGGTCGCTAAGCCGCGTACATCTGCTCGATGAGGTCGCGGAAGTGCTCCTCGACCACCCGACGCTTGATGCTGAGCTTCGGGGTCAGCTCGCCGGCCTCGATGGAGAACTCCCGGGGCACGACGGCGAGCTTCTTGGGCATCTCGAAGCCGGCGAGCCCCTCCAGCCGCCCGAACGCCTCCCGCTCCAGCAGCTCCCGCACGCGTGGGTCGGCCGCGAGCCTCTCGCGGTCCGACGGGTCGATCCCCTGCGTCCGGGCCCACGCATCGAGGTTGTCGAAATCCGGCACCACCAGCAGGGCGGGATAGGCGCGCCTGTCGCCCAGCATCACCACGTGCGCGATGAGGGGCGACATCGCCACCCGGTTCTCGATCGGCTGCGGAGCGATGTTCTTCCCGCCCGCCGTCACGATCATGTTCTTGATGCGGTCGGTGATCCGCAGGAAGCCCCCGTCGTCGATGATCCCCACGTCACCCGTATGGAACCACCCCTCGGCGTCGATGGCCTCGGCGGTGGCCTCCGCGGCGTTCCAGTAGCCCTTCATGATCTGCGGACCGCGCGCCAGGATCTCGCCGGAGGGATCGATGCGCAGCTCCGTGCCCGGGACCGCCAGCCCCACGCTGCCGAGCCGGATCTGCCCCGGCCGGTTGGCGGTGAGCACCGGCGACGTCTCGGTGAGGCCGTACCCTTCGTAGACCGGGAGCCCCGCCGCCAGGAAGAACTTCGCCACCTCCGCGGAGAGCGGCGCGCCCCCCGAGATCGCCGCGATGAGCCGCCCGCCGGTGCGCTCGCGCAGCTTCGAGAAGACGAGCCGGTCGGCCAGGCGGTACTGGAAGGCGAGGCCGCCGGAGGGGGTCTCCCCCTGGAGCCGGCGGTCGGCGTACTCCTCCCCGACGCGAGCGGCCCAGCCCACCAGCACCTTCTTGATCCCCGTCGCGCCCATCACCCGCGTATGGATCTTCTCGAAGAGGCGCGGGACGGAGACCATGTAGTGAGGCTTCACCTCCATCAGGTTGTCCGCCACCTTGTCGATCGACTCGGCGTAGGCGATGCAGACGCCGCGGTGCCAGTAGAAGTAGTCCACCAGCCGCTCGAAGACGTGCGAGAGCGGGAGGAAGGAGAGCGCCACCTCCCCGGGCTTCAGATCGAGGATCTGGTGCTGATCCACCGCGGCGACGTTCGAGGCGAGGTTGTGGTGGGTGAGCATCACCCCTTTCGGGTTCCCCGTCGTTCCGGAGGTGTAGATCAGCGTCGCGAGGTCGTCGGGCTTGACCTGAAGCGCCTGCTCCCGGAAGTCCGGGACCGCCCCTGCCTGGATTGCTCGCGCGCCGTCCTCCAGCACGGCCGGGAAGTGGAGGATCCCCTCGCTGGCGCCCGGGTCGTCGAAGCTGATCACGTGCTGCAGCGACGGCACCTCGGACCGCACCTCCCGCACCTTGTCGAGCTGCTCGCGGGTGGAGACGAGGATCGCCTTCGCCCCGCAGTCCTTCAGGATGTACGCGATCTGGTTGGCGGGGAGGGTGGGGTAGATCGGCACGTCCGCCGCACCCAGACCGAGCACGGCGTAGTCGGTGATCGCCCACTCGGGACGGTTTTCGCTGAGGAGCGCCACCCGCTCGCCGCGCCCGATCCCCAGCCCGGCGAGCGCCGCCGCCAGCTGGGCGACGCGAGTCTCGACCTCGCAGTGCGAGAGTGAGGCCCACTGACCTCCCTGCTTGAAGCGCAGGGCGTTCGGTCCTCCCTTCCGGTCGACGGTGCCGAAGAAGAGCCTGGTGAGCGTGTCATCCTCGAAGGGAAGAAGCTCCGGCGCGTCGAACTGCTTCTCGGTGGCGATCTGGGTGGCCATGGTGCGCTCCGTGGGTTCGCGGGCCTGAACGACCGGGCGGCGCCGGACGGGGCCGGGAAGGGAAGGGTCGGGACGCGAGGGGGTCCGGGGCTCAAATATAGCTCGCTCTCCGGAAGGAACAAGAAAATCCGGGGCCGGCGGTGCTCCGCCGGCCCCGGATCCCTCAGACCGGAGTGCCGCAGAACCGGTCGAAGGCTTCGGTGAGGTCCCCCGCGATCTCGTCCGCGTCGCGGCCCTCGATCTCGTGCCTCTCCATGAAGTAGACCAGCTCCCCGTCCTTCACCAGCGCAATGGAGGGAGACGAAGGCGGGTAGCCGTGGAAGTACTCCCTCGCCCGGGAGGTCGCCTCCAGGTCCTGTCCCGCGAATACCGTGGTGGAGCGGTCGGGCAGAGTGTCGTGCGTCAGCGCCATCGCCACGGCGGGCCGCGCGACGCGCGCGCCGCAGCCGCACACCGAGTTCACCACCACCAGCGTGGTCCCCGGCTCGGCCATCGCCCGCTCCACCTCGTCCGCGCTCCGCAGCTCCTCCACCCCCAGACGGGTGAGCTCTTCGCGCATCGGTCTCAGCAGCATCTCCGGATACGGCATATCGGTTCTCCTCGTCGGATGTTCGGTCGAGCGTTCTCCGCTATCCCTTATCCCGCTCCCCCGTCCGTGGTTCCCGGCTCCCCCCGGCCCACGCCACGTCGCCCACCCCGGAGCGGTGGTTCGCCAGGCGCGCGAGGGTGAAGAGCAGGTCGGAGAGGCGGTTCAGGTAGACGAGCGGCGCCTCCGGGATGTGCGCCTCCCGGGCGAGCGCGATCACCCGCCGCTCGGCGCGGCGGCAGACGGTTCGCGCGAGGTGCAGGCGGGCGGCCGCTTCGCCTCCGCCGGGGAGGATGAAGGAGCGAAGCGGCTCCAGCTCCTCGTCCGCGGCGTCGATCCACCCCTCCATCTCCGCCACCCGCTCGGTGGGAAGGGCGGGGAGGTATGAGCTCTCCCGCCCCCCGTCCTCCGGACCAGGCGTCGCGAGATGCGCGCCCACGGTGAAGAGGTCGGCCTGGATGTGCTGCAGCCGCTGCGCGAGCTCCTCCTGCCTCTCGGCGCGGAGCTGCACCACGGCCAGGCCGAGCACCGCGTTCAGTTCGTCCACCTCGCCGTAGCCGTCCACCCGGGCGTGGTCCTTCGCCACCCGCTGCCCCCCGAACAGGCCGGTCTCGCCTCGATCGCCGGTGCGCGTGTAGATCTTCATGGCTCAGTCGGTGAGGGTCAGCGCCGCGCGCGCCACGCGGCCGAGCGTCCATTCCAGCCAGAGGAGGCGGCGCAGCACCTTCCGCGGCGTCCAGGCCTCGCCCTCGATATCCACCGCGGTGCCCGGCGCGTCCGGCACCACGGTGGTGAACTGCCGCACGACGAGCGCCATCGCCGTGTCGAGGCGCGCCAGGGTGCGGTTCGGCACCTCGGCGAGCGGCGAGGCGCCCAGCCGGCTCAGCGTCCACCACTGCGCGCGCGCCAGCTCGTCGAGGGCGCGCCGCACCGTCCATCCGCCGCCGCAGGCGAGGTCGAGCTCCGCGTCGGCGAGGCGCCGCACCTTCGCCAGCAGGAGCCCGCGCAGGTCTCCGAGCCGCTGCAGCCCCGCATGGACCTCCGCCGCGTCGAGCGGGACGAGATCGGCCTCGAAGCAGGCGGCGCTCTCGCCGACGGCCACGTCCGCCCCGGTGCGTACCCACTCGTCCACCGCGATCTCCAGCTCGGCCTCGCCGGAGGGGAGCGGCTCCCCCAGCGCCGCCAGGTCGTCGAGCCACGGGCCCAGCTCCGCCTGGAAGGCGGCCAGCGCCTCCTCCCGGCTCGCCCCTCCCGCCACACACCCTGGTGGCCGGAGTGAGTGGACGAGGAACGCGCCCCCGGCCCCCTCCTCGAGGCCGACGGAAACCCTGAACATCTCGCTCACCCCCTTCGCCGTTCCACCGCCGCCTCCGTCAGCTCCAGCGTCCCGGCGTCGGCGTCGAGCCGGGCGCGCACGCCCAGCGGGAGGGTCCAGCTCTCCGGGACGTGGCCGAAGGGGAAGCCGGTGGCGACTGGAATGCCGAAGTCGCGAAGCCGGTCGAGGAGCACCTCCTCGGCCGGAGGGATCCCCTCCGCGCCCTCGTCGGGGCACTCGCTGAACGCGCCGATCGCCACCCCCGCCATCCCCTCCAGCAGGCCCGCGAGCCGGAGCTGCGAGAGCATTCGGTCCACGCGGTAGGCCGGCTCTCCGACCTCTTCGAGGAAGAGGATCGCGCCCGCGGCCCGCGGCGCGTACGGTGTCCCCGCCAGGGCGGCGAGCAGCGCGAGGTTCCCGCCCACCAGCGGCCCCTCCGCCACCCCGCCCACCAGCGCACGGGCCCGGTCGGGCCCGGCGGCCGGGAAGGGGAGCACCCCCGCCGGCTCCGGGACGTCGAGGAGCCGGAAGAGGGAGTCCTCGGCGAAGGCCGGGAGATCGGCCGCCGCCGGGTGGGGGCCGTGGAAGGAGATCACCCCCTGGTGCCACGCCGCCAGGTGCAGCGCCGTGTTGTCGCTGAAGCCGATCAGCGGGCGCGGCCGGTCCGCGAGCGCGCCCCAGTCGATGCGGTCCACGATCCGCAGGGTGCCGTAGCCGCCGCGCAGACACCAGACGGCGTCGTTATCGGGCGAGCGGAGGGCTGCGTTCAGGTCGGCCGCGCGCTGCTCGTCCGTGCCGGAGAGATAGCCGCGCCGCCCGCGGGCGTGCTCGCCCACCACGGCCGTCCACCCCCGGGCGTCCACCCGCCGGACGGCCCGGTCCACCGCGTCGGGGGTCACGGGGCCGGCGGGGGCCACCAGCGCGATGCGAGCGTCGGGCGGGACCGGGGGAGGGCGGATCATCGGGGCATGGATGGCCGGGAGAGCCGCGGGAGGAGGAGTAGGAGCGCCGCGCCCACCACCACCGCGCCCGAGTAGTACGGCGCGGCGATCCCCAGCCGCGCGAACGCCACCCCGCCCCAGAGCGGGCCCAGCACGCGTCCCAGCGCGGAGAGCGACTGCGAGACGCCGAGCAGCCGCCCCTGCTCTTCCGGCGGCGCGGAGCGCGAGATCAGCGCCGAGAGTGCCGGCGACGCCGTCCCCTGCCCCACTGCGAGAAGGGCGAGGGCGCCCCCCAGCAGGAGCATCGAGGACGCCAGCGGCAGGAGGGCGAGGCCGAGCGCCAGCGTTCCCGCGCCGAACAGCGCGAGCCGCCGCTCGCCGAGGCGGCGGACGAGCGGCCCCACCAGCCCTCCCTGCACCAGGGTGATCACTACTCCGAGGTAGGCGAAGAGGTAGGCCACGCCGGCCGGGGAGAAGCCCCAGCGGCGGTCGGCCCAGAGCGAGAAGGTGGCCTCCAGCGCGGCAAAGGCGAAGGTGAGAAGGAAGAAGGTGGCGAGCACCCGCGGCGTGCCTTCCCGTCCACGCAGCCGCGCCAGCTCGTGCAGACGCGAGAGGAAGCCGGGCTGCGCCGCCGCGCGCGGCACCTCCCCGGGCGGGCGCGACTCGGGGAGCCAGCGCAGCGCGAGCACCCCGTTCACCCCCGCCAGTGCCGCCGCGGCCAGGAAGGGCACCTCCGGCCCCACGGGGGCCAGGAGTCCACCGATCACCGGTCCGAGGATGAAGCCGAGTCCGAAGGCCGCCCCGATCATCCCCATCCCGCGCGCCCGCTCCTCCGGCGGCGTGATGTCCGCCACGTAGGCCTGCGCCACGCCGATGTTGGCGCCCATGAGCCCGGCCAGGGCGCGGGCGGCGAAGAGGACGGCCAGGGAGCCGGCGAGTCCGAAGAGGAGGTAGGAGAAGGCGGAGCCGAAGAGTCCCACCAGCAGCACCGGCCGGCGCCCCACCCGGTCCGAGAGCTGCCCCCACCAGGGCGCGAAGAGGAACTGCATCAGCGAGTACACGGCCACCAGCCAGGTGACCGCTACAGGAGACGCGCCGAACCGCTCGGCGTAGAGCGGGAGGAGCGGGATGACGATCCCGAACCCCACCAGGTCCAGCAGAACGGTGATGAAGAGGATCGCCAGCGGCCCGCGCCCCTGCCGGCGCTCGACGAGGGGACTAGCGGACAAAGGGGAACCGGGTGAGCTTGCGGAGATCTCCGAGCTGCTCGGCGAGCGAGGGCTCGGCGGCGGGCTCCGCCGGGGTGGCGCCGAATCCGCCGACGAGGAGCTCCCGGATGTCGAGGAGGGCTTCGAGGTAGAGCTGGTCCCGCCGGAAGTCGAAGTCGAGCCGCTGCATCTCGCCCCGGTCTCCGGCTTCGGAGGCGCGGGCGAAGGACTCGCGGTACAGCGCTTCGAGATTGGCAAGGATCCGCTCGCGGGGTCGGGACACGTTCGCTCCTGGCGACGAGGGTTCCACAAGATAAAGCCGTGGCGGCGCGGTGACAACGCGCGCTCCACGCTCCTCGCCTCGCGCCCCGACGCGCGGCCCGCGACAACCGGCGCGGCCCGCGGAGCGCGCATGTAAGTCTCTCCCGCGGCATATCTCGTGCGGTCTTCCGTCAGGAGGGTCGGAACACCGTCTTCCTCTTCTCTCCGAAGGAGCGCGCCATGCCAGAGGTCCACACGAGCGAGAGCTCGGCCGGCGAGAAGGTCAACGAGCTGTACTGGAACAGCGAGCGCACTGTGGATGAGATCGTGGACGAGCTCGGGATCGGGCGGAACACGCTCTACTCGGCGGTGCGGCCGCAGCCGACGGGGGCGAGCTGCCCCGACTGCGGCGAGGGGCTGGTGTTCACCAACCGCTCCAACCGTACCTCCTCCACGGCGACCTGCAGTGGCTGCGATCGCGAGGTCGATCTCTCGGAGCGGCCGGAGGAAGAGGGGGAGAGCCTCTCTCCGCGCCTCGATTCGCATCGGCACGACCGTGCGCCGGACGGTCGGGGCTGGTCCCGCTGGCGCCAGGATCTGGCCGCGGTGGCCCCGGAGCGCGCCGCGATGATCGGGGGTGCCGCCGCGCTCGGCGTGGTGGTCGGCGCCGTCGCCGCCCGCGCCATGCGATAGAGGTTCCGGTGACGGACTCCGACCGGATCGACGCGCTGAAGCGGATGCTCGAAGCGCGCCCGCGCGACGCTCGGGCGCGCTTCGGCCTCGCGCTGGAGTACGAGCGGGTGGAACGCTGGGAGGAGACCGTGGAGGCGCTCCGCGCCTACCTCGAGCTCGCCAAGGACGAGGGGAACGCCTACGGCCGCCTCGGCCGCGCGCTCCGCCAGCTGGGGCGCGAGGAGGAGGCCCGCGCCGCCTACCGGCAGGGGATCGATGCCGCCTACCGGCACGGCCACCCGACGATGGCGATGGAGTTCGAGGAGGAGCTGGAGGAATGACAGCGCCGGAGGCCTAGATCCCCCGAGTCCGCACCAGCTGCTCGATCTCGAAGGCGATCTCCTCGACGGAGCGGGAGTCGGCGGGAACCATCGCGTCGGCGCGGCGGAAGAGGGGCTCCCGGTCGGCGAGCATCTCGGCGATGCGGCCGGTGGGATCGGGAAGCTCCTTGAACGGGCGGTCGATCGAGTCCTCCTTCAGCCGCCGCGCCGTCTCGCCCGCCGAAACGCGCAGCCAGAGCGAGAAGGTGCCGGGGCGGATCGCCTCCAGCAGCTCCGGCTGCGTGATCCAGCCGCCGCCGGGAGCGATCACCAGGAAAGGGGACTCCGCGATCTCCCGAGTCAGCGCCGCCTCCATCGCGCGGAAAGTCTCCTCCCCCTCGGCGTCGATGATCGCGTGCACCGGCCTCTCCTCGCGGCGCTCGATCTCGACGTCGAAGTCGAGAAAGCGCCAGTCGAGACGCCGCGCCAGCGACTCGCCGACCGTGCTCTTCCCGGAGCACATGAATCCGAGCAGCACGATCCTTTCGATCCGCGAGCGCGGACGCGCTCCGCCGTTCGGTCCATTCGGGGGTGGGGTCACGTGCTTTCCATGGTCGTCGGGGGTGTCGGAACAGTTGCGCGCCCGAACGGGGGAACGCACGATACGGGCCGCGGGGATCCACCGAAGATCTTCCGAACCCCCTCCCGGCTGCGGGGTATGATCCGCGGCCGCGGCGGGCCTTCCGAGGGTCTCCGCCCCGCGGCGCGTGCCGTGCTCCCCTGTCGCGGAGATCGGGGCGGGCGAGAAACGAATCCGAGCCGGGGAAAGACCGTGGTAGCCAAGCCGAGAGACCGTGTGGTCCTGCGCCTGATCGAGGACGAGATGAAGCAATCCTTCCTCGACTACTCGATGAGCGTGATCGTCCAGCGGGCGCTGCCGGACGTGCGCGACGGCCTCAAGCCGGTGCACCGGCGCATCCTCTACTCGATGCACGAGACCGGCCTCTCGCCGAGCCGCCCCTTCAAGAAGAGCGCGACGGTGGTGGGGGACGTGCTGGGCAAGTACCACCCGCACGGCGACAGCGCGGTCTACGACGCCATGGTGCGGATGGTCCAGGACTTCTCGCTGCGCTACCCGCTGGTGGCGGGGCAGGGGAACTTCGGCTCCGTGGACGGGGACAGCGCCGCGGCCTACCGCTACACGGAGGCGAAGCTGGCGCCGATCGCGACGGAGCTGCTGGCGGACATCGACAAGGACACGGTGGACTTCGTCGCGAACTTCGACGACCGTCTGCAGGAGCCGACGGTGCTCCCGGCGAAGCTGCCGAACCTGCTGGTCAACGGCTCCAGCGGGATCGCCGTGGGGATGAGCACGAACGTCCCCCCGCACAACCTGCGCGAGGTGATCCGGGCGGCGGTCCACCTGCTCGAGAATCCCGACTGCTCCGTCGCCGACCTGATGCGCTTCGTCCCGGGGCCCGACTTCCCGACCGGCGGACTGATCGTCGGGAGGGAGGGGATCCAGAAGGCGTATGAGACCGGCCGCGGCCGCGTGGTCATGCGCGCCCGGATCGGGAAGGAGACCCGCCGCGGCGGGCGCGAGCAGCTGGTGGTCACCGAAATCCCGTACGCCACCAGCAAGACGCGCATCATCGAGCAGATCGTCGACCTCAACAAGAAGGGGAAGGTCTCCGACCTGTCCGACCTGCGCGACGAGTCGGACCGCGACGGGATCCGCATCGTCATCGAGCTGAAGCGCGGGGCCGACGCGAACAAGGTGGTGAAGGCGCTCCTCAAGTGGACGGCGCTTCAGTCCACCTTCGGCGTTATCAGCCTGGCGCTCGACGACGGGGTGCCGCGAGAGTTCTCGCTGAAGGAGATGCTCGAACGCTTCCGCGACCACCGGGTCGAGGTGATCGTCAGGCGCTCGCGCTGGGAGCTGGGCAAGGCGCAGGACGAGGGGCACGTTCTCGAGGGGCTGCTGATCGCGCTGAAGAGCATCGACGCGGTCGTGCGCATCATCCGCGGCTCGCGCACTCGCGAAGCCGCCGCCGAGAAGCTGCGCGGCGAGTTCGAGCTCACCGACCGGCAGGCCGAGGCGATCCTCCTCATGCGGCTCTACCGGCTCACGCAGCTGGAGGGGAAGGAGCTGAAGGACCGCCTCGCCGCGCTGCGCGCGCGCATTCGCGAGCTGGAGGAGCTGCTCGCGAGCCCGCAGCGGCAGCTCGCCGAGATCCGGCGCGAGCTGGAGGAGATCTCGGAGCGCTACGGCGACGCGCGCCGCACCCAGATCCTCTCCGCCGAGAAGAGGTTGGAGCTGGACGACCTGATCGCGCAGGAGGACGTGGTCGTCACCCTCAGCCACCAGGGGTTCATCAAGCAGATCCCGATGTACCTCTACCGCCGCCGCGTGGGCTCCGGCAAGGCGCTGGCGGGAATGGAGCGGTACGAGAACGACTACCTGGAGCACGTCTTCGTGGCGAGCACGGCGGACACGCTCATGTTCGTCACCCAGGACGGGCAGGCGCACTGGATCGGGGTGGGCGAGATCCCCGAGGCGGGCCGCTCCTCGCGCGGGAAGGCGCTCGACCCGCTCCTCGGCCTGCCGAAGCAGGCGCGCATCGCGGCGATGCTCTCGCCCGACCGGCTCTCCGACGATTCGGTCGTCGTCTTCCTCACCGAGCAGGGAGTGGTGAAGCGCACCGCGCTGGACCAGTTCGCGAGCCAGCGGGCGGGGGGGGTCAACGCCATCAATCTCAGAGAGGGCGACCGCCTCCTCGACGTGCAGGTCTCCGACGGCACGGGCGACGTGGTGCTGGTGAGCCGGAACGGACGAGTGATCCGGTTCCCGGAGTCGGACGTCGGCGAGATGGGGCGGGTGGCGCAGGGGGTGAGGGGGATCAAGCTGGCGGCCTCGGACCGCGTCGTGGGCTCCGTGGTGGTGCGGCGCGACGCGTCGCTCTGCGCCGTCACCGAGAAAGGGTTCGTCCACCGCGTCCCGCTCTCCGACTTCCCGGTGCAGCGCCGGGACGGGCAGGGGGCGGTCGCCTTCGGCCTCGGCTCGAAGACGGGGAAGCTCGTCGCCGCCAAGGAGGCGCTCTCGGGCGACGAGCTGATGGTGGTGACCTCCACCGGAGAAACGGCGCGCCTGATCGCCGATGACGTGGCGCTCCAGGGTCGCGGCGGCCCGGGCGAGCCGATGATCCCGCTCGAGCGGGGGACCACCGTCGTCGAGGTGACCCGCGTCGCCACCCGCGAGTCGGATGAGGAGAGCGGGTCGGCCGCGGCGGAGGGCGCGGAGCAGGACGAGCTCCGGGACGACGGAGCCGAGGAGGGCGTGGCGGCTCCCGCTGCCGGGGAGGGCCAGTACGAGCTGATGGAGTAGTGCCGGCCGCTTCGCCGCGGTGCGCCCGCCGGAGCCACGCGGGAGGAAGGCTCGGCCGTTGCGGCGTTGCGAGCCGCTTGTACGGACCTTGACCTGCGGATACCTTTCCGCGACCCGTACCGCCCCCGGCCCGCCAACCCCCCTCCGCATGAGCCCACGCCAACCGCATCCCGCCTTCGGTCCCGCCTTCCGCCGCCGGGGAACGCCATGCGCATCCTGATCCTCGGGGCCGGAGAGGTGGGGTTCCATCTGGCGAGACAGCTTTCCGACGAGAACCACGACGTGGTGGTGATCGAGGAGAGCCGCGACCGCGCCCGCGGGATCCAGGACGCCATGGACGCCATGGTGGTGCAGGGGAACGCCGCGAGCCTCTCCGTGCTCGAGCGCGCCGGCATCGAGAAGACCGACCTCCTCCTCGCCGTCACGAGCGTGGACGAGATCAACCTGATGGCATGCCTCACGGCCGCGCAGTACGGGGTCCGCATCAAGATCGCCCGCGTCTCCAAGCCCGACTACTTCGACTACTCGGGGGTCCTACCGCCCGAGCGCCTCGGCGTGGACCTGATGATCAATCCCCAGCAGGAGTGCGCGCTGGAGACGTTCCAGCTTCTGCAGAGCGTCGCGGCGACCGAGTTCTCGCAGTTCGAGGGCGGGCTGGTGCAGCTCATCGGGATGCGGGTCATCCCCGCCGCGCCGATCGCCGGGAAGACGCTCGCGGACCTCGGAAAGGAGTACCGGCGCAGCCACTATTTGATGGCGGCGATCGTCCGCTCCGGCGTTACCCTCATTCCCAAGGGGAGCGACCGGGTCGAGGCAGGGGACCATATCTTCATCATTGGCGAGCCGAGCCGCCTGCCGGAGGTGCTCCCTCTCGCGGGCCACGGGGGATTCCACCTCCGGCGGGTGATGATCGCGGGCGGGAGCCGCGAGGGTTTGCTTCTCGCCCGGATGCTGGAGGAGCACAACGTCGCCTGCACCATCATCGAGACGGACCGCGCCCGTGCCGCCACCCTCGCCGAGAGCCTGCGGAGCGCGCTGGTGCTGCACGGCGATGCCACCGACCTGGAGCTGCTCGAGATGGAGGGTGCGGGGGAGAGCGACGGCTTCGTGGCCTTCACGGGCAGCGACGAGACGAACCTGCTCTCCTCGCTCCTCGCCAAGAACCTGGGAGCCCGCAAGGTGGTCTCGATGATCGAGAGGATGCACTACATCCCGCTGCTCTCCAGCGTGGGGGTGGACGCCGCCGTGTCGCCGCGCCGCTCCACGGTGAACGCGATTCTCGGCTATGTGCGGCGCGGCTCGGTGCTCTCGGTGACCACGCTGAAAGGGACGGACGCGGAGGTGATCGAATACATCATCTCCGACAAATTCCCCTTCGCGGGCCGTCCGCTGGCGGAGGTGCGGTTCCCCGAGGGGAGCCTGATCGGCGCGATCATCCGCGGCAGGCGGGTGATCATTCCGCGAGGGACCGACTCGATCCGTATCGGCGACCGGGTGATCGTCTTCACCCTTCCCGCGGCCATCTCTCAGGTGGAGTCGATCTTTGCCTGAGTCCAAGGGGCGGCTGAGCCTGGGGGACGTGATTCACCTGGTCGCCACGATTCTGCTGGGGGTGGCGATGTCGATGGTCGCCTCGGCGGGCGTCGCCGCGATGGTGGGCGACGCCTCGTGGGGGGCGCTCCTCCTCTCCGGCGCCGTCACCGCAGGCGCCGGCACGGCGGGGCGGGTGCTGACGCACGTTCCCGAGGATCTCAACTACCGTGAGGGGTTCGTGATCGTCACCCTGGCCTGGGTGTCGGTCGCCACCTTCGGGTCGCTCCCCTATCTGATCTCGGGGGCGATCCCCTCGCCGGTCGCGGCGCTCTTCGAGTCGATGTCGGGGTTCACCACCACCGGCTCCACGGTGCTGAGGGATATCGAGGCGGTGGCGCCGGGGATCCTCTTCTGGCGCAGCGCGACGCAGTGGCTGGGCGGGATGGGGATCATCGTGCTGGGGATCGCCGTGCTCCCCTACCTCGGCGTCGGGGGGATGCAGCTCTTCCGCGCCGAGGTGCCCGGCCCCACGCCCGACCGCCTGCGCCCCCGCATCCGGGAGACCGCCCGCCTCCTCTGGCTGGTGTACGCCGGGCTGACGGTGGCGCTGACGGCGCTCTACGTGCTCGGCGGGATGTCGCTCTTCGAGGCAATCAACCACGCATTCACGGCGCTTCCCACGGGAGGGTTCTCGACCCGCAATGCCTCGCTGGGAGCTTTCTCGCCCTACATCCAGTGGGTGACCATCCTCTTCATGTACCTGGCGGGGATGAACTTCACCCTGCACTATCGCGCCCTGACCCGGGGTGTGGGCCCCTACTGGCGCGACTCCGAGTGGCGGCTCTATAGCGCGATCATCCTCGGGGCGACGGCGCTGGTCGCCCTCTCCACTCGCGGCGCCACGATCGAGCAGACGGTGCGGGACGCGGCGTTCCAGGTGGTCTCCTTGATGACGACCACCGGCTATGGCACCGCCGACTACGAGCTCTGGAGCCCCTTCGCCCAGCTCGTGCTCATCCTCCTCTTCTTCGTCGGCGGGATGGCCGGGTCCACCGGCGGCGGACCGAAGGTGGTGCGAGTGCTGCTGACCCTGAAGCACGCCGGGCTGGAGATCCGCAAGCACCTCCACCCGCGCGCCGTGATGATCACCAAGGTCGGCGGCCTGCCGATTCCGGAGTCCGTGATGATGAACGTCCTCGCCTTCATGCTCCTGTACGTCGGCCTCTTCGGCGTGGGGACGCTGCTGATGACCACCTCCGGGCTCTCGCTCGCCTCCGCCGCGGGGGCCGCGGGGACGGCGATCAGCAACGTCGGGCCCGGACTGGACCAGGTGGGGCCGACCGACAACTTCGGGTTCCTCCCCTGGCACGGGAAGCTGGTGATGGTGTTCCTGATGCTCGTGGGGCGGTTGGAGATCTATACGGTCCTCGTGCTCTTCCTCCCCGGCCTGTGGCGACGGTGAGGCGGGGGAAGTGCGAGAGTGGGGGGGGGAGGGCCGACAGCCCACGACGACCCATGACGAGCAACCGACCACGCGGCGTTCCGGCGCCGGAGACCGACTCGACGGTGGAAGGCGCGAGCTGGGAGGGCGAGGAACTCTCCGGGCGCGTCCACTCGCGTGTGCGTTTCGTGGCCCTCGACCTGACGGAGGCGGTGAGCCGGGGGGCGGTGTTCTCGGAGTGCGATTTCCGGGGCGCCCGCTTCAACGCCTCCGTCCACGACGGGGTAGCCTTCTTGAACTGCGCCTTCTCCGGCTGCAACTTCTTCGATGCGCGCTTCACCGGCTGCAAGCTGGTGGGGAGCGTGTTCGACCGGTGTACCTTCGAGGTGATGCGGGTGGAGGGAGGCGACTGGTCGCTCGTCGGCCTCGCGGGCGCCGACCTGCGCTCGGCGATCTTCTCGGGAGTGAGAATGCGGGAGGCGGACCTGACGGGCGCGCGATGTGAGGGCGGCGCGCTGCGCGACCTGGACCTATCCGGGGCCTTCCTCCGTGGCGCGGACCTCTCGCGCTGCGACCTCCGGGGGAGCGACCTGAGCTCCCTCGACCCCCGCAGCGCCGAGTTGCGGGGCGCCGTCGTCACCATCGACCAGACGATCTTGATCGCCCAGAGGCTGGGGCTCGACGTGCGCCTCGATTGATCAGCCTTGACGGGCGGGCGGGGTGCCGTTAGATTCCAGATTAGCGAGAAGAGTTCGGTCAGAGGACCTGGACACGCAAGCTGTCCCGGTCCTTTTTCAGTAGTCTCGCGAGCGCCGACGCGGGGGCGCGATTACCCGCAGAGTACGGACGGTCGGTGAGTACGGAAATACCGCACTTCTGACAGTCAGTAAACACATTAGGAGTACGGTATGCGTACGACCGGAATCGTGAAGTGGTTCAACGACAGCAAGGGCTTCGGGTTCATCACGCCCGAGGACGGCTCGAAGGACTGCTTCGTGCATCACACCGCCATCCAGGGCAGCGGCTTCAAGTCGCTCTCGGAGGGGGAGCAGGTCGAGTTCGACGTCGTGGAGGGCCAGAAGGGTCCTGCCGCGGAGAACGTCGTCCGTCTCGGCTGAGCGAGTCGGCGGACAGGCTCCGGCCTGAGAACCGGAAGAGCCATCCCGACAGCGGGATGGCTCTTTTTCGTAGCACGGCCGGAAGTGGCGTGACTCAGGCGGCCTGTCGCTCTCCCAGCCGCGCCACATCGGCGGAGCGGAGGGGGCGGCCGCAGCCGAGCAAGTCGATCACGCGCGTGGGCGACGGCTGATAGCGCAGCGCCGTGGCGCGGATCCCCAGGAGGAGGTTCACGGTTACGAGCGTGCCGGGTACGTCGGTGCGCTGAAGGATCCCCGAGAGCTGGTCGGCCGTGCTGCGCTCGAAATTGCGTGCCACCACCACCAGCGCGTCGGGCATCTCCTCCACCGCGGCCTCCACCGCTTCGCGCGTTTTACCGGCGATGGTGAAGCCCACCTCCGGGTGCGCCAGCACGATCCCTTCGCGCTCCCCTCCGCGGAAGCGGATCCCCGGCTCGGGGCCCACGTCGCCCATGACGCCGTTCCCCGTCACCTCCTCCACGACGCAGCGTACGCCGCGGCGGAAGTCCTCGGCCGCGGAGCGTCCGCGGAAGGACAGGCGGCGGAGGTTTTCGGAGAAGTGGCGGTCGGGGTCGAAGTGCCGGAAGTGGGGGAGGAGCCGCGCGGCGCTCTCCCGGTCGATCCATCCGGTGGCGGACAGCGCGTCCAGGAGAACGGAGCCGGTCAGGTGGGGGGCGCGCTCCGCCACCCATTCGAGGGCACGCAGCATGCGCGTGCCCTCCGGCAGCGGACCGAAAGCCGCCGGATCGGGCTCCGGGAGGATACGGTTGAGATTTCCAAACCAGATCATGTAACCGTCTGCTTGCTCGAAGTTCGCTGGACAATGGCGAAGGAGCCCCGCGGCGTCAAGGATGCCGCCCCGCGACATCTTCGTAGCGCAACTTCACCGTCGCGAGGAAACTCGATTGATTCGCCCGACCGCCGTCGCCGTCTGCGCCAGTCTGCTCGCGTCCGCCTGCAAGATCGAGCGGACGCCTCCGGAGTACATCGACCACCGGGCGCCGATCGCCGCCACGCGCGGCGCCGCGGCCGAGGAGCTGCAGGACCGGCTTTCGGCGATCGGGCAGGCGCTGAACCGGGGCGACTCGGACGAGGCACTGCGGGCGCTGGCTCCGACCCCCGACGCGTACATGATCGCGCCCGGCCGCGAAGCGGTCCTGACGGGTGAGGAGATCGCGGGAACGCTCGCGGAGCTCGCCTCGCTTCCGAGCCCGCTGGAGCTCCGCAACGTCGTGATTACCGTCGGCCCGCGGGCGAACGTGGCGTGGTTCCGGGCCGAAATGCACTACCCAGGCGCGGACAGCGGCTCTTCCTTCCGCTTCAGTGGGCTCTATCTTCGCGGAGACGAAGGGGAGTGGCGGCTCGTCCAGGGCCACCTCTCGACGGCTACCGCTCCGGCACGCTCCCTGTCACCGGATTCGCTTCCGTCGAGTCCGGGTGCGGCCGAAGCGCCTCCGGGAGACGGATAGGCGCCGCCGGCCGCAGCCAGTCGGCGGGGCGACTCATCGGCATCTTCTCCAGTCCGGGCTGGAAGCCCAGCGGCTCCTCCACCGCCGCCCGATACTGCTCGGGAGAGATCAGCCCGCCCGTCCGCATCACCTTCAGCACCTCGTTGCGTCTCACTCCCACCGCCCCAACCCGATTCTCCGGGTCGGCGATGCGCGGCTCCAGGAGGAGTCCCGCGAGGGTCGCAGTCTCACTCAGGGTGAGCTGTCGGGGATCCTTACCGAAATACTCCTGCGCGGCATGGTACACTCCATAGACGCGGTAGCCGCGCTCGCTCCCCAGAGAGATCCGGTTCAGGAAGAGCTCCAGCAGGTCGTGCTTCGAGCTACGCTGCTCGAGCACGGGACCCATCAGCAGCTCCCGAGCCTCACCACGGACGCTCTCGGGAAGGAGGTGGACCTGTCGAACCAGCTCGCGGGAGATCGTCTTGCCGTTCTCGCCCGTTCGGATCGCTCCGTCCGCGAGGAAGGACGGATCGACGACGGCCACGAAGGCCGTCGGAACATAAGAAGGGAGCGATTCAAGCTCCACCCAGTCCGGCCGCTGCCGGGCCTCGCTCTGCTGGCGAAGCAATCCGCCGCGAATCTGCCGATCGAGCGACCAGCCGAAGCCGGCGACGCCGCCCAGCATGAAGAAGCCGACCGCCAGGACGAGCAGCAGACTCGTCGCCCCCGAAGACCGTCCTCTCCCGCCAACGTCTCGGACCAGGTGGCCGCGGCGGCGTGGTGACCTGATCCCAAGATGCTTCCTCGACCTCATCCTCGCGATCCAATTCCGGCGTGCATCCTCGGTCGATCCCCAGAGGTGTGGATACGGTGCCCCTCCCGATCGGCGGCTCCCTGGGTCGGAGAGGAGGGCAAATATTATTCCCCGGCAAGAAACGCGAGCCGCAGCCGTCCCCGCGACCGGGGGCGTCGGCTCTTCGGTTCGCGGCAAGCGCTGGTTGCGACCGACGTACGCTCTGGTTACCCTTCATCTGTCCGAAGTGTTTCGGTCGACGGCTCATCGGGGCGTTCGAGACAGATGAATTCAACTTACTTCCGCCGCGGCTTCGGTCTCACCAAGGAGGTCGAGCCGCTGGTCCGGGCCGAGTATCATAGCGATCTGGTGACCTGGATCCGGTCCGCCGGGAACCGAAAGTCCTTCGGGACGGAGGAGAACCGTGTCGACGTGCGGCTTGCCGAGTCGTTCGGCTTCTGCTATGGAGTGGACCGGGCCGTGGACTACGCGTATCAGACGCGGGTCCAGTTCCCCGACCGCCGGATCTTCCTCGTCGGCGAGATCATCCACAACCCTCACGTGAACTCGCGCCTGCGGGAGATGGGGGTGACCTTTCTCTATCCCGCCGCCGAAGGGAGGGGAAGGTTCGACTTCTCCGTGATCTCCCCGGAGGACGTGGTCATTCTCCCTGCTTTCGGCGTCGCGCTCGAGGATTTCGAGCGGCTCCGGGAGATCGGCTGCTCCGTCGTGGATACGACCTGCGGGAGCGTGCTGAATGTCTGGAAGCGGGTCGAGCAGTACGCGCGCGACGGATTCACGGCCCTCGTTCACGGTAAGTATTACCACGAGGAGACCAGGGCGACTGCCAGTCAGGTCTTCAAGCACCCCGGTGGCGCCTATCTGATCGTCTACAACATGGACGAGGCGCGGCTGGTGTTGGATTATATCGAGCGGAAGCCCGAGGCCTTGTCGCGCGAGGCGTTTCTCGAGCACTTTCGTGAGAAGACCTCTCCAGGATTCGATCCCGACGTGCACCTGGAGAGGATCGGCTGTGCCAACCAGACCACCATGTTGGCCGGCGAATCGCTCGCCATCGCCGCGGAGGTGGGGAAGGCGCTGGAGAGGCGGCACCGTGAGGGTCCCGACTTCGGTCCGGGACGGCATTTCCGCTCCTTCGACACCATCTGTTCCGCGACTCAGGAGCGGCAAGACGCGGTGGTGGAGATGATGGAGGATCCCGCCGGACCTCCTCACGTGATGCTGGTGATCGGGGGATATAACTCCAGCAACACCAACCATCTCGCTGTTATCTGCGCTCACCATACCATGACTTACCACATTGCCGACGCGAGCTGCATCGATGCAGGGCGAGGGACGATCCGCTTCAAGCCTGTGGGCACCCCTATTGATTCGCCCGAGGTGGAGGCGGAAGCATGGCTCTTCCATGGACCGCTCACGGTGGGGCTGACCGCGGGGGCTTCCACCCCGAACAACAAGATCGGCGAGGCGATCGAGCTCCTGCTTCAGACCCGCGGCATCGATCTCGACCTCTCCGAAGTCATGGAGGTGGATTCCGCCTGAGGAGGGGCCCCGCCCTCGCCCCCGCACCGTGGGGTTCGGCCGCCCCGGGCCGCGCGTCGTTCTATCCCCCTGACAGGGGACCAGTCTCCGGCGAAGGCGAAATGCGTCGGTGTCGGTCCTCACTCTCCCACCGCTTCGGCGACCGGCGCTTGCCGGCCTCCGCGGCGATCCAGCGGTCCAGGAGCGCCTCCCAGCCGAGGATCTTCCGTACCGCACCCGGCCTCAGGCGGAATACCCGCAGCATCTGGTTGCTGAGGGCGGAATGGTCGGCGTACCCCAGCTCCTGAGCGATGCGCAGCAAGGACCGTCCCTGATCGGATTGAATACGAAAGGCGGCATTCAGGGCGCGTGCGGCGTGGAGCCAGCGGCCCGGAGAGGGAAGTCTCTTCTTCCGGCAGCGGAAGCGCGCGCTCGATTCAGGATTTCCCATCTCTCGCAGTAGCGGGACGATCTCCTGATAGTCGGAGGCGCGGGCGAAAATCTGGCGGATGAGGTGGGCGGTGACGGGGGTGAGCCGGACGCCCCGCAGGCCCATCCATTCCACCACGTCCTCTGCCAGGTTAGGAGGGCGGGTGATCTGGCGCCGGAGGGTGCCGGGGATTGGCTCTCCCCGGAAGAGTACCGCTCGGACGGGGAGGCGCGCCATGCGCGTGGCAGCGAAAAGGAGATCCTCCGCCTGGGGATCGATCATCAGCACCACCGGGCAGGCTACGGCCTGACGGCGTACCGAGAGGACCATCCTCTCCAGCTCCTGCCAGTCCGTCACTGCCCCGCACACCTCGATTCCGAGAATCGTTCCGAACGGGAACGGATCTTTTTCCGGTCCTGGGAGGACGCGAAGGGGGAGTCGCTCGTTGTATGGCGGCGGCAGGTGGAAGAGGGAGAAGGTTGCGGATCGGCCGGGGCGCGGCGGCCGGAGAGCGGGCGGCTCGGTGGACGGGCCGGGTGAGTTGTACGTGTCCGTGAATCGCGGCGAGCGCACGGAACGAGGATCAAGCGGAAGTGGCATGTTTCCGTAACCTGGGTCCTTTTGACCCGAAAGGAGTGTGACAGGAACGAAGCAGTTCGCATCGTTTCGAGGTGAGAGCTCCTCCGTCGGCTACACTGTCCTGGGGAGAGCCGGTGAGGAGAGGGGGGATGGAGATCGTCAGCGGGAAAGAACCCGCGGATCGACCGGCTCCCGTGCAGTGCTCAAGGTTTTTCTGCGTGGGGATTCCCCATCAGGACCATTGCGGCAGCTGGGGAGAGGCCGTACCTCCGGACGGGCCGGGGGCAGAGGACCGGCCGAAGCGAGGCGAGGGGAGACGCAGTCCTGACAGTGGTTAGGAGCGGCCGGTCCTGGCACAGATTCCAGAAGGGGGAAGGGAATCGCATTGCGCACCTCCATGTGCAGGAGAGGGAAAGGAAAGCGAGTGCGGATAGTCGGTCGCGCGGGCTCGGCGCGCATCTCACCCGTCGGGGAGATAGGCTCCGGTTCCGACTCGATTGCAAGGCAAGGCTGGTACCACGCGGAGACGACCGGGGGGTGCAACGGTAAATCTTTACTGCGCAGTAGGTTGCGTGACAGGTGCTGCGGGAGGGGAGGGCGAGGCTGTTACCGTGGGAGTCTGCAGGCGCCGATTCTGATGCCGACGGTAACAACGTCGGTCGGGGTACCCGGAGGGGCAGCGGTGGGGAAGACCGGCGGGGTCAGGAGAGCGGAGGAGCGGCTTCCAGTCCACGGTAGTGGCTCACTGGTGCACCTTCCGTGTGGAGGGCGATAGATTCGCCCTGTTCGCAGTGCTTCGGCGTCCGGGTCGGGAGAGCCAGGATTGCTTGCCCCTCGAGGGCTTCGATGAGACCCGCTCCCCGGCCAGGCGTGGAAGGCCCCAACCGACCCCAGGGTGTTGCGCCCGAGCACCTGACGCCCGGAGCGCCGGTTCAGTGAGCGATCGGTGAGACCTTCCAACGCCGAGGCCGGCTCGGAACCCGCACATGGGAGGGGAAGGATGCCGCTCTGCGCTACTTCGTGGGCCTGGACTGGGCCAGCATCAAGCACGACGTCTGCGTGCTGGATCCGCAGGGCCAGGTCCGCGCCCGCTTCGAGATCCCGCACTCGGCCGCGGGCCTGGCGGACCTGATTCGTCGCCTGCTGCGCTTCGCCGAACCCGAGGAACTGGCCGTGGCGCTGGAGCGCCCCTCGGGGCTGCTCGTCGATACGCTGGTGGAGGCCGGCTTCTGCGTCGTGCCCCTCCACCCCAACGCGCTCAAGGCCTCTCGGCCCCGCTACTCGGCCGCCCTCGCCAAGAGCGATCCGGGCGACGCCTACATCCTCGCCGATCTGCTGCGCACGGATGGGCACCGCTTCCGTCCGCTCCGCGCCCCCTCGGATCAGACGCGGGCCCTGCGTGCGGCCGTGCGCACCCGCGGGGACCTGGTGGCCACGCGCGTGCAGCTCGCCAATCAGCTGCGCAGCCTGCTGGAGAGCTTCTGGGCCGGCGCGGCGGCGATCTTCGCCGACCTCGACAGCCCCATCGCGCTCGCCTTCCTGGAGAGCTTCCCCACCCCCGAATCGGCCGCCCACCTGGGCGAGAAGCGGCTCGATCGCTTCCTGAAGCGCCACGCCTACCGCGGCCGCCGCTCGGCCGCCGCCCTGCGGGAGCGCCTCCGGGCCGCGCCCCTCGGTCATGCGCAGGCGCGGGAGAGCGAGACCAAGGGCCCGCTCGTCCGGAGCTTGGTCGCGGTGCTGCGACCGCTGGTGGAGCAGATCCGCGAGCTCGACGGCCTCCTCGCCGCGCATCTGGCCCAGCACCCCGATGGAGCACTCGTGCAGTCCTTCCCTCGGACCGGCAGCGTGAACGCCGCGCAGATCCTCGCCGAGCTCGGCGACGACCGGGAGCGATTCTCTTCCTTCGAGCAGCTTGCCGCCGAGGGCGGGGTCGCTCCGGTGACCCGCGCGTCGGGGAAGCACCGCGCCGTCACCTGCCGCTTCGCCTGCAACAAGCGCCTGCGGCAGGCCCTGACCACCTGGGCCGACAACTCCCGCCACGCCAGTCCCTGGGCCGCCTCCGTGTACCGCCACGCCCGAGCGAGAGGCTGCGATCATCCGCATGCCGTGCGCATCCTCGCCCGCGCCTGGGTGCGGGTGCTCTGGCGATGCTGGCAGGCGCGCACCCCCTACGACCCCGAGCAGCACGGAAGGGCTCTCCCCTTCCTGACGGCTCCTCAGACCGCCCCCGTCGCCGCTTGAGGTAAAGAAGGTTGACACAGGGTGTCTCATCGCCGGTCGTTGCTCAGCTCGCTTTTCGAACCGAACCGGAGTGATGCGTCCCGAAACGACTCACGAGCGCTGATCGCCCGTTGGACGCCGAGCAAACGCGGCTGGGCCACTACCCAGTCCACCGTCCCTCTCGCGAAGGGCCATTTCCGAGAATACCGGGAAGAGATCGCGGAAAATCTCGAACAGGACAGGATCGAATGAGCCGTGATCCTGAAGCATGATCTGGAAGGCCTGCTCGGGGGAAAGGGGTTCACGGTAGCTGCGCGTAGTGGTGAGTGCGTCGAAAATGTCCGCGAGCCGGAGAATGCGGGCCGTGGTGGGGATCTCCTCACCCTTGAGTGCGTCCGGGTAGCCGCGCCCATCCCACCGCTCGTGGTGGGACCGGACCATGGCGCGGATGTCCCAGGGAAACTCGATGGAGGAGAGCATCTCGTCGCCGATGATGGTATGCCGCTCCATGATCTCGCGCTCTGCGTCGGAGAGGCGGCCGGGCTTGTTGAGGATCTCCTCAGGGACCTCGGTCTTGCCCACGTCATGCAGGAAGGCTCCCATGCGGAACCAAATCATCTCGCGTTCGGGAGTTCCGATCTGCTCAGCGATGCGACATGCGTAGCCGGCGACGCGCTGGCAGTGACCGCGGGTATAGCGATCTTTGGCCTCGATCGACTCGCCCCACATCCGCACGAGCGACAGGAAATCGTCCTCCAACTGGCCGATCCGCTTATTGATGTCGGCTTGCTCGTGTTTCGCCTGCAGAGTCGTGAACAGTGCGTGTGCCCGATTTAGAGCGTCGAGGGATTCGCGGTTGCGATCCTGCGCGCGTAATACAAGCGCGAGTTCTCGCAGGGCTTCAGCTTCTGCTAAGGGATTGTTGTGCTTGGAAGCTAGTGCAGTAGCCTGTCGAAGGTGAACTTCAGCTAAACACGGTTTGTTAGTTTCTTTATAGAGAATACCATAGTACTTTAAAGCTTCTGTTTTAACTCGATTTTCACCAACACGGCTCGAAATCTCAAAAGCTTCATCACAGCTAACCCTCGCACTAGCTGGTTGATTTAAAGCTAAGAAGAGTTCAGCACGATTAGTATGGATAATGCCTTTCGTCACTACGTCTTCCATAGCTTCGCAAATTGTCAAGGCACGATCAAGCGTCACCATAGCATTATCGAGTTGCTTGAGATCGATATACAACATCCCAAGGTTATTTAGCACGTGCGCCATACTTCGTTCGTGCCGCATCTCTTCATAGCGTTCGAGTCCTGAGCGGTAATGTTTCAGGGCCTGCGTAAGGTCACCGCGTACGTTTGCGAGTGCCCCAAGATTTTGGTCGATACTTCCAATCAAGAAAAAATCTTCCGCGAATATTGCATAATCCCGTGCCCGGTAGTACATGTTTTCCGCCTGGCTATTTCGCCCATGCTGCATGTGCAATATGGCCAAACCATTGAGTGCGCGGGCTGCACGACCATAGTCATATTGAAGTTCCGCAACAGTGTAAGCAAGCTCGAGGTGATCACTTGAAAGATCTCCGTTCCCTAGCTCTCGATAGCAATGTCCCATGGCAAGAACTGCTTCTAAAAAGTCCTCGCAATTTTTTTCCTCCAGGCTTTCTCGGTACACTTCTCGGTAGAGCTCTATAGCAGAGTCTCTGTAACCAGCGAGCCGCTGTGATGATGCGCGGTCAAGCAAAACCTTTGTTTGATGAAGCATCCGGTTAAACCAGTTTTTTTGTGAGCTATTGTCAAATGGTAACCGATAGAATGGACTTCTCCCGTGCGAGGTAGAAATTACCTTGGTCTCAAGGCCAATCGAGAACCCTGCACGAAAGGAGTCCCTCATGAGCAGTGTAACCGTCGCGGTGGACCTGGCCAAGCACATCTTCGAGGTCGCCGTCTCCCCGGGTGCAGGCCGGATCACCGAGCGTAAACGGCTCTCCCGCGCCCAGTTTGAGCGGTTCTGGGCAAACCGCCCACCCTGCCGAGTGGTGATGGAGGCGTGTGCCAGCAGTCACTTCTGGGGACGCAGGCTACGCGCTCTCGGCCTCGAAGTCGTCCTGATCCCAGCCCAGTACGTGCGCCCCTACGTACGGCGCAACAAGACGGATCGCACCGACTGTGAAGCGCTGCTCGAGGCGCTGCGCTGCGGCGGCATCCATCCGGTCAGCATCAAAAGTGAGGACCAGCAGGCGATCTCGGCCCTGCACCGGATGCGCTCCCAGTGGATGGCGACCCGGACCGCTCGAATCAACGCCTTGCGTGCGCTGCTCGCGGAGTTCGGCCTCGCACCCCGCGCCGGAGCACGTCGGTTCCTCAACGAGCTGCCGCTTCTCCTGGACGAGAGGAAAGACGTGCTCCCGGTCCGGGTACGGCGTCTCGCGCTGGCAGCCTACGAAGAGATTCCGCGCGCTCGAAGAGCAGATCGAGGCCGTGGATGAGGAACTCGAGCAGGTCGTCCGCGAGATGCCCACGCTCGAGAGCCTGCGACAGATCCCGGGCATCGGCACGCTCACGGCCACGGCCCTGTACGCCTCGGTGGGCAACATCCACGCATTCCCGAGTGGAAGGCACCTGGCGAGCTGGCTCGGGCTGACCCCGCGCGAGTCCTCCAGTGGCAGCCGCAGGAGATTGGGCCGGATCAGCAAACAGGGCGACGTTTACCTGCGAATGCTTCTGATCCACGGCGCCCGCTCCGCCCTCTCGGCAGCGCAGAGGCGACGCAAGGCAGAACATGAGCTGACCCGGCTATGGAGCTGTCCCCATTTCGTGGACGGGTAGCGGCTTTCGAAACAAGCGGGAGAGTTATCCATGCGCTGCTGCGAAGAGCCCGCAGGGATCGCTCGCAGCAGCAGCGTGTGGGTAACTCGGTCCCGGCGCTCACGCGGCCGCGCGCGCCTGCTGGTGCTCGAACTGGATCGGAGAGAGGTATCCCAGCGCCGAGTGCCTGCGCCGCGGATTGTACCACCCCTCGATGAAGTCGAACACCTTCATCTTCGCCTCGGCCTGATTGCGGAAGCGCTCCCGCTCGAGCAGCTCGCACTCCAGGGTGGCGAAGAAGCTCTCGCACATCGCATTGTCGTAGGCATCGCCGACCGATCCCATGGAGGGACGCACGCCCGCCTGCTTGCAGCGGATCCCGAACGCGACCGAGGTATACTGCGTCCCCTGGTCCGAGTGGTGGATGACGCTCATCGGCCGCCGCTGCCCGAGTGCCATCTCCAGCGCCTGGAGCACGAGCGCGGTCTTCAGGTGCGACGCCATCGCCCAGCCGACCACGCGGCGGCTCCACGCATCCAGCACCACCGCCAGGAAGAGGAATCCGGCGCCGGTGGGAATGTACGTGATGTCGGCTACCCAGAGCTGGTCCCGACCCGACGCCGCGAAGTTGCGATCCACCAGGTCGGGCGCCGGCCGTGCCTCGGGATCCCGGGGGGTGGTGCGCCACTTCCGGCGCCGAGAGGCGCCCCGGATCTCCCCGAGTCGCATGAGACGACCGACGCGTTTATGATTCACCGCATGACCCTCCTCCCGCAGCTCGGCATACAGGCGGGGGCGCCCATAGGTCTCGCGGCTCTCGCCGTGGATCCGCCGGATCTCGCCGAGCAGCACGTCGTTCGCCCGTGAACGTACCGAAGGCGGTCGCTGGAGCCAGGCGTAGTAGCCGCTGGGGGAGAGACCCAGCACGCGGGCATAGCGCCCGGACGGGGAAGTCGGCCTGGTTGCTCTTCACGAACTCGAATCCCGCTCGGGGATCGAGCTGCTCTCCCGGGCGAACCAGGCCGCGGTACCGTCTTTGTCCATTGGGTGCTGCCCAATCAGGCAGCCCGGGCGCTCCGGGGGTCCAGATCGCTTGCAGCGTCCAAGCGCCACAGAGCCTCACCGGCGGCTCGGAGCCGGTAGTAGACGATCCCGGCCAGAACACGCTTGAGGCAGCGAAGCGCCGCGAGATGAGTCTTCCCCTCCGCCCGTTTCCGCTCGTAGTAGCGCCGGCCCTCATGAGCTTCGGTGCGGACCTGCGCCATCGCCATCGTGTGCAGCAATCGGTTGAGCTGACGATCCCCGCCTGTGTTCACCCGCACCGCCAGATTGCGCCCGCTCGAACATGGAACCGGAGCGGCTCCGCACTTCGCGGCAAACGCCGGTGCATTCCGGTAGTTGCGCATATCACCCACGTGACCGATTAAGCCGGCGGCCACCACGTCGGAGACTCCGTGGAGCTCGAGCAGCTCCGGGGCGATCTGGCGGACAAGAGGACGCAGCGCCTTCTCGGCCGCCAGGATTCCAGCATTGAGCCGCAGGATTTCCTCGGCAGCATCCTGGATCTCTTCGACCACGGCGGCAGTGGCAGGCGAGAGGCTGACCATTGCTTGGAAGCCCTTCGCCTGAGTGAGGATCCAACGGGCCGCCTTGGTCGTGGTGAGATCCGCGGGCAGCTCCATCACACCGAGGAGCACGGCGGCCATGCGCAGCCGATTGACCGCGCGAGTCCGCTCGCGCACCAGGCGATCCCGCCGGTCGTAGCGAAGCCGCAGAGCGCGCTGAGTGTTGGCGGCGAAGAACCGCGGCAGCCGACCCGGCTCGCGGAGGACGACCTCGGCGATCGCCCGCGCATCGTGCCCGTCGGACTTCCCGCGCTGGCTCGCGTGCTTGCGGTGCCGCTTCGTGAAGGCGCCCGGCACCTCGAACACCACCGCCCCGTGTGCACTGGCGAAGACCGCGAACGCAAAGCCGTAGCACCCCGCACCTTCGATCCCCCACTCCGTACAGCCCAGCGAGTCGCCGACCGCGAGCGCCCGCTCATAACCAGCGTCCGTCGTGGGAATCGTGAGCTGCTGGAACACCTGACCGACCCGGTCCACAAAGGCGATCGCATGGGATCCCTTGTGGCAGTCCACTCCGGCAACGATTGGCATAGCCCAGCTCCTGCTGGAGGTGAGAAGGGTAGCGCAACGGGTTATGTGTAAAAGCTATCCGGTAGTGGGGTTGCACTCTGCTCAGGCGACCGCCGCCTGAGTCGTTCGGGACTGCTCCAGTTCGTGGAGCGGGGCCATGTCGAGGTAACGGCGCTCCGCCCAGCTCTCGTGGATCCTCTTCAGCCGCGCCGTCACCAGCAGCAAGGCGCTCTCCTCGTGCGGGAACTGCTCGGCCACCTTGGTGCGGCGGCGGATCTCCTTCATGAGCCGCTCCAGCGGGTTGTTGGTCCGGAGCATCTTCCCGTGCTCCCGTGGGAAGCGGTAGAAGGTCAGGCTGTCTTCCAGCGCCCCTTCCAGCGTGCGCATCGCCGCCGGCAGGCTCTTCCGGTACTGCTCGATGACGCGTTGCGCCTTGTGCCGCGCCTCGTCCGCGTTCTCCTGATGCCAGATCGTCTTCAGCGCCGCCGCCACTTCCGAGCGCCTCGTCTGCGGGACCTTGTCGAGCACGTTGCGCATCACGTGCACCGTGCACCGCTGCCAGATTGCACCGGGCAGGAAGTCCGCCATCGCCGCCTTCAGCCCCGCCCCGGCATCGCTGATCACGAGCCGCACGCCCTGCAGCCCCCGCTGCGCCAGGCCCCGGAGCAGCCCCCGCCAGCTCTCTTCCGATTCCCGGAAGCCGGCCCCGCAGGCTAGGACTTCGCGGAATCCCTCCTCACTCACCCCGATCGCCACCAGCACGCTGACTCTCTCGCTGGCGCCGCCCCAGCGAACCGTGAGGCTGATCCCGTCCAAGTAGAGATAGGGATACCCGCCCGAGAGCGGCCGCTCCCGCCACTCCTGAAGCCGCTCCGAGAGGCGGCCATTCAGCCGGCTCACCGTCGAGGCGCTCAGACCCTCCCCGGCCAGCGCTTGGGCGATGTCGCCCACCCGGCGCGTGCTGACTCCCTCCAGGTAGGCGCGAAGCAGCGCCTCCTCCAGCGGCGACTCCATGCGCCGATACCGCTCGAAGACACCGGGACGGAAGCTGCCTTCGCGGTTCCGCGGCACGCTCCGCTCGATCTCCCCGACGCGAGTCGTCAGCCCCCGCGTGTAGCTGCCGTTCCGGTAGCCCTGGCGGGCCTCGGTCCGCTCGCCGGGTGCGGCCCCGAGATGGGAGGCGATCTCAGTCTCCAAAATCTCTTCCAGGACCGCCTTCACGGCGCCGCGGATCTCCTCTTCGATCCAGCCCCGGTAGTCCTCCGCTCCGAAAAGGTGCGGCCCCGGCCCTTCGGTGCGAACGTCGATTCCGTTAGATTTGCGCTCGGACAGGCTCATGGTCTTCTCCTCCGGTCAGTAGGTTGGTCTCGCAACCCCTGCTACCGGTAAGGCCATGGGCCTGTTCACTTTTACACAATCAAAGGTACGCTACCGGAAGTCCAATTCGATGCACAGCAACTCCTATTTGCAACTGCTGTGCAGCGTTACCCCTGACTCTTACTGATGTGTCTGACTTCCTCCGCTCACGTACTTAGTACAACCACGAGCACCGCCACTCGGGGATCGGTCTCATGCCCTCGGCCGTGGTGCATTCCGGCCAGGCCAAGGCCATTCACGAGGAGCGGGCCCAGGTGCTGGCGAACGCCCATACGCAACGGCCTGAGCATTTCGTGCAGGGGCTGCCCCGGCCTCTGGCGCTGCTCGCGGCTGCCTGGATCAACCCGCCGAGGACAGGAGCGGCTGCTCCGTAATCGTGACTCGCAACCGTCTCAACCAGCTTGACAGGTTCCGGCATCTCGCAATTTGTCAAGGAGCAACAAGCGCATACTCTGAAAAATGACGCAACCGGCTGGTGACGCTCCTTGAGCCCGTGCTCACGGATACCGCCAGCTGCTCGAGAGCAACGCCGGTTTCGGCCAGGTATAAGATGGTCAAATCTGACTCGGGAAGGCTGGAGATCCCCCGATAGCTGAACGTCACCGACGGTTCGCGGCCGGCGGGAAACTGGAGGCCATGCGGCTCGAGGGTGACGGCAAGGTTCCGTGGATCGGGCGAGACGATGATCTTCGTCGGTGCCGCGACTGCGCCGGCGGGGAAGCTCAGGGTGATTCGACCGGCCTGAATGGTACCTCCCTCGGGCCCGATGACCCGGCTCGCGGCTCCGGAGCGGGCAAACGACGGCGTCAGCGCCGCCTCGGGAAGAGCGATCGCGCGGTAGCTCTTCTGGAGTTGGACTCCAGTCGGAACCTGATCGCTGCAGCCAGCCGCCAGGATCAGGATGGCCGCCATCGAGGAGATCAACGGGAGAAACGGAGTACGCCGGAACATGAGCAGCTCCTTGAGAAAACCTTGAGACCGACTTGGAAAGGAAGAAGGACAACCATTCGGCTGCCTCGAGAACGGCCCAACTTTCTGGTTTGCACCCCGGCGTGACATCCGACTCAGCCTCGCAAGCTGGGTCATTCGTGGGACATGGCTCCCTCTGGGCTCCCAGGTTGAAGAACGCCCGGGAAACAATCCTGCGAATACGATTGCTTCAGCCCTCAGGCAGCCCGGATACAGGGCACCTCTACAACAAATGACAACATTACGGCACAAAAGGAACGTATTGACCCTGCGCTCGAGACCCGGCCTCTCTAACCCGCTGCCGCCAGAAAGACTTCAAGGGGAGGTCTTCTGTCCCGGGTATATTCTCCGCCCGTCCGGCTCCGACCTAAGAACTGACTCGGACCTTCAATCGATAGGGAAAGCAGGCAGCGTGCCGTGCTCCCGCGACCCCGGAATCGCAAGCATACAGCCGTTTTCCCTCTTCGATCGCCGCTCGCCCCTGCCATGAATGCTTGAGCGATAGCTCAACAGTGTGCGGATCTTCGACGTTTCGCGGGCAAAAAAAATCGCCCCCGCCCGTGTGGGCGGGGGCGACCTGTTTCTGGTTTCATCGCGCCTGGCTAGTGGGAGTGCGCCTTGCGCCGATGGGCCTCCGGAAGCACCCGGAAATTATGGTTCCAGGTCGCGGCGATCCCTCCGATCCCCGCGATCAGAAGGAAGAGCCCCACCACCGCATATCCGACCGCGGCCCCATCCCGCACATAGCCCACCCATTTGGCCGCATTCGCGATCGCGAGCCCACCGAGCAGGAGCAAGAGGATTCCGGTCCCGAATCCGATCCCCGAAAAGAGAGCTTTTCCCATTTCCGACCCCGTAGCGGGTTCAGGAGAATACGACTGCGGAGGCGCGACCAGACGCGGAGGCGGGGGACGGTGTGCCTGAATGTCCTCCCACTCCTCGAATTTGTCGCGGATCCGGCCGTAGGTGTCCTCGTCACGCTTCATCGCCTACTGATGGCTCAGGGCGAACACATACGAGGCGAGCGCCCGCACTTGCTCGTCATCGAAGCTGCCTCCGCCCAGCGGCGGCATCGCCGCCGGGAACTGCCGCGGGTTCGGCACCCCCGTGTGGACCACGTTCACGATCTCGTCGAAGGAGCCCGAGACGTTCAGCCACTGATCGTCATCGAGCGCTGGCCCGGCCGCGGTGCCGGTGCCCCCCGGCCCATGACAGGCGGAGCAGACGGTGCCGAACAGCTGTGCCCCCTCCTCCACCATATCCTGCGTCACCCCGGCGGGACCGCCGGCCGCCAGCGTCGGAACGGCCGCTGCGGCACCCGCCCCGATTCCAGCCACCACGGGCGGCGGGTTCGGACGCGCGGCCGTCCCGATCGATCCCCGCTCGCGGTAGGTGACCGGCTCGAACGTCTCCTCCGGGAGCCCGGGGAGCTCGCAGGCGGACGCGGTCGCGCCGATCGCCAGAACAACGAGCCCCAACCTCACACGCCTGGTTCGTCCCCGGACGTTCAGTCGCTTCGTACGCATATTCACTTGTCAGGACCTCACCTCGAGGTCGGCCCCCGGCGGGTCGTCACGCGACGGCCGCGGAGCTGCCGGACCGTTGGAGGCCGTAAAAAGAACGAGCGCGCCGGATCTCCGCAAGACCCCGCCACACCGATCATTCGGCGCTGAACTCAGGAGACGCGAAGCTCACTCCCGCTCGGAACCGCCTGCCGCGCCGCCCGCTTCAGTCGCTCCACCATTGCGTTCAGCCCCACCTCTCGCGTTCCCAGGCCCAGTTTCTCCATCACCTGCCGGACGAAATCGGGAGGGATAGCGAGCACCTCCTGTGGGGGCCGTCCATTCACCGCTTCAAAGATCATCGCGAGCAGCGCCCGGATCGTGGGTGCCCCCTGGGGAACGTCAGCGTAGTAGTGCATCCGGCCCTCCACGATCTCCGGATAGATCGCGACCGGCGTCTGGCACTCGTGCACCGCGTACTGCTCGCGATCGAGCCGCTGGAAGCGCTCGGGGAGCGGAGGAAGGCGATCGGCGTACTGCACCAGCGCCTGCCGCGTCATGTCCGGCGTCAACTTGGCGAAGCGGTGCAGGATCTTCTGGATCCCTTCCGGGATTGGCATGTCCGTCGGGTTTTCGCTCATGATTCCGGATTTTCTGCAAGAAGCGTGTTCGGCCCCTTCCGGCGCGCTGGACCGGCCGAAAGGTCCAGAACGTAGCGGGCGACCCCGAGAGGTCGCCCGCTCGTCACCCGGCGCGTCCCGTCAGATCGACGCGCCGCTCAGCTTGGGGATCCCCAGGCTGAACTTCGCGTTCAGCTGGTCGATGATCGCGTTCGCCACCATCCGGTGCGCGAGCGAGGACGGGTGGAAGGCGTCGAAGGAGAGCAGGGCGCCGAAGCCGATCTGCGGGTCGGGGCAGGTCGTCGCCACCGCCTGCAGGATCGCTTGCTGCCCCAGGGCGAAGACCTGCGGCGTCAGCCCCTGGCAGCGCCGCACGGCGGCCGGGTTGGTCGCCAGCGGCACGAGCAGCGCGTTCGGGTCCACGTACATCCATCCGTTCGAGTCGGCCGAGGCCTTGATCGCCGCATTGTAAGCCGCGACGCGCGCGCTGATCGCGGCGATATCCCCCGGCGTGGCGACGTAGTCGCGCGCGGCCGTCGGGATGTCGGCGCAGGAAATCTCCGTCACCGACGGATCGGTGAGCACCTCGAGCGAAACGAAGTTGAAAGCTTGCGAGTTCGGCTGGCCGGTGGGGCCCACCGGGGCGCAGTTCGCGTTCACGGGCTTGGGCAGGAGCGGCGCGGTAAGCGGGTTCTGCTTCACGAGGTACGCGAATACGCCCGGCTGGAGGATCGGGACCAGAGCGGGGTCGACGACTCCGATCAGCACGACCGCATCGTCCTGCGCCGCGGGCGTCTGTGCGATCGCGTTCACCAGGTCCGCCAGGCTCTGCGTGAAGGCCGCCATCGGCGTCAGGAGCGCGGTGTTCCCGAAGCGGGACGCCGTGTGCGCGTCGTTGTTCCCCAGCCAGGAGGTGACGAGCGTCGGCTGGAGCGCGAGCAGGCGCTGTGCCGGCGACGGTCCGCCCAAGATCAAGGTCGTGAGCGGGTTGGCCGCGATCTGCACCTGGGTGGCGGAGGCGATCACGGCGCCGGGCACCGCGAGGTTGTTGGGGACCCGCGTCACCCCTGAGCGCAGGGCGCAGGATACCGCCTGGGTCTGGCCGGGGACCTGGACGCGCTGCGTGGAGAAGGGCGCCGTGAGCGGCGGAGGACAGCCGGGGCGGCTGAAGAAGGGGACCACGAACTCCGTGCCGATCGTCAGCCCCGCCTGCCGCGCCAGCAGGACCGGGTACGCGAGCGCCTGCGTGCTGTCGTTGATGCCGCCCGACATGTAGCCGGCCGTGATGGAGTTGCCGAGGGCGACGTAACGGTCGAACAGCTCGCCGCCGGCACGGACGACGGTCGGCTCCAACACCGTCTCGTCGTCCGCCGCGCATCCGGCGAGCAGCGCCGCCCCCGCGAGGGCCAGCACCGCCTGCTTCCAGTTGAACTCTCTCATCTCGAATCTCCGGGCTCACGAAGGGACTCTGCCGCGAGTCAGCGCCGCGCGCCGAACCGATAGGACAGGGTGACGTTGAAGACGTGCGCGTCGGCGGTGAAGACCCCCACGTTGAGCGCTCGCAGCGCCTGCTCGTCGGCGAGGTTCTCCGGCCGGGACCGGACCCGTCCGCGGCGGTCTGACTGGTCCACGAGCTGGTACCCCACGTCCGCCCGCAGCCCCTCGGCGAGGGCGTAGCCCAGCCCCAGGGTGTAGTAGTTGCGCTCCGCCTCGGGCAGGAGGGGCGACACCGAGAACTCCTTCTGCGCGGCCGTGTTGTAGATGAAGCCCGCGCGCAGCGCGAGCGCGTCGCGGCTGCCGAACTCGGCGCCGAAGCGCCAGGTGTTCGTATCCTGGTAATCGAGCACCAGCGTCTGGTCCGGCGCGCTCTCGAAGTCGATCGGCGCCTGGTCCCACTCGCTCCATCCGGTCCACTGGTAATCGGCGAGGAAGCGCAGCGAGGAGAGCGGAGAGAAGGCGACCCCCACCACCAACTGAGCCGGAACCGGCAGCGAGGTCGAGATCCCCTGGTCGCCCAGCGCCGCTCCCGCGGCGAACTGGGTCTGCAGCACCGCGTCCAGAGGCACCGCCGCCCCGGGCGAGATCCCGAACGGGTTGCCCGGCTGGCTGATCGGGTTCGACGGCGGAAGTATGATCTGTGTGCTGATCTGCGAGAAGTCGGCGTCTCCGTCGAAATCGATCTCCGCGGAGCCGAGGTAGCGCGCCCCTACGGAAAGGCGCTCACCGAGGCGGACCAGTACCCCCACGTGGTAGGTGTAGGCCGAGCCGTCGCCGGAGAGACGAACGTCGGCGAACTCCGTTCCGAGCGGGATGCCCAGGTTGCCGAAGGTGGCGCCCGGCGAGGTGGGGAGGGGCGTCGTGGCGAGGTCCACCCGCTGGTTGATCTCGATGGAGCTGCGGATTACGTCTAGCGCCGCACCGATGGAAATCCATTCGTTCGGCGCGAAGGAGAGGGTGGGCTGGATGTAGATGTTCCTCAGGTTCGTATCGTAGCTGACGAACCTGCCTTCGAAGTCCTCGGGCCAGAAGATGTGCAGTCCATAGGGATTGAACACACCGATCCCAGCCGCGAGGCGGTCCCCGACGCGATACGAGAGGAAGCCGAACGGCACCGACGAGGTGCTCGACTCCCTCTCGATGGTCTGCCCGCCGAGAGCAGCGTCGTAGGTGAAGGAGCCGGAGGTGTTGATCCCGGTCCAGCCGACCCCGATGACGCTCCGTTGCCGGGCGAGCGCAGCCGGGTTGAAGAGGATGGCCGACCCGTCGTCGCAGGGGCTCGCCACCCCCGCCGCCCCCATCGCCGTAGCGCAGGAGCCGTGCGTTTGCACCGCAGAACCCTGGGCGCGAGCTTCTCCGGGCAAGGCCACGAGGATGGCGGCGACTCCGGCTGCGCACCACAGACGTCGTCTCATGCGGTAAGTCCTCCGGAACAGGCGGTGAAAGATCCGGTCGGCGCCACCGCCGCTCCGGGCTTCGAACGGCGCGGTTGCCGACGCGCCAGACACGCTTCGTCTCACGATAGATAGCCCTTTCGCGAGCGTCAAGGCGATGCCGGCGGCGAGAATCGTGCCCCCATCTCGAGGAGCGCCACTCGATTATGGTGGCCGCGCCGGCACCCCCTCCAACTCCTCCCGCGGGAGGTGAGCCACGCGGTACGGGTGTTGCGCGTCCACTCGGTGCCGCAACCGCGCTCCTCGTTCCCCCGGCCGGAGGTATACTTGATCATCGACTGCCACGTTCACCTCAACCGCTACGTGGACGGCAAGCCGGCCACGCTGAGGGAGCGTTACGAGACCCTCAAATCGGAGCTTACCCGCCACGGGGTCAGCTACGCTCTGGTGCTCTCCTCTTACAAAGTGAACGAAGACCGCCCCAGCGTGCAGGAGATCCTGAAGGTGATCGGCGGTGATCCGCGGATCGGGGTGGTGGCGGGGGTCAGCTATCACGACTATCGGGCTCATGACCTCGCCGAACTGCGCATCCTGCTGCGCACCGGGCAGATCAAGGGCCTGAAGCTCTACCCCGGCTATGAAGCCTTCTACCCGCACGATCCCCGCATGCGCGTGGTCTACGAGCTCGCCGCGGAGTTCGGGGTGCCGGTGATGATCCACACCGGCGACACGTTCGATCCGAAGGGGAAGCTCAAGTACGCGCACCCCCTCGAGGTGGACGAGGTCGCCGTGGATTTCCCCGAGGTCACCTTCGTGATCTGCCACATGGGGAACCCATGGGTGACGGACGCGATGGAGGTCATCTACAAGAACGAGAATGTCGTGGGCGACATCTCGGGGCTCACCCTGGGTCACTTCAACGAGCGCTTCGAGCAGTACATGCGGGAGCAGCTCAACGAGGTGCTCGCCTTCGCGGGCGACCCCTCGTCGCTCCTCTACGGTACCGACTGGCCGATCTGCGACATGGGGAGCTACATCCGCTTCGTGAAGAACCTGGGAATGTCGCAGGAGGAGACGGAGCTGATGCTCTGGAGGAACAGCGCCCGGATCTTCAACCTGGACCTGGAGGCGATTCCCGTGGCGGGGGGGGCGTAGCATGGTTCGGCAGGAGCACGGAGGGCCTGAAGGGAGGGAGTGGACGGGCGAGCGGGTGGAGGAGATCGAGGACGAGCGCGAGCCGCTGGCGCGCGAGGCGCTCGGGCTCATCCACGACGCCTTTCCCCCGCACGAGCGGCAGCCGCTAGACCAGATCGCCATGGAGGTGGCCGAGAAGCGGCTCGGGCTGCTGACCTCGTACGACTTTCACCTCTTCGCCGCGGTTTCGGAGACGGGGAGGGCGTCGGCTGTCTCGGCCGGGGTATACCTGGGAGGCGTCAACGCGGGATTCGTCACCTATCTGGCGGTGCGTCCGGGCAACCGGGGAAGACACCTCGGCCGGAGGATGCGAGTGCGTTTGGTGGAGGCGTTTCGCGCCGACGCCCGCTCCGCTGGCCGCGACGACCTGGCGTGGGTCGTGGGGGAGGTGCGGCTGGAGAATCCCTGGCTGCGGCGGCTGGTCCGCGATCGGGCCGCCATCCCGTTCGATCTCACCTACCTGCACCCCGGGGTCGAGCCGGGCGAGAAGGGCGAGGACTGGGTCCTATATCGCCAGCCGGTGGGGGACCCGCGGGTGGAGATCCCGGCGCGCGAAGTGCGCCAGCTCCTGTACGCGATCTGGCGCCGCGCCTATCGCGTGCGGTGGCCGCTGGACGTGCCGGGCTTCCGCGCCATGCTGGACGAGATCGAAAGCCGGACCACGATCGGCGCGCACCCGGCCCTGGCGGGCTGAACCCGCGCCACTTCTCGCGGTCAGTCGCGCAGCAGCGTCCGGACGTCGTCCGCGATCTCCTGCGGGGAACGTTCCATGGGCAGGAGCACGCGGATCCGTCCAGCGCGGTCGATGCCGAACACCTGCGGGGTGTGGTTGAGGTCTCCGGAGGGGAGCGCCGAGTGGTCGCCGTGGTCTGCCGCGCCGGGGAGAGGGGGAGGAGCGGGCTCCGCATAGACGTAGTAGCGCTTCCTCACCCGCGCCAGCTCCACGGTGTCGCCCGTGAGGCCTACGACCCGCGGGCCGAAGCGCGCGACGTAGCGCGCCAGGACTTCGGGGGAGTCGTGCTCCGGATCCACCGTCACCAGCAGCACCCGCACCTCCTTCGCGTCGTCGCCCATCCCTTCGAGCACGCGCTGCAGCCGCGCGAGAGTGAGCGGGCAGACGTCGGGGCAGCGAGTGTAGCCAAAGAAGAGGAGGACGGCCTCGCCCCGATAATCCCGCATGCTCGCCGGGCGCCTCCGATGATCCACGAGCCGGAACTCGGCGGCCGCCTCCGGCGGCTCCCAGGCGGTGCCGTGGAAGTCCGTCCCGCCCTCCAGCCCACCCCCGCGCGCCACCCCGAGCAGCGCGCCGCCCGCCCCCAGCAGGCAGACCGTCACCAGCAGGATCGGCAGCGCGCGCTTCATCGTCGGCTTGCGGTCGTTCGCCATGCGTGCTACTTCGTCGCTGCGTCGGAGTCGAGGCGAGGCCGGGGGGCCCGGGGATCCGAATGTATCTCCTGCGGGCTGCCGAGGGCAACCGGGCGTGGCCCGATCGCTGCATCCACGGCGTCGGAATCGGATGGAACCCACAGCGGAAGAGGAAGCGATGGAGCTGGCGGATCTGGAGCGGGTCGTCTCCGGCGCGTTCGCCGAGCGGGAGCGCCTGGAGCAGGCGGAGGCGAGGCAGGCGGTGGAGGAGACCATCGCCCTCCTCGACGCGGGCCGGATCCGCGCGGCCGAGAAGCGCGACGGCGTCTGGTCCGTGAACGCTTGGGTGAAGGAGGCGATCCTCCTCTATTTCGCCATCCGGCCGTTGGAGCCGATGGAGATGGGGGGGCTCCAGTTCTACGATAAGATCCCCACCAAGCGGAACCTGAAAGAGCAGGGGATCCGCGTGGTGCCGCCCGGGGTGGCGCGCTACGGCTCCTTTCTCGAGCCCGGGTGCGTGATGATGCCCGGCTATGTCAACATCGGCGCGTACGTGGCCACGGGGACGATGGTGGACACCTGGGCCACCGTTGGCTCCTGCGCGCAGATCGGAAAGGGTGTCCATCTCTCGGGCGGCGTGGGGATCGGCGGCGTCCTCGAGCCGCCCGGCGCTTCACCGGTCGTCATCGAGGATGGTGCCTTCATCGGCTCGCGCAGCATCGTGGTGGAGGGCGTCGTGGTGGAGGAGGAGGCGGTGCTGGGCGCCAACGTGGTCCTTACCGCCTCGACTCCGATCATCGACGTTACCGGCGACTCCCCTCGCACCCTGCGGGGGCGCGTCCCGGCGCGCTCGGTGGTGATCCCGGGGACGCAGCCGAAGGAGTTCCCCGCGGGGACCTTCCACGTCCCGTGCGCGCTCATCATCGGCGGGAGGAAGGCATCCACCGACCGGAAGACCTCCCTCAACGAGGTCCTCCGAACCTTCGACGTCCAGGTCTAGGAATCGAGGCGCGGGCGCGTCCCGGCTGCTCCGGAACCGCGCTCTTTCCCGGGGAGCAGCGGTACGACCGTTGCCGCTCGGACGGAGGCGCCGAAGCAAACTGCACTTCGACGTCCTTGGGCTCCGAAGCGGCCCCGCAGTCCCGAGAACCTCTCCTTCCATGACCGCCATACGCGACGAGCTGGCCCGTCTGACCCTCGAGCTGTGCCGGATCCCCAGCGAGACAGGCAGCGAGCGGGAAATCGCCGACCGGGTGGAGGCGCGCTGCCTCGACCTCGCCGGTGAGGCTGCCGTGACGCGCATCGGAAACTCCGTGGTGTGCGACCCGGCCGCCGGAGGGGCCGCGCCCGACCTCCCCGTCGTCGCGCTCGTGGGGCACCTCGACACGGTGCGCTGCGCGACGGAGCAGCCGTACGAAATCCGCCACGGGAAGGTGTTCGGCTGCGGCGCGAGCGACATGAAGGCGGGGGTGGCGACGATGCTCGCGCTCCTGCAGCGGTGGCGGGAGCTGCGCGGCGCTCGCCCAGTCTGGATCTTCTACGACAAGGAGGAAGGGCCACACGAGGAGAACGGTCTGGAGCCCGTGCTGCGCAGCGGCGCTCTCCCCGATCTCGACCTCGCCTTCGTGCTGGAGCCCACCGACCGCGCCCTGCAGATGGGGTGCATGGGAACCCTCCACGCGACGGCGACGGTGCGCGGGAGGCGGGCGCACAGCGCGCGCCCCTGGCAGGGGGAGAACGCCCTCTACCGCGCCATCCCCCTCCTCCAGCGGCTGGAGCGGCGCGAGCGGCGCCCGGTCGCCTTCGGCGATCTGAACTACTACGAGGTGATCGTCGCCACTCAGGCGCACACGGAGAACTCGAAGAACGTGGTCCCCGACGTGCTGCGCCTGAACCTCAACGTCCGCTTCGCCCCGGGGCATACGCCCGCGGACGCGGAGCGGGAGCTGCGGGAGCTGATCGGCGGTGACGCCGAGCTGGAGATCGTCGACGCCGCGCCGGCGGGCGACGTCTATCTCGACCACCCGCTGCTACAGGCGTGGAGCAGGCGGGAAGGGCTGGCGGTGCAGTGCAAGCAGGCGTGGACCGACGTCGCGCGCTTCACCGCGCGCGGGATCCCGGCGGTCAACTTCGGTCCCGGAGAGACTGCGCAGGCGCACCAGGCGGCGGAATGGTGCTCCATCGACTCGCTGGAGCACGCGTACGGCGCGCTCTGGCGGTACTTCGCGGCATGAACCCGCGCGTCGGCGCCATTCCGACCTCCCTCATCCGGGCGGTCAACGCGCTCAAGCGGCCCGGGGACATCGATCTGGGGATGGGGGAGCCCACCCTCCGCCCCGATCCGCGCCCTTTCGAGGCGGCGCTCGCCTGGGTGCGCGAGAACGGCTGCCCGTATGCCCCCAACGCGGGCTTTCCGGAGCTGCGGGAGCTCCTGGCCACCTACCTTTCCCTCCCCGGCGGCGGGGCCGAAGGCATCTGCGTCACCGTCGGTTCGGAGGAGGCGCTCTACCTCGCGATCAAGACGGTGGTGGACCCGTCGCGGCACGAGGTGCTGGTGGTGGAGCCCTGCTATCTGGCATATCCGAAGATCTGCGAGCTCGAGGGGATTCCGAACCGGGCGGTCGCCCTCCGGCCGGAGGAGGGGTTCCGTCCGCGCGCGGGCCCCGTGCTGGAGTCGCTGCGCCCGGAGACGCGCCTGGTCGTGATCAACTCGCCCGCCAACCCGACGGGGCGCGTCTGGCCCGCGGAGGAGCTGCAGGCGCTCGCGAAGGGGCTCGCCGGCCGGGAGGAGCCGGTCTTCGTGCTCTCCGACGAGGTGTATCGGGAGCTGTATTACGGTCCATCGCCCCCGCGGTCGATCGCCGAGTGGCACCCGCACTCGCTGGTGGCGGGCTCCCTCTCCAAGAGCAGCGCGCTCACGGGTCTGCGGCTGGGATGGCTCGCCGGACCGCCGGAGGTGGTGCGGAGCGCCGAGAAGGTCCACCAGTTCGTGAACACGGCGGTGGACACCTTCGCGCAGCGGGTGGCGGTGGAGCTGCTGCGCGAGCCCACCCGCCTCGGCGAGCAGCGGCCGCTCTACGCGGCGGCCCGGGAGGCGCTCCTGACCGTCGCGGTGCGGGAGGGGGTGGAGCTCCTCCCGCCGGAGGGAGCGTTCTACTCGATGGTGCGGCTGCCGCCCTCGCTCGCCGCGAACTCGCTAGTCGCGGCGGAGCGGCTGCTGGAAGAGCGGCGCGTGGTCACGATCCCCGGCCGCGCCTTCGGCGAGAGCGCGGAGGGATGGCTGCGGCTCTCCTGGGTCGCGCCGCGCGAGGGACTGGAGGAGGGGATGGCGCGCATCGCCGACTTCTTCGGGGGCTCCGCACAGCGGTAGAGCGGAAGCCGCGTCGACGCGGAGCCGCGCACGGAAGCGAATCGGTTGCCTGGACGCAGCACCCTCCGCCTCGGATCGAAGCCCGACCGCACGACTTCGGACGCCCGGTAAGAGCCGGACCGCGAGCGTCGGCGCTCCGGATCGTCCCGAGGCTACGGCTCTGGAACGATGGCCGCGCTCGCCTGCGCGGAGGTCACCACGGGATGCACCTCGAAGTCGACGAGGTCCTCCCACGAAGCCATCCAGGCCCGCAAAGCCGTCGGTTCGTCGCACTCCATCACCTGGTAGCAGCGGGTGAAATCCCGCTGCACCCAGCTCGCTACGTACCGCAGGCCCGCGGGCGCCAAACGGCCTTGCTCCCGGAAGCGGCGGTATACGGGCGCGGCATCGCCGTCCCGGAAGTGCTCGATGATCATGTAGAGCATGGAACCTCCGCGAGACCGTTCGCCGCGTGGTAGAAGAGTAGGGATCAGCGCGCGCCGGATCCCCTAGACCCTGGCGACGCGCTGGCGGAGTCGGCGTCGAGGCGGGCGGCGCGCTCCGCCGCTTCCCTCCGGCGCACGACGATGCTCATGCGCTCGCGCGGGGGGTCCCAGCGCGGCGGCCGCCAGCCGCTCCGTTCCAGCGGCGAGGCGGAGTCGTCCCCGGGGCGCAGAGCCGGGAGGAAGATCCCATACTTCGAGCCCGGGTTCCACAGCACCCAGCTCTTGAACCCCGCGTCGTACGTGGCCTGGATCTGCTGCCGCAGGTGCGCCGGGCCGTACTCGATGTCGTCGATCCACTCCGCGCTCATCGCCTGCAGCCAGGGCCTTACCTCGCCCAGCCGCTTCCCCTCCGCTTCCAGGTACCGGTTCCGCTCCGCCGCGTCCTCCATCGAGGCGCGAACGATCTCGTACGGGTGAGCGTTGGGTTCCTGGAAGCCGTACATCCCGGCATAGTAGTGCGAAGGATACACCATCGGCAGGACCGCGTCGGCCGCGGTCACCACCTTTTCCCACCGCTGCCCGATCCCGACGTCGCTGTCCGCGTAGGTGACCAGGCCGAAGACGTCCGCCGTCACGGGGACACGGTACTCGGCAAGCCGCTCCTTGGAGTAGTGGATGAAGTCGCGGATGTTGTCCTCGCGTGATATCCCGGCGGCGCCGGGGAAAGCCATGGTCCGGCGCAGCTCGTCGCGCACGTCGGGGAAGCGGACATAGTCCCACTGCACCTCGGCGAACCCCATGTCCAGCGCCTCTCGGGCGATGTCGACGTTGTAGTCCCAGACGGCTCGGTGGTATGGGTTGACCCAGGGCTTCCCCTTCTGGTCGAGCCAGACGCCCCCTTCGAGGTCCCGGATGGCGAGGTCGGGCCGCTTCTCGGCGAGCATGCGGTCCTTGAAGACGACGATGCGGGCGATCGGGTAGATCTGGTGCGCCCGGAGGGTGTCCAGGAGCGCCGGGAGCCATATCGACGCGGGACGCTGATCCGCGCCGATCTCGCGGGCCAGCTCGATCCCGGTGGAGTCGTGGGTCAGGTAGGTGTCCGACTCCTTGACGTCGATGACGAAGGCGTTGATCTCCGTCTCATCGGCGATGCGGATCAGCTCGGCCATGCGCGAGCGCGACCCCGCCGCCCACCCGTTTACGTACAGGCCACGGAGCGAGTCAGGGCGGGGTACACGGTCACCGAACCGGGCCTCCCACGCGGCGAGGCTGTCGGCGCGCGCCTGCTCCGCGAGGACCGCCGAGTCCGGCCGCGCGTCGGCGTAGGCGGGGACAGCCTTCCCGTCGGAGTTCTGGCATGCGCCCAGCGCGAGCGCCGCCGCAACGAGGAGCGGAGAGGCCGAGGAAACGAGGAATCGAGCGTCCATCAGGTCCGGCGGAACGAGGGTCGGGCAACGCTCCGCAAGCGCTTCGCGGAACTGGTGGTTCTCCAATCTACCGTCAGTCTCGAGAGAGGGGAAGGCATTGGACGGAAGCTGGTTACGTGATGTGCCAGAAGCGCGCAGGCGGGTGGCGGACAATGAAAATGCGGGCCCGACCATGAGGTCGGGCCCGCGAACCCTCCGGCGCTTCCGAGAGCTTACAGGGCAGCCGTGTCGGCCATCATCGGCATGCCGGCGGTGTCCATCGGCATCGCCGCCGTGTCAGTCATCATCGGGGCCGGCTCGACGATCGGCGCCGGCTCCTCGACCACCGGCTCCTCGATCACCGGGACCTCTTCCTCACCTGCGCAGGCGGCGAAGCCGAGCAGGCCGGCGAAAGCGAAGGCGGTAAAGATGCGGTTCTTCAGCATGGTGTTCTCCAGTTCCGTTGAATGGTGCTCCCCGGGCATCCGCCTCCGGAGAGGGCGATCCTCTCGGATCAGCTTTCTCGATACATTTGACGCCCCTACCCCACCTCCCGATCCCCGTCGGGGCCTCTGTAAGGCAACGGGCATGCCAGGTCGGACCCATCGGGTGGGGCGTGGCGCGAATCGGCCTGCAGCCTTACGTTTCCGCGGGGAGGCGGATCCCGTGGGGGTGACGGGCGGACGTTCGCGGTCCCCTCTCGACCGTTCAGTGAACGGTCGGACACCGTTCACTGAACGCCGCACCCGGACCCCGACCGCGAGAAGAGGCGCATGCGCGGGCTCTCCGTTCGCACCAAGGTGTTCCTGCTCTTCGCCGGAGCCACGCTGCTCACCGTCGCCCCGGCGATGGTGCTGATCAGCCGGGCCGTGGAGGCGCGCGTGTACGAGCGCGCCACCGGCGACCTGCGCAGCGCCAGCGAAGCGCTCCGCTCGTACTGGAGCGTCCAGGACGAGGCCCTCCAGGAGGTGGCGCGGCGCGTGGCGCGCGAGCGGCGAGCCGCGGAGCTCCTGCAGTCGGACGACACGGCGGCCCTCCGCCGCTTCCTCACCCGGGAGGTGGCCGAGGGGCGCGTCGTGCTCGCCGCGGACACTCTCGGCGCCGCACTCGTGGGGCCCGCCCTCGACTCGGCGACCCTGCGGGCCGGCGGGAGCGTCGTCATCGTGCCCGGCGGAGGCGAGGCCCCGGTGCGGGTCGCCGTCTGGCCGGTCTTCGCCGAGGCCGATCCCGCCGCGACCGCCTCGGCGGTGGACTCCACGGCGGCGCTTCCGGGCGATTCCCTCGCCACCCTCCCCGACTCCCTCGCGCCGAACGCTCCCGACAGCGTGCGCGTGGGGATCGTGGGCGTGGGAATCCGCCTCGACGCGCGGATGATCCGCGGCCTGAAGGACGTCACCGGCGGCGCCGAGGTCGCCCTCGCCGTCGGCGACCAGGTGGTGGCGACCACCCTCCCCGACAGCCTCGCGCGCCTCGTAGAGGAGCTCGATCTCGCCATGGTCGTCGAGCGGGGCGGGATCTGGCGGCGGCAGGTGGAGAAGCTCATTCACCTCTATTCGGTGAACTCGCTCCCCACCCGTCAGACGCCCACCGCGGTGCTCCTCTTCCGCCCGGTCGTCCAGGAGCTGAGGCTCGCGCTGGGGATCCGGCAATCGCTGGTGGGGATCGGGCTGCTGGCGCTCGTCCTGGCGCTGGGCCTCGCGCTCGTGGTGGCGCGGATCGTCGCGCGGCCGGCCCAGGCGCTCGCCGCGGCCGCCACCGATCTGGCGCGCGGGAACTTCCACGCTCCGCTTCCCCCGGCCTCGGGCGACGAGATCGGGCAGCTCACCCGGGCCTTTGGCGAGATGCGATCCGCCATCGCCGAGCGCGAGGTCCGGCTGCGCTCCGCGCAGGCCGAGCTGATCCACCGCGAGAAGCTCGCGGCCATGGGGCGGCTGGTGGCCCAGCTCTCCCACGAGATCAACAACCCGATCTACAACATCCAGAACTGTCTTGAGGTGCTCGACCGTCGAGGCGATCCGTGCGACCCGAACCGGGAGTTCCTGGAGCTGGCGCGCGAGGAGCTGGACCGCATGGCCGTCCTGACCCGGCAGATGCTCGACCAGAGTCGCCCCCTCTCCGATGCGGCGACCCCGCTCGACCTGAACCAGTTGGCGCAGCGCGTGGTCACCCTCGCCGGCCCGGAGCTGGAGCGGCACGCGGTCCGCGTGGAGCTCGGACTCGAGCCCGACCTCCCGCCCGTGGTCGCCCATCCCGACGCGCTGCAGCAGGTGCTCGCCAACCTGGTGGCCAACGCGGTGGACGCGATGCCCTCCGGAGGCGTGCTCCGCGTGTCCACCGGAGCCATCCGCGACGCCGTCGAGGTGGTGGTCGAGGATACCGGCGCGGGAATCGCCGAGGAGCACCTTCCCCACATCTTCGAGGCCTTCTACACCACGAAACCGGAGGTGCGGGGCATCGGGCTCGGGCTCTTCGTCTCCGAGGGAATCATCCGCGGCCATCGCGGGCGCCTTTCGGTGGAGAGCCGCCCCGGCGAGGGGAGCCGCTTCGTCGTTCAGCTCCCGCGCGAAACGCTGGATCCGACCGTCGCCACGGCCGGGGTCCGGGAACCGAACTCCACGGCCGCAGGGTAGAACTCTCCGTGAACCCTTCGACGACGAACCCGCCCTCGCGCATCCTCATCATCGATGACGACCGCGCTTTCCGCATCGGGACCGGCGCCCTGCTGACCGACGAAGGGTATGAGGTGGTCGCCGCCGGCGACGGGCGCGAGGGGCTGGAGCGCCTTCGCGCCGGCCGCTATCACCTCGTGCTCCTCGACCTGAAGATGGAGGGGCGTACCGGCCTCTCGGTACTCGAGGAGATCCGCCGCACGGGAAACACGGTACCGGTGGTGATGCTCACCGGGTTCGCGACGGTGGACTCGGCGGTGCAGGCGCTCAAGCTCGGCGCGGACGACTACGTCACGAAACCGTGCGACAACGATATGCTCCGCTCCAAGATCCGCTCGATCCTCGCGGAGCGGGAGCCGGAGCTGGGCGGCGCGGCCGAGCGGATCGTGGCGACGGGGCCGGAGATGCGGGAGGTGCTCAAAGCCATGGAGCGGGTGGCCCCCACGGATTCGACCGTGCTGCTGCGCGGTGCGACGGGGACGGGGAAGGAGCTCGTGGCGCGCGCCATTCACGAGGTGAGCCGGCGCAGCGGCCAGCGGTTCGTGGCGGTGAACTGCTCCGCCCTCTCCGAGGGCATCCTCGAGTCGGAGCTCTTCGGGCACGCGCGCGGGGCCTTCACCGGCGCCGCGAGCGACCGGAAGGGGCTCTTCGAGGAGGCCAGCGGCGGGACGCTCTTCCTCGACGAGATCGGGGACGTGAGCCCGGGGATGCAGGCCAAGCTGCTGCGCGTGCTGCAGGAGCGGGAGATCATGCGGGTGGGGACCACGCGCCCGGTCAAGATCGACGTGCGGCTGATCGCGGCCACCCACCAGGACCTGGAGGGGATGGTGGAGAGGGGCCGCTTTCGCGCCGACCTCTACTTCCGCCTCAAAGTCTTCCAGATCCGTATCCCGGACCTGAAGGACCGGCCGACGGACCTCGCCGCGCTCGCCTCCGCCGCCGTGGCGCGCTGGAACGAGACGGTGCCGACGCCCGCGCGGCGGGTCCCCGGCTACTCGGAGGAGACGCTGGAGGCGCTGCAGGGCTACGACTGGCCCGGCAACGTGCGCGAGCTGATGGCCGCCGTCGAGTACGCCTGCATCGTCTCGGAGGGAAAGCGGCTCCTCCCCTGCCACCTTCCGCCCGAGATCCTGGAGGCGGAGCGGCGGGACGACGAGGCGGCCACCGAGGGCCCACCCGGCGAGCCCTCGCGGCGCTACCAGGCGCCCGACCCAGAGGCCGAGCGGGAGATCATCCGCGAGGCGCTGGAGGAGGCGCAGGGGAACCGCACGCACGCCGCGCTCGCCCTCGGCATGGGCCGCACGACCCTTTGGCAGAAGCTCAAGGCGTACGGGCTGGACTAGGGTTAGGGTGAAAGGGGCCGCGCCTCCGGGCGCGGGAGCGGGAATGCGCGAGGACGGCGGACGCCGCGCCGGCACTCGCGGGGATGTGGCAGGACGAAGGCGCCCCCGACCCAGAGGTCGGGGGCGCCGTTTCGCGACGGTCGGCGGAGCACGCTACATCCCGCTCCACGGCGTGAAGAGCCACGCCATCACGATCGGCACGAGCGGGATCGCAAGGATCCCCACGATCCAGTAGACGAGCTCCAGGGCGGTGTAGTCGTCCCGCGGAGCGGCGGGCTCCAGATCGCGACGGGTGTCCAGATCGGCCATGTTTCGATCATTCTGGGCTGGACCCGGAGGGTCGCAGCGGGAAGAAAGGTGCGCGCGCGGACTATCTTAGCACCCCCGGCGGCCGGTGTCCAGTCGCCGCGGCGTGGAATCTCCCGCCCCGCGCGGCGACCTCCAGCAGGAGCGGTGCCGGCGCGAAGCGCTCGCCGAACCGCTCGGCGAGCTCCTCCAGCCGCTCCACCAGCCGCGCGGGTCCCATCTCGTCCGCCTGGAAGAGCGGCCCGCCCCGCCCGCCGGGGAAGCCGACGCCGGCGAGCGCCGCGACGTCCACCCGCTCCGCGTCTAGCAAGGGGATCTCCTGCAGCACCCGGACCGCTTCTTGGATCAGAGACAGGACCAGCCGCGAGCGGATCACCTCGCCGTGGCCCTCTCCGTGCGCCGGTAGTCTGGCGGGAAGCCCCTCGTTGGGACGGATCGGCAGCCCCTTCCGGTACCGGTAGAAGAGGGGAGGCGGCTCGGAGAGTCGGTCCACGATCGGGCTGCGCCGGAAGCGTACGCCGCACCGCTCCTGCAGCGCGGCCAGGAGGGCCAGGCAACGCTCGACCCCCATCGCGTCCATGCGCCGGAAGGGTCCCAGCGGGAAGCCGAACGCCTCCGCCGTCCCGTCGATCTCGACGAGTGAGGAGCCCTCCTCCAGCAGGCAGAGCGCCTCGGCGAGGAGCGCGCCGAGCAGGCGGTTCCCGGGGGTGTCCGGCCGGTCGGGGACGACCATCGGGACGCGGCCGAGCCGCCTCCCCAGGTCGAGGCAGGCGTCCACGGCGGGGCGCCCGGTGAAATCCCCCGCAACGATCTCCAGGAGCGGGAAGAGGTCGGTCGGGCGGCTGAACCGCAGCCCCACCGCCCGTTCCGGATGCTCCAGCCCCTGCTGCGCGCGGCGGGGAGAGGCGGTGAGGGAGGCGCTCGCCAGCACGCAGTCGTGCCGCGTGTGCTCCCCGGCCTCGCGGAGCGCCTCGTCGGACGGATCGCCGCCGCTCCCCACGGCCGTGATCACCAGGTCGAGGGTTCCGAAGCCGCCGAACCCGGATGCGCTCGCCACCCGCGTTTCGCGCCGACGGGCGTCGTCTCCGGAGATCCTTCCCACGCGCTCCTCACGCCGGAGCAGGGCGAGCACGTGGCGTACGCCCCGCAGGAGGGCGTCGCGGCGCCGGTCCTTGAGGAGCACGGATACATCGGCGCCGGTGAGCAGGAAGGCGAGCTCGCTGCCCACCGCGCCGGCTCCGAGGATGCCGACGCGCCCAATCGGCCGCTCCGGGGCCGGCGCCGCGGCGCCCCGGGCGCGGCGCAGGGCCGCGGAGGCGTGCAGCAGCCCGCGCGCCTGCGGCGACGTAAGCAGCTCGCCCGCGACCTCCGCCTCGCGCCGAAAGGCTCGCTCCAGCGGCAGGCTCAGACCCTCCGCGACCGCCCGCAGCGCCCGCGGCGCCGCGGCCCCATCGGGGTGCTCCGCCCGCGGGCCGATCCCGCGCGACGCCCGTCGGAGCACCAGCCGTCTGCCGGGCGCCGTGTCCTCCAGCAGCCGTCGCGGGACGCGGCGCCGGGCGCCGGTGCGGATGCGCCCCCGCTCGATCCTTTCCTCGGCGAACGCCTCCACCCCGGCGGCGAACTGCCGCGCCGGAAGGAGGCGGTCCACCAGACCGAGGCGGAACGCTTCCTCCGGCGGAACTTCGCGGCCAGGGAGGATGAGGTCGAGCGCGGCCTGGATACCGACGAGGCGCGGGAGTCGGACCGTTCCCCCGAAGGCGGGAAGGATTCCCAGGCGGACCTGCGGCAGCCCCAGGCGGGTCCCGGGAGAGTCGGAGGCGAGGCGGTAGGAGCAGGCGAGCGCCAGCTCCAGGCCGGCTTCGAGGCAGGCGCCGTCGATGGCCGCGATGGTGGGGACCGGCAGCTCCTCGAGCCGCCGCAGCGTCCGCTGGCCGGCCAGCGCCCAAAGCGTCGCTTCGGCGGCGTCGGTGAAGGCCCGGAGCTCGTCGAGGTCGGAGCCAGCGACGAACACCCCGGAATGCGCGCCACGGACGACGACCGCCCGCACTTCCCCCGCCGCGATGCGAGGCTCCAGCTCCGAGAGGATCTCATCCAGGCGCGGCAGCACGGCGGACCCGAGCAGCGCTTCTCCTTCCGTTGCGCGCAGGGTGAGCCAGGCGATGCCAGTCCCTCCGACCTCCAGCTCGAGGCACAGGGCGCCGGCCCCGGACGCGCTCTCCGGCATCCGCGAGCTCAGGAGCCCGTCGAGTCGGCCGCGACGCCGCGGCAGAAGGTGTCGGCCACCTCGCGCGCGAGGGGAGAGAGCGGCCGCGCCTGCTCGCTGAGCAGCCAGTCGAGCTCGATCTCCTCGAGGGATCCGACGAGCATCCGGCGCGCAAGCGGCACATCGACATCCGCGCGGAGCGTCCCCTGCTCGATCCCGTAGCGCAGCAGGTCGTCTACCGCTGCGGCGTACTCGCGCAGCACGTTCCTCACCGGCTCGCCGTAGAACTTACTCGACTGCCGAGTCTCCAGCAGCAGGACGGTCGCCAGCGCGGGGTTTTCCTCGATTCCGCGGAACTGCATCTCGATGAATTGGGTGAGCTGCTCCGGGAAAGGCAGGGAGAGGATCCGCACGCTGCGCGCGCCGTCCACGAACTCCCGTACCCTCTCGCGGAAGGCCGTGAGCAGGAGGTCGTCCTTGGAATCGAAGTAGAGGTAGATGGTCCCTTCGGCGACGCCGGCGCCCGCCGCGATGTCGCGGGTGCGCGAGGCGAAGAAGCCGTGCTCCGCGAAGGTGCGGATGGCGGAGTCGAGGATCGTTCGCCGGCGGGCGGCCCGCTCGCTGCTGAGGGGAGGCTCACTCATGCCGAAAAGCTAAAGGGGCCGATCCTTCCCCGCCACCCCGAGCGAGCGGACGGCGAGAGGGAACGGCGGGAGGGCCGGTGCCCCGCTCGGGACACCGGCCCTCCTCCCCTTCTTCCCGACGGACTCCTTCTAGAATCCCGGCTGGAAGTTGAATTGCCAGCGCCAGCCGTTGCGCTCGAAGGCGTTGACGTAGTTCACCTCGAGGATGATGTAACCGAAGAGGTTCATCCGCGCCCCGACGCCCGCGCTGGTGAGGATCGCCCGGTCGGGCGCCGAAAGCGCGCCCGTGGCCTGATCCATCACGTTGTGCTGCGCGGGATCGAAGCGCTCGAAGACGGGGTTTGCATCCGCCGTCCAGGCCACGCCCGCATCCGCGAAGACGAAGCCCTCGATGGGCGGGAGCACGCCGCCCAGAAGGGCGATCTGCCCGATCTGCGGCACGCGGAGCTCGGCCTTCGCCACCGCCACCCGGCTGCCGAAGAGCTGCTGCAGCACCTGGCAGTCCTGCGACGAGGTCCCCCCGTCCGACTCGCGGCAGTCGCTGTAGGCGTCGTAATAGCCGCGCACCAGCCAGGGGTAGCCGAGATACAGGTCCCGCAGGACCTGCCGCGAGTCTTCGGCGTCGACATCCTCGAGGTAGCGGCCGTTGTGCAGGCCCTGCACCGCGAGGGTGAAGGGACGCAGGAAGAAGTACTTCCGGTAGTCGGCGGTCGCCTGCAGGTACTGCAGCTCGCCCACGGTGGGCGAGAGCTCGAAGCGGTAGCGCTGCCCCGCGAAGGGCGAAGTGTAGCTCAGCAGCGCGTTGTCGTACACCAGGGCGGCCGTGGCCTGGGCCATGTTGAAGGAGAAGCCGTCGATCTCCTCCAGGTACGCCTGCGCGATCTGCTGCCCGAAGTTGTTGATCGGAAAGCGGTAGAGCTGGTAATCGGTCGAGAGCCGCCGGAGGCCGCCGCTGAACTCGAGCCGCTGCACCTCCGAGAAGGGGTACTGCGCGAAGCCTTGCAGGCTGTTGTCGAAGAAGCGGGCCCTCACGATGTCGTACGTCTGCACCGGCTGGCCGCCCAGGGTGTCCTGGCTGAAGGCGGGATAGCCGTAGACGTACGGCTGGCGCTGCGCCAGGGCGCCGAAGTTCCAGCGGTCGCGGCTGTTGATGTACTGCAGCGCGAAGCCGATCTCGTCGAGCTGCCCCTGCGCCTGGATCGCCCCGAAGAGGGTGTGGCGTCCGAGCACGTCGCTGAAGATCCCCGCGATGCCGCCGTAGAAGCCGGAGCCGCCGAAGGGGCCGCCCACCGCCACGCCCACCTGCGGCTGCCCGAGGTAGTCGAGCCCGAGCGAGGGGCGGTAGGGGACCGTCTCGAAGGCCAGCGCCTGCTGCCGGCTCGGGAGCCCGAATGTCGGGTTCATCAGGTAGAGCGAGACCCGGTTGAAGGCCGCCTCCTGCGGCCGCGGATGTGGCGGCAGCACCGCCGGCAGCGGCGCCACCGTGTCGGCGCCCTCGAGCAGGAGCGGGATCTCCTCGCCCGCGAGCTCCGCCGCCTCGGTGAGCGCGTAGATGTTGTAGCCGTTGTCCTCGAAGGCGGTGAAGAGCAGACGGTCCGCGTCGCGCGCCACGGTGAGCGCGGGGCTGATGTCGGTGATCCCACCCACACCGCCGAAGAGGTTCGTCACCCGCGTCACCGCGCCGGTGGCGAGCTGCACCCGGTACACGTTCGGGATGCCGGTACGGTTCGAAATGAAGTAGACCCCCTCTCCGTCGCGCGTCCACTGCGGATTGATGTTCTTCGTCCCCGCCATCCCCGGCACCAGGGTGATCTCGGCGGTCCCCAGGTTCAGGAGCGCCAGCTTGTAGTCGCCGTAGGTGAGCTGCTCCAGGTCGGTGTCCGGGCCGCGCTCGGTGACGAAGGCGAGGGTGGAGCCGTCCGGCGAGAAGGCGGGGTGGAGCTCGGTGTAAGCGTCGTCGGTGAGCTGGCGCGCCTCGCCGCTCTGCAGGTCGAGCAGGTAGAGGTCGGCGATCCCGCCATCGATCCCCGTGAAGACGATGGAGCGGCCGTCGGGCGACCAGTTGGGATTGAGGATCTCTCCGACGCCCTCCACCGGGATCTCGCGCACCCGCCTCGCGCGGTCCACGTCCAGGATCACGAGGATGTCGCGCCCCTCGCGCAGCGCCGAGAAGGCGAACTGCCGGGAGTCGGGCGAGAACGTCCCCGCGGAGTTGATGTAGCGCAGGCTCCCGAAGTGCGGGTCGAAGGCGGTCCCCTTCTGCAGCCGCCGCACCACCTCGCCGGTTTCCGCGTTCGCCAGGAAGAGCTCCACGTCGAGGAAGTCCAGCTCGGAGAGGAAGGCCACCCACTGCCCGTCCGGAGAGACGACGGGGCCGACGTTCAGGCGTCCGCCCTCGCGGTCCTGCGTGATCAGCGGCCGCGCGATCTCGCGCGCCTCGGGGCGCTCGGCGAGGAGGGGCAGGTAGGCGCGGCGGATCGAGGCGTGCCAGTCGCCGGAGAGCTCCTCGAGCTCGATGTTGAGGATGCGCTGGAAGGCCTCCGGGTAGGGCACCCCCTGGCCGGTGAGCTTCAGGATCTGCCCGATCGCCGCGTCGCCCCAGCGCCCGCCGACGTACGCCCAGAGCGCCTGCCCCCAGCGGTAGGGGAAGACCCGCTGGTCGTAGGTCATCTGCTCGATCGAGGGGATCTCGCCTTGGAGCGCGGCGTCGCGGACCCACATCGCGGTGAGCGGGTCGACCGGGCCGACGGAGAGGTACTCCGCCATCCCCTCGATGAACCAGCCGGGGACCTGGAAGCGCCGCGCGGCCTGCTCGATCCCGCCCCCGGCGCGCCCCAGCCCCGAGATGTCGTACTGGAAGGCATGCACCAGCTCGTGCCCGAGGACGTGGTCCGTCTCCTCGTAGGAGTAGGCGAAGGGCATCACCACCCGCTGCTTGAACGCCTCGGTGACGCCGCCCGTACCCTCGTTGATGCTCCCGCCCAGCACGTTGGTCTGCTGAAAGTGCGGGTGGACGGCGTAGAAGATCACCGGCTGCCGCGCCTCGAACTCGTGGTCGAGGATGCGGGAGAGGCGGGCGTACCAGCGCTCCGCCATGCGCGCGGCGTCGCGGACCGCCTCCTCCTCCTCCGGATAGTAGTAGACGTCGAAGTGCTCCGACTGCACGATCCGGAAGTCGAAGTTCCGGTACTGTACCTTGTTGCGCCCGAAGTACTGGCCGGCGAGAGGATCCGGTTCCGCCGCGAAGGCGACGATCCCCAGGGCCACCAGGGTGGCGAGGCGCGCGAGACTGCGGGTGGCTCTTGGCATTTGTCTCCTCTTCCGTCCGGCAGGGAATCACGAAGGGCGTGAGCAGGGAAGGAGCGGTCGCGGCGAGGGCCGGTACCCGAAGGGTCGGGTCCGAGCCCGCGGGCCGGTCCGCACACGTACAGTCGCTCCCCAGTAGTAGCCGACCAACCCGTGAGAAAGTTCCAACGCCGGGCCCGACTCACTCTTTCTCTCGCGATTGCCGTCTCCCGTGAGGCCGATCGAGCGCCGGGGCGCGATACGCGGATTTCCCGCTCCTCTCGGGAGTGGGGATGCGTTGGGGCGGCAGGTTTGCAAGGATCGCGCCCGATCCGGAAGCTCCGCGCGACGATTCGCTAATTGATTAGCGATAGCGGAAGCCGGTCGGCGCTCCGCTGCGGAGTGAACGCTGGTCCAGGGCTTGCTCCGGCGGGAGAGACGCCCGGCCCCGCGGGTCGGACGGAGACCGAGCCCACTTCCGGGAGGACCCCGTGGACCCGAAGCGAAATCAGGAGGACCCCATCGCCCGCCGCGAGACGAGCGCCCGCCATGCTCTCGAGGCCTTCCGCGAGCGGCGGCGGAAACGGCGGGCCCAGGATACCTACTTCGGGGGCGCCGAGACCCCCCCTGAAATGGAGCTGGAGCGTCGGCGGTGCGACCTCCTGGAGGAGGCCGAGGCCGAGGGGATGTCACACGAGCTGGCGGAGTTGCTGTACGACGTAGCGCTCGAGGAGGGGCTCGATCCGGCCGTCGCCTTCGAGCTCGTCCGCACCGGCCTCGGCGTCGCGCCGCCGCCGGAGGGGTTGAGCAACGCCGCGCAGGAACCCGCGACGGACCGGTACCTGCCGCCTTGGATGTTCCCGCCCGAGCCGACGGACCACCTCCTCCGCGAGCGGATGCTCCATACCTCCTTCCGGCGGCTCCGCTCCCTGATCGAGCGGGAGGCGGAAATCGACGAGGCCTTCCGCCTCTTCGCGAACGAGCCGGACGTGGGGCACTACGGGTACTGAAGTCGTCAGTCGTCCGTCGTCGGTCGTCGGTCCACGGCATTTGAGGACTGGCGACCGACGACGGACGACTGACGACGCAGCAGCTCCTCGACTGCTCTTCCGCCCGCTTCCCCGAGGTCGAGGGAGAAGTCGTTGACGTAGAGGTCGATGTGGCGGCGCATCACCTGTGGATCCATCTCCCGGGCGTGGGCGCGGACGTACGCCGCCGACGCCTCGGGGCGCTCGAGGGCCCGCTCCACCGAGCGGCGGATCGCCGTCTCGACCGCGCGGATCCGCTCCTCGCCCAGGCTGCGCCGCGCCACGATCCCGCCCAAGGGGATCGGCGCGCCCGTCTCCTCCTCCCACCACTCTCCCAGGTCGACCACCCGCACCAGGCCGAGCTCCGCGTAGGTGAAGCGCGACTCGTGGATGATCAGTCCGGCGTCCGCCTCGCCGCGCACCACCGCGGGCATGATCTCGCTGTAGAGCACCTCCGTCCCCTCCTCCAGCTCCGGATCGCGGAGCCGCAGCAGGAGGTTGGCGGTGGTGAGCCGCCCGGGAATGGCGATCCGCCGGCCCCGGAGTGCCTCGACGGTGGTCGCCTCCCGCGCGACCAGGAGGGGCCCGCATCCGCGGCCGAGGGCGCCCCCGCTGCGCAGCAGCTCGTACCGGTCGAGAAGATAGGGGACGGCTCCGTACGACACCTTCGTCACGTCCAGCACCCCCTCCATGGCCAGCCGGTTCAGCGTCTCCACGTCCTCCAGCCGCTCTTCGAAGGAGAGCCCGGGGGCTTCGACCCGCCCGTGCGTCAGGGCGTGGAAGATGAAGGTGTCGTTCGGGCAGGGCGAGTAGCCGAGAGACAGCTTCATGGTTCGATCGTCCCGAGGAGTGCTTCGACCGCCGCGGCCGCCGCCGCCGCGGCGTCGCGCAGGCGCCAGCCGGAGAGGTCGCGGTCCTCGACTCGGTTGCTGATCCCCCGGACCTCCAGGAAGGGGACGCCGTAGAGGGCGGCCACGTGTGCGTAGGCCGCCCCCTCCATGCTCTCGCAGATGGCGCCGAATCGTCCGGCCAGTTCGGCGCCGCGGAGGGTGGTCCCGGAGCAGCAGGAGACGGTGACGAAGGGTCCGCGCTCCGCCTCCAGCCCTGCCGCCCGGAGGGACCGCCAGGCGGCGTCCACGCGGGCGGGGTCGAGAGGGACGCGGTTGAACAGGCTCCCCTCCTCCCGCTCCACCAGGGGGATCCCGATTCCCTCGGTGGAGAGCCATCCATCCGGGGCGGCGACACCCTCGTCGCCGTAGACCTCGCTCTCCGCCAGTGCTAGGGAGCCCACTTCGAGCCCCGAGGCGGGATAGGCGCCGCCCACGCCGAAGCCGAGCACCCCGGCGACTTCGAGCCGCTCGAGCGCGGCGGTGAGCCCCTGCGCCGCATTGACCTTCCCCATCCCCGCCGGGAGGAGGAGAACGGAGGCTCCCGCGAGCCGCCCGGCGGTGGCCCTCTTGCGCCCGATCGTCAGAGGGCGAGATTCCTCGATGCGTGACCGCAGGGGTTCCGCCTCCAGCTCGACCGAGCAGATGAGTACCAGGACGGGCTTCGTCTCGGACACGGCGGGCGATCTCCCGGGTGGACGCGGCGGCGACGAGGGCTGAATCTAGCGGAGGCGGACGCGTCCGCAAACCGATCCCGCCGTCCGTGCGCCGCGGACCACTGTCCCGAGCCTCGACCGACCGTACCGTACCAATGCACTCGAACCGATCTCGCCCGGGCCCCTGGAACCCGGTTCCCGGCGTGACGCTGGCGGCGGTTTCCGCGGCGGTGCTGACGGGATGCGCTCCGCCGCCGCTGCCTCCACCGCCTCCACCGCCCCCGCCGCCTTCCCCGGCATTCGTCTTCCCATACGACACCGTCTGGTCGGCGAACCCGGGGATGGTGCTTCGCGAGGGAACGATCCGCGAGGTCGTCCGCCCCTTCACCGCGCTCGAGGTGGTGGAGGCGGAGCCGGAGCGGCTCTTCGTGCGCTGCGGGTCCTGCGGAGTCGAGGGTGTGGCGGAGATCGCTCCGGCGGAGGTGGCGTACGAAGCACTGGCGCCGGTGGAGGCGGCGGGGGAGAGCCTCGGCGCCTTCGCGCTGGCGGTGCGCGAGGCGGCGCGAGGCCGCGACCTGGAGGCGCTCCGTCCCGTGATGGCCTCCGACTTCACCTTTTCCTTCGTCGGCGTGCAGAGCGCCGAACTGGCCCTGGCCGCCTGGCGCGTCGAGGGCTTCGCCGCCCTCGACCGGGTCCCCGAGCTGCTGGACCGGGGGCTGGTCACCCGCGACAGCGCGCTCTGGGTGGCGCCCTCCGCCCATCTCGACCGGCTGGACTATCGCGGTCTACGCCTCGGCTTCCGCCGCGCCCCGGCGGGCCGGTGGGAATGGGTCTTCCTGGTGAGGTCGGAGGTGGGGGGATGATCCGGATTCCGGCTGAATCGCGGGGGGGGGGGAAGTCCCACCCGCGGCGAGGGCGTACGCCGGGAAAGAGACGGATCGGGCAGGAGCGGAAGCACGAGGCACGGGGTGCGATCGCTCCGCACCCCGTGCCTCGTTCCGGACGGGAAGGGGCGGCGGGGGCTATCCCTTGTGGCTCCCCACGTCGCCCGTCTTGACGAACTTGGCGTATCCGTTGTCGGGATTGCCGCCCTTGCGGAGGAGGCGGTCCACGGTGCCGGGACCGCGGTTGTAGGCGGTCAGCGCGAGGTCCACGTCGCCCTCGTACTTGTCGATCAGGTCCTTGAGGTACTTGAACCCGATCCGCAGGTTCGTCTGCGAGTCGCGCAGGTCGTCGCGGGTGATCCCCGGCTCGAGCCAGCGCGCGGTCGCCGGCATGAGCTGCGTCAGGCCGACCGCTCCGACGCGGCTGGTGGAGGAGTTCTTGAAGGAGCTCTCCGCCCGCACCAGCCCGAAGGCCACCTCGGGGTCGATCTTGGCCGCCTTCGCCAGGTCGTAGATGTCCTCCGCGAGGTCCCGCGAGAGCCCGTACTCGGAGTACTCCTGAAGGTTGGTCGCGATGGCGGACTCCCGCTCTGCCTCCATCGTTCTCCATGCGTTGCTCACCGCGGCGTCGGAGAGCTGCGCCGCGGCGGCGGTCTGCGCGACGGTCCGCTCGTGGGCGGGATCGGTGCGAAGCGCCTGCTGGTAGCGGTTCACGGCCACCGGCGTGGCGGCCCCGGCGACGGCCAGGCCGATCAGCCCGTTCCGCAGCGGAGCCTGCCGCAGGTTGTCCAGCAGAGAGCGGCGGCGCATCCCGCGGCGCGCCTGCACCCGCCGGTCTCCATCGTAGGCACGGCGATAGCGGCGACGGACCGCGGCCTCGACCGGAACGCCCCCGTCATACGCCCGGGGCCACCGACGGCGTGTGCGGCCGTTCGGGTAGCGAGGGTAGGCGGTACGGCGTTCCCAAGGGGGAAGCGAGCGTCGTCTGCGTGGATGCATCTGCGGGTTCTCCTGCTTTGCGGGACCTGACGGGGGCCAAGGCTGAACTGTAATCTACCTAAACTATTGCGAACAGTAAAGTTGTGCAGTTACCGTGCCAGGAGTGCTCCTGCTTTCCCGGTCTGCCTCGCGGTTCGCTCCTGGCGATCTCGGCAAGAGGCAGACCATCTTGGCCCGGATGCGACGCGCGGTTGCCGGGGAGGAGGGCCGGCCGCCATGTTGACCGGGTGATCCACTCAACCGGAGGGCGGGACGATGGGCGAAGGGAGGGTCTCTCGGGAGACGGCCTCGAGGAGGGAACGCGCCGCATGAAGGGACGGCAGCGGCTGGGGAGCCTTCTCCTCCTGCTGGCGATCGTCGCGGCCGCCAAGCTGGGGCAGGAGCTCTACGGCTGGTTCGCCTACGCCGACGAGCGCGCCGAGCTCCAGCAGTTGAGCCGGCGCCTGGAAGATTCCGGCCTGGAGGTGATCCGCACCCAGCTCGATGCCGACAGCCTGCGCATCGAGATCGAGGGCATGGACGGCGATCTGGCGGAGCGGAAGCGCTCCGTCGGGGCCTTCGAGGGACAGGTGCGCGGCGGCGCTCTCCCCGCCGATCTCTACGAATCCTATCGCGCGGAGCTGGGGGAGTACAACCGGCGCGTGGAGCGCCGCAACGCCCTTTTCGGGCGCTGGAGGGAGATCGTCTTCCGCAACCACGCAGCCGTGGGCCGCTACAACTCCCTCGCCGACAGCATCCGCACCCTCGCCACGCGGATCGGCGAACCGTACTTCGAGATTCCCTCCCCGGCGGAGCTCGCCCTCGAGCACGGGATCGTCGGAGAGCGGGTGAACCGGTGAGCGCGCGGGTTCCTTCCTCCCGCTCTGGTCCGGAGATTGAATCTCTCCAGAGGCCATGAGCGAGAAGAGCAAGCGCGCGTGGCGCCGAAAGGGAAGCCCGGAGAAGGGGTTCTCGTACCTGCGGGCGGATGGGAAGCCGCTGAAGAGCAAACCGGCGCTCGAGCGGATCGCCTCCCTGGCGATCCCTCCGGCGTGGGCGGACGTGGAGATCTCGCCCGACCCGGGCGAGAAGATCCTGGCGGTGGGCTACGACGCCGCCGGGCGGAAGCAGTACATCTACAACCCCGATTACACCGCGAAGCGGCAGCGGCGGAAGTACCGCAAACTGCTCCCCTTCGCTCGGGCGCTCCCCCGGCTGCGCGAGGTCACCAACGAGCATCTCCAGCTCGAGGGGCTGGGGCGAGAACGCGTCCTCGCCACCGTCGTGCGGCTCATGACCCGCGCCTTCTTCCGTGTCGGGAGCGAGCGCTACGCCGTCCGGAACAAAACCTTCGGCATCACCACCCTGCAGAAGAAGCATCTGGAGATCGCCGGGAACGACCTGATCTTCCGGTATCCGGGGAAGAGCAAGGTCGACCAGCGGCGCGTGGTGGCCGACACCCCGCTCGTGGAGATCCTACGCGACCTCCTCGATCTGCCCGGGAAGCGCCTCTTCCGTTACCGCGACGAGGAGGGGAAGGTGCGAGACGTCGGGGCACGGGACGTGAACGACTATCTGAAGGAAATCCTGGGAGAGAAGTACACCTCGAAGGACGTCCGCACCTGGGGGGGCACCGTTCGGGCCGCGACGATCCTGGCGGATCTCGGTCCGGCGGAGAGCCGCAAGGAAGCGGACAAGAACGTGGTGCTGACGTGCAAGCTGGTCTCCACGGAGCTGGGAAACACCCCCGCGGTCTGCCGCAGCGCCTACATCCATCCGGTGGTGCTGGAGGGATACCTGAAGGGGAAGACGATCGCGCCGGTGATGCGGGGCCAGCCGCGGAAGGTGGAGGCGGAGACCCCCGTGGACTATTATGCCGAGGAGGCCGCGCTCATGCGTTTCCTGGAGCGGAACCGGGGAAGCTGATCCGGACTCAGCCGGCGGCGTAGCGGCCGTTCATCGGTTCGTCGATGACCTCGGCCCCCGGAGGGAGGGGGATCTCGTAGAGGAAGTACATCTCCCCCACGCCCTCCTTCTCGATCAGCGCGTGGCAGACGTTGAAGACGGGCACTCCGCCCGCAGTCTGCCCGCGAAAGGTGCCGTGGTGCGCATGCCCGTGGAAGACCACGGTGGCCTCGAAGCGGTCGATCGGCTCCGCCAGCCGGTCGGTGCCCAGGAAGGGGTAGATCTGCTCCGGCTCGCCGACGATGGTGTCCACCACGGGGGAATAGTGGAGGAGGGCGATGCGGACGGGGGTGCGCAGGCGCCGCAGCGCCAGCTCCAGCTTCTTCACCTCGTCGAGGCTCGCGTCCACGAACTCCTTGATGGCGGCTTCTCCGAAGGAGGTCAGGGTACGGCGCCCGAACCCGCCCATGAAACCCTTCACCCCGGCGATCCCCACGGTGTCGTTCAGCAGGTAGGCGTCGCCGTCGAGGAGGTGGATCCCCCGCTCGCGCAGGATCGCACTCACTTCGTCGACCCTGCCGGCCTCGTGGTCGTGGTTCCCCAGCACCGCCACGATCGGGATCGAGACGTCGGCCAGCTCGCCCACAGCGACCTTCATCTCGGAAGGCGTGCCCCAGTTGGTGAGGTCGCCAGCGAGCAGCAGGAGGTCGGCCTCGTCGTTGGCGCGGGCGAAGAGGGGACGATAGACGCCGGTGTCCTGGTCTCCGCAGTGGAAGTCGCCCACTACCGCGACGCGCAGCGTCTGCCGTCGTCGGTCGGTGCGGCGGCGCTCCCGGTGCCGGCGCTCGCCGTCTCCCTCCTCGCGGCCCGCGCCGCTCTCTCTCCCGTTTCCCCGTTCGGTCATGTCCCGGTCCGGCGGAGGTAGTCGTCCACGGCCTCGGAGCGCTCGTCCCAGACCTCGCTGCGGGCGATCTCCTGGATGATGGGGAGCTCCTGGGTGGCCTTCACCGCCTCTGCGCGGAGGTCGCGCATCCCCCACTCGTTGACGTCGATGGCGAAGCTGAAGCGGGAGACGAGGGGCCCGCGCGTCATCGGCTCCCCGGTTCGCCGGCGGTCGAGTTCCGCGCGCGCACGATCCAGCAGTTCTTCGAGGACCCAGCGCGGCACGCACTCGTCGGCGTCGGGATAGACGTAGGAGAACATCTGGAGCTGCGCGAAGAGGAGCGGCCAGTGTGGTCCCGTCTTCTGAAGCAGGCGCTGCCAGTCCAGCCGGTGCCCGACACGGAGGATCAGGTGGGCGATGTCCGCCGTGTCCTGCCGGTGCCGCTCGCTGATGAAGAGGCGGTGCCAGATGAGCTCCTCCGCCGGCCCGACGCGCACCGGGTTGGCGGCGAGGATGGCCGGCGTGCTGTGCTCGTACCAATCGCGGTCCACCAGGGCGAGTCCGTTTCCCATGCCGAAGATGACGTCCACGAAGTGCTCGCCGAGAGTGGCTTTGGCGAGCCAGTGCGGCTGCTCGAGGCGCGTGCGGAACCCGGCCTCGCGGAGCACCCCCAGGGCGGGGACGACGTGGCGGGGCTCGACGAAGAGGTCCAGGTCCTTCGTCTCGCGGTAGATGCCGGTGTATTCGTAGATCGCGTACGCGCCGGTCACGACGTAGGGAACCGCGCCGCGGTTGAGGGCGTCGAGGGCTCGCTTGTACTTCTCGCGCTCCTCTTCGGGGATCCAGAAGTCTCCGTGCGTGACGGACTTGCGCTCTTCCTTTGTGAGTCCGGCGTCGTCGTGGGAGCGGGGCGTCAGCATGGCGGCCTCGGGCATGATTCTCCTCTTTCGCGGAGCCCCGCCATCGCGCAAGGATCGGGCCGCCGACGGACGTATTGCCGCGGCCGCGCCGCGGCTTATCTTCAGGCCATGTTCAAGGATCTGCAGCGGCTGTTCCGGAAGAGCGTCGACGCGTTCCGCGCTGAGCTCGACCGGCGGGAGCCCGAGGACCAGGTGGCGGAGCTGCTGTCGGCGATGCGCCGCGAGATGACGGCGGCGAAGGCGGCGCTTCCCGAGCTGGGGGAGGCGGTGGGACGCGTCCGCGCCGAGCTCGAGCGCGAGCGCGACCTGCTGGCGCAGTGCGAGCGCCGTCGCACCCTCGCCGAGCGCATCGGAGACGCGGAGACGGCCCGCGTTGCCGCCGACTTCGCCGGTCGGCACCGCGAAAGAGCCGCGGTGCTGGAGCAGCAGGCGGAGGCGGCGGAGGCGGAGCACTCCCTCCGCTCGAGGGAGGCCGCCGAGATGCTGAGGAAGTACCGGGAGGCCGACGCCAACCGCTTCGCGATGGTGGCCCAGCTGCGACGCGCGCAGACGCAGCAGCAGATGGGCGACCGCCTGAACGGCACCGCCGGCCCCTTCGGCGACTTCGCGCGCATGGAGGAGGCGGTGGGAGAGAGCGCCGCCTACGCCGACGCGCTCGACGCGCTCCTCGATTCCGATCCGCCCTCCGCCCCGCCGCCCGCGGACGGCGTCGAGGAGCGGCTCCGGGAACTGAAGCGCAGGATGGGGCGGGATCAGGGGACGGGGTGAGGGGTTGGGGTGAGGAGGGCGGAGAATGGTGGGGGCCGAGCCGCGCCGCGCGGCTGAAGCCGCGGTGACAACTGCGGGAAGCCCGCCTGCGCGGGCTCGGGAACGGCCGGAGTAGGCGGGGAACCGAGTCGGCGGAGGCCCACTCCCGTAAGCGTGGACGCTGCGCTTCGCGCACCGGACTACCGCAGCGACTTCCGTCGCCCGACGGCCGAGGGGCCGGCATCGCAACTGGATGCCGGCCCCTCGTCACCCCGTCCCGGGCGGAGGCGGCAGGGTAGGGGCGCCCGGCTAGAACCAGCCGGCGTCGTAGCCCCGGCCGTAGGGGCGGTTGCCGCGCGCCCGGTTGCCGCCGCGGTTGCCGGCGGGGTGCGGGTCGTAGCTCATCGGGTTGGCCTCGTAGTAGTCGCGGCCGTAACCCGTGTTGCCGCGCTCCAGGTCGCGGTTCGAGCCGCGGAAGCCCCGGTCGTAGCCGGACTGGTACTCGCCGCGGATCATGCGCATCGGAGTCCGCGCCGTCCGGTCGCCGAACGGATCGCCGAAGTCCGTCTGCCAGCGGCTCTTGTAGGCGCGGTCGTAACCGGACGTCCTCATGTCACGGTCATATCCCGAGGCCGCCCAGCCGCGGTTGTCGCGGGTCATGCCCCCGCGGTCGTAGGAGCCCCCGCCGGAGCGGTAGCTCCGGTCGTAGCCCCGATTCCAGGTGTCGCCGCGGTTGCCGTAGTCGCGGTCGTAGTCGCGTCCGAAGAGTGCCATCGCGTCCTCCTTTGCCTCAGTGGTGGGAACGATACCGCAAACATCCTTACTGCAAGGATTTCGGTATCTTCGCAAGGTCCATACCGAGGAGAGCGGCCCTCTTCTGATCCCTTCCCGGCGCTAGCGGGCCATGGCCGGTTCGAGAATCTCCTGCCAGAGGACCGGAGGCACGGTGCCGGGGCGGTTCGACCCTTTCGCGGAGTACAGCGCCCGGTCGGCGGAGGCGATCAGACTCGCCGCCGCGGCGGGGATCGAGTCCTGCTCGATCGCCACGATCTTCTCCTCATCCGCCCCCTGCAGGGTGGCGACTCCGACGCTCAGGTGGATCGGAACCGCCTGGCCGTCCTCCTCGACGTGGAGCGAGCCCACCTGGTGCAGGAGGCGGTCCGCGACGACGAGTGCACCGGCGGCGGGCGTGTCCGGGAGGATGACCATGAATTCGTCGCCCCCGTAGCGCCCGACCACGTCCGTCTCGCGGGTCCCGTCGCGGAGCAGCTCGCCCACGGCGCGCAGGGCCCGGTCGCCCACTTGATGGCCACGCGTGTCGTTGATCTGCTTGAACTTGTCGAGGTCGATCATGAGCAGGGAAACCGGGTCCGCCCGCCGGATGCTTCGCTTGATCGCCTGCTGGAGCTGCCGCACCGCGAAGCCCCGCAGGTGCACGCCGGTGAGCGAGTCGGTGGTCGCCATGTCGTAGAGCAGGAAGTTCTGGATCGCCGCGGCGGCCTGCGCGGCGTAGAGCTCGAGCAGCTCGCGGTCGCGGGCGTACGCGGCCTGCCGGTCGAGGTAGATGAGGCCCACGGGCTTCTTGCCGAGCCTCAGCGGGACGATGCTGGCCGCATCGCACATCCTCACCTCGCCGGTCTGCAGGGCGGTGAGGATCGCCTGCCGCTCGTTCTCCAGGAGCGAGCGAACCTCGATCTCGCCGTGGAAACGCCCGGTGCCGAAGCGCACCTGGACACCCTCCTGCAGCTCCGGCCCCTCCACGAGCGCCATGAAGTCCTCCGCCTCCTGCTCGTCCACGGGCGCCATCTCGGAATGGAAGGTGGCGAGGAAGGAGTTCTCGGCCCCGAGGAGTCCCTCGATCTGCCAGAGAAGTCCCTTGAGCAGCTCGTTGAACGGCTGGACACGGTGTAGCTCCGGGGTGGCGTCGAGGATGTAGCGGAGCCCCATCCGGTGCTTCTCCATCGCCACCATCAGGCGATAGGATTTCAGCGCCTCGTCCACCCAGAGGAGGAGCTTCTCCGCGCCCTCGCCCTTGTCGTGGTACCCCTGGATGTCCAGGTCGCGCATCATGGCCCGGGCGGGCTTCTCGCCGGCATAGCCAGTCTGCAGGATGATCTGCACGAGCCGATCGCGCTCGCGCACCTTCCGGACCACCACCTCGCCCGTCATCGCGGGCATGAAGTAGTCCAGAAGGATGAGCTGCACTCGCTCCTCGTTCAGCACCTGGAGGGCGGCGGGGCCGCTCGACGCGGTGAGCACACAGTGGCCCTCGGCTTCCATGAGCAGACGGGTCGATTCGACGACGTCCGGGCTGTCGTCCACCACGAGGACCGTGTAACCGGACCTGCCGCCGCACCCGCCGGGTACGGACCCTCCGGCCCGCGGGGCGCCGGAGGGCGCGCCGGAGAGGACGTCGGTGCCGGTCGCCTCCGCGATTCCCTGGTATTTACGGGCCATGGTTGAACGCCTGGACGGGTGCAGGAAAGGTGATGAAGAACGTGGTGCCCACCCCTACCTCGCTTCGGAAGTCGACTTCGCCCTTGAAGTTCGAGGCGACGATGCTGTGAACCATGGACAGTCCCAGTCCGGTGCCCTGGCCGACGTCCTTGGTGGTGAAGAGATAATCGTAGATCCGCGGCCGGATCTCCTCTGGGATTCCGCAGCCGTGGTCCTCGACCTCCAGAACCACGCTTCCCTCGCCCGATCGCAGCCGCACGAGGACGTTTCCCTCGGAGCCCGCCATCGCGTCGATGGCGTTGGTCAGCAGGTTCTGCACGACGACCGCGAACTTCGTCGGGTCCCCCAGGACTCGCAGCCCCGGCTCCGCCTCGACCTTCACTTGCACGTCGCGGTTGCGCAGCTCGTGCTGGAGGAGGACGACGGTGTTGTTGACCTCGCCGACCGGGTCGAAGGCGGTGATACTCTCCTCCCCCAGCCGGGTCTGGCTCTTGATGGTGCGCACGAACTGCGCGACGCGGCGCGCGGCTCCCTCGGCCAGCGTGAGCGAGTCGATCAGGTCGCCCGCGATCCCGAGGTGGTCGTCGGGCGTCACCTCCGGATCGTTCGCGGAGGCCCGGTATTCGTTGGCGTATCTCGATGCCAGCTGCAGGCAGTTGAGGATGCTGCCGAGAGGCGAGTTGATCTCGTGCGCGATGCCGGCGGTGACGCGGCCGAGAGCGGCCATCTTCTCCGAGACCAGCAGGCGCTCCTGGCTGGACGCCAGCTCGGCGTAGGCGCGCTCCAACTCCTTCTTCTGCGCTCGCAGCGCGGTGGACAGCTCTCGCTGCGCCTCGTAGAGCCGCGCGTTGTCGATGCCGATGGCGGCGTACGCCCCCAGCTTCCGCAGCGCGTCGAGGTCGGCGTCCCGCGGCTCGGGAGCTCCCTCGCGGCGCGCCACCAGCAGCGCGCCGAGGATCAGCCCGCGCGACTCCAGCGGCACCACGATCCCCGGTCCCTGCCGCACCTCGTGCTCCGAGCCGCGCGAGTCTTCGGAGACGCTCGGGGTGATGACGGGCTCGCCGTGGAGCACCACCCATCCCATCAGGCTCCCCTGGAGCGGGATCGAGCTTCCCTGGCTCTCGCGAAGGACGCCGGTGGTCGAGACCAGCGTGAGCGACTCGCCGGTCTCATCCCGCAGCCCCACCGCGGCGCATTGCGCGTTCACCAGCAACTGCGCCGCCTGCACCACCAGCCCCAGGACCTCGTCGAGGCCCAGCGTCCCGGTCATCGCCCGGCCCACCTCGGCGATCATCGAAGCGTCCGAGATCTGTTGCCGGAGCGGCCCCATCTGCCGGATCGCCTCGACGGCGGCGGCCTGGCTCGCCAGGCTCTGCAGCAGCTCGACGTCCTCGGCGGAGGCGCCCCGCCCCCCTTCGCGATTGAGGACCGCCACGACTCCGAAGGTCTTCCCTCCGAAGACCAGGGGCACCGCCAGGGCATCGTGGAGCCGTCGACCCTCGTCGTCCGCGCAGAACCTCCCCGGGCCGACGAGGGGGCAGGCGGTCACCGGCCGCCCTTGCGTCAGCACCAAGCCGGGCACCGTCCCTTCCACCGGGATCAGCTCTCCGAGAGGGAAGGGCGAATCCCCGGCCACCGCGGCGACCTCGAGCATCTGGCGCTCCCGGTGGCGGAGGAGCGCGACCGCGGAGCCGGCCGGAATCAGCTCCGCGGCGGCCGCGACCACGCGCTGCAGCCCACCCGCCACGTCCTCGGTACGGGCGAGCCGGTCGGCCACAGCCGCGAGGGTCCGCGCTGTACGCGTTTCCCGACTCCCTTCCTTACCCGCTCGGGCGGCGGAGCGGGCCGCCTCGATCTCGAGCGCGACGGCCAGCGGCTGCGAGAGCAGCTCGGCGACCGGCCCGGCTTCGGCGGTGGGGCGGTTCTGTCCCGCGTACTCCAGACGGATCGCTCCCAGCACCGCCCCCCTGCGCAGGACGGGGATCACCACTTCGGAACGGGTGTCGCCGGGGAGGCTACGCACGAAGTCGGGCTCCGCGTAGGCGTCGAGCGTCCGCTGGACCTCCCGGGAGCGGATCGCCGTGCCGAGGGCGCCTCCGTCAGGCTGCAGGCGGGAACCGACCGCCATCCCGCTCCCCCCCCGAGGAGCGTCGGCCAGCAACTGGAGCGAGTCCGCGCCGGCGTCGTAGCGAAAGACCGAGACCACCGGCTGCCTCATCCGCTCCCGCAGGACCGTCGCGGCCAGGGAAGCGATCTCCGCGGGGTCGCACCAGTCGTCGACCCGCTCCAGGAAGTGGAGGAGCAGCTCCGTCGGCGGGAGTATCTCGGGCTCCGTCTGCAGAGCGAGGGTCATGGGCGGCGGCGCGAAGGAAAAGTCCAGGCGCGGAGAGGAGGCCCCCGTGCCACGCCCTCACCCGCACGGATCCGGTCCGCGACCGGCCTTCCGGGAACGTTCCCGCGTGAACGGGCGAGGATGTCCCCTACAGGTATCGGCAGGATCTCCGAACTCGTTACCGGGAACGATGTCCCTGCCCGCGGGACGAGGGCGGCAGCCCCGTCTCCAGCTCGCTCCATTCGCCGCCGGAGCGACTCGTGCAGCCGGTTTCGCGGGAGATCCCTTCGGCCTCGTCCCGGAGGGCGAGAAGGGCTAGGTTGGAGGTGTGATCCATGATCGGCATGCGTGCCGGCCGGTTCGAACGCCGGGCCCAGGAGGGACGATGACGGAGAGGAGGACGCGGTCGGTCCGTTGCGCGGGGGGTGCCGCGCTGGCGGCGGTGCTGCTGGCGGGGTGCTCGCCCCTCTACGTGCTCCGAGCCGGCTACGAGGAGGCGAAGATCCTCAGCCGCCGCCAGCCCATCGCGCGGCTGGTGCGCGACTCCACCACCCCGCCCGAGCGGCGGGACAAGCTCTCGCTGGTGCTGGAGGTGAGGCAGTTCGCGGCTGACTCCCTCGGCCTCGACGTGGGGAAGAGCTACACCACCTTCTCGCAGCTCGACTCCGACACGCTGGCGCTCGTCCTCTCGGCGGCGCGCAAGGACCGCTTCGAGGCCCACACCTGGTGGTTCCCCATCGTCGGACACGTCCCCTACAAGGGTTTCTTTAGCGAGGGGAAGGCGCGCGACGCCATCGAGGACCTGGAGCGGGAGGGGTACGACACCTATCTGCGCCCCACCTCCGCCTTCAGCACCCTCGGGTGGTTCAACGACCCGCTGGTCTCTCCGCTGCTCCGCTACGACTCGGTCTCGCTGGCCTCCACCGTCGTGCACGAGGTCTTCCACAACACCCTCTACCGGGCCGGCGAGGCGATGTTCAACGAGAGCCTGGCGGAGTTCGTGGGCTCGCGCGGGGCGATCGTCTTCCTCTGCGGGCGCTTCGGAGAGGAATCGAGCCAGTGCGGGACCGCGCGGGCGGCGTGGGAGGACGAGCTGCTCTTCGGCCGCTTCCTCAGCGGGCTCGTCGCCGAGCTGGAGGCGCTCTACGCCCGTGACGACCTGACCCGCGAGCAGAAGCTGGAGCTGCGGGAGGAGGTCTTCCGGCGCTCGCAGCGCGTCTTCGCGGAGGAGGTGAGGCCTCGGCTGCGGGTGGCCACCTACGCCTCCTTCTCGCGCGACCCGCTGAACAACGCGACCCTCATCTCGCGGCGCCTCTACTACCACCGCCTCGACCTCTTCGAGGAGCTCTTCCGCGCGAGCGGCGGGGACCTCCGGCGCACCCTCGACCTGCTGCTGGAGGCGGTGGACGGCGCCGACGACCCATACGCGGCGGTGGAGGAGGCGCTGGCGGCGCTGCGGCGGGGGACGGAGCCGCGCGGGGCGGGTGCGCCCGAGGGGTTGTGATCCGCCGGTTTCGACCTAGATTCCAGGGATCTCCGGGCCGCCGGCAACTCCGCGCCGGTGGCCCGTATTGCCCTCGCCGGAACGATCTATGAGCGACCAGGCGCACGCGACCGATACCTACATCCCCGCCGAGGTGGAGCGGAAGTGGCAGAGCCGCTGGGAGGAGCGCGGCACCAACTCCTTCTCGGACGAGGAGATCCGCTCCGTCGCCCGGAATGGGAAGCCGTTCTATAACCTGATGATGTTCCCCTATCCGTCGGCCGAGGGGCTGCACGTGGGGAACATCTACGCCTTCACGGGGGCCGACATCTTCGGGCGCTACAAGCGCCTGCGCGGCTTCGACGTCTTCGAGCCGATCGGCTTCGACGCCTTCGGGATCCACTCGGAGAACTTCGCGCTGAAGATCGGCACCCACCCGATGGAGCTGATCCCGCGCAACATCGAGCGCTTCACACGGCAGCTGCGGCGCGTGGGGCTGATGTACGACTGGAATCACACGGTCGACACCACCCGTCCCGAGTACTACCGCTGGACGCAGTGGCTCTTCCTGCAGCTGTACGAGGCGGGGCTGGCCGTCAAGAAGGAGGCGCCCGTCAACTGGTGCCCCGGGTGCAACACCGTGCTCGCCAACGAGCAGGTGGTGGGCGGGGAGTGCGAGCGCTGCGGCACCCCCGTGGAGATGCGGAACCTCTCGCAGTGGTTCTTCCGCATCACCGAGTATGCCCCGCGCCTGCTGGAGAACCTCTCCTGGATCGACTGGTCGGAGTCGACCAGGAAGGCGCAGGAGAACTGGATCGGGAAGAGCGAGGGCGCGCTCCTGCGCTTTCCCGTCGCCGGGGACGCCCGAGCAGGCGTTTCGGGCGGCGCGGGCGCGGCGCGCGCCGAACGCCCGGCGATCGAGGTTTTCACCACCCGGCCCGACACGGTCTTCGGCGCCACCTACCTGGTCCTGGCGCCAGAGCACCCGCTCGTCGAACGCATCACCGCGGCGGATCGCCGCGCGGCGGTGGAGGCGTACCGGCAGCGGGTGGCCTCGACCGACCTGGTGAGCCGGAAGATCACCGACAAGGAGAAGACGGGCGAGGACACCGGCGCGCGGGCGATCAATCCCGCCACCGGTGAGGAGGTCCCGGTGTGGATCGCCGACTACGTGCTGATGGAGTACGGCACCGGCGCCATCATGGCCGTCCCCGCGCACGACGAGCGGGACTTCGAGTTCGCGACGAAGTTCGGGTTGCCGATCCGCCGGGTGATCGCCCCGGAGGGCGGGGAGGCGGACGCCCCGCTGGGGGAGGCCTACCTGGGGCCGGGGCGGCTGGTGCGCTCCGGGACGTACGACGGGCTGCCGTGGGAGGAGGGGAAGCGGCGGATCACGGAGGACCTGGCCGCGCAGGGGCTCGGCGCGCCGCGGGTCAATTACCGGCTGCACGACTGGTGCATCTCGCGGCAGCGCTACTGGGGCCCGCCGATCCCGATCCTCTACTGTGAGAGGTGCGGAACGGTGCCGGTGCCTGAGGACCGTCTCCCGGTGGAGCTCCCCTTCCTGGAGGACTACAAGCCCGACGCGTCGGGGATCTCGCCGCTGGCGCGGCACGAGGCGTGGTACCTTACGGAGTGCCCCTCCTGCGGCGGCACCGCGCGCCGGGAGACGGACGTGTCCGACACCTTCCTGGACTCGGCCTGGTACTTCCTGCGTTACCCCTCGGCGGGAAACGAGTCGCTCCCGTTCGATCCGGAGGCCACGCGCGGGTGGCTGCCGGTGGACATGTACATCGGCGGGAACGAGCACGCGGTGCTGCACCTGCTGTACTCCCGCTTCGTGACGATGGTGCTGAAGGAGTTGGGGCACATCGGCTTCGAGGAGCCGTTCGACAGGTTCCGCGCCCACGGCCTCATCATCAGGGAGGGGGCGAAGATGTCGAAATCTCGGGGCAACGTGGTGGTCCCGGACGAGTACATCGAGGAGTACGGCGCCGACACCTTCCGCACCTACCTGATGTTCCTGGGGCCGTACCAGGAGGGGGGCGACTTCCGGGAGGCGGGGATCACGGGGCCGTACCACTTCCTGAACCGGCTCTGGGATACGGCCCTCTCGGCCGAGGACCGCGCGCTGGACCCGGAGGTGGAGCAGAAGCTGCACGCCACCATCAAGAAGGTGACGGAGGCCGTGGAGGCGCTCTCCTACAACACGGCGATCGCCGCGATGATGGAGTACCTGAACGTGGTGCGCGCCGGCGGACGCACCCCGGAGCGGGCGGCGGTGGATCCGCTGGTGAGGCTGGTGGCCCCGTTCGCCCCGCATCTGGCGGAGGAGCTCTGGGAACGGGGCGGGGGCGAGGGCTCCGTCTTCGATGCCGCGACATGGCCAGAGTTTGACCCGGCGAAGGCGGTGGCGGACACGGTCGAGTTCGTCGTGCAGGTGAACGGCAAGGTCCGCACCCGCATCCCCATGCCGCGCGGAATCTCGGAGGAGGAGGCGCGCGCCGCCGCGATCGCCGATGCCAACGTCGTCCGCTTCACGGAGGGGAAGCCGGTCCGGAAGACGATCTTCGTCCCGGACCGGCTGCTGAACCTGGTGACAGGTTGACAAGGGTAGATGGAGGAAAGGGGGCCGACACTCCAGGAGGAGTCCCCGACCCTTTCATTGCCGTCAGCCTAAATGCCCTCGGTATCCTGAATGCCCTCGGTATCCTGAATGCCCTCGGTATCCTGAACGCCCTCGGTATCCTGAACGCCCTCGGTTGTCATTCCGAACGAAGTGAGGAATCTCGACTCCGACGACGGCGCGGAAAGCTGGCTTCAGATTCCTCGCTGGCGCTCGGAATGACAGGTATTCTGCCTGGCCGCGTCACCCGGTCACCCGGTCACCCGGTCACCCGGTCACCGCCGCACCAGCCCCACCCAGGAGAGCTGCAGCGTCCGCGACTGCCGGCCGGCGCGGAAGGCGGCCGCCGAGAGCAGTGGACGGGTGGCCGCCGAGCGGGAGACGGTGTAACTGCGGGCGCCCTCGCGGGAGGTGGGGGCGAAGGGGGTCGAGGGTTTATCGGCGCGCAGGGCGTTCTCGTCGGAGCGGTACATGGTTCACCTCGGAGGAAAGAGCGAAAGAAGCCTGTCTTCGCCCTCTCTACAAGGGAAGGTTCGTTCCCCGGACGCGAGGAAAGATAAGTGATTGCAAGGTAGTGATTTGAGAGAAAAGGAGGGAGGGACCGGCAGGGCGTGGGGTGATCGGCGGTGGGATTTCCGCGTCCGCTTTCGGACAGTGGTCGTCTGGCGCTCACCCTCCGTCTCCGCTTCCGTTTCCGCGCTCGTGGAGGGGAACGAGGAGGCGCGCGACGCAGCCGCGGCCCTCCTCGCGATTCTCCAGGACGAGGGTGCCGCCGTGCCCCTCGGCGATCTGGCGGCTGAGGGCCAGCCCGATTCCCGAGCCGTTTGGCTTGGTGGTGAAGAAGGGGACGAAGAGGTTGGCGGTGTTCGAGAGCCCCGGCCCCTCGTCGGCGACCCAGACCTCCACCTGTCCGGCGTGTGCGGTCCACCCCACCTCCACGCCGCCCCGCGTCTCGAGCGCGGCGTCCACCGCGTTGCGGGTGAGGTTGATGAGGAGTTGGTCGAGCTGGTCGCCATCGGCTTCCAACACCACCGGCGGACCGGGATGGACCCGCACCGGGATTCGCGTCTCGAGCGAGGCGATGCGGCGGATCCAGCTTCCCACGTCCAGCGGCTGCTTGCTCGGGGCGGGGAGGCGGGCGAGGCGGGCATAGGACGCCATGAAACGCGCGAGGGCCGCCGAGCGTCCGCGGATCACTCCCAGGCCGGCCTGAACGTCCTCTTCCCAGTCGGGGGGACGCGGAGAGGCAAGGAGGAGGTCCTGCAGGCTCCCGGCGATCGACTGGATCGGCGTGAGCGAGTTGTTGATCTCGTGGCTGACGACGCGGATCAGGCGCTGCCACGCCTGACGTTCCTCCTCGCGGAGGGCGCGGCTGAGGTCCGAGATCACCACCAGCTGGTGGGGGAGGCCGCCCTGACGGAAGGCGGTGCGGCGGAGCTCCCAGCGGCCACTTCCGCCAGGGAAGGTGGCGGGGAAGGTCCGCGGCGCGGTCCCGTGGAGGCACATGAAGAGGCCCAGCTCCTCGGCGCTGCGTCCGAGGAGCCGCGCGCCGGGCTGGCCGAGGAGGCGCTCCGCCGCGCGGTTCACCAGCCGGAGCCTCTCCTGCGCGTCGAAGGCCAGTACCGCGACATCGATCTCCGCCATCACGGTCCGCAGCAGCGCCGTGGCCTCCAGCGCGCCGATCCGCTGCTCGCGCAGCACCTCGCTGAGGTTGTTCACCTCCAGCAGCGCGAGCCCCAGCGAGTCGTCGCCGCGGGCGCCGCGGGCGCGGCTGGAGAAGTCCCCCTCCCGCAAGGCCCCGAGGAGGTTGGCGAGCGTCTGCAACGGACGGATTACCCGCTCGCGGAGCGCGAGCGACGCACCCAGCCACACCCCGACGATCAGCAACGTCGCCGTCCACTGTGTCTTCAGGCTCAGCTCCGCCGTCCAGAGCAGGAGCAGCCCGATCCCCGCCCCCGGCGTCCCGCTCAGCAGGGCGAGGAGCAGGACGCGCGTATCGTAGCGCATGGACCGGCGGGCGTCGGCTCGCTCCTCGGGGATCATCGGCAAAGTGCTGCGTGCTGCGTGCGACGTGCAACGTGCAACGTACGGTTCAGCACGTCGCACGCGGCGCGTCGCACCAGGGGTTGGGGAGGGCCCGGGTGATTACAGCCCGTACCGCTGCAGGCGGCGGTAGAGCGCACTGCGGCTGAGGCCGAGGGCTTCGGCGGCCTGGCTGACGTTGCCGCCGTGGCGCTGAAGCGCCTTCTTGATCAGCAGCCGCTCGACGTCCTCCAGGGGGAGCTCGTCCATGGCGGTCGCCTCGGGCACGTGCTGGCGCAGGTTCAGGTCCTCGGAACGCACGTGGTCGTCCTGGCAGAGCAGCACCGCCCGCTCGATGGTGTGCTCCAGCTCGCGGATGTTGCCCGGCCACTCGTAGTCGAGCATCGTCTGCATCGCGTCGGGCGAGAAACCCGACACCGACTTCCGGTATTGCGTGGCCTGCCGCCGCAGGAAGTGGGCGGCGAGCAGCGAGACGTCCTCGCGCCGATCGCGCAGCGGCGGGAGGTGCACCTCCACCGTGTTGAGCCGGTAGAGCAGGTCCTCGCGGAAGTTCCCCTCCGCCACCTCCTGCCGGATGTCGACATTGGTCGCGGCCAGGAGCCGCACGTCGGCGCGCTGGGTGCGTGAGGAGCCCACCCGCTGGAACTCGCCGGTCTGCAGCACGCGCAGCAGCTTCGACTGCAGCTTCAGCGGAAGGTTGCCGATCTCGTCCAGGAAGAGCGTCCCGCCGTCGGCCAGCTCGAAGAAACCCACCCGGTCGGTCTTGGCGTCGGTGAAGGCGCCCTTTACGTGCCCGAAGAGCTCGCTCTCGAACACCCCCTCCGAGATCCCGCCGGCGTTGACCGTCACCAGCGGCTTGCGGCGGCGGTTGGAGGCAGCGTGGAGCCAGCGCGCCACGACCTCCTTTCCAGTACCGTGCTCCCCGGTGATCAGCACGTTCGCGTCCGAGGGGGCGATCCGCTCCATGATGTGCAGCACCGGCTGCATGGCGCGCGACTCCGCAATGAGCGGCGGGAGGCCGTCGCCGCGCAGGCGCCGGTTCTCGTCCTCCAGCCGCTCGCTGCGCCTGAGGGCGCGGCTCAGCTCGATCTGCGTGCGCAGCGTCGCCATCAGCCGCTGGTTGTCCCAGGGCTTCTCGACGTAGTCCCGCGCCCCGCGCCGCATCGCCTCCACCGCCCCCTCCACGCTCCCCCAGGCCGTCATCACCACCACGGGGAGATTGGGGTGCACCGCCTGGAGCCGGGTGAGCAGGTCCAGCCCCTCGCGCCCGGAGGTGGTGTCGCGGGCATAGTTCATGTCCATCAGGATGACGTCGAACTCGTGTTCGGTCACCAGGCTGGCGATCTGCGCCGGAGAGGTGGCGGTGTCGATCCGGTACCCCTCGCTCTTCAGCAGGAGGCGCAGCGCCTGGAGGACGTCCGACTGGTCGTCGGCCACCAGGACGCGCGGTGAGGTCGCTTCGTTCAAGGAAATCTCCGTGAGCTCGGACGGATCGAAGGTAGCGTGGCTCATGCTTCCGGACCACCGGTGGAAGGTTCTCGTTCTCTCAGGCGTCGACGATCCAGCCGTCGCGCAGCTCGATGACGCGGTGGCCGTAGGCGGCGTTCTCCTCGGAGTGGGTCACCTGGATGATGGTGGTGCCCTGCTGGTTCAGCCGGCGCAGGAGCTCCATGATCATACGGCCCTGGCTCGAGTGCAGGCTCCCGGTCGGCTCGTCTGCGAGGATCAGCTTCGGGTCGGCGATGGTGGCGCGCGCCACCGCCACCAGCTGCTGCTGTCCGCCCGAGAGCTGGTTGGGGTACAGGTCCTTCTTTCCCACCATCTGGAAGCGGTCGAGGACGTCGGCGACGATGCTCTCGCGCTCGCTTCGCCTCACGTCCCGGTAGGAGAGTGGGATCTCCAGGTTCTCGTAGACGGTGAGATCGTCCAGGAGGTGGTACTGCTGGAAGACGAAGCCGATGTAGCGCTTGTTCAGCTCGCGCCGGTCCTTCGGCTTCGTCTTGTGGATCGGGTGCCCCGCCAACTCGTACTCGCCGGTGAAGTCGCTGTCGAACATCCCGAGGATGTTGAGCAGCGTCGACTTGCCCGCGCCGGAGGGGCCCATGACGCTCAGGAACTCGCCGTCCCTCACCTCGAGGTTGATGTGGTTGAGGAGGTTGATCCTTCCCGCCTTGGTCTCGAAGTGCTTCCCCACGTCCCGCAGGTGGATGATGTTGGCGGTCGAGGGGAAGGGGCTGGCGGCGAAGACGGTACTCATGGCGGTCGGTTCCTGGTCGGAGAGAGGCACGCGCGGGGAGTCCCCGGCCGTCGCTCTCCTCCCTACCGGAAGGCGCATACCAGGGTTTCGCCGCCCTTCAATCCCTTGCACGGCAGGCACTTGATCCCGAGCATGCGGGCAGCGGCGAGGAGCGGAGTGTCCGCTTGTGGGACGGGGTGGTCCCACGAGCGGACGGCACGCGGGGAGCGGACGCTGACGAGTTGACAGCAAACGAGCGATGTCGCGCGTTGGCGGGGGACCCGCCGCCCCCCGCGCTCTCCTCCCTCCTCCGACCCGGGAGCCCCCATGAAGATCCAGGCCGAGATCGGACTCCGCGTGCTGATCGGGATGCCCCTCGCGCTCTTCGTGCTCTTCCTCCTGCGGGCGCGCTCCCTCGAGGAGGTCGGCTCCGGAACGGTGATGGTGGTCGTCGTGCTCGCCTTCTCGCTCGCGGAGGCGTTCCTGCAGGGGGCGCGGGCCTACCTGCGCGCGCGGCAGGAGAGGCGCGCCCCGTGAGCCGGCGGCTGGTCGGGGCGCTGCTGCTCTCGGTCCTCCCGCTGACCCTCGCACGTTGCGCGGAGGCGCCGCGCGAGGATGCAGTGGAAGTCGAGGAGGAGTTCGAGGCGGCTCCCCCTCCGGAGTCCCCGCCGGCCCCCACCCGGGCGGAGCCGGCGCCCCAGCCCCAGCCGGTTGTGGTGGAGCCGATGCCCCATCCGCCGTCTCCGGCGGAGGCGCCTCGGCCGCCCTCGATAACGGCCCCCAGCGCGCCCGTCGCTGGCGGGCTCCCCTCGGCAACGGTCGGCCGACTATCTCTACGTCGGCGACGCGGAGCCGGAGGGGCTCGGGGCCTACGGCTATCTCGTCTTCACGGAGCGTCCGCTCGACGCCGCGGACACGGCGCGCTACGTGAGCGTGTGCGAGGCCTTCCGGGCGGGGCTGATCCCGCCGCGCGACGTTCCTTTCGGCACGCCCGCGCGGGAGCTCGCCGTCACCTACTGGCCGGTGGACCCCGGAGGCTTCCGGTCGGCCACGGCCATTGTCGCCTTCCTCGAGGAGTTTGAGCCGCAGGTCCTCAGCCTCATCCAGCTTCCCTGACGCCTCGCGGCGGCTACTCGTTCCGCAACGCCACCATCGGGTCGACGCGCGTGGCGCGGCGTGCGGGGAGATAGGACGCGATAGAAGCGACCGCTAGCAGGAGAAGGGGGATGGCGACGAAGGTCGTTGCGTCAGTGGCGCTCACCCCAAAGAGGAAGCCGGTGAGAACGCGGCTCGCGGCAAGCGCGGCCGGTATGCCGACCGCTAGCCCCGCCAGCGCGGTGCCGATCCCGCGCCGCACCACCATGCGCGAGACCTCGCCGGCGCCGGCGCCCAGCGCGATGCGGATGCCGATCTCGCGCGTGCGCTGCACAACGGCGTGCGCCAGCATCCCGAACACCCCGATCGAGGCGAGCGCCAGTGCCACCCCGGCGAAGAGGGTGAGGAGGAGCATCACGAAGCGGGGCTCGGCCACCGAGTCCGCCCGCACCTGCGCCATCGTCCGGACGTCGGCGAGCGGCAGGTCGGGGTCCATGCGGCGCACCGCGTCGCGCACCGAGGGGACGAGCGCCGCCGGGCTCGTCCCGCCGGCGACCGCCAGCGTCATGGCGCGCACCGGGGCGCCGCTGTCCCAGAAGCGGAACTGGACGTGGGAGAGATACATCTCGGGGCGCGGCGGCTCGGCGAGCGAGGTGTGGCGGAGGTCGCGCACGATCCCCACCACCGTTACCCACCCGGGTCCCGCACCGCCGCCCAACTCGAAGCGCGCGCCTAGCGGGTCGGCGCCCGGCCAGTAGCGGCGCGCCAGCGACTCGTTGATCACCACGGCCCCCGGCGCGCGCTCGTCGTCGGTGGGGGCGAGGACGCGTCCGCGCAGCACCCGCATCCCCATCGCCTCGAAGTAGCCGGGCGTCACCGCCTGCCAGTCGGCGCGCGGGGAGACGTCCCCCTCGGCCATCGGTCGCCCCTCGATGCGGAAGTTGAGATCACCGAGGCCGCTCACGAGCGGGAGGTTCGTAACCGCCCCGGCCGCCGTGACGCCGGGGATCGCCGCGACGCGCTCCCGCAGCTCGCGGTAGAAGGCGGGGGCGGACTCGTCGGGGTAGTCGGCCTGCGGAAGGGAGAGGCGGAGCGTCAGCACGCCCTCGGTACGGTAGCCAGGGTCCACGCTCCGCAGCGCCACGAAGCTGCGGACGAGGAGGCCCGCGCCGACGAGAAGGACCACCGCGACCGCGACCTCGGAGGCGACGAGCACTGAGCGGAAGCGCTGGCGGTCGGCGCCGGCGGTGCTGGAGTGGCCGCTCTCGCGGAGCGCGCGTCCCAGCCCTGGCCGGGAGGCGTGCAGCGCCGGGGCGAGTCCGAAGAGCAGTGACGCCAGCAGCGATACCGCGGCTGCGAAGGCGAGCACCCGCAGGTCGATTCCGATCGCTTCAGGGCGCGGCAGGTTCGGCGGATTCAGGAGGACGAGCATCTGCGTGGCGCACACCGCCAGCAACACCCCTCCTATCCCGCCGAGGAGGGCGAGCAGACCGCTCTCCGCTAGAAGCTGCCGGGCGAGGTGCCAGCGGCCGGCCCCGAGCGCGCCGCGAACCGCCATCTCCCGCTGCCGCGCATCAGCACGGACGAGGAGGAGGCCGGCGACGTTCACCGTCGCGATCAGCAGCACCAGCCCCACCGCTCCCAGCAGGATCAGCAGCATCGGCCGGGCATCGCCCACCACGTACTCCGAGAGCGGTTCGGTTGTCGCGCCGAAGCGCATCGCCTCCGGGTAGTCGTCCGGGTACTCGTCGACGAAGACGCGGGCAACGCCGGCCACCTCGGCGGCGGCCTGCTCCGGCGTCACCCCTGTCCGCAGCCGAGCCATGCCGTGTAGGAAGTGGCTGCCGCGGTTCGGCACGGTGGTGCGGTCTATCCCAAGCGGGAGATAGATCTCGGTCTCGCCCTCGCCGCGCAGGTCCTCCGGAAGGCGGAACCCCGGCGGCATCACCCCCACCACCCGGTGCGCAGACCCGTTCATGAACACCGTCCGCCCCACCACCGAGGGGTCGGCGCCGAAGCGGCGCGTCCAGAGCCCGTGGCCCAGCACCACCACCGGCTCGCCGGAGGGCGAGTCTTCCTCGGGGGTAAACCGGCGCCCCAGCGCCGGATCGACGCCGAGCGCGGGGAAGACGCCCGCCGAGAGGTAGCCGGCGCCCAGCCGCTCCGGGGCGTCGCCGCCGGTGAGGTTCACGGCTCCGGTGGCGTACGCCCCCATCGCCACGAAGGCCGTGACGCGGTCGCGGTAGTCGAAGTACTCCGCGGGCGAGAGATCGGCCTCGGGGCTCCCCTCCCAGCGGTTCCAGAGCTTCACCAGCCGGTCCGGCTCGTCGTACGGGAGCGGCCGCAGCAGCACCCCGTTCAGCACGCCGAAGATCGCCACGTTGGCGCCGATCCCCAGCGCGAGGGTGAGTACCGCGACGGCCGTGAACGCCGGGCTCCGGGCAAGGCGGCGGGCGGCGTAGCGGAGGTCTTGAAGCAGAGTTTCCACGGGTGACGCCGGGTAGGGGAAGTGCTACGTGCTACGTGATCCGGGCTCAGCACGTAGCACGTAGCACTCGGCACGTTTTTATTCCGTCAGTGGACTTCGAAGCCGTGCTCCTCGAGCTCCTTGGCGAGCTCGGCGGCTTTGGGGCCGGCGATGTCCTCGACGATCTGGCCGTCGAAGAGGTGGATGCTGCGCTCGGCGTACTCGACGTAGCGCGGGTCGTGGGTCACCATGATCAGCGTGGCGCCTCCCGCGTGCAGCTCCTTCAGCAGCTCCATCACCGCCTCGCCGTTCGTCGAGTCCAGGTTCCCCGTCGGCTCGTCGGCGAGCAGGACCGAGGGGGAGCCGGCGATCGCCCGCGCCACGGCTACCCGCTGCTGCTGGCCGCCGGAGAGCTGCGCCGGGTAGTGGTTGGTGCGGTGCGCCATGCCGACCCTCTCCAGCGCCTCCAGGACGCGCTTCTTGCGCTCGGCGGCGGGCATACTGCGGTAGGTGAGCGGGAGCTCGACGTTCTCGTAGACGGTGAGATCGCCGATGAGGTTGAAGGCCTGGAAGATGAAGCCGATCTCGCGGTTGCGGATGTGGGCGCGCTGGGAGGCGGTGAGGGTGGCCACCGGCTGGCCGACGAGGCGGTACTCGCCGTGGGAGGGGCTGTCGAGGAGGCCGAGGAGGGAGAGGAGGGTGGTCTTGCCGCAGCCGCTGGGGCCGGCGATGGCGACGAACTCGCCCTCGTGGATCTGGAGGTGGACGTTGTTGAGGGCGTGGGTCTCCACGTCCTCCGTGTAGAAGACCTTGCTCACGCCGTCGAGGTGGACCAGCGGCTGCTTGGCGGTTTCCATGGGTCGGGTCGAATGGGAGGGGGCGGGGGAGGAACGCCCTTCGCGGGCGTCCTCGTGAAGGGCTGCGAGGCCTCTACCGCAGCCGGACGCGGTCGACGGCGTCCCACTGCGACATATCGGAGAGAATCACGACGTCGCCCGGCTGCAGGCCGTTGCGGATCTCGATGGTGTTCACCGAGCTGCGGCCGAGCTGCACGGGGAGGCGGCGGGCGTGCTCTCCGTCGGGCTCCATCTTGAAGAGTCCCACGGTGCTCTCCGCCTGGCCGTAGGCGGGGCGGCCGACGTGGAGGACGTTCTCTAGGCGCTCGATCTCGATGGTTCCGTCCACGCTGAGGTCGGGGCGGGCGCCGCGCGGCAGGTCTCCGGTGAGGGCGACGTCCACGGTGACGGTCCCGTTCTGCACCGCCGGGTCGATGCGCGCCACGCGGCCCTGGATGATGCCGTTGCGGGTGTCGATGGCTGCGCGCTGGCCGACGATCACGTCCTTGGCCTGCGTCTCGGGGACGCGGAGCTCGGCCTTGAGGCGGCCCGGCTGCACGACCACGGCGAGGCGGTCGCCGGGGTTGACCCACTGTCCCTCCTGGAGCGGCAGCTCGCGCAGGACGCCGCTGGTGCCGGCGGTGACGCGCATCGACTGCACGTACTCCTCCTGGAAGCGCTCGAGGCCGCGGAGGCGCTGGATCTCGGCCTCCTGCGCGGAGATCTGGGAGCGCATGGAGGCGGCGATGAAGTCGAGGCGCTTCTGCTCGATCTCGATGCGCTTCGCGAGCTCCTCGGCGGTGTCCTCGGTCCGCCTGAGGTCCATCTCGGGGATGAGGCCGCGCTCGGCGAGCTGCCGGTTGGCGACCACCTGCCGCATGGCCTCGTTGTACTGCGACTGGACCGTGGCGACCTGCGCCTCCTGGTTTAGGCGCTGGTTCTCGAGGGTGGCGCGCAGGTTGGCCAGGGTGGCGTCGGCCCCGGCGACCTGCCGCTGCGACTCCATGAGCTGCAGCTGGACCTCGGGATTGCTGAGGACGAGCAGCTCCGTCGCGGGGCTCACCTGGGTGCCGGACTGGAGGAGGACGCGCTCGACGCGCCCCGCGGTGACGGCCGAGATGTAGCGGATCTGCTCGGGCACCAGTGTGCCCGGTCCGCGGACCTGGCGAACCATGGTCCCCTGCTCGACGGTATCCATCCAGACGCCGGCGCGCTCCACGGAGGGCGCGGCGGGCTCGATGCGGGAGACCGCGACGGTCATCAGCAGGACGGCGGCGAGGGCGCCGCCGCCGAGGATCCACCGGCGGTTCTTGCTCTTCGTGGAAGGGCGCGGAATGTCCAACGGATCGTCTCCTGGATCGAGAAGAGATGCGCGAATCTCAGGTGCGGCTCGGGCGGAGGGAGATGCCTCCCGGGGCCGCCGACGCCGGTCGATGAAGGAAGAACGATGCCGTGGGTACGGGTGGATGTAAAGTGCTCTACGGTAATAGTTTGTACAGAACACAGGGAGACACCGGGAGGCGGTTTCTGTTCGCCTGTGGGATTTCGTCGTCCCACAAGCGCACACTCGGGCTCAGTCGACCGCGCGAGTGGGAGCAACGGTCGTGATCGGAGGCTTCGGAGGCCGGGGAAGAGGGCCTCTCGGCGAGGGCGCGGGAGGGGTTGACGAGGGGGCGGAGAGGCATTAAAATGGAAGTCCTTGTCGCGGGGTGGAGCAGCCTGGTAGCTCGTCGGGCTCATAACCCGAAGGTCGCGGGTTCGAATCCCGCCCCCGCTATGCCTGTCGGACCCGGCCGCCGCAGCAGGGCGGCTTTTTGTTGGGTCGGCCGATTGACAAACCGGGTCGGGAGGGCCAGGTAGCTCAGTTGGTAGAGCATGCGACTGAAAATCGCAGTGTCGGGGGTTCGATTCCCTCCCTGGCCATCCGGTGGTGTACGGCAGTAGCTCAATTGGTAGAGCACCGGTCTCCAAAACCGGCGGTTGGGGGTTCGATTCCCTCCTGCCGTGCTGAACGCGCCCCGTTCGTCTAGTGGCCTAGGACATCGCCCTCTCACGGCGAAAACAGGGGTTCGATTCCCCTACGGGGTATTGCGGCCGCTCACGTAGCTCAGTCGGTAGAGCACTTCCTTGGTAAGGAAGAGGTCACGGGTTCGAATCCCGTCGTGGGCTCTGGACGCGAAGCGGCGGAGCGACGGTGGCTCCCATCGTCTAACGGTCAGGACGCCACTCTTTCAAGGTGGAGACCGGGGTTCGATTCCCCGTGGGAGCGTGGGGGCCTCGCCCGGCGCGGACGTGGCGCGAGGAGAGCGCGGGCATAGCTCAGTTGGTAGAGCGCAACCTTGCCAAGGTTGAGGTCGCCGGTTCGAGCCCGGTTGCCCGCTCTGTAGGGTCGTCGCTCGCGTCTTTCGTCTGCCGAGCGCCTCCGTCGCGAGGCGATTTGGACCGGAGACCGACGACGGAAGACAGCATAGGGGCCGTAGCTCAGTCGGTTAGAGTGCCGGACTGTCACTCCGGAGGTCGCGGGTTCGAGTCCCGTCGGCCCCGCTGGTCGGAACCTGGGGAGGGGCGCAAGCAGGCCGGGGCCGTAGCTCAGTTGGGAGAGCGCTGCAATCGCACTGCAGAGGTCAGGGGTTCGATTCCCCTCGGCTCCATTCGGAGGGGGTGCTGTCGCGAGACGCCGGCCGCATCCCGCCGGGCTCGGGTGGGGTACCAGAGCGGCCAAATGGAGCAGACTGTAAATCTGCCGGCTTATGCCTACGTAGGTTCGAATCCTACCCCCACCACTCGCGGGCGGTTAGCTCAGTTGGTTAGAGCGCCACGTTGACATCGTGGAGGTCACAAGTTCGAGTCTTGTACCGCCCATGCAGGGAATAGAGAGCAGCGTGCGGGGCCGTAGCTCAGTTGGGAGAGCGCTTGAATGGCATTCAAGAGGTCAGGGGTTCGATTCCCCTCGGCTCCACTTCGTCCCGCCGCCACCGTAGCTCAGGGGTAGAGCACTCGATTCGTAATCGAGCGGTCGTCGGTTCAATTCCGACCGGTGGCTCTGGTCAAAAACGGTTGGTTTGATTATACTTCGCTCCCCCCGACGGTGAAGGAACGGGGTACGCAGGGCCCGCCGGCGGGTGCGGCGGAGCGAGTCGCGGGAGTAGCTCAGTTGGTAGAGCATCAGCTTCCCAAGCTGAGGGTCGCGGGTTCGAGCCCCGTCTCCCGCTCTGTAGGAATCTCCTCGCCCGTGGAGGAATAGACCGCGAAATGCGGAACGGGTCGCGGTTGGCTGGCCGGCCGCGTCATTGCCCCTTGGTGTAACTGGCAACACGTCTGACTCTGGATCAGAAGAGTCCTGGTTCGAGCCCAGGAGGGGCAACTGCGGTGCGGCGCGTCCGAGAACGTCCGCGCGCCGCGTTCGCGTTCGGAGGGATGCCCGAGAGGCCCAAGGGACCGGTTTGCTAAACCGTGACGCTCAAAAGGCGTCCGTGGGTTCGAATCCCACTCCCTCCGCTCCGCTGGGGATCGGTGTCCGAGCGGCTTAAGGAGCACGATTGGAAATCGTGTGGGGGTCATAAGCCCCTCGTGGGTTCGAATCCCACCCGATCCGCTTTCGAAGTTCGGTCGGAACTCGGGACGTGGCTCAGCCCGGTAGAGCACTCGCTTCGGGAGCGAGGGGTCGGCGGTTCAAATCCGCCCGTCCCGACTGAATGGAGGCGTAGTCCTAATTGGTAAGGCACCGCACTCGAAATGCGGCGCGGGCAACCGCTTGGGGGTTCGAGTCCCTCCGCCTCCGCTGATCGCGGCGCAACCGCTTCCGGCCCCTCGGCCCCTCCCGGGTCGAGGGGCTTTTTGTTGGGTGGTTCGTAGGGTGACGTACATATGCGGTCAACGTCTGCCTCCCGAAGCATGCAGATCCACCCGGTCCAGGCCGAAGAACGCCACCGTCCGATCCCTGTTCTCCCGCTCCCCGACGATTCGGGCGGTCGTGTACCGCTCAGTGCGCGTCAGACGTGACCATGTGGATGTGCCTGCCGATCGGGTCCTGGCCGGGCCACAGCCGGTCCGCCACGGTCTGGCTCACCACGGCGACTTTGGGGGCGCCCTCCCGGTCCGTCTCCAGGAGGCCCCGGCCGCGGAGGATCGGGATCCCGAGTGCGCGGAAGAGCTCGTGGTCTCCCACCTCCATTGGCACGGACGAATTGGACTGCGCCTCGGACTCGCTCTGTCCCTTTCGCATCGGCCGGGCCTGGAAGACCCCCGTCTCGCCCAGGACGGGCCGGATCATGGTCGGCGTCGCGGCGGTCACGCCCGGCACCCCGCGCATCTCCTCCAGCACGCTCTCGAGGAGGGCGAAGGTCTCCGCGGGCCCCTCGCGGGCTTCGCGGTTGAACCCCAGCTCGACGACGGCGACGCCCTCCGCGTCGTAGCCGAGCTCCTCCTCCAGCTCCCGATCCTCCCGGCCCCGGAAGAGGAGGGCGAGAACTCGCTCCCGGATCTCGGAGATCAGTCTCATGCCGCACCCCCGTTCCACCCGAGGACCCAGTTCACCGCGCCCGAGGCCCGCTCCCATTCAGCCGCCTCGCGCTCGAGCTGGCGCTCGCCCGCAGGGGTAAGCAGGTAGTAGCGCGCCCGGCGATTGTTCTCCGTCACGCGCCATTCGGAGTGAACCCATCCCTTCCGCTTCATGCGCTGCAGCGCCGGATACAGCGACCCCTGGCTCACCTGGAAGACATCGCGACTCATCTGCTCGATCCGCTGCGCGAGCCCCCACCCGTGCATGGGCTCCCGCGAAAGCGCCTTGAGGACGAGCAGCTCGAGCGTGCCCTGCAGCAGTTCCCGGGAGGGGTCGGTCATCGGCGGTCTCCTTCAGAGGTTCTGGAGGAAACGATGCACGGACTCCTTCAGATTGTCGATAGAAGCGGAACTCTCTGAATGCGGCGGCCCCGAGGCGGGGCGCCGCGGCGGGTGGGGACCGGACCGCCGCGGCCGGCCTGAAGGCCGCCGGCGCAGGCCCGCGGGGGGAGCAGGACCGGAAGCGTTTCCGCCCGGTGGTGGAGATCCTGCGCCGGTTGCCGCGAAGTCGCGCCTCCGAGCGCCTCGCGCCGGACCTCCGGCGCTGCCTCGTCCCGCTCGTTTGCCCCGTCTGCTGCCCATCCGAGGCTCGCACGCGGCGAAATCAGCCGGATCGCACCGCCGGTGCAGGATCCGGGTCGAGTCGTTATCCTCGGTTATTCACCAGCGCGCGGCTGGGGATCGGACAGGCAGAAAAAACCCATAGCGCATCTCCTGCCGGCGCCGTAGGATGGAAGTGCGACCCACCATCTCTGCGGACCCCGACGGAAAACACGCTATGGGTGAGTTCCAATGTAGTCTGTTTCAGCCGGATTTCAATCGTAGCATCCAGGTGGAGGCGCGCAGCGAGCGGCTGAGCGCCGACGCGGGAGCCCTGCTGCTTCGGGAGTTGATGGATCGGCTCGGCTATCCGGCGCTGTTCCGGAAGCATCTGCGCGATCCGCGCGACGGGGCGCGGGTGAGGCACGAGCACGGGGAACTGCTGCGCACGGCGCTCCTGCTGCTCGCCCAGGGGTGGAGCGCCCATTCGGACGTGCATCTGCTGCGCGAGGATCCGGCGCTGCGCCTGGCGGTCTCCTCGAGGCGCGGCCAGCGGCCGCTTCGAGCGGCGGTGGGCCGGGAGGCGGACGGACTCTGCTCGCAGCCCACGCTCTCGCGCCTCCTGGCCGCGCTGAGCCGGGAGGAGAACCGGGCCGGCCTGGGCGCGATGCTCCGGGAGAGTGCCGAGCGTCGGATGAACCTGGGCCGGCGCCTGCCGGAGATCACGCTCGATCTGGACTCGCTCCCCCTGGAGGTCTTCGGGCAGCAGCCGGGAAGCGCCTGGAACGGGCACTACCGCGAGCGCTGCTACCATCCGCTCCTGGTGCGCTCGGAGCAGGGCGACTTCCTGGGTGCGAAGCTGCGCGCGGGCAACGTGCATACGGCGGAGGGCGGGTGTGAGTTCGTGCTGCCGATCCTTCGTCAGATCTCGCGCGGGGCCGAGCGGGTGTGGCTGCGGATCGACGCCGGCTACCCGAGCCCGGAGCTGCTGGATCCGTTGGAGGCGGAGGGCTTTCTGTATGTGGCGCGACTGAAGAGCAATGCGGCGCTGGAGCGCCTGGCACGGGAGCCGCTGGAACGCTACGCCAGCGCAGACGGAGAGCAGACGTTCGAGCTCCTCTACCGCGCGGACTCCTGGAGCAGGGCGCGCCGGGGGGTGCTGGTCATCCCGAACCACCGCCCAGTGCAGGAAGGGCTCTTCCCGGACCACTTCTTCCTGCTGAGCAATGCACCTGCCGAGGCGGTGGACGGCCCCGCGCTGCTGGCGCACTACCGGCGGCGCGGGGAGGCGGAGAAGGACTTCGGCGACTGGAACCAGGCGCTGGCCCTGTCGCTTTCTTCCACGCCGCGGACGAAGACGCACTACCGCGGCCGGGTGCTGCAGGAGGCGTTCACCGAGCCAGACAGCTTCGCGGCGAACGAAGCACGGCTGCTGCTGAGCCTTCTGGCGGCCAACCTGATGCATGCGGGTGCGGCGCTCCTGGAGCGGGAGAGCACGAGGCGCATGAACCGCGAGCGCTTCCGGCAGCTCGTCCTGAAGAGCGCCGCCCGCGTCGTGCTCAGCGGGCGCCGGATCACGGTTGTGGTCGAGGCGTCCCGAGCCCGACTCTGGAGCCGCTTCGTGAGCGAGCTCAACCGGCTCTACCCGGCGCGGGGCTCGCCGGAGCCCCCGGCCCTGCCCACTCCAGCGTAGCACCCTCGGGCGGGGAATCGGGAAGGCGAAGCCTCCTCCAGATTGACTCTGGGGGGGAAGGGGCCTGTCCCCGAAATCCGCCCTTCGGCCGGCGATCACGCGGGAAAAAGCGGAATCGCCATTCTCGTTCAGCTACGTGAATAACCGAGGGTTATGTTCCGGCGGGGCCGAACTTCTGCCCTCCGGCATCCCTTCAGCCCAGGGGTTCCCTCCCTCGCCTCACGCCGCTCGCATGGACAAGACGGGGCTCAGCGAACGAGACATCTGCACGAAGTTCATCACGCCGGCGATCGCCACTGCGGGGTGGGACATACAGGCCCAGGTTCGGGAGGAGGTGCAGCTCACGAAGGGTCGAGTGATCGTCCGCGGGAAGATGGTGAGCCGCGGTACCCCCAAGCGCGCCGACTACGTCCTGTACTACCGGCCGAATCTCCCCATCGCGGTGGTCGAGGCGAAGGACAGCGGCCACTCCGTCGGCGCGGGCATGCAGCAGGCGATCGGCTATGCCGAGCTGCTGGACGTGCCCTTCGCCTTCAGCTCGAACGGAGACGCCTTCCTCTTCCGCGACACGACCGGACTGGGCGGAGAGCTGGAGCGAGAGATCGGAATGGAATCGTTCCCGTCGCCGGGGGAGCTCTGGGAGCGCTACCGCGCGTGGAAGGGGATCGAGGGGGATGAGGGGGAACGGGTAGTCACCCAGGAGTACCACGCCGATTCCGGAGGGAAGGAGCCGCGCTACTATCAGCGCGTGGCCATCAACCGTGCCGTGGAGGCGATCGCTCGGGGGCAGGATCGCGTCCTGCTGGTGATGGCTACGGGTACCGGAAAGACGTACACCGCCTTCCAGATCATCTGGCGTCTCTGGAAAGCGGGAGTGAAGAAGCGGATCCTCTTCCTCGCCGACCGCAACATCCTGCTCGACCAGACGAAGACGAACGACTTCAAGCCGTTCGGCCAGGCGATGACCAAGATCACCAACCGGACGATCGACAAGTCGTACGAGATCTACCTCTCCCTCTACCAAGCGGTGACGGGGACGGAGGAGGAGCGGAACGTCTACAGGCAGTTCTCGCGCGATTTCTTCGACCTGGTGGTGATCGACGAGTGCCACCGCGGCAGCGCGGCCGAAGACTCCGCATGGCGCGAGATCCTCGACTACTTCTCCTCGGCCGCCCACCTCGGCCTCACCGCCACGCCCAAGGAGACTCGGAATGTCTCCAACATCCACTACTTCGGCGAGCCGATCTACACATACTCGCTCCGGCAGGGGATCGAGGATGGATTCCTCGCGCCGTACAAGGTCGTGCGCCTGGATCTCGACAGGGACCTCACGGGCTGGCGGCCGGAGGCGGGGCAGCAGGACAAGTACGGCGAGGAGATCGAGGACCGCATCTACAACCAGCGCGACTTCGACCGCACCCTGGTGCTCGAGGAGCGCACCCGCCTGGTGGCGCGGAAAGTGTCCGAGTTCCTCAAGGGCACCGACCGCTTCGCCAAGACCATCGTCTTCTGCGAGAACGTGTACCACGCGGAGCGGATGCGGCAGGCGCTCGCCAACGAGAACGCGGACCTCGCGGCGGAAGACGCACGCTACGTGATGCGTATCACGGGCGACGACGTCGAGGGGAAGATGCAGCTCGACAACTTCATCGACCCGGAGAGCCGCTATCCCGTCATCGCCACCACCTCGGAGCTGATGACCACCGGGGTGGACGCTCAGACCTGCAAGCTGATCGTGCTGGACCAGCGGATCCAGTCGATGACGAAGTTCAAGCAGATCATCGGCCGAGGGACGCGCATCAACGAGGACTATCTCAAGTACTTTTTCACCATCCTGGACTTCAAGAAGGCCACCGAGCTCTTCGCCGACCCCGCCTTCGACGGCGACCCGGTGGTGATCTACGAGCCGGGAGGCGATGAATCCCCGGTGCCGCCGGACGGCTCGGGTGAGGACGAGCCGCCGACCGCCGGCGAGTGGGTCGTCGACGAGGGCTGGCGGGGGGAGGGGGAAGGGGCTGAGGACGGAAAGCGCGGCGGACCCCGGCGATACGTGGTCTCCGGCGTCCCGGTGATGGTCGTCTCCGAGCGCGTGCAGTACTACGGCGCCGACGGCAAGCTGATCACCGAGTCGCTCCGGGACTACACGCGAAGGAAGGTCTCCCAGGAGTTCGCCAGCCTCGACGAGTTCCTCCGCACCTGGGACGCGGCCGAGAGGAAGCAGGCCGTGATCCGGGAGCTGGAAGAGCGAGGGGTGCTCTTCGAAGCGCTCGCGGAGGAGGTGGGCCGGGACTACGATGCGTTCGACCTGGTGTGCCACGTCGTGTACGGTCAGCCGCCCCTCACCCGCCGCGAGCGCGCGGAGCAGGTCCGCAAGCGCAACTACTTCACCCGCTACGCCGCGGACGCCCGCGCAGTGCTCGACGCACTCCTGGACAAGTACGCAGCGGAGGGGATCGGGAGCGTGGAGGACCTGAAGGTGCTCCGCGTGCAACCCTTCTCCGAGATGGGTACGGCGCCGGAGATCATCCGCCGCTTCGGGTCGAAGGAGAAGTACCTTCAGGCGCTGCACGAGCTCGAGCACGCCCTGTACCCTTCCTCGGCTGCCTGAACCCCCACCGGCCGGGAGCACCGACGTTGCTACATAGGTAGAATTTCGGTAGTTTTCTACCCCACAGGAGGCACTTCATGGCGCTGAGCATCAAGAACCCCGAGACCGAGCGGCTGGCACGGGAGCTGGCGCGGGTCACGGGGGAGAGTCTTACCGAGGCGGTGACGGAGGCGCTGCGGGCGCGGCTGGTGCGCGAGACGGGGCGGAACGAGGACATGGATCGGTTCCTCGAGCGGATCCGCGAGATCCAGGACGAGGTCAGGCGGCTGCCGGTCCTGGAAGCGGGGACGGACGAGGAACTGCTCGGTTACGACGAGTACGGGCTCCCGAGCTGATCGTGGTCGTCGATACCTCGGCCGTGGTCGCGATCCTCCAGGGCGAGCCCGCCGCCGGGCGGCTCGCCCTCGCCGTGCGCGGCGCCGCGGAGCGCCGCATCTCGGCGGCTTCCGTCGTCGAGGCGGGTGTCGTGATGCTGCGCCGCTTTGGCGCGGACGCCGAGCGCCAGCTCGACGTGCTCCTCGGCGAGCTGAAGATCGAAACGATTCCGCTCACCGCCGATCACGCGGGGATCGCCCGCGACGCCTACCGCCGTTTCGGCAAGGGCCGCCACGCGGCGGCTCTGAACTATGGCGACAGCTTCTCCTACGCCCTCGCCCGCGCGCTCGGCGAGCCGCTCCTCTTCGTGGGCGGCGACTTCTCCCGGACCGACATCGACGTCGCGCCCTACTGACGGGCGCGCTCTTTCTCTTCCCAACCCGTCCCCATGGCGTTATCCACCACGATCAAGTCCATCCAGGACGTCATGCGCAAGGACGTGGGCGTCGACGGCGACGCCCAGCGCATCGGCCAGCTCGGATGGATGCTCTTCCTGAAGATCTTCGACGATCGCGAGCAGGAGCGGGAGCTGCTGGAGGACGACTACCGCTCGCCGATCCCCGCGCGACTGCAGTGGCGCAACTGGGCCCGGGACGAGGAGGGAATCACCGGCGACGCCCTCCTCGAGTTCGTCGACGACGACCTCTTCCCGACGCTCAAGGAGCTGCCCCTCTCCGGCCGCCCGGGCGATCCGGCCGTGCTGGTGCGCGGCGTGTTCGAGGACGCGTACCAGTACATGAAGTCCGGCACGCTGCTGCGGCAGGTGATCAACCGCATCAACCGGATCGACTTCAACCGCTCCAGCGACCGGCACCTCTTCAACGACATCTACGAGAAGATCCTGAAGGACCTGCAGAGCGCCGGCAACGCGGGCGAGTACTACACGCCGCGCGCGGTGACGCAGTTCATGGTCGAGATGGTCGACCCGAAGCTGGGGGAGGGAATCCTCGATCCGGCGTGCGGCACGGGCGGCTTCCTGGTGAACGCCATCGAGCACGTGCGCTCGCGGTACGTGAAAACGCCCGAGCAGGAGGCCGAGCTGCAGCGCTCCCTCCACGGCTGGGAGAAGAAGCCGCTCCCGCACCTGCTCTGCACGACGAACCTGCTGCTGCACGGGCTGGACGTACCCACACAGGTCCGGCGCGACAACACGCTGACTCGCCCGCTGCGCGACTATGGCCCGCGCGACCGGGTGGAGGTGATCGTCACCAACCCTCCGTTCGGGGGCGAGGAGGAGCAGGGGGTCGAGGGTAACTTCCCGCAGGTCTACCAGACGCGCGAGACGGCGGACCTCTTCCTCGTGCTCATCATGCACCTGCTGAAGGATGGCGGCCGGGCGGCGGTGGTGCTCCCCGACGGCTTCCTCTTCGGCGAGGGGGTGAAGACGCGCGTCAAGGAGCGGCTGCTGGAGGACTGCGACCTCCATACGATCGTGCGGCTGCCGAAGGGGGTGTTCGCACCCTACACGGGGATCAACACCAACCTGCTCTTCTTCGCCAAGGGTCGTCCCACGAGCGACGTGTGGTTCTACGAGCACCCGTACCCTGCAGGCCAGAAGAGCTACAGCAAGACGAGGCCGATCCGGATCGAAGAGTTCAACGCGGAGAAGGCGTGGTGGGAGAGCCGCGAGGAGAGCGAGCTCTCGTGGAAGGTGAGCGTCGAGGAGATCCGAAAGCGGGGGTACAACCTCGACATTAGGAACCCCAACGCCGAGGGGGAGAGCCACCGCGACCCGGACGAGCTCCTGGCCGAGTACCGGGAGGTGCTCGCGCAGGTGCAGGAAACGCGTGAGAAGTTGAAGAGCGAATTGGGAGCGGCTCTGGAAAAGGTGCTGCTGGCGGAGGTGCGCGCGTGAGCCCGGAGATGCTGCTGAAGCACTTCGATGCCGTGGCGGACGCGCCGGGCGGGGTGCAGCGGCTGCGCGAGCTCATCCTGCAGCTGGCGGTGCGGGGAAAGCTGGTGCCGCAGGATCCGCGCGACGAGCCGGCGAGCGTGCTGCTGGAGCGGATCGAAGCGGAGAAGAGGCGGCTCCATGCGGAGGGGAAGATCCGCAAGCCCAAGAGGCTGCCGCCGATCAAGGTTGACGAGGTGCCCTTTGAGGTGCCGGAGGGTTGGTGCTGGACGTGCCTCGGCAGGGTTGGTGAAATCGTTGGCGGTGGAACACCAAAGTCGACGGTCCCGATCTATTGGGCCGACGATGATGTGCCCTGGCTAACCCCAGCGGACCTTCGTGGTCTTCGCGGCAAGCTTATCGCCCGCGGCAAGCGAGACATCAGCCGCGAAGGCCTCGAGAGCAGCTCGGCACGACTCCTTCCCGAAGGGTCGGTTCTCTTTTCCAGTCGGGCGCCGATCGGCTATGTAGCTATCGCCGAACAACCAATTGCGACGAACCAGGGCTTCAAGTCGTGCGTTCCTTACATCAGCGGGTTGAACCAGTACCTTTACTGGTACCTGACTGCCGTTGCACCCGAGATCGACCGAAACGCTCCTGGGACGACCTTCCGCGAGGTCTCCGGGAAGATTTTGAGCCGGGTTCTTCTAACCCTCCCGCCCCTCCCCGAGCAGCACCGCATTGTGGAAAAAGTGGACCAGATCATGGCGCTCTGCGATGAACTGGAGGCGCGCCAGCGCCGGCGCGTGCAGAAGCGCGACCGGCTGAACCGGGCGGTGCTGCACCACCTCACCACCGCCGGGGACGACGGCGGGCTGACGCACGGCTGGGCGCGTATTCGCGAGAACTTCGACCTGCTGTACGACGCGCCCGAGGCGGTTGAGGAGCTGCGCCAGGCGGTGCTGCAGCTGGCGGTGCGGGGGAAGCTGGTGCCGCAGGACCTAAGCGACGAGCCGGCGAGCGTGCTGCTGGAGCGTATCGAGGCGGAGAAGAGGCGGCTGTTTGCGGAAGGGAAGACCGGTAAGCAGAAGAAGCTGCCGCCGATCAAAGTCGAAGAGGTGCCATTCGAGGTGCCGGAGGGTTGGGTGTGGGCGCGATTCGGAGACCTTTCGATCAACCGGGATTCTGAACGTGTACCTGTCTCAGCGGCCGTACGCGAGGGACGAAAAGGCATATTTCCATATTATGGAGCATCTGGGATCATCGATCATGTCGACGACTACCTCTTCGATGAGCGGCTGCTGCTGATCGGTGAGGATGGAGCCAACCTCATTCTCCGGTCAACGCCGATTGCGTTCCTCGCCGACGGGAAATACTGGGTGAACAATCACGCTCATGTGATGGATGCTCCTGAGGACCGGTTGCTCGATTACCTCGCGCTTTTCATCAATGCCACCGATTTGCGTCCGTACGTAACGGGTACCGCACAGCCGAAGTTGAATCAGGTAAAGCTCAACTCCATAGCTGTTGCTGTTCCTCCCCTTCCCGAACAGTGCCGCATCGTGGAGCGGGTGGATCAGCTCATGTCGCGCTGCGACGAATTGGAGGCGAAGCTCACCCACGCCCGAACGAAGTCCGAGCATCTGGCCGCTGCCGTCGTCCACCACCTCACCGCCGCGTAGCCCTTCCCTCATGGCCGACTGGCACAAAGCGCCCGAGGTTCTCGACGCCGCCCGCCGCTGGCGCGACACTTGTCTGCTCGCCGGCGGATCCGTCTTCACCGACAAGCGTCTGTGGACGCTGGAGAACCTCGGCTATCTGGACCGTTATTTCGTCCAGAGTCCGGACGCCGGCAGGGACAGCTTCCTGGATAAGCTGGAAAAGCAGCTCTCGGCCGCCCCTCCCATCGCACGGCAGCTCGCCGCGGAGATGCTCTGGCTGATCTACCTGTGCGTGAGCAGCAGTGCCCTGAAAGGTGCCACCAAGAGGCTGCAGATCAGGAAGGTGTGGGAGTGGTCGGCCGAACCGCTGCCCCGGTCGCCGGACGAACTCGGGGACGTGCTGGACACGGGAGTGGCGAATCCAGGGCCGGGCTTCCCCATCAACAAGTGGCGGGAATGCGCCTTCGCCATCGATCTGACGCGCGCCTTCAAGGCCCTCCCCACAACCGAACAGCGACGCCTCGTAGACGACCCGTGGGCATTCGCCGGGTGGCTTGAAGCGCTCCCCTCCGCACCCGGCCGCCAGTTCCGGCACATGCTGCTCTACCTGCTCTTCCCGGAGCACTTCGAGTGGGTGGTCACCGCCGGCCACAAGAAGCAGATCGTTAAGACCCTCTACCCGGAGTTCGGTCTCGACCTCGCAACAGTGGACCTGAAGGACCGGGTGTCCGTGGATCGCGCGCTCTACGAACTGCGCCCGCGCCTAGCGGACCACTACGGCACGGGCGGTCTGGACTATTACCTGGAGCCGCTGCGCAGCGCGTGGCAGGGGGAGGGGGAGGGGGACGCTGTGGCCGCGGGATACAGCGAGCCGCAGCTCTCCGAGGCGGAGGCGAAGCAGTGGTACGACGAGCGCTTCGGGAACGCGCGCGTCTGGGCGCTCGCCGCCGGCGAGGGCGCCCGCATGTGGACGTCGTTCCGGAACGAAGCGAGGTCGCGATCGGCTGGGACTACCTCGGGGATCTCTCCACGTTCGACTCGCGGGAGAGCCTTCACGACGCGGTCCGCGAGCACCAGGGAGGAAACCCGCTGAACGACTCCCTCGCCTGCTGGCAGTTCTCTCACGAGATTCGCCCGGGCGACTTCGTCGTGGTGAAGCACGGCCGCCGGACCATCCTCGGCTTCGGGCAGATCCGCTCGGAGTACCGCTACGACGAGGGTCGAGCGGAGTACCAGCACGTGCGAGACGTGGAGTGGCGAAACGTCGGCCGCTGGGAGCTACCCGAACAGCGGCAGATCGCCACGAAGACCCTGACCGACTTCAGCGGCTATCCGCAGTGGCTCCACGACACGCTGGCACTCGTCGAGAAAGGGGTAGAACCGAACCCCCCGCCGCCGGAAGAGACGCCGGAGAATCGCTACGATGTCGAGGATGCGATGAAAGGGCTGTTCATGCCCCAGGAACGCTTCACCGAGATCCTCGAAACGCTGCTGCGGAAGAAGAACGTCATCCTGCAGGGCGCGCCGGGGGTGGGCAAGACATTCGTCGCGCGCCGCCTCGCCTGGGCGTTGCTCGAGCAGAAGGACCCGAGCCGCCTGCGCATGGTCCAGTTCCATCAGTCGTACGCGTACGAGGACTTCGTGCAGGGGTGGCGGCCCACCTCCAACGCCGGCTTCGAGCTGCGCGACGGGGTGTTCCACCAGTTCTGCCGGACGGCCGCTGCGGACCCAGAGCGCAAGTACATCTTCATCATCGACGAGATCAACCGCGGCAACCTCAGCAAGGTGCTCGGAGAGATGATGATGCTCATCGAGCCCGACAAGCGCGGGCCGGAGTACGCGATCCCGCTGACCTACTCGTCGCCCTCCGCCGAGCCGTTCTTCGTCCCCGAGAACCTCCACATCCTCGGTCTGATGAACACCGCGGACCGATCGTTGGCTCTGGTCGACTACGCACTCCGGCGTCGATTCAGCTTCTTCACGCTGCAGCCGGCATTCGGAGAGGAGAGCTTCACGAATTACCTGACGGCCGAGGGGGTCCAGGAGGACGTACTCGAGCGGATCGTCAGCCGCATGGGCGAGCTCAACCGCCACATCTCGGAAGACGTGCACCATCTCGGGCCGGGGTTCGAGGTCGGCCACAGCTTCTTCGTCCCGCCGAAGGGTGACGTGGAGGAATGGGACTCTGCGTGGTTCGAGCGGGTGGTGCGGCAGGAGATCGAGCCGCTGCTTCAGGAGTACTGGTTCGACCGGCCGACCAAGGTGAGGGAGCACGTGGAGCGCCTGCTCTCGTGAAGATCCCGGTCCGTAACGTCTACTTCCTCCTGCTGTACGCCTGGGACCGGATCGGGGAGGCGGAGGAGCGGTCCGTGGACGAGGCGGATTACACCCGCCTGCAGGATCTCTTCGGTCACGTCCTGGCCGACGCGGTGGCGCGATTGCTCGCCCGGGGCCTGGAGCGCGACTACGTGGCCGTTGGGGCGGAGGTGCCGGGCGTGCGTGGGCGGCTCGATCTCTCGGTCACCATGAAGCGCGCTCTACGGTGCAGAGCCCGTACGTACTGCGAGTTCGACGAGCTCCTTTACGACGTGTTGCCGAACCGGATCCTGAAGGCCACCCTCCGCTCCCTTCTGCGGGTGGAACTGCACGAGCGCGTCCGCTCTCGAATCCACCGTCTCTACGCGAAGATGGACGCCGTCGCTGACGCTGTCATCTCCTCCCGCGACTTCGGTCTGGTCCGTCTGCACCGGAACAACCGGTCCTACGACTTCGCGCTGCGGCTATGTCGGCTGATCCATGATAACCTGATGATCTCGGAGGCGACCGGTCGAGCCAGGTTTCGGGACTTCCGCAAGGACGACCGGCAGATGGCAGCGCTCTTCGAGGAGTTCGTCTACCGGTTCTTCCTCCGGGAGAGGCCAGCGTTCCGCGCCTCTCGCCCTCACATTCAGTGGCATGACGCACACGGGTCCGAGGCCGACCTCGCGTGGCTCCCGCGGATGCGAACCGACGTCCTGCTGGAGCCACCCGGCCGCCGCATCGTCCTCGACACCAAGTACTACACGAAGGCGTTTCAACGCAGCTTCCAGAAGCAGAAGATCCGGTCTTCTCACCTCTACCAGATCTTCGCGTACGTGGAGAACCGAGACGCCAACGAGCCGAACGGTCCGCCCCATGAGGGTATGCTTCTCTACCCCGTGGTGGGCGAGGCCTTTTCGTTCGACTACCGGCTGAAGGGGCATCGGATGTCTGTGCGGTCCATCGATCTCGATCAGCCGTGGCGGCACGTCCATGCGGACCTGCTGGAAGTCGTTGCCCGGTGAGCCTGCAGACTGGGTTACAGGCAGCAATCGTCCGAGATGTTGCGGTTAACCACCGAAGAATCGGTATAGGACACCCGGTTTCCTTACCGCCTCCCACCCGGGCCGCACCCAGTGCGACACTAGGCGAACCTCCGCCGTCGGGTCCCCGGCCTCCGCACCGCCGGCAGAGGATCGACTAAGCAGTGGAGGCGAGGATCAGCGGGGCCGCGAGGCCGTCGCGGCCTACGCCGCATCCTACGCCGCATCCCGGACCTCCCGCGCGCCCGGCTCATCGTGGAAGCGCCGGGAGCGGCAGTCGCCTCCGGGCACCTCCGCGACCCCTTCTTTTCGGCGTGCCGCCTCGGGAGTGGCGGGTGCTCGCCCATCCCTGACCCGTAAGGATTGGTCCGGTGGCGGGGAAGGTCTACATTACTGGAACACCCCAGACGACCGAGCCGACGGATACGTACGTTCGATCGGTCGCGACTTCCCCGTACCTCTAGGAGGCCTCCATGAAGATGCGCACCTTCGCCGCCGCTCTGGCCCTGCTCGCCAGCGCGTGCTCGTCCCCGACCGGTCCCGAGAGGGCCGCACCCGATGGAAGCGAGTCTTCGGCGTTGCCGGCAACGGGCGGGGATCCGGCCGCCGCGGCGCTCCAGAACCCGGTGATCGGCGGGACTCCCGCTCTTGGGAGTCCGGTCATCGGGGGCACCCCCGCTCTCCTCCGAAACCCCGTCATCGGCGGCACCCCCGCTCTTGGGAGTCCGGTCATCGGGGGCACCCCCGCTCTCCTCCGAAACCCCGTCATCGGCGGCACCCCCGCTCTCCACAACCCGGTGATCGGCGGGACCCCCTGAGCATAGTGCGGTGCTACGGCGCGAGGTTATCGCGCCGTAGCACCATCCGTGAGAACGGCTTCCAAGGCCTCGGCAAGGCTGGCGCAGTGGGAGAGGGGCTCCGGCGGATTCGCCGTGCCGCTCCCGAGCTGGACCCTCTGGCGGCGCAGAGAGTCGAGGACCGCGTCTCCCTCGATCACGGTCTGGCATTCTCCGAGGTCCGCGGCTCGCCGCACCGCTTCGGCCGCCACATCCTCGGCGCGTTCCCGCTCACCGAGGCTGGCCGCCCCGCGGGCCATGTCGAGAAGGGCCGCTGCCTGTCCGTTGGCCGCCTCGCATCCGTGAATCCCCACGAGCGTGCCGTTCCAATAGGCCTCGAAGATGTCCCTGCGGCCGGCGCCCCCCGCCGCGCGGATCAGGTTGGCCGCGACGAAGAGCTGTTCCCGCCGGTCCGCCAGATGGGGAAGTACCGCCAGGAAAACCTGGAGTGCGCAACCGAACTCCCCGTGGAGCATCCAGAAGTAGGCGAGGTCGCTGGCGAACACCGCCAGGCGCGGATGACCCGGGTAGTAGGCGTGAATCGCGCGGCGGGCGTATTGTTGAGTCCGAACGGCGTCGCCGGATCGGATGCACAGGCCGCACAGGTCGTGGAGTGCGATCCCTACGTACTGCTGGAGATGGTGCCGGGTGGCCAGCCGTAGCGCCCGGATATGGCTGGCTTCGGCGGCCCGCAGATTTCCCCGCAGCGCGAACACGGTTCCGAGCTCGCTCCACGCCCGCACCGCAACCGGCCAATCCCCGGAGGCGATGGAGAGAGAGAGGGACCGGTGGAGCCACGTCTCCGCGCGGGCGTACGCGCCCCTCCGCTTGAGCAGGCGTCCAGCCGTGAGGGCCGGCTGGGACCCGCGCGGGTGGGACAGCGCTGCCGCTTCCGCGAAGGCCGTCGCGCTCGCCAGCGCTCCCTGGCCTTCGGCCCATTCGGAAAGCCGGAGGCAGAGCGCGGAAACCTCTGTGGGAGATCCCGCCTTGCTGCAGCCGACCTCCCGGTGGAGGGCGCATACGAGCGGACCGAGCGAGGGAGGTGCGGAAATGGCGACGATCGCCTCCTGCCAACGGGCCGGGCTACCGTTCGCGAAGAGGGCTCGCCGAGCCTCCGCAGGCGTCTGCGCCCAAAGATCGACGGCGCGCGCCGCCTTCCACAGGATCACTCCGAAGTCGTCCGAAATCTCGTCCAGAATGGACCGCACGTCCTGGGGGTGGACCTGCGACGGGGCCGGGGGGAGCGGGAGGGCACCGCGCGGTGGAATCAGGGATCTCGCTCGCTTCATCACCGTCTCCGGATCGAGGGGGTGATCGGGGGAGGTAGGGGCGGCGCCGCGGACCTGCACTGGACGCCTCTACTATTGGATAGGACGAGCGGGACTCGGAGTCAAGAAGTTCCTCACACAGAAGACGCCATTATCTGCACGCGATTTCGAGGAGGATCGGGGAGTGCTCCGGCACGACCTTGCCGTGGCCGGCGGCATAACGCAGTATGCCGGAGAGGTCGATCGCAGCCGTCTTCCGCTCCACCGTCCCCCGCCGCCTCGCGGATCGTCTCGCTCCGCCGGAGGCCGGCGCATGCCTCCCCGCGCGGCGCCTTCCGGGCCGCCCCTCCGATAAGGCCTGTCCCGACCGGGCCCCTGCCGCCAACACCCCTACCGCCTCGAGCCCATGAGCGAGATCCTGACCGGCCTCCCCGGACGGAACGAGCTCCGCTTCCGACTGCGTCCCCACCCGCGAGGCCTCGACCCCCAAGCGGTTCTGGAGGCACCGGACGGCACCCGGATCGACTCCGCGATCTCCACCGTAACCGCGCTCGAGCGCGGTGGTCCGGCCCTACCCGGGGAGCGGCTGGTGGGGCACCGGGTGCTCATCGGCGGGCTGCGTCCTGACCAGCCGTACCGCCTCCGTGCGGACTTCCCCGACGGAACGTGTTGGCGCTCGACGCTGGTCCGCACGCTCCCCACGCGGATCGAGGGTGACTTTTCCATCGCCGCGGGGTCGTGCTTCGCCTTCAACAAGGGGCACGAGGACGTCGCCTCCGCCTTTCCTCCCCGCGAGCACGCTCTCGATCCGGCCGCGATCCGGTTCCGCTTCCTCACGGGCGACCAGATCTATCTGGACCTCAACGCGGGCGGATGGCCGCATCTCCGGGCGCCCGACCCGTGGAGGATCTACGGACGGCACTGGCACGGCGAGGGCTACAGCCGCTTCCTGGCCGCCACGCCCAGCGCGTTCCTGGCCGACGACCACGAATACTGGAACAACTATCCCGTGCGGCAGCTCCACATCCCCTGGACGTGGACGGAGCCGCAGCGGCGGCGGATGGGAGCGGCGGCGGACGAGGCCTTCGAGCTCTACCAGGCGGCTCTGAATCCCGCACCCGGAGAGCAGGGGGGACTCTCCGGCCGCCCGAACCGCTCCGGCCGCTCCTTCCGCTTCGAGGTGGCGCCGATTTCGTTCTTCGCGCTCGATACGCGCACGGGACGGACCTCGGCGGGGGACGACGAACCGGGCTTCGTCCGGCAGGAGGGCGGGAGGGTGCCCGAGCTGGAAGAGCTGGAGCGGTGGGTCGACGAGCTCCGCGGACCGGGCGTGCTCGCCCTGGCGCAGCCGCTGGTGGAGCGGCCGGCGAAGTACCGCATCGTGGGCGAGATCACCGATTTCAAGCTCCCCGACTACTCGGGCCAGTACCTGCGGCTCTGGCGGGCGCTCCTTCGCAGCCGGCACAACATCGTGGTCGTCTCGGGCGACATCCACGTCAACCGCCTCTCTCGGATCACCCCACACGGCGTCCCAGGAGCGACCGGCGTGGCGATCTACGAGGTGATCTCCTCCGCGCTCTCCCTGATCGACACCGATCAGGGAAAGGTGCCCCCGAGCGGAGCACAGAAGATCGACGCCTCGGGCGCGGCGGGACGTGGGTTGATGCTGGAGGTCCAGCACCTTCCGATCGGAACGGCATCGCGGGTCGAGCGTCGCTCCTACGCGACCCTCACCTTCCGGCACGAGGGTCCGAGGGTGAGCTGCCGCGTCGTATACTGGCGGATCGAGCTCCACGGGGCCGTCCCCATCGCCGAATGGACGCTGCCGCTGGAGTGAGCACGGCATCCCGGGCCGGATCACCGGCCCGTACAGACCACGGAATCCACAGGAGGTCTCATGAACGACGAGGGGTTCAGCACGGCGACCCGCTTCTCGGACGAGGAGGTGAACCCGCAGTTCGAGGACCTGTCCGGGGAGTTTCGCGATCGCGGCAACGCGGACTTCTTCGCCGAGGTCCGCCGCAGGCTGGACCGGGCGGGGAAGACGGACCCGCGATTCGCGCACGGCGGCCGCGGCGCGATCGGACTGGTCGGCGAGTTCGGGTGGATCGGTGCGGCTTTACGCAACGCACAGCGCCACGTCCGATTCGACCGCCTGCCGAGCCACTGGTCCCATGCATTCCTCTTCCACTCCGAGATCGCGAAGGAAGCGGGGGACAACGCGAGCGGGGAGGAGTCGCCCTGGATTTGGGAGAGCACCCTCGAGCCCGCCAGCCCCTTCGGACGGTACCTGGACCGCGCCGGGGTTTCACCCCGCCGGCTCGCGGACTACGACCGCCACGAGTTCGACCTCTTCGCCGACCACAGCGTTCCCAACGTGGCGGTGGTCGCCTTCGCCATGTCCGCGGAGGACGTCGAGCTCGTCATGGACCGGGCCGACAACCCCGACGTGGACCGGCTGCGGTACGATCTCCTCGGCCTGCTCGGCACCTGGTACGCCTATCTGACCAGCCAAGCGACGCGCCCCAATCCGCTGACGCGAGGGGAGGCGCTCTTCAGCGCCGCATACGCGCAGCTCGCCTACGAAGCCGTGGGCATCGATCTCGCCCTGGGCTCGCACCAGCGCAACACCAGCCCGGAGCACATCTGGCAGACCGGAAAGCACTTCCACCGGGCCTACGAGGCGATGGGCCACCCGGTGCGGGTGTACGCCTGCATCCGCGATTCCTACGGCGGGATCCCGCCGGCGAAGTTCGGCGTTCCTCGCGGGCTCCGGGAGCTGATCCGGGCCGCCCCACGAAGATGAGCGGGCCGCGCTCCGACCCCGGCGCGGCCCGCTTGGGCCTCTCCCCCGGAGTCCCCGCCCGGGATCACTCGGAATACGGGAGGGCCGTGAAAGCGGAGGCGCCGTATCATACCCCTTGCGCTCCGATGGATCAGCGTGCATCTATACCCCTACCACTGCAAGGGGTGAGACATGGACGATCCGGCAATGGAGCTCCGCAAGGGCGCGCTCGACGTGCTGATCCTGAAGACGCTCTCCTGGGGGCCGGCGCACGGCTACGCCGTCTCGCGCTGGATCCGCGAGACGACGGACGGGACGCTGAGCGTCCAGGAGGGGACGCTGTATCCGGCGCTGCACCGGATGGAGGAGAAGAGGTGGATCGAGGCGGAGTGGGAGCTCTCGGAGACGAATCGGCGGGTGAAGTCGTACCGGCTCACCGCCGCGGGACGCCAACGACTCGCGGAAGAGGCCTCTGACTGGACGAGGTTCTCGGAGGCGATGGGGAAGGTACTGAACGCGGGCCGCCCCCCTGAATGGGCGAGGATTCCGTGAAGGCGCCTCCGCTGCGGCGCAGGTATCTGCGCTTTCTCGGCCCGGACGTGCGGGCGGACGTGGACGACGAGCTCCGCCATCACCTGGAGATGCGCGCCCGGGAGCTGATCGAGGGCGGGATGCTTCCGGAAGACGCCCGCGCCGAGGCGCTCCGCCAGTTCGGTGATGTCGACGGAATCGAGCGCGACCTGGTCGCGCTCGGGGAGCGGCGGGTGCGGAAGGCGCGCTGGCACGACCGGCTCGGCGGGAGTTGGCTGGACCTCAAGCTGGGCTTCCGCATGCTGCTGAAGCACCCAGGATTGACGGTGGTCTCGGTTCTGGCGATGGCCACCGCCGTGGGAGTGGCGGCGCTCCTCTTCGCCGTCCTTCACAACATCGAGAGCCCGACCGTCCCGCTCGATGAGGGAGATCGGCTGGTGAACCTCCAGCGGTGGAGCCCCGTCCGGAACATGGCCTCCTCGGCCTACCTCCACGACTTCGCCCACTGGCGCGGCCGGCTCCGGTCGGTGGAGACCCTGGGGGCGTACCGGGTGGTGCAGCGGAATCTGATCACCGACGATGGGCGCAGCGAGCCGGTCCAGGGCGCCGAGATGAGCGCCTCCGGCTTCCCGGCCGCGCGCGTGGCGCCCCTGCTGGGACGCCCGCTGCTCGCCGCGGACGAGCAGCCCGGCGCCCCGGACGTGGTGGTGATCGGGTACGGCCTCTGGCAGGACCTTTTCGGCGGCGACGCGGATGCCGTGGGCCGCACCATCCGCATCGACGGAACGCCGCACACGGTCGTTGGGGTCGTGCCGGACCTCGGGATGAACCTTGCCCGGCCGACGGATCCGTCGGGCCTGTACCTTCCCCTCACACCGGCGACCTACCCGGTGATGCTGGTGGTGCGGTCGAGCGGCGATGCCTCCGCCTTCCCGCCCCGCCTGCGCGCGATCGCCGCGGAGGTTGACCCCACGCTGCGACTGATGGAGGTGGGCACCCTCGCCGCGGCCATGGACGAGGCGAGGGCTCGGGGGCGCGCCCTCGAGCTGGCGATCGCCGTCGCCACCCTGGTGGGGCTGGTGCTGTCTCTGACCACCGTCTGCGCGGTGATGTCGCTCCTGGTGTCGCAGCGCACGCGCGAGATCGGGATCCGCATCGCGCTGGGCGCCCGGCCGGCGCGGGTCGTCCTGCACGTCGTCGCCCGGGCATTCCTCCAGCTCGGAGCGGGCGCGGTGGTCGGTACCGTCCTGATCGTCGTGCTCCCGGTGGCGCTCGGGGCGGGGAGCGTCGGAGTCGCGGCGCAGGTCGCGGCCTTCCTCGTGGGGGCGGGGCTGCTCGCCTGCGCCGCGCCGGCGCACCGTGCCCTCCGCATCCCGCCGACGGAGGCCATGCGAATCGACGCATAGCGGGGACGTCTCCCCTCGAGCCGGCATCCGCTCTCCGGCGATCCGCTCCGGCGGTCCGGGCGAGGTTCCCACAGCCATGGAGCCGTTCGTCTCCTCTCCCCTCGTCGCATGCGCGCATGAGCCTCGGTGAACAAGCCCCGTGCGACGAAGGCGTGATCCGGTTCGGCCGCCATGCGGGGGCCGATCCCGCCGCGAAGCCGTGGATTCTCGCCGCGACCATCGGCGGCTCCAGCCTCGCCTTCATCGTCGGCTCCGTCGTGAACGTGGCGCTCCCGTCGATCCAGCGAGGACTCGACGCGACGGTGGCGGAGATGCAGTGGGTGCTGAACGCCTACTTGCTCCTGCTCGGCGCGCTCATCCTCGTGGGCGGCTCGGCGGGGGACCACTTCGGTCGTCGGCGGCTGTTCGTCCTCGGAATCGCGATCTTCACGGCGGCGTCCGTCGGGTGCGGGTTCGCGCCGACAGTCGCGTGGCTGGTCGGGCTCCGCGCCCTGCAGGGTTTCGGCGCGGCGCTGCTCGTCCCGAACTCCCTCGCCCTCATCGCGGCGGCGTTCGACGGGCAGGAGCGCGGAAAGGCCATCGGGACCTGGGCCGGCTTTTCCGCGCTCACAACGGCGTTCGGGCCGGTGCTCGGGGGGTGGCTCGTGGACGCGCTCTCGTGGCGGTGGGTGTTCTTCGTCGTCGTGCCCGTAGCTCTGGTGACGCTCGCCATCGCCGTGCGGAAGGTGCCGGAGAGTCGTGACGCGGACGCTTCGGGCGTGCTCGATTGGTCGGGAGCGGGGCTGGCGACGCTCGGCTTCGGCGCGCTCACGTTCGGCCTGATCGGCTCGGCCGAGCGGGGCTGGGACGATCCGCTCGTGCTCGCCCCGCTCTTCGGTGGGGGAATCGTCCTCGGCCTCTTCCTCCTGCGTGAGGCGCGGGCGAGCGACCCGATGGTGCCGCTCCACCTGTTCGCCTCGGCGACGTTCAGCGGGGCCAACGCGATGACGCTCCTGCTCTACTTCGCGCTCAATGGAGTGCTCTTCTTCCTGCCCTTCAACCTGATCCAGGTGCAGGGCTACTCGGCGACGGCGGCGGGGGCGGCGTTCCTGCCGTTCACGCTCGTGATGGGCGGCCTCTCTCGCTGGGCGGGCGGCCTGATCGAGCGCTTCGGCGCGCGGCGGCCGCTCGTCGTCGGTCCGCTCGTGGCGGGCGTCGGGCTGGGGCTGCTGATGCTACCGGGAGTGAACACCGGGCCGCTCGGAGGGTCGTACTTGACGACGTTCTTCCCGCCGATGCTGGTGCTGGGGATCGGGATGGCGATCGCCGTGGCGCCGCTGACGACGGTCGTGATGAGCGATGCGGGCGTGAAGCACGCGGGGGCGGCCTCGGGCGTCAACAACGCGGCGGCGCGGATCGCCGGGCTGCTGGCCGTCACCGTGCTCGGCGTCGTCGCCCTCGGCGTCTTCAACGCCGCCCTCGACGAGCGAGTGGCGGCCGGCAACCTCCCCCCTCAGGCCGAGCAGGCCCTCGAACCGTTTCGCAGCGATCTCACCGGGGCCGTCCTCCCCGACGACGTGCAGGGCGAGCGGCGCGAGCGGCTGCAGACCCTCGTCGACGATTCCTTCGTCGTGAGCTTCCGGTGGGTGGCAGCCGTCGCCGCTGTCCTCGCCTTCCTCAGCGCCCTGTGTGCCGCCCTCACAATCGATCCGGCGGCCGGAAGGGAGCAGAAATAGCCGTCGTGCGGGCAGGTGCTCTTTCGGGAGGTTCTGGCAGGGTGGCCAAAGGTGGGGCTGGGCGTGGGGCTGGGACTCTCGATCGCCCGGAGAATCGTGGAAGCGCACGGGGGGCGGATCTGGTTGGAGAGCGGGTCGCCCGGGGCACCACCTTCCTGTTCACGGTGCCCGCGCTCGCGAGCGGCGTGGGAAGCTAGTGAGGCGCGGGCTTCGGGACGATGAGGATCGAGCGGAGCACCTCCGCGTCCGGCGTCAGCTCCGCCTCGCCGGTGGGGAGCTCGTTGAGGCGGAAGAGATAGGTGACGACGTCCACGTACTCCTGTGCGGAGAGGCTGCCCGGAGCGCGGGGTGGCATCGTTTCGTACACCCGCACGTACAGATCGTCCACGGTCTTTCCCGACCAGCTCCGGAGAAAGCTCTCGTGCTTCCACTCGGAGGTCGAGTGGCACCTCGAGCACGACCCGTTGAAGACGCTGGCGCCGTACCTCGCCTGCAACCCCGTGTACACTCCGTCCACGATCGTACGAGGCTCCGGTTCCACGTTGGCCGGCACGGCGGCGCGGGATCCGCATGAGGCGAGCCCCGCGAGGAGGCAGGCAACTCCTCCCGTCCAAACGGACCTGCGTCCCATGTGGACTCCTGCGGCTGGCGTTCCGGGCAGGCGGACGCCGCCGGGGAAATCTGCGATGCGGCGGCGGGCGAAGAAACGCCCCCTCGGCGGCGCGGCGCGGAGGGAGCTCGCCGGCGGAAGACGGTCAGGTACCGGGAGCGTGCGGCATGTCCTTCAAGTTCGTGAACGACAGGCGGTCGACGGCCTCGTTGAGCCGGCGGGCGATCTCTTCGGCCTCTTCGCGCTCGGTTTCCGGCTTCAGGTGGAGGGCGAAGATCCCGTGCTCCAGGATGCTCAGCGGCGAATCGTCGCTGGGCTCGACGGTGATCCACGGCGTCCCGTCTCCGAACTCCTGAACCACGAACGTGTACGGCGCCTGCTCGGTCCTGGCCATCGTTCCTCCTGGAATCTCGGGGTCGGTGGTCGGATCTCCGGCTTCCGCAACGCCTCCGCCGACGATCCGGCGCAAGTTGCGAATGACGCCCGCGCCGCGCAAGGGCGGCCGGAGCGTTTCCGGGCGCCTCCGGCGACGCGGGGGCTCAGGCGGCGTGCGCCTCCTCCCCGAGGTGGCGCCGGATCTCCTCCAGCAGCTCGTCGGGCGGAACCGGCTTCGTGCACAAGGTCGAAAACCCGCATTTTCGAATCTCCGCCCTCTCCTCCGGCCGCATCAGCCGGGCGGACACGCCGATCAGCGGGATCCCCGCGGTGGCGGGGTCCGCCTTGAGCACCTTCGCTGCCTCCCACCCGCTCAGAACGGGCATGTTCAGGTCCATCACGATCAGGTCCGGCTTCAGGGCGCGAGCGAGTTCACATGCTTCCCGCCCGTCGCCGGCGACGATCGCTTCGTACCCCGACCACTCCACGAACATGGCGTACGCGTCGCGCGTGGTGTCCGCATCGTCCACGAACAATATCGATTTCATCGGGTCCTGCCCAGGTCTCGTGGGATCTGCCTCGATACACCCGTCTTGAATGGGTAACCTGCAAATCCCAGGCCGTAGTCGAACAGGCGTAAATCGTTGAAGAAAGGGTGTTTGGCGCACGGGCTCCGGGGCGGCTATTCGCATCCCCCATGCCCGGAGCGGCGCTCCTTGGCGAGGATCGCCTCAAAGATCCGTCTCCCGGTAGGTGAGCCCCTCCAGGGCACTGAGCATGACGACTTCCCGGAATGGCTGCGCGAGCCCATCCAGGGCGGAGAGCACTTCCTCTCGCCCGCGAGGAGATCGGAGAACTCGCGCTCCGGATCGGCCGCCTCGACCGCGCTGAAGACGGCGAAGGTATGACGGGAGCGGTAGGCGCGAAGGAAGGTCTCCTGCACCAGGTCGTCGGCATCGCTCTGCCGACTCTGACACAAGCGACGCGCGAAACGGTAGCTGGCCTCGAGGTGGGGGAGAGCCTCCTCCACAAACTCCGCGCGAGACAGCGTCGGGGGTGTCGCCGCGTCGGCCTGCGGCTGGGACCGCATAAGTACTCGGAAGAACGAGCCCCCCACCGGCCGGCGTGGCGGGCCCGGTGGAATCCGCGGGAAGAAGCGGACCCCCGGAGATCGCCGCGGGTCGTGCCCAGGAGCCTGGTCGCTCGCCTCGGAGCCGGCCCGCCCGGGCCGAACGCCCGCGCCGGAAGACTCTGCGGCGGCATGCCCCGGTGGAGGGGCGCTCGCGACGGGGGATCCTCGCGGCGGCCGGATCCGAAGTTAGGGGGGGCGTGGCCGCCGTCATTCCTTCCTCTTCTGTTCGGGCCGCGAGTCCGGGCGAGGCGGGGGGGCGGCGTCGAACTTGCGTCCGCTGCGGCACCGTTCACGCCGGGGACGGGGCTGAGTCCCCGCCGGTGAACTCTCTGCCGCCAGAGGAGGATCCATGCGTTCCGCCATCCTGTTTCTTCCGGTTCTCGGCCTCGCGGCGTGCGCCTCGGGCGCGCAAACCCACTTCTCGACCGCCGGCCTCGGCCCTGTCCCCACCGCCGTGCAGTGCGCCGCCGACGCCATCGAGGACGAGGGTTTCGTGGTCACCCAGCGCGACGAGGCCGGGCTCCTGACCGCCATGCGCGGCACGGACCGCGTGGACGTCACCGTCGTGCCGGACGGCACGCAGCGCTACGTGATCAACGTGGAAACGTCGAACAGCGACGCGGCGCGCGACGCGGCGGAGGACATCACTTCCGAGTGCGGCGGCGTCTGAGCGATGCCCCGACTCATCGCTCCTCCCGTCGCCGGAGCGCGAGGATGACGACCCGAGACCGTCGAGCGCAACGTCGCATCGTCCTCTACCGTGCAGCGGTGCGGGACGATCCGGAGCCGTACGAGGTGGCGTACGAGTCGGTGGCGGACGCGCTCCACTTCGCCTGCCGGGACCTCCGCACCGACCGGCGCCGGCCGCTCGCCATCGTGGAGGACGGGATCGTCGTGCTCGACGCCGAGGGGATCGCCGCCGAATGCGATGCCCGGGCCGGCGATCACGGCGCGCAGGAGGATGCCACGGGCTGGCCTGGGGAGCTCGACCACAGCCCCTGAACCGGCACCGCGAATCCACTCGACGCATGCTGGCGGGCGGGGTTGACGGAGCGCTCGGGGCGGGTATATCTTCTATCCCCTTCGTCGGCGAGCCGCTTGCGCCCCGTTCGTCTAGTGGCCTAGGACATCGCCCTCTCACGGCGAAAACAGGGGTTCGATTCCCCTACGGGGTACTTCTGGGAGGCAATGGGTCAGGGCCCCGCAGGCAGCAGCCCACCTTCCGGCGCGGGTGCGGATACCCTCCGGCCCGCGATAAGGTCGATTAGCTCAGTTGGTTAGAGCGCACGGTTCACATCCGTGAGGTCGTAGGTTCGAGTCCTACATCGACCACTCCAGGGCGGACGAGCCCCGCTGCCGCTGGGTAGCGGGGCTCTCCCGTTCGCCGTCTCCCCGACGCGCGCGACCCACTTTCTTTCCGATCGTCCACTCAGGGAGCCGGCCCATGCGCCCGATACCCTCCGGGGCGGTCCGGGCACGCCGATTGCACTTCCGGTACTTCGTAAGCGGTTATCCTCTCACGCCTTGACCCTCTCCCCCCCGATGATGTTGCGAAGGATCAGGCTCGTCCTCCTCGTCCTCCTCGCCCTTCCGTTCGGGGCCGCGGAGCTGGAGGCCCAGCCGGACCCGCTCCGCCTGGAGCTGAACATCCCCACCTCCCGGCTGGTGGTGTACCGGGGGTCCACTCTCCTCCGTACCTATCCGGTTTCCGTCGGGATGCGGGGGCACGATACCCCGCACGGCCAGTACTCGATCAGCCACGCCGAGTGGAACCCGTGGTGGCGGCCGCCGGAGCGGGAGTGGGCGCGCGGCGAGAAAGATACTCCCCCGGGGCCGAACAACCCGATGGGGCGAGTGAAGCTCTACTTCCAGCCGCTCTACTTCATCCACGGTACGCCGGACCATGAGAACATCGGTCGCCCCGCGTCCCACGGGTGCATCCGGATGCTCAACAAGGACGTGATCGCGCTGGCCCGCCTGATCCACGAGCAGGCCGCGCCGAGCGTGACGCCGAAGGAGATCGACGGCATCCTGGCGCGGTCGAGCCGGACTCGTCGGGTGGATTTCCAGGAGTCGATCCCCTTCCTGATCTCCTACAACCCGATCGCGATCGAGGACGGGGTGCTCCGCGTCTACCCCGACGTGTACCGCCGCAACGCGGTGCACTCGGAGGGGGTGTACCAGGCCCTCCTCGCCGCGGGTTACGACATCGGCGGGGTCGCCTCCGACGACGTGGCCCGGGTGGTCGAGAGTGCGCGCGCCAGCAAGGCATACGCGATCGACGTGGCGGACGCCTTCGGCGAGGAGCTGGCGTCGTCGCGGCGGATGGCGCCGTCGCGCTGAGCCCGGAGAGCCGCGGCGGAAGGAGCGGGAGGAGCCGGTCGGCTCCCGCCGCTCCCTCGCGTGTGTGCCCGTCAGGGCGATCCGGGTCGAGCCAAACGTCTGGTACGGCAACTGCATAGGGGTGAGGGAGCAGTTCAGAGCGATGGCGCCGTCGGCGTCTTTCCGACGGTGCCGACCTCCGATCCGCCCCTCGCCGCCGGGAAGCAAACGGCTGCGACGTCCACCCGAAGCACCCGGTCCCTGGAGCCGTGACGGTGAATCTTCGCGCGGCAGCGCTCGCTTGCCTTCTCGCGGTCTCCGCCCTCTCCCGGGCGGGGCCGCTGCAGGCGCAGCTACCCGGGAACGAGGACCGTCCGCTGATCGAGCGGGTGGAGATCCGGGGGGTCGAGGGGGTGGACGCGGGCGAGCTTCGCGAGGGGCTCGCGACGCAGCCGAGCCGCTGCCGCAGCCTCGTCCTCCAGCCCTTCTGCTGGGTGTCGGACGGTGGCGCCTTCGTCGAACGGGAGCGGCTCGATCGCGAGGAGCTGCCGCGCGACGCGCTCCGCATCCGCGTCTATCTCTGGCGGCGGGGCTGGCGCTCCGCGACGGTGGAGACGGAGGTGACGCCGCGGGGCGACGGCGTCGCCGTCGCCTTCGACGTGGCGCAGGGTCCGGAGACCCGCCTTCGCTCGGTCGAAGTCCGTCAGACCGCGCCGGTCCTCGGGGAGGGCGAGCTGAGAGAGGCCCATCTCCCCGCCCCCGGGGATCGCTTGAACGTCATCGAGCTCGACTCGGCGCGTGCGCGCCTGCTCCTGGCGCTGGGGGAGCGTGGGTACGCCGACGCGACGGTCCGCGATTCCATCCGTCTCGAGGACAGCGTCACCGCGGTCGCGGAGGTAGTCCTCGAGCCGGGTCGCCGGGCGACCATTGCCGCCATCGAGATCGCCGGCAACGAGGAGTCGACCGACGCCACCATCCGCGACGCCCTCCCCCTTCGCGAAGGGCAGCTCTACCGGGCCGGCGACCTGGAGGAAGCCCAGCGCGCGCTCTATCTCACGGGCATGTTCCGTGAAGCGATCGTGCGGGCACCGTCCCAGCCGGACAGCGCGAAGACGGTCGAGGTCACCGTCAGCGAGGCTCCCTTCCAGATGGTCCGGACCGGCGTAGGCGTCAGCACGGTGGACTACGTGCAGCTGCAGGCGCAGTACACCCGATTCAACTGGATGGGCGGCGGCCGGCGGTTGGACGTCACCGGCACGCTCGGTCGCCTCCTCGCCGGGCCGCTCGAAGGGATCTTCCCCTTCGAACAGGTCCGGAGCAACCCGCTACCCGGCGCATCGGACGACGCATTCCTGCGGCCTACCTGGCAGGCGAGCGCGCAGGTGACGCAGCCTGCCTTCCCGGCGGCCGGCAGCTCGCTGGGCTTCGGGATCTTCGGCCATCGGCGGGTGGAGCCGGGCGTTGTCGTCGACCGCGGATACGGCGCGTCCGCCACCTTTACCCGCGATCTCGGCGACAATGCTCCGCTGAGCCTCCTCTATCGCTACGAGCTGAACACGGTGCTCGCCGGTGACGTGTACTTCTGCGTGAGCTACGGCGTCTGCGACCGGCCGACCATCTCCGCTCTGCAGGAGCGGCAGAGCCTTTCGCCGCTGGCGATCGGCGGATTCGTCGACCGGGTCGACGATGCCCTTCTGCGGAACTCCGGCTACACCGTCCGGCTGGGGATCGAGCACGCTTCGGCGGCGACCCTTTCGGACTTTCGCTACAACCGTGCCGACGCGGAGGTGACGCGCGACCTCCCCGTCGCGGGCGGCACCTTCGCGGCGCGAGTCCGTGCCGGCTGGGTCGGCGCGGCCGGGGGCGGTCCCCTCGAAACCGCCGACGGAAGCAGGCTCCACCCGACCAAGCGCTTTTACGCGGGCGGCGCCCGCTCGGCCCGCGGTTTCGGCGAGAACCAGCTGGGACCGCGGATCCTCACGATCGGTCCGGACGAGCTGCTGACGTCATCCGATCCGGATACGCCCCCTCCCTGCGTCGTGGCGGAGATCGCCGCCCGCACCTGCGATCCGAACGGGGTGTCCTCATCCGCGTTCACTCCCCGCCCGATCGGCGGGACCAAGGTGATCGAAGGCGGCCTCGAGTACCGCCGGCCGGTGTGGGGACCTTTCTCGGCCGCGGTCTTCGTCGATGCGGCCCGCGTCGACGACCCCGCGCTGGGCTCGCTGGGGGAGGCGCGCTCCGCCGTCACGCCCGGCTTCGGCGTCCGTTACCGGTCGCCCATCGGCCCGGTGCGGGTCGATCTCGGCTTCCGCCCGGCCTCCACCGAAGAGCTGACCGTGATCACGGAGCTGAACGAGAACGGCGTCAACCGCCTGATCCGGCTCTCCATCCCCAAGCGGTTCGATCCGTCGGAAGGCAGCTCCGGCTTCCTGGCCGGCCTGACCAGCCGGCTCACGCTCCACCTCTCCATCGGAGAGGCGTTTTGATGCCGCGCTGGGCGAAGATCTCCATCGGCGTCGTCGCCGGGCTGATCGTCCTGATCCTCGCCGGCTTGCTGGTCTTCACGCAGACGGACTTCGGCCGCGAGCGCCTGCGCCGCGTGGCTCTCGGCCAGCTGGAGCGGAGCGTCCACGGACGGGTGAGCATCGGGCGGATCGGCGGGAATCTGCTCTCGGGCGCGGTGATCGAGAGCGTGGTCATCGAGGACAGCACCGGCGCCCCCTTCTTCCGCGCCGATACCGTCTACGCCGAGTACTCGATGCGCGCGCTCCTCCGCCAGCGGATCGACCTCGCGAACGTACGCCTCGTGCGCCCCAGGGTCGTACTCGACCGCCCGCCCGGGCTCGCCTGGAACTTCGCCCGCATCTTTCCGAGCGACACCAGCCAGGCCCCCTCGGGGCAGGGGTTCGGCGCCTGGGTACAGGTGCGGGACCTGACGGTCGTCGACGGCCGGGTGACCGTCCGGAACGAGTGGCTTCCCGCTGACTCTCTCAGCGGCGCGCAGCGGCAGGGGGCCATCGAAGAGGCGCTTTCTCCCGACTCCCGGCTTCTCGTGGTGGCGGTGCCGGGCGGCTTCCAGAGCATTCAGGACTACCAGGCGATGAACGGCCGCTTCGACCGGCTTCGCCTCGCGGATCCGGACAGCACCGCGATCGTCGTCGACATCGCGGCGCTGAGCATGCGGGCCTTCCCCTTCCGCCCGCCCGCCGCGGAGATCCGCGGCCTCGCCGGGCGCATCATCAGCGCGGGCGACACCTTGACGGCCGAGAACGTCGTGGTCGGGCTCCCGGGATCGCGTCTCACCCTGGATGGAAGCTACCTGCTCACCGGCGACCTCCGGGCATCCGCGGTGGCTCAGCCGCTCGCGTTCGCGGACCTCCGCTGGCTCTACCCGCCGCTTCCGGAGGGTGGCGGGGTGGTGGATGCGAGCGTCGCCCGCCGCGGAGAGCGTACGCACGTCGTCGCCCGCCGGCTCGACCTGACGCTGGAGGGTGCGTCGTTGCGGGGAAGCGCCGACGTCGCCTTCGGCGACTCGCTCCGCCTGGGACCCACCGATCTCCGCTTCGCCGGGATCGAAACGGATCTGATCCGCCGGCTCGCCCCCGACGTGGAGATTCCACGCGAGGGCACGCTCGCGGGACGGGTGGCGCTGACTGGCACCCCGGATGCGCTTCGCGTCGACGGCACCGCGTCTTTCGCCGCTCGCGGCGGAGGCGTGAGCCGCGTCGTTGCCGACGGTGTGGTGGGCGCGGGCGAGAGCGGCTTCCTGGCGCGGGAGCTGAGGCTCCGGCTCGCGCCGCTGCAGCTCGCGCTGGCCAGCGCCGCGGGGGCGGATCTGCCCGTCGGCGGAGAGGTCGTCGGAGAGGCGACGCTCACGGGGACCGCGAGCGAGGGATTCGACTTCCGCGCCGATCTCGCGCACCGGTCCGAGGAGGCGGGGCGATCCCGCGTCACCGCGCGCGGCGCCGTGCTGAGGACGGCGGATTCCTTCGCGGCGCGGAACCTCGTCGTGCGCCTTGACCCCGTGCAGGTCGCACTGGCGCGCGCGTTCGCGCCCGATCTCCCACTCTCCGGAGTCGTGACGGGAACCGCGAGGCTCGACGGCACTCCGGCCGATCTCCGCCTCGCCGCGGACCTGGTCCACGACAGCGAGTCCACCGGGCGCTCCCGCGTCGTCGCAGCCGGCGGCATCGGCCTGGGCGAGGTGGTCCGGGCGCGAGACCTTCGGCTGACCTTCTCGCCGGTGCAGGTCGCGCTCGGACGCGCCTTCTCGCCCGAGCTGCCCGTGGACGGCGTGGTGACCGGCACCACGACCCTGAACGGATCGGTGGGCGGGAGCATGGCGGTCCGCGCGGACCTCACGCATACCGGGTCGACTGGTCCGTCGCGCCTGGTCGGCGAAGCGACCGTGCCGCTCGGAGGCACGCGACGGGTCGCGGCGGACCTGCGGGTGCTTCCGCTCTCGCTTGAGACGGTCGGGCTCTTCGCTCCCGCCGCCGGCCTCCACGGCGGCGCGACCGGCTCGGTGCGGGCGAGCGGATCGCTGCGCGACCTCGCTCTCGCGCTCGGGCTCACGCTGCAGGACGGGGGGGAGCTGGAGCTCGCCGGCCGGATGGACCTGGAGAGCGCCGAGAAGGTGTACGACGTGGAGGCGCGATTCGGCGACTTCGACGCGCGCGCCGTTTCGACGCGCGCCCCGTCCACCACTTTGACCGGAACGGCCTCCGCCATCGGACGCGGAACCGATCCGGCCACGATGACGGCCACCCTCGCCGCGAACCTGACGGGCGCCGCCGTGAACGAGGTGGGAGTAGACTCCGTGCGAGTGCTGGCGACGCTGGCCGATGGGCTCGCCACCGTCGAGCGCGGCGCGGTGCGGCTGGCTTCCGCCTCGGCCGACATGGCCGGGAGCTTCGGCCTCGTCGCGGGCCGACAGGGAGAGCTTCGCTACGCGGTGCGCGTCGACACGCTGGCCCAGCTCTCCGAGCTCCTCCCGGCCGACAGCGCGACCGTCGAGCCCCGGCCCGCGACGATCGCGCAGGCACTGGAGCGGGCGCGGGCGGACTCGGCGCGGATCGCGCGCGCCACCGAGGTCGAGCGCGCGGCGACGGGGCGGCCCGCCGAGCCGACCCTGCAGGTCGAGCCGGTCCCTTCACTTCCCCGGGACTCCCTCTCCGGAAGCCTGGCGGCGTCGGGCACGCTGGGCGGGAACGTCGAGCGCTTCGACCTCCGGGGCGACGCCGCCGTGCGCGACCTCGTGGCGCTGGGCAACGCGGTGGGCAGGGGAGAGGTAACCTACCGCTGGCTGAACGCGCCGACGCCCGCGTCCGAGCTCGAGGTCGGCGCCGCGCTCCGCGAGGCGCGGCTCGCCGGCTTCGTCCTCGACAGCATCGGCGCCGAGGTACGCTACGCGGGCGACACGTCCGGCGGAACCGGAGCGGTGGATCTCGGGGTCGTGCAGGACGAAGACCGCGACTATCGCGCCCGGGCCGAATTCCTCCTGACGGCGGACAGGAACGAGGTCAGCTACTCCGACCTCTCGCTCCGGTTCGATTCCGTCTACTGGAGGTCGGCCCGGCCCGGAACGGTGAGCTGGGCCGGCAGCGGGATCGAAGTCGAGGGCGTCGAGCTGTCGAGCAGCGACGGCGGCCGGATCTTCGCGGAGGGCCGCCTCCCGACGGAGGGCGAGACCGACTTCCGAGTCGCCATCGACGAGCTCCAGATCGCCGATATCCTCGGCCTGCTGCAGGACACCGTTCCCCTTCGCGGCAGGGTCTCGCTGGCGGCGGAGGTGACGGGAACGGGGGCGGCTCCCCTGATCGAAGGCACGCTCGCGATGCGGGAGATCGTGGTCGACACGCTGGCGCTGCCTGACGTCCGCGCCCGCTTCGACTACGCGGCGCAGGAGCTTCGCGCTGACGCACAGGTCACGCGGGACGCGCGGACGCTCCTCACGGCCGACGGGACGATCCCCGTCGACCTCGCCCTCTCCGGCGTCGCTGGGCCGCGTTTCGCGGACGATGCCCCCCTCCAGCTCGATGTGCGCGCCGACAGCCTCCCGCTGGAAGCGCTTCCGCGCTTCACGCCCTCGGTGGAAGATCTGCGCGGGCGCCTAACCGGCAACCTTTCGGTCCGGGGCCCGCGCTCCGATCCCGAACTCACGGGCGTCGTCGCCCTCGACCTGGCGTCGCTCAAGATCGTGCAGCCCGGCCTCGAGCTGAAGGAGATCGGAGGCACCCTGCGCCTCGCGGGCGACACCGTGATCGTGGACTCGGTCGTGGCACGGAGCGGCGGAGGCCCGATCCGGGTGGCGGGCGGGCTCGGCCTTCCCAGTCTTACCGAGCCTGTCTTCGACCTGCGGCTCGAGGCGCGCGACGCCCGGGTGCTCCAGAACGAGCTCGGCACGATCGACGCGGATGCCGACCTCGAGATGACGGGCCCGCTGGAGGGCGCGAGCATCACCGGGCGGGTCGAGATCCTCGGCGGCGTGATCCAGGCTCCGGAGCTGGGCGAGGCGCGGCGGGTGGAGATCGACGCGCCCGCGGTCGCGGCGCTCGGCGACACCGCGGCCGTCGACGTCGTCGCGGACAACGCGCTCCTCTCGACGCTGCGCGCGAACGTGGTACTGGCGATCGACCGCGACACCTGGGTGCGCAACTCGGCCGCGAACGTCGAGATCTTCACCCCGGAGGAGGCCCGCGACCTCACGATCGAGATGGATGGAGGGTTCGAGACGCTGGCCCTGAACGGCACCGTCAACGTGGACCGGGGCGAGTATACCTTCGCCGGCCGCCGGATCCGCATCTCCCAGGGCGCGGTCGTCTTCCTGGGGGAGACGCCGATCAACCCGATCCTCCAGATCACCGCGGAGCAGCAGGTTCGCCTGACGGGACGGCCCGCGTTCGCGATCCAGCTGCTGGTGGGAGGTACGCTCCTGGCGCCGCGTCTCACCATCGAGAGCAACGCACAGCCCCCGATCGCGGAGTCGGATCTCTTCTCCTACTTCGCGTTCGGCGAATCGACCTCGTCGCTGCTCCAGCCTCAATCCGGCGGCAGCGTCGGCGGGGCCAGCTCGGGCGGTGGAGCGCTGATCGGCCCCGTGGGAGCCCTCGCCACACAACAGCTCGGCGCGACGGCGGTGGGGAGCATCGTCGACGAGGTCGAGCAGGAGGCCCGTACCTCGCTCGGCCTCGACGTCCTCAACATCACTCCCGCCCCGCTCCCGGCCGAGCTCGCGGTGCAGGGATACCTGAACGTCTTCCGCGGCGCGCAGTTCGAGGCCGGCGCCTACCTGGACGACCACTGGTTCGTCGCGGCGCAGGGCAGAACCGCCGCCGTTCTGCCCGGGCTGCGAGTGGAGTATCGGACGCCCGGCGGATTCCAGTGGATCACGAGCTGGGAGCCCCGGTATCTGGCCCCTATTCCCTCCCTGAACGTCGCCGGCGACCCGGAGACGATCAACGTGCTCGGCTTCTTCCTGGGGTGGAACCGGCGCTTCTGAGCGACCGGTCTCAGCTACGGCCGGACGGCGGCCGGGGAATGGGCGGAGCCAGCCGGGGCTCTCGCGCAGCTCCGGGAGTCTCCGGATCAAGTTCGGGAGCCGGCAGCGCAGACGAGTCGAGAGGGGCGTATTCGTCGGCGAACATTTGCCACATCACCAGGAAGAGCCCAGCGATGATGGGGCCGGCGACGAATCCCGCGAGGCCGAAGACGGCCAGTCCCCCCAGGGTGGCGAGCAGGATCAGATAGTCGGGCATCTTCGTCTCCCGGCCTACCAGGACGGGGCGGAGCAGGTTGTCCACGAGCCCGATTACCAGGGTTCCGCCGGCGATCAGCACCAGGGCCCGTCCGACCGCTCCGGTGGAGAGCAGCACGATGGCCGCCGGAACCCATACCAGCGCGGAACCCACGGCTGGCAGCAGCGAGAGCACCCCCATCACCACTCCCCAGAATCCAGCGGCCTGTATACCCACCAGCGCGAAGAGCATCCCACCGATGGCGCCCTGCACCGCCGCCACCACGATCGTTCCCTTCACCGTGGCGCGGGAAACCTCCGCGATCTTGCGAAAGAGGCGCCGCTCGCGCTCGTCTCCCATCGGGATCGCCCTTACGAGCCCCTCGATGATCCGCTCCCCGTCTCGGAAGAAGAAGAAGAGGAGGTAGAGCATCAGGCCGAAGAGGACCGCCAGGACGAGGGCGTTCTGCCCCAGGGCGAGGGCCTGCCCGGCGACGTACTGCGTCGCGGCTCCCGCCGCGCCTTCGACGGAAGCCCGCACTCGCTCGACCTCGATGCCGTAACGCGCCAGAAAGCGTGTGACCACAGGGAGGGATCGCTCGGCGAACTGGACCAAGGCATCGCCGTTGATCTCCCCCGAGGCGATCCGCTCGTAGAGCGACAGCGCCTGTTGCGCCACCGCCGCGGCGAGCAACCCCGCCGGAACCAGGACGACGGCCACGACGGTGAGGGTACTGAGGAGGGCAGCGAGGCCGCGGCGCCCCCGAAGCAGCACCAGGAGGCGCAGGAAGAGCGGCTGGAAGAGCATGGCGAAGACCGCGGCCCAGAACACCGGCAGTAGGAAGCCGCGCACCATCCAGAGGAAGAGCGCCGTCGTGACGAGCACGAGGGAGAGGAAGACACGGCTTTCCAGGTTTCGCAGGCGCATGTGGAGAGAGGCTGATGGGAAGGCCGACGGCGCGAAGGCGTGCTTTCTCGAAGTGCGGGAGTGGCTCTCTACGGCCCGACCTCGAAGGCAGGGGAGAACTGCGCCAGGAAGGCGCTGATCAGGGCGAACCGTCCGCTGAAAAGGAGGACGCCCACCAGCACCATCACGGCCCCGGCCGCACGTTCCAGCGGCACGAGCCAGCGCCGCACCCCTGTGGAGCCGGCCAGGAACCAGTTGAGCGCGACGGCGGAGGCGAAGAAGGGGATGCCGAGCCCGAGGGCGTACATGGTCAGAAGCAACACCCCCCGCAGCATCGTTTCCTCGAAGCCGGCGTAGAGGAGGACCGAGGCGAGCACCGGTCCGACGCAAGGAGTCCATCCCGCGCCGAAGGCGATCCCCACCACCACCGACCCCACCTTTCCGGCTGGCTTCGAGGCGAGGTGCACACGCCGCTCCCTCATCAGCGCCCCCATCCTGAGCACGCCCAGCAGGTAGAGTCCGAACGCGGCGATCACCACCCCGCCTGCCTGCTGAAGCAGCGGCAGCGAGTGGCGCAGCACGCCGCCCAGCGCGGTCGCCGAGGCGCCCAGCGCCACGAAAACCAGGGAAAACCCCAGCACGAAGAGGGCGGCGTGCACCGCCGCCTGCCGGCGCGCGTCCGCGCCGCTCCCGTTCCGCAGCTCGTCGAGGGTGAGGCCGGTGACGAAGCCCACGTAGCTGGGCACGATGGGAAAGACGCAGGGTGAGAGGAACGAGACCAACCCCGCGAGGAAGGCCAGGCCCAGCGGAACCGTCCCGAGATCGGTCATCCCTCACCCGGGGTTCGGAGCGGGGCGGGCTCGCCGAGCGCACCGAAGCGTCTGGCGACCCGGTCCAGAAGCTCGAGGCTGAGCGCGAAGCCGCTCATGCGGATCCTCCCTTGCTGTCGCGATGGCGAGGAAATGTGGCGCGGGAGCTCCCGGTCCGCAACCGGGCGCGGGTCGTCCGCCGCCCATTCCTTCCCACCGGCGGGGGAGGTGGGCACTCGCTCCTGGTGACATCCATCGCGTGGGGCGCTACACTGTCCCTTGGACGACTCCTCGCGCGCCGTCCCCCGCCGCGGCGCGAGCACCCGCGACCTGATGCCATGACGAGCGTTTCCCGGTCCGCGCGCCCGGAACCGGTGATCGAGCTCGGCGACACCTACCCCGAGCTCCGCGCGGGCGTGCGCGCCGTGTGCGAGCGCTTCCCCGGAGACTATTGGCGGTACCTCGACGAGCGGCTCCTCATCGCCTCGGAATGCATCGGCGACGCCCGCTGGTTCCTTGAGAAGGCCAGCGCCTGGGCGCGGGAGCGGGTGGTGTTCGCCCGGCCCATCGGCCAGAACCAGGGAATCCAGTTCCCGCTGGCGCACGCCTACGCCTCGATGACCGCCGCGGGACTGGTGGCGAGGAAGGGGTGTGCGCGCTTCGAGGCCGGCGAGCAGCCGGGGGAGGAGGCCAACATGGCTCTCATGCTCGCCTCCGAGGCGTCGTGGGAGGCGGGGAACGCCGCGATCCAGACCTTCGGCGGACGCGGCTTCGACGCCGAGTACGACGTCGAGCGGAAGCTCCGGGAGACGCGGCTCTACCAGGTCGCGCCGATCTCGAAGAACCTCATCCTCTCCTACCTGGCGGTGCACGTGCTGGGACTGCCGAGATCCTTCTAGATGCCCGCCCGCTGGAAGGGATTCTCGTCGTCTCGCTGCAACAAGCGGTGGCGGCGCCGTTCGCCACCGCCAAGCTCGCGAAGGCCGGCGCGCGCGTGGGAGCGCTTCTGCGAAGGGGTGCTGCGGCGGCCCGAGCTGGCGGACGACGCGCGCTTCCTCGACAACGCCGCGCGGGTGACGCACCGGGACGCGCTCGACGAGGCGATCGACGCCGTCTTCGGGAACCTCCCGATGGAGGCGCTCGTCGAGCGCCGCGAGTTCGCAGAATAGGAGGGACGATGGGCGAGACGGACCGGCAGGATCCGCGCGCCTGGATCGGCCGCGAGGAGGTGGTGACGGATGTGCTCTCTCCCTTCGCGGCGCGCGGGATGGCCGCGCTCCTCGACCGCGATCCCGCGGGGCTGGACGAGGGCGACCCGCTCCCCGAGGGATGGCACTGGCTCTACCTCAATGCCGCCACCCCGCGCTCGGCGCTGGGAACGGACGGGCACGCGCGGCGCGGCGGCTTCCTCCCACCCGTGGCACTGCCCCGGCGCATGTGGGCCGGCGGGAGGCTGCGCTTCCTGCGCCCGCTCCTCCTCGGGGAGCGGGTAGAGCGCCGCTCGCGCGTCCTCGCCGTCGAGGAGAAGGAGGGGAGGAGCGGCTCGCTCGTGCGTGTGACGGTACAGCACTCCGTGGCGGGGGAGGGGAGTGCGGCGGTGGAGGAGGAGCAGGACCTGATCTATCGAGAGGCGCCGAAGTCCGACGCGCCGCGGCCGGACCCTCCCCGGCTCCCCGCGGAGCTGGACTGGCGGGAGAGCTTCCTTCCCGACGCGGTCGTCCTCTTCCGCTTCTCGGCGCTCACCTTCAACGGGCACCGCATCCACTACGACCAGCCCTACGCCACCGGGGTGGAGGGCTATCCGGGACTGGTGGTGCACGGGCCGCTCCTCGCTCTCCTGCTCCTCGACGCGGCGCGGCGGCGCGCCGGACGCCGCGCCGCCGCCTTCGAGTACCGCGCCGTCTCCCCTCTCTTCGCCGACGCTCCCATCACGCTCGCCGGGCGAAGCGGCGGCCCCGGGTCGGAGACCACTCTCTGGGTGGCAGGGTCGGAGGGAACGGTCGCCATGCAGGCGGCCGCGAGGTGGGAGCCATGAGCGGCGCGGCGGAGTCGCTCTCGCTGGGCCTGGCGCGGCTGATGCGCGGCCTCCCCGTCTCTCGGGCGACCGGGATGACGTGGAGCGGTACGTGAGAGACTGGCTCGGCTCCTTCGTGGCCGGCGGTCCGTGCCCTCCTGCCGCGCGCTGCCGGACGGCGGCTCCGTGTTCGAGCCGCCGCTCCCCTGAGCTCCTCCCCCCTCTGCGCACCCAGATCATGTACAAGCGGATCGTGCCGGTCCTCGGCCTTCTCGCCCTCACGACTCCCGCCGCCGCGCAGGAGGGTCTCGACCGGCTCGGGCGCCGGCTCGACGACATCTCCTCCGTCTCGGTCCTGCAAGGCTACCGCCTCGACGGGCAGGCGATGAACACCTTCGCCGTCACCGGCCGGCTTCGGGCCTCCGGCTCGGTGGGGCTGGTGCTCGAGCTGTGGGCGGGGCGGAGTTACCGGATAACGGGGGCGTGCGACCGCTCCTGCGGGGATTTCGACCTCGTTCTCCACGATACCACCGCCGACGGCGCGCCGGTGGCGGAGGACACGCTGGGCGACAGCGTGCCACTGCTCGAGTACACCGCGCGCACCACGGGGCCGCACCTCCTGGCCGTGCACATGCGGGAGTGCGAGGGAGAGGGGTGCTTCTTCGGCGTCCGCATCCTCTCCAAGTAGCACGGCGGATGCCGGAGGAGCGGGACCGTTCCCGGGAACTCCGGAGAATCTCCCGCCTCCTCAGCGCGCCCGCCGTGCCAGCTCCCCGATCCGCTTCACCCCTTCCGCCACCTCCCGCTCCTCGGGTCCGAAGGAGAACCGGGCGTAGCGGCGGAACCGGGACGGGCGCCCGCTGCGCCGCTTGCCTGGATTGATGTCGAAGAACTCGCCGGGGACGCAGATCACCTTCTCCTCCAGCGCGGCGCGGAAGAAGCCCATCCCGTCGGAGAGCGGCTCCGGGAGCCCCGCCAGGTCGGCCCACACGTAGAAGGTCCCCTCCGGCTCCAGGTCCAGCCGCATCCCCGCCTCCCGTAGCCCGTCGATCAGGATCCTGCGCTTGCGGAGGAACGTCTCCCGGATGGCCCCCGTCTCGGCGCGCACCTGCTTCGGGTCTAGCAGCGGGATCGCCGCGCGCTGCAACGGCCGGCTCCCGCCGCCGTCGAGGAAGGAGCCCGAGCTCGTCACCGCCTCGATCATCGAGCGCGGCCCCACCACCCAGGTGGTCCGCCACCCCGGGTAGCGCCAGTTCTTGGTGAGCCCGTCGAGGATCACCACCGGATCCACGTTCACGTCGTCCACGTAGCGCGCCGCCGAGACCATGCCCTCCTCCTCGGGGGTGGAGGTCCAGGCATAGTGGGAGTAGAACTCGTCGAGGATCAGGGTGCAGTCGAGCCGCCGCGCCGCCTCCACCCAGCCGGAGAGCTCGACGCCGCGGATGGAGCGCCCCGTCGGGTTCGCCGGGTTCGAGAGGAGGAGCGCGGAGAGGCCGCGTCCGGTGATCTCCCGCTCCAGACGCCCGAGGTCGAAGCGGTAGCCGTCCGTTCCCTCCAGCAGGATCGGGATCGCCGTGAAGGGGCGGAAGATGTCGAGCAGCTCCTCGTACGCGGTGTAGTCGGGGAGGAAGTGTCCCAGGTTGATCTCGCCGAGGGCGGCGACGGTCCGCGTGAGGCCCAGCCGTCCTCCGCCGCAGATGCAGACGTTCTCGGGTCCGTACCGCGACTCCTTCCCCCGGCGGTAGAGATCGTTGTAGAGCGCCGCCACCGCCTCGCGCAGCTCGCTGATCCCCGCCACGGGAGCGTACTCCTGGTCGGACGGAGAGATCGCCAGCTCGCGGATCCGCGGAGGCGACCCCGGGAGCGGCCCCGTCTCGGGCTGCCCCTGGCCCAGGTTACACCAGTCGGGATGGCCGTAGCGGTACCCCTCCTCGGTGGCCGCGGCCATCACGTAGATCACTCCGGTGAAGGGAACCGGGCGGAAGCCGGGGACGTCGGGAGGGGGGACCTGGATGCGTCTACGTTCCATTGAGCCGGATTCGGGGGAAAGTCGCGCGAGCGGTACGGACGGCGCGGTAGAGTACCGCCTTCCGCGACGCCCGGCAAATCGACGCTCCCCCGCCAGGAAGGTCTCCGTGAGCTCGACCGGGGCGACCGATCCGGTGACGGATGGCGCCTCAGATCGGCGGCCGAAGGGGGAGCCGCACCGTGCAGGTGGTCCCCTTCCCCGGCTCGCTCTCGACCGCCAGCGTTCCGCCCAGCAGGTCGAGGAGGCGGCGCGACACCGGGAGCCCCAGCCCGGTGCCCTCCGCCCGGGAGCGGATCTCCGTCTCCTCCTGCCAGAACGGTTCGAAGATCCGCTCCAGGTTCGCCGGGGAGATCCCGATGCCGGTATCTTCGATCACGAAGCGCATCGCGTCCTCTTCCGGCCTCGCGCGCAGGGCGACCGCGCCCCGGTCGGTGAACTTCACCGCGTTCCCCAGCAGGTTGATGAGCACCTGCCGCACCTTGCGCGCATCCGTCTCCAGGGTGATCGGCTCGTCCGGGGCGTCGAAGGTGAAGTCGAGCCCCTTCCGGACGGCGAGAGGCTCGACGAGGGCGCAGGTCTCCTTCACCAGCGCCCCGAGCTCCACGCGAGCCAGCTTCACCCGCTCTCGCCCCGCCTCGATCCGCGCGAAGGAGAGGATCTCCTCGATCAGCTCCAGCAGGTGTCGCGCACTCACTCCGATCCGCTCGACACTCTTCCGGGCGCCGTCGGGGATCGGGACCGGGAGCCCCTCGAGCAGAAGGTCCGAGTAGCCGATCATCGCGTTGAGCGGCGTGCGCAGCTCGTGCGACATGGTCGCGAGGAAGTGGGATTTCACGCGGTTGGCCTCCTCGGCGGCTTCCTTTGCCTGGATCAGTTCCCGCTCGGTCTCCTTCCGCGCGGTGATGTCGAAGATCAGCGCCACGAAATGCCGCCGGTCGCCCGCCTCGGAGAGCTGCAGGTGCACGTCCACGGGATAGAGAGTGCCGTCCTTCCGTCGGTGCACCGTCTCGAATCGGACCATGTCGGTCTCGCGGCGGAGCAGCGGACGGACCAGCGCCTCGAAGCCGGCAGGGGTGTACTCCGGCTTCAGGTCGAGAGGGGTCATCGTCCGGATCTCGTCCACCGAGTAGCCGAGATTCTCGCGGGCTCCGCGGTTCACCCGGTCGAAGTGGAGCGTGTCCGCGTCGAACAAGTAGATCTCGTTCCGCGACTCCTCCAGCACCTCGGCGAACACCCGCTCCCGCTCCTGCGCCTCGCGGCGCGCCGTGACGTCGAGCGCCACGAGGCCCACCCCGAGGATCGGCCCCCCGCGTACCCGGACCGGAAAGAAGTTGACGAGGAAGTGCCCGTGCCGAGAGGGATCGCCGGGGAGCGGGCCGCTGAACTCCAGGTTCCGGAGCGACACTCCGTTGTCGAGGACCCGTCGGTACAGGGGCTCGAGCTTCGGTGCCAACCCCGGGACGACCTCCTGGAGCGACTTCCCCACCACCTCCCGTGGGTCGCTCCCCTCGATTCCGGCCATTGCGCCGTTGATCCACCGGTAGCGGAGCTCCGGGTCGAGGAACGCCACGGCGGTGGGCGCGGCCTCGATGAAAGCGTCGAGCACCGCCCAGGCCTCCTCCGTCTCCGCATTGCGCTCGTTCAGGCGTCCGTTCGCCTCCCGCAGCTCGAGGTTGCTCGTCTCCAGCTGCGCTTGCACCTCCTCGAGCTGAGCCGCCTGCGACTGCAGCTCCTCCGCCTGCGCCTCCAGCTCGGCGGTGGTCGCCTCCGCCTGGTCGCGGGCCTCCTCCGCCTCGCGGAAGAGGTAGGCGTTGTCGATGGCGATTGCCGCTCGCCGCGCCAACTCCTGGGCCAGCCAGAGATCCGCCTCGCCGTAGGGTCGGGCGCCACGGCCCTGCACGAAGCTCAGTGCCGCGAGAGTGCGGCCGCGGGCGACCAGCGGGACGCAGATGTACGAGCCCAGGCCCAGCGACCGCATGATCGCCAGGTGCTCCGCATCCACCGCTGCCCGAACCAGGAGCTCGTCCGGGATGTCCGCCACCAGCTCGGGCTCACCGGTGCGCAGTACGTGCGGCACACCGAAGGCGGCGTCGAGGTCGGGCGGGTGTCGCTCGTCGAGCGCGTAGGCCAGCTCGACCTTTGCGGGATCCGCGTGCGCGACCGCGATCCGCCGGATGGAGCCGTCGGGAGCCAACTCGTCCACTGCGCACCACTCGGCGAGGTCGGGCACCGCCAGCCGCGCGACGGAGGCCAGCGTCGCGTCCGAGTCGAGCGACGAGGCGAGAAGCTCGCTCGCTCCGGCGAGGAACTCGCGCTCCTTCTCGCGGCGCGTCTGCTCGGTGACGTCGGCGACCTCCGCGACGATCCCCCACACCGCCCCGCTCTCGTCGCGTAGGGCGGAGTAGACCAGGTCCACGAGGTGCGGCTCCGCGACACCGTCGCCGTCTGCGTCCCACACGGCGGGGACGCCGTTCGCGTGGTGTGCGACGCCGGTCTGCCGGACCTGGTCGAGGAGCTCTATGAATCCCTGCGACCGCAGCTCCGGCAGGACGCTCGCCAGCGGCCGCCCGACTGGGTCGCGCCCTCCGATGATGTGGCGGTAGGGCCCGCTCACGGCGACGAACACATGATCGGGCCCCTGTAGCACCGCGGTCGCGGAGGGGAGCTGCTCGACGAGGCGGATGAATTCGGACGGATTCACGGATAGCTGGAGAAGATGCCGCGGCCGCGATGGGCGCGTCCGTGCGCCGCTCGCCTCAATCTACGGCGGGACCGTGGGAGGAGGCCAGGCCGCGAAGGAGCGTCTGTCTCACGGCTTTCCGCGGCCGCGGTGGGCATTCGCTCCGGTGGGGTGGCGCGAAGCGTTCTCTCTTCGCAGGTTGATCCGGCATCCGGCATCCGGCATCCGGCATCCGGCATCCGGCATCCGGCATCCGGCATCCGGCATCCGGCATCCGGCATCCGGCATCCGGCATCCGGCATCCGGCATCCGGCATCCGGCATCCGGCATCCGGCATCCGGCATCCGGCATCCGGTCCGGCACGACGCGGCCGCCCGGGCAACCCCCGAGGCGCGAGGCGCCGTCGGTCGGGAAAGCTCCGGAAGAGGTTCCGGCCCTTCTCCGCGGCGTGTGCGCTCCAGCTGGCCCCATTTCTCAGGAGACGATCCATGACTCGGTTCCCGCTTTGGTCCGGCGGCCGCGGGCGGCGCATGGCCGCCGCCGCGGCTCTCCTCCTCTCCACTCCCGTCGCGGCGCAACGCGCGGCGCCCGCTCCGCCCTCGCCGCTCGTCTCCGCCGAGTGGCTGGGCCAGCACCTGCGCGACCCCGGCCTGGTGCTCCTCCACGTGGGAGAGAAGGCCGATTTCGATCGCGAGCACCTCCCGGGCGCACGCTTCGTCTCGCTCGACGACGTGTCCCTCCCTCCCGCCGAGGGAGAAGGCGCGCTGACGCTGCAGATGGCGGAGGAGCCGCAGATCCGCGCCGCCCTGGAGGATCTCGGCGTCTCCGAGGGCTCGACGGTGGTGGTCTATCCCGCGGCGAACAACCTGACCGCCGCCACGCGGCTGGTGTTCGCGCTGCAGTATGCGGGCCTGGGGGCGCAGACTGCGCTGCTCGACGGTGGAATGGAGGCGTGGAAGCGAGGAGGCAGGCCGGTCACGGCGGAGGCGGCGTCGCCTCCACGGGGCTCCCTCTCGCCGCGCGCCCCACTCGACCTCATCGTCGGCGCCGAGTGGGTGCGCGACCACCTGCACTCGCCCGGAGTGACGGTGGTGGATGCCCGCGCCCCGGAGTTCTACGACGGGACGCGCGAAGCCGGCCCCAGGCTCGGGCACATCGCCGGCGCGGTCAGCCTCCCCTCCAGCGAGCTCGTTGGCGACGACCTCCTTCTTCGGGATCCTGACCGGCTCCGCGCGCTCTTCGAGTCGGCCGGGGTGAAACCCGGCGACACGGTCGTGGCATACTGCCACATCGGCCAGCAGGCGAGCGCCGTGGCTTTCGCGGCGAGGCTCCTCGGATACGACGTGAAGCTGTACGATGGCTCGTTCCAGGAGTGGAGCCGCCGCCCCGAGCTTCCGGTCGAGATCCGCCGGTAAGGCGAGAGGGGTCGCGTCGTTCGGCCCGCGCACCCCGTGCCACTTCGGGGGTACGAGAGAGCGTCCGCGCCTCACCCCCTTCAGCAAGCGATGGATCTCGTGTTCGCACGCCTCTTCGTGCTCTTCGTGGCCGTGCCTCTGGTCGAGCTGGCGATCCTGGTGCGGCTCGGCACGCTGTTCGGCTTCTGGCCGATGCTCGTGCTGGTGCTGACTACCGGCGCTCTGGGCGCCGTGCTGGCTCGGCAGGAGGGGCTGCGGGTCCTCCGCGGCGTGCAGGCCGAGCTGGCCGTGGGCCGAATGCCCGCCGAGCGCCTGCTCGACGGGCTGTTCGTCCTGGTCGGCGGCATTCTCCTGCTCACCCCCGGTCTGCTGACGGACGTCGGGGGCCTCCTGCTGCTCGCCCCCTTCTCCCGCGACCGGATCAAGGGGGTTCTGCGGCGGCGCCTCGAGGGGATGATCCGCTCCGGCCGGGTGGACGTCGCCCTGCGCGTCCGCTGAGCGGCGGGCCGGCCGGACTTGGAGGTGGAGGAGAGCGATGGAGCGCTGGAAGGGGGAGCCGGAAGAGGAGCAGCTCCGCGCCTACCGGCGGATCGTGGAGCACCTGCGCGACCTGGCGACCGGGAGTCGGGCGAACCTGGAGCGGCTGAAGGGGGACCTGGAGGTCGTGCTTCGCAACGAGGAGGTCACGCGGCGCCTTCTCGCGGAGCAGGTGTACGGAGTCCCCGAAGGGTGGATCGACGAGGTGCTGCGCACGCGTCTGGAAGAGCTGGAGGGGTAGCACTCCTTGCCCGCGCCGCTTCCGCGTTGCATCCTCCCGGTCGCGGACCGGCGCCGCCGCGCCCTTCCGATCTCGCTTCGTCCCGCTACCTTCAGCCCGCCCGCCGATGAGTCAGACGCTCGACCTCCTCCTCGACCTCCTCGACCTGGAGCCGCTGGAGGTCAACATCTACCGCGGCAGGAGCCGGGACATCGGATCCGGGCGCGTCTTCGGCGGGCAGGTGCTGGCGCAGGCGCTGGTGGCGGCGCAGCGCACGGTGGAGGAGGAGCGCCGCGCCCATTCGCTGCACGGCTACTTCATCCTCCCCGGCGATCTCGATCGGCCGATCGTCTACTTCGTGGACCGGCTGCGGGACGGGAAGAGCTTCACCACGCGCCGGGTAACCGGGATCCAGAACGGCCTCGCGATCTTCAACATGGCCGTTTCCTTCCACGTGGCGGAGGAGGGGCTGGAGCACCAGGCGGAGATGCCGGACGTCCCCGGCCCCGAGGGGCTGCCGGACGAGCTGGAGCTGGTGCGTGCGGCGTCCGACCGCATCCCGCAGCCGCTGCGGCGGGTATACACGCAGGACCGGCCGATTGCCTTCCGGCAGGTGAGGCCGCTGGACCCCTTCCGGCCCGAGGTGCGGGAGCCGGCGAGGCATCTCTGGTTCCGTGCCGAGGGGGAGATGTCGGATGAGCTGGTGCAGCACCAGGCGGTCCTCGCCTACGCCTCGGACTACGGGCTGCTGGGGACGGCGCTCCTCCCACACGGCATCTCGCTGCACGCGCCGAAGATGCAGGCGGCGAGCCTCGACCACGCCGTCTGGTTCCACCGGCCCTTCCGCGCGGACGAATGGCTGCTGTACGCGGCCGACAGCCCGAGCCTCCACGGGGCACGCGGATTCGCGCGGGGGAGTATCTTCACGCGAGGCGGGACGCTGGTGGCCACCGTGGCGCAGGAGGGGCTGCTGCGTCTGCACGAGTAGCGGCCCGTGCGAGGTGCGGCGGCGGACGCTTTCCGGCTGACGTCGCAAGCGAGGGCGGCGGCCGATCTTGACGGACGTGGGCCGGGGGGGCATATTCGCCAGGCCAATCCACGCCGCCCTTTCCCGGAGAGCCTGACCGTCGAGCAGTTCAGGCGGAGCTCGACGTCCGAGCTCCGCGCCGTGGTATTGTCATTGCAGGCGCAGTCAGGCATCGTTGCTTGCACGGCGATCGCCTGTTCGCGCTCGCTGGCGAGGCGGCTCCGTCCAGCGGGTGTTGGTACGGGCGATCTCGGGCGAGCTTCCGCTCCGGGCGAAGGCATGTTCGAACCTTTTGCGGCAGTCGGGGTTACAAACTCGAGGACGGTCGAGAGCGGCCGATTCGTACACTCAAACCGGAGTAAGTGGTAATGCGACGTTACGTACCTCGCGTCCTGGTGACGGCTGCTCTGGCTGTGTCCGCCGCCGCCTGCGCGGCCGGAACCGCCGGGTCGGCCGGATCGACTGAGGAGGCCGGCGCCTCCGGCGGACGCTATCGGGTGCTCATCCCCGACCTCGCGGGCCCGAGCGGGGACCGCGTGGCGGACGAGCTCCGCTCGCTGATCAGCGGCATGGCCACGCACACCTCCGTCGCCGAGCGAGACATGCGCCGGGCCATGGGACAGTACGACCTGAACCAGCTCGACGAGATCACCTCGCGCCAGCTCGCCCAGCAGATCAACGCCGAGAACGTGCTCGTCGGCATCGTCGAGCAGGGCGGCGCCGGACTCCAGGCGGACGTCAAGTTCATCGACGTGCGCAGCGGCGACGAGATCACCATCGACGACGTGACGGGCGCCAACCCGGACGCGCTCGCCCAGGCCATCTTCGGTGGCGTGGAGCAGCGGGTCGAGGGGATCCGCCAGGCGGCCTTCTGCAACGACTACCTGTCGAGCCAGCAGTTCGAGCGCGCGCTCGAGACCTGCGAGAGCGCCCTTGCCGTCGTCCCGCGCAGCACCTCGGCCCTCTACGGGAAAGCCACCGCGTTCCTCAACATGGAAGGGCGCGAGCAGGACGCCCTGACGACCTACCGCACCCTCCTGGAGATCGATCCGGCCCACCAGGACGCGCTGCTCGGCGCCGGCCTGGCGGCCAGCCGCCTCGACGAGAGCAACGAGGCGCAGAACTTCTACCGCCGGTACATGGAGATCAACCCCGGCAACGTCCAGGTGCGCATGACGGTGGCGAACGACATCGCCAAGACGGGCGACTACGTCTCCGCCTTCCGCATCCTCGAGCCGGTCATCGCTGAGGAGAGCGAGAACGTCGACTTCATGAAGTACCTCTTCTCCATCGCCACCGCGGCCGGCCAGCGGGTGCAGGAGCAGGAAAGCGAGGAGGCGGCGCTCCCGTACTACCAGGCCGCCATGCAGGCCTATACCTCGGCGTTCGCCAGCGGCACCGCCGATCTAGACGCCAGTGTGCTTCGCCAAGCGATCGCGGTGAACAACGCGATGGGGAACCAGGAGCAGGCGCTGCAGCTCGCTCGGCAGGCCACCGAACGGTTCGACACCGTGGCGGCCATCTGGTCGCAGTACGCCTCCGTCCTCATCGACGCCGGCGAGCACGCCGAGGCGGTCCGCGCCCTCAGCCGCGTCATCCAGATCGACGCGGACTACGAGAACGCCTACATCCGCCGCGCCATGGCCAACATGGAGGCGGGCCAGCGGCAGCAGGCGATCGCCGACCTGGAGCAGGCGGCGGAGCGCGGCGACCGCGAGAACGTGGCGAAGGTCCTCTTCTCCATGGCGAACGGACCGCTCAACAGCAACCGCTTCAACGAGGCGGAGGATCTGCTCGTCATGGCGCAGCGGTACGCCGACGGCGACATGAGGAACCAGATCAACTTCTTCCTCGGTTACTCGTTCTACAAGCAGGCCGAGGCGATCGCCAAGGCGAACACTCAGGGGAGCGCCGCCGAGGCGCGCCGCGCCCTCCCGCTCTTCCAACGAGCCCTGGAGCTCGTCGGCAGCTCGGGCCACAACCAGGCTTCCACGGTGGCCGGCGCCGCCCGGCAGTATATCGAGAACCAGGAAGCGATCATCCAGGCTGCCCGGGGATGACGGGCTGACAAGGTAAGGTGACGAGGGCCGGCATCCATGTGGGATGCCGGCCCTTTGAACTTCGGCGCCCGCGCGGCGGGCGACTGAAGTCACTGCAACAGGGACGGGAAGTCGGCCTTCGCCGACTGGGGTTCCGCACCGTTGCCGGCCGTTCCGGAGCCCGCGCAGGCGGGCTTCCCGTGGTTATCGCGGCGGTTTCAATCGCCCCGCACGTCGGCGACGGGCGTGCCGGCGTCGAGCGCGGCGGCGAACCGCGTCGCGGCGGCGTCCCACCGCTCCCGCGTCGCCGCGGACCGGGCGGCGGCGGCGAACAGCGCCCGCCGGTCCGCCGGTTCCGGCAGGACGCGGGCGTCGCCGGCGATGTTCGCGACGAGCCGGTCGAGCGCGTCCGCGGCCTCGGCGTGGCGGCCGAGGTCGGTCAACGCCTCGGCCCGCCGCAAGCGGTCCGCGGGCGTGCCGGGGGGCAGGGCGACGAACTCCGTGCGGACGGCCCGCAGCCGGTCCGCCCACCCCGCGGCGCCGGCGTCCGCCAGCGGCCGGGCGGCGGCGGCGAGGCGGAGCAGGAACGCCCCGTCCCCCGCCCGCGCCGCCCGGCCGGCGTGGATCGCGGTGAGAACCCCGTCCTGCTCCGCCGCGGCGAGCGCGTCGCTGGGACGCACGAAGCCGTCGTCCGCGAGGGCCGCGGCGGCGTCCAGGAGTCGGTCCCACAACGCCGGGCGGCCGTCGCCGCCGTCGGCGAGGTTCGCGGCGATCAGCCCACGCAGAGACCGCTCCGCGGCGGCCGGTTCGCCGGTGGCGAGCCGCTGGCCGGCGGCGGCGACGCGGGCGGCGTCGCCGTCGGCCGCGTCGGCGGCGGGGTCCAGGGCGGCGGCCCGCTCGTAGAGGTCCGCGGCGAGCCGGTGCGACCCGCGGGCGGCGTTCACGTCCGCGGCGAGCCGCACGACGGCCCGGTCCTCCGCGTCCTCGGCCAGCAGCCCGGCGAGCAACTCCGCGGCGGCGTCGAGGTCCCCCGCCGCGGCCAGCAGACCGCCCTTCTGCGCGCGTTCGGTCCGGCTCAGCGGGACGCCCGGGGCCGCCGCGAGGGCGGCGAGGGCGGCGTCGAACCGATCCAGTTCGGCGAGGACCCCGGCGTATTCGCTCCGCAGAGCCGCGGGGTCATCCCCGGCGGCGACGGCGGCGGCGAACCGCGCGGCGGCCTCTTCCCACCGCCCGCGGCGGGCCGACGACCGGGCGGCGGCGACCCGCAGCGCGGCCCGGTCGGATTGATCCGGCAGCGCGGCGGGGTCGGCGGCGACGGCGAGCGTCAGGGCGTCCAGATCGCCGGCGGCGTCCGCGTGGCGGCCGAGATCGGTCAAGACCTCCGCCCGCCGCAGGCGGTCGACCGGCGACTCGGCGGCGAGGGCGACGAACTCCTCCCGCACCGCCGTTCGGCCGCCCTCCAGCCCGGCGAGACCGGCGGCGGCGATCAGTTGCAGGAGGAAGTCCCGGTCGCCCGCGCGGGCCTCCCGGCGGGCGAGGATCGCGGCGACCGCGGCCCGGCGTTCGGCGGTCATCCGCAGTTCCTCCCCGGCGGCGACGGCGTCGTCTTGCAGCGCGGCGAGGGACGACAGGTACGCGTCCCACAGCCCCGGCCGGTCCGCGTTCTGCGCCAGCAGGGCGGCGAAGGCGGCCTCGGCGTCGGCCGCGCGGCCCAGCGCCAGCAGCGCCCGGCCGCGGGCGATCGCGGCCCGGTCGCCGGCGGCGGCGTCCGCGGCGGGGTCGAGGGCGACCGCTTCGGCGTAGAGCCGGGCGGCGTCCGCGTGTCGGTCCAGGTTCGCCGACAGGTCCGCCAGCAGCAGCACCGCGGGGCGGTGGCCGGGGTGGTCCGCGACGACGGCGGCGAGGCCGTCGGCGGCGGCGACCGCGTCCCCCGCGGCGGCCCGCAGGCCGGCGAGTTGCACCCGCTCGTCCAGCGACAGCGGCGGCGCGAAGTCGCCGGTCTCTTCGCCGCGTTCGCCGCCGGCGGTCTGTTCCTCATCGCCTGCGAAGTCGGCGGGGGGGAGGTTCGCGGTGAGGACGGCGAGGGCCTCGTCCGGGCGGTCGAGGTTCGCCAGCACGCCGGCCCGCTCGGCCCGCAACGCGGACGCCGCGGCGCCGCCGGCGAGGGCGGTTTCGTACCGCTCGTGGGCCACGGTCCAGCGTTCGGACCGGGCGGCGGACCGGGCCGCGGCGAGGCGGGCGGCGAGCCGGTCGGCGGGGTCCGGCAGGGCGCCGGGGTTCGCCGTGAGGTCGTCCATCAGCGCGTCCAGCGCGGCGGCGGCGTCGGCGTGGCGGCCGAGGTCCGCCAGCACCTCCGCCCGCCGCAGCTTGGCGACGGCGGTGCCCGCGGGGAGTTCGGCGAACCGCTCGCGCACCGGGTCCAGCAGCCGGCCGGCGCCGACCGCCCGGACCGCGGCGACCAGTTGCAGCAGCAGCGGGCCGTCGGCCCGCGCGTCGTCCGCGTCGACCGCGCGGGCGGCGATCGCGGCGACGACGGCGCGTTGAGACGGCCCGACCGTCACGCCGTTCCCGCCCGCCCCGCCGTCCGCGGCGGCGGCGGTGGAGTGGGCGGGGGCGGTGACGAGGGAGAGGTACGTCGGCCAGACCTCCGGGTGGTCCGGGTCCTCCAGCAGCAGTTCGCGCAAGGCGGCCTCGGCGGCGGCGGGGTTCCCGTCGGCGGTCAGGCTGCGGGCCAATCCCAAACGCGCGGCGGGGTCGCCGGGGTGCTCGGCGAGGAACACGCGGAACGCCTCGGTGGCGCCGGCTTCACCCGCGTCCAGGGCCACGCGGGCCAGGCCGAGCGCGGCCTCGGCGTCGGCCGGCTCGTCCGCCAGGATCGAGCGGTAGGCGTCCGCGGCGGCGGCGGTGTCGCCGGCGGCCAGGTGCAGCGGGGCGAGCAGCCGGCGGCGGTCCAGCGGCATGTCGCGCAGCCGCGTGCGGTCGCCGGTGAGGACCCGCACGGCCTTGTCGGTGTCGCCGGTGCGGGCCAGCAGGCCGGCCCACTCGGTGCGGACGGGGTCGATCGCCCCGCCGATCTCGACGTACCGCTCGAACCGGGCGGCGGCGAGGTCGTAGTCGCCCAGGTTCGCCGCGCACCGCCCGCCGGCGACCGCGCACTCCTGCCGGGTCCAGTCCAGCGGGAACACGGACAAATCGTTCAGCAGGGCCGCGAAGATCGGGGCGGCCTCCCGGTGCCGGCCGAGGGCCATCAGGCTCTCGGCCTTGCGGAACCGGCCGTCGGGGGTCTCCGGGGAGTGCGTCACCAGCAGTTCGTTCAGCCCCGCGACCTCCGCGGGCCGGTTCAGGGCGGTGAACGCCCCGCGGAGCCGCAGCAGGCGGGCCTCGTCGAACGCGCCCTCGGCCCGCATCTGTGCGGAAAGGTCCGAGAGGCGGACGAGGTCCTCCGCGTCCGCCTCGCCGGCGGCGGCGACGCGGGTCATGAGGTAGTCGTCGCGGAACGTGAACAGCCCCGCGCCCAGCAGCAGGCTCGCGGCCAGCACCGCGGCCCCGCCCGCCGCCGCCAGGGGGCGCAACACCGGCGGGCGGATCTTCTCCGGCACGAGTTTGACGGCGTCCCGCAGTTCCTTCGTCTCGCGGCGGTGGACCACGCCGCGGACGATCCCGCGGCCCTGGTCGGCGAACCGCTTGAACTCGAAGCGGTGGGCGAACAGGGTCCGCCCGCCGACCTGCACGGGGGAAACGGTGGCGACCGCCGCCCACGTCTGCACCCGCCCGCCGGGGGTCGCCATCGCGACCTCGGCGTACGTCCCCTTCGGGCGGGGCGTGGTGAGCAGCACGCCGAAGGTTTCGGGGCCGAGGGTTTCCGTCACGCCGCGCTCGGCCGTCAGACCGCCGGGCAGGGCCTCGCCGCCGGCGGCGGTGTGGCGGGCGGGGTCGCGACCGATTTTCGCCAACCCGTCTTCTCCCTCGACCGGCGGCAGGAACCGCAGTTCGCAGGGGACGTTGACGACCGCCTCCTCCCCGGCGGGCGGCAGGCAGAGCCCGCCGGCGAACCCGCGGCCGGTGCGGAACCGCTCGTACTGCCGGGCCACGCCGTACTTGGCGGCGACGTCCCAGATCGCGTTCAGGGAGGCGGTGGAGAGGCTCTCGTCCTCGAACCGCACGCCGTACCGCACGGCCCGCGCCCGGCCCTTCGTGCCGCGGCTGTCCGCCAGCCCCGCCACGTTGCGGATCGTCCCCAGGGCCTCGATCGTCCGCCCGGCGGCGGTGATCTTCAGGGCCACCGGCGTGCCCGGCTGGGCGGCGGGGCGTTGGCCCTTCTCGGGGGCGGGGACGGCGTCCGGCAGGTCGTCGAAGGCGAGGAACGCGACGCCCCGCTCGTTCAGGTCGCGCGTCACGCCGACGCCGGTGAGCACCTCGCCCCCGCAGTCCACCGCCCAGGCGACGTGCGCGGCGACCGGGTGCCGCCAGCTGAACCGCTTATCGCCGGATTTGAGCGCGCGGCGAACCACTTCCAGCGCGAACAGGCTCTGCACGCCGATCAGCGCCGCCCCGATCGCGAACCCGGTCACGTCGCCGGAGACCCCGCAGATAATTTTCCCGCCCGCCCACGCGACCGCCGCGGCGCCGGCGGCGACCAGCAGCAGTTGGGGTTTGAGTTCGCGGAGGGTGCTGTCGGTCTGCCGGCCGCGCTTGCTGGTGACGACGAACTTCGCCGCCGCCCGGCCGAAGGTGGCCCGCCAGCAGCTTTTCACCTGCGTCCAGAAGCAGGCCATCGCCGTCATCTCGATGGCGATCAGCATGCCGTACCCGCCGCTGGCGAGCTTCACGCCGCCCCACACGCACGCCAGATAGGCGAGCGTGACGGCGACCAGTTCGGTCGAGAGGCTGGCCACCGGGGCCACGCCGGTCGCGAGCATCAAAATGGGCGCGACGTACAGGATCAATTTCTGGACCCCCGTGGTCCAGCAGAGCATCGACCCGAGATAACAGAGCCGCTGCGCCAGCGTGAGGCCGGGCATCGTGGCGGGGTTATCGAAGAACATCACGCCGAGGTTCCCCTCCCCCCACCGCAGCCGCTGCGAATGAAACGTGGTGATGTCCGGGGCCGCCTGGCCGGAGATCAGGCGCTCGTTCACGAACAGGCTCTTCCAGCCCTTGCTGTGCAGCCGGAGGCCGGTGTGCAGGTCCTCGGTGATGCTCTCCGTGGCGATCAAACCCACGGTTTCGAGGGCCGACCGGCGGAACATCGCCGCGGACCCGCAGAAACTGACCGCGTTCCACTTGTTCTTGCCGGGCTGGGTGCAGTTGTAGAACAGCTGCCCCTCCTCCCAATACACGCCCTTCCGGTAGTTCAGGACGCCCTGGAAGTTGTCGTAATTATAAAAGGCGTGGGGGGTCTGGACGAACGCGAGGTCGTCGTCCGCGAAGTGCCCGAGCACGCGGTCGATAAAGTGCGCCTCGGCGACGTGGTCGGCGTCCAGGATGATGACGAACTCCCCGTCCGTCAGCTCCATCGCGTGGTTGATGTTGCCCGCCTTGGCGTGCAGGTTGTCGTCCCGGCGGACGTAGTCGCAGCCGAGTTCCTCGCACAGTTCCCGCACCTCCGGCCGGTCGCCGTCGTCCAGGCAGTAGGTGCGGTGCGGGTAGCTGACGGCCAGGGCCGCGGTGATCGTGCCGCGGAGCAGGTCCGGGTCCTCGTTGTAGGTCGGGATGTAAATGTCCACCGTCCGGCCCGGCAGCGCGGGGACCGGGTCGGGGTCGTGCAGGTCCCAGATCTGGAAGAAATACAGGGCCATCAGGCTGCACCCGTAGACCTCCGCGAGGTACAGCGTGACGCTGAACGTGCCGGCGAACCAGCCGTCCACGTTCAGCGTGAACAGGCCGCGATAGACGAGGTAGACGACCGAGGCGACGAGCGCGGCGACCATCGCGCAGCGGCGGACCGTCTGGGACTTACGCGGGTGGGACTGACGCGGCGGGGCGGGGGCGGACACGGCGCCGGGGGGCTTGTGGGTGCGGACGGACGAACGAAACGCGGCGCGGAATTACGTCCGTCCGGCCGCGCGGGCGAGCCGCGCGTCGACTCTCGAAACTTCGCCCAACACCGGACCGGCGACCCCGCCGGCCGGGTGGTGGTTCAGCGGGTACCCGCCCCACCATTCGCCGGCCGCCCAGAGGCAGCCGGGGGCCTTCGCGAGTTCCAACTCCCGCAGAAACGGCCGCAGCACGCGGAGCCAGCCGTCGGCGCCCCGGCCGGTCGCGGGCACGCCGAATTCGCCCAGGAACCCGCGGACGCCGGCCTTCGCGCACCAGTCCAGGAACGGGGCGACGCGACGGGCGCCGCGGGCGAAGATCCGCGGGTCGCGGCCGCGCTCCTCGGCGAAGGACGCGTGATATTTGCCGCTGCCGTCCGCGTCGAAGTAGCAGTGGGCCTCGTAAATGATCTTCGGGTCGTCGACCCAGGGTTCGGCCCCGTTGGCGGCGACCCAGCGTTCGCTGCTGCTCCAATCGGCCCCGGCGACGTAAATCTCGGTGTCCGGGTCGATCTCGCGGATCGCCGCCACCGCCAGCCGGCCGATCGCCCGCCAGTCGCACGCCGGGCCGGTCTCGAACCGCACGCCGGCGGGGGCGAGGTCGTGGGGTTCGTTCATCACGCCCCAGCCGACGACCTCCGCCCGCCCGGCGAGCGCGGCGGCCAGTTTCGCCCAGAACTCCGCCAGGTGGTGCCGGGAGACGGGCACGTCCCGCCGGCCGTTCTCGCCGGTCACCACCTGGTCGATCAGGACCTCGTTCGGCCCGGGAAGAACGAATCTCGCGTAATTGTGCAGGTCCACGATGACCGCCCGGTTCGCGGCGGCGAGGCGGTCCAGGGCGAGCCGCAGGCGGGCCAGTTCGCCGGCGTGCAACGCGCCGCCGGGGACGGGCTGGAGGCGCTCCCAACGCACCGGGAATCGCACCAGCCGGACCCCCGCGGCGGCGAGATCGCCCACGGCACCGGGGGTGGGGTAGAGGTACGTCTCCCCCGGCGTGCCGGGGTTCGCGGCGCTGAAAGTCGGGTCTTCCACGCCGAACTCCGCGCCCGCCAGCGAGACCCCGAGGGCATGGGACGCGGGGGCTTCGGCCGCGGTCGCGGCGGGTTCTTCGGTCGTCACGGCGGGCGGTTCGGCGTCGCCGGCGAGGACCGCCCGTTCGCGCATGGAGAGGGGCTTCGCGGAGAGGAACGCCGCCGGCCAGCACCCCGCCCACGCCGCCTCCAGCAGCCGCCGGCGGTCCAGCCGCACGGCGTTCGGGCCGACGAGACCGCGGAGGTCGGCGGCGTCGGCGTGCGGGGCGGCGGCGGGGCGCGGGGCGGGCATGGCGGGCCGGGCGGGGCGGAGGGCGGGCGCGGCCCGTCCGCGGGCGCGGACCGGTCGCCCGGGAACCTACGCCCCCATCGCCGCCCGTGCGGCGGCGCTTGCGGCGCGAACCGCCGACTTTCCGCCCGGCGGGAAACGCCGCTCGGACGACCGCCCCGCCGGGGCTTTCCCTCAACCGTTCGCGGCCGAAGCGGAACGTCCCGCCGCCGCCCTCACGCCGCCCGCGCGGGGCCGCGGTTCGCTCGCACATAATCATCGAACTGCCGCTCCCGCACCGCCGCCCGGCTCGGCCGGGGCGGGGCGGGTCGACCCCGTCGCCAGCCAGCGGGCGAGGGCGCGGAACGGCGAGGGGCGGCGGGGGTGGGGGACTCGTCATGCCCCCACCACCCTACCCGCGGCGTGCCGCCGCGGCGCGAACCCGCTGCGCCCTATGAAACACGGCGGGTCCGGGGCGGCCCCGGCCCCGCCGCGTGGCGGTTCGTCAACGGCATGTGGCGGTTCCGCCACGTCCCGCGGCTCACGCGGCGACGGCGGCCGGCTCGACGCCGCGGACGGCGTGGACGAGCTCCACGACGCCGTCGCAGTCCATCTTCTGCAGGATGCGGCCGCGGTGGACGTCCGCGGTCTTCGGGGAGATGCCCAGCTCCGCGGCGATCTGCTTCACGGCCCGGCCGGCGACGAGCATCGGCATGATCTCGGTCTCGCGGGGGGTCAGCTTGGCGAGCCGGCGGCGGACCTCGCCCTCCACCGCGGCGGCGGCCCGGCGGGCCTCGTCCAGCCGCTGGCAATCCGCGACGCGGCGGACCAGCTGCTCCGGGTCGACCGGCTTGGTGAGGAAGTCCACGGCCCCGCCGCGGACGGCCTTCACGACCGCGGGGACCTCCGCCTCGCCGGAGATCATCACCGTCGGCCGGTTCTCGCCGCGGTCGCGCAGCATGGCGAGCACGTCCGTGCCGTCCACGCCCACGCCCTCGCCCAGCCGCAGGTCCAGCACCAGCACGCCGGGGTCCGCGGGGCCGACGGCCTTGAGGTACTCCGCGGGCCCCTCGAACTCGACCACGTCGTACCCCGCCCGCCGCAGGTGGTGGCCGAGCAGGGCGCGGGCCTCCGGGTCGTCGTCCAGCAGGAAGACGGGCGCGGGGACCGCCCGGGAGGCCGCGGAGAAGGCCGGCGGGAGATTGGGCGGGGGGACGAACATGAACGAGGACTCCGTGAGATCGAGCGACCGGCCGGCGCGAATGCGGTCCCACGCCCATCGGCCCGCGCAGGGTGCGGCATTCACGCGGTCCGCCGCGGTTCCGGTCGATCCGGCGGTCCGGCCTCCCGGGCCGCGGACGGGTTCGTCCCGTCGCCGGCCGCCGACCCGACCCGCGGGGACTGCCGGGATTCCGAACCGGGACATCCCCGGCAGCGTCTACCCGTTCGCCGCGGCCGACGCGCGGACCCGGCCGGCGTGGTCCGCCAGCAACGCGGCGGCGGCGTCGTGCCCGAAGGAGTGCGGGTCGCGGCCGAGGTGCAGCGTGAGCCGGCCCGCGTAGGTGCTCGCGAGCACCGTGGCCCGCGTGAGCGGCCGCACCGGCGGGGCGGTGCGGTGGGAGAGGACGGTCAGCCCGCTTCGGCCGTCGCCGGCGGGGACGTGCAGTCGCCCGGCGTCGTCCCGCAGGGCCGGCGGGATCACGCGCGACAGGTCGCCGAGGTTCGAGAGGACCGCCGTGGCGAAGCACCCCTCGCCCATGATCCGCGGCGGCGTCTTGCCGTACACGCGGTGCAGCAGGGCGACCGCTTCGAGGTACCGCCGGCCCCGCTCGACCCGGCGGACCCAGGCCATCTCCTCGTGGACGGAGGCGAGCAGGGCTTCCGGGTCGTCGCAGTCGGCCGGCGGGCGGGTGACCGGGGCGAGGCCGATCCGGTTCGCCGCCCCGAGGCCCCCGCCGTGCGGGCCGGGCAGGTCGGCGGGGCCGCGGAGGTTCACCGGCACGGTGATCCGCAGGAACCCGGATTCGCCGCCGCCCCCTTTAACCGGCCGGTCCGCCCCGCGGGTCGGCGGGTCGGTGCGGGGGCGGCACGCGAGGAACAGGTCGCGGAGCAGGAGGTCGTTCAGCGTCACCCCCCGGCGTTTGGCGGCGGCCCGGAGGGCGGCGGTCTCTTCGGCGGTGAACGTGTGCCCCAGCGGCGGGGCGAGGGCGTCGACGTTCGGGCGTTCGTCGCAGGTCGCGCCCTCGCCAGCCGCCAGCGGGCGGGAAGGTTTCTTGCGGAGCCGGTTCATCCCCACCGCGAGGTGCCCCAGCAGCCCCGCCCGGCCCCGCGGCAGGCCCGGCAGCAGGCCGCGGCGGTCGTACAGGTCCCCGCGGGCGGCGAACCGGGCGGCGTCCGGCGGCGGCCCGACCGGCGGCCCCCCGCGGGCGGCGGCGAGGTGGGCGAACGCGTCGAAGAGGTACGCCAATCCGCCCATCGCGTCCGCCGCGCAGTGGTGGATGGCGACGGTCAGCGTGAACCCGTCGCCGTCCCCCTCGTCCCGCACCCAGACGCGCGGCCCGGCCTCGCGCGTCGCGTCCAGCCACGGCCCGTTCGGGTGCGTGCGGGGCGTGCCGGCGGGGGCGCGGTCGACCCGCACCGCTTCGCCGTCGCCGTGAGGCGGCGCGACCCACGCGGGGACGTTTCGGTTCGGGTCGACGACCCGGCACAGCAGCGGGTGCCGCAGCCGGGCCGCTTCGAGGGCGGCTTGAAGCTCCCCGGTCGTCGCCTCCCCCCGCACGCGGAGTTCGTGGACGCCGACCAGCGGGTGGCTCGGCCGGTCGTCGTCCAGCCAGAACCGCTCGATCGCGGTGAGGGGGATGGGATCATCCATCGCGCACAGGTCCCCCGTGATCCCGAAGCGCGTGCGAGGCGGGCGACGCGCACCCGGCTCGCCGCGTCGCCCGGACGCCGCGGGTCGCCCGCCTCGCTCGCGCGTCGGGCTCACGCCGGGTCAAACCGCGACCGGCTCCGCGGGGGCCGGCTTCACGTCGCTGATCTTCCCCGGCGTGGGGTCGCCGCCGGCGTAGTCGGTCCAGGGGACGGACTCGTTGACCTTCACCTTATCTTCGCCGCGGATCACGACGGGCCGCCAGTTCTTCAGGTCGTACGTCATGTTCATCTGCGAGGCGTGATGCACCTTCTTGCCGGGGTAGTAGACCTGCACGTCCGTCGGCACGACGCGGAAGTTGAAGGCCATCCGGTTGCCGTTCGAGACGTTCTTGTCGCTGCCGTGGATGGCCCGCTCCGTGAAGATCAGCACCTCGCCCGGCTCCATCGGGATGTAGTGGACGTCCTCCTCCTTCACGTCGTAGCAGGGCCCGTAGTTGACGGCGTGGAAGCCCACGTCGCCGCCGAGCTTCATCCAGCGGGTGCGCTCCGTGGTGGAGCTCGTGTCGATCTTCATGCACCCGTTCTCGCGGGTGCTGGGGTCGGCGGGGATCCAAACGGTCAGCATGAACAATTTGGACAGGTCCGGGGGGAAGACGGACGGCTCGCCGAACTCCTCCTCGAACATGTACGTCGTCGCCTGGTGCCAGCCGACCGGGCCTTTGCCCGGCGGTTTGTGGAACAGCTGGCTCCGCCAGGTGAGGAGGTTCGGGCCGAGCAGCTGGGCGCAGCGGTCGGTGATGGCGGGGTGGGCGATGAGCCGCATCATGTCCGGCATTTCGAGGTGCCGGTCGCGGTGCGGGTCGCCGCCGGGGTAGACCTCGCTGCCGCGGTCGCAGCGTTCGAGCAGGCGCTTCCCGAAGTCGGTGATCTCTTCCTTGCTGAACACCTTGAACGGCTTGAGGTAGCCGTTCGCGTAGAAGTATTCGAGGTCCTCCTTGCCCAACTTATTTTCGGGAGCGACGTCGTCGACTTTCGGGACCAGCGGGTCCGGGACCTTCAGCTGGCACATCTCGTCGTGGGGCAGCTCCGTGCCGCCGGAGGAGATGTAGCGGTCCATCATCTCCCGGTTCCAGTACTTGCGGATGCCCTTCAGCTTTTTGGAGGGCATCAGCCCGGCCGGGATGCCGAGGGCGTCCGTCGCCTTGATGCCGCGCATCGCGGCGGTGGAAAAGGCCCGGAAGGCGTTCCCGCCGGGCTTGAAGGTGCTGAGGGCCGATTTGGTCGCCATGCGGGCGGGCCGGCGGGTGCGGCGGTGACGGGGGGGGACGGCGGCCGGGCGGCCGGGGAATCGCCCAGCGTACGCGGCGGCGGGCGCCGCTCCCACCGCGCGGGCCCGGCGGCGTTCGGGAACCCGGCTAAGATTCCCCGACGGCCGGCGAAGACCCCCCGCGACCCGCGCTCCCCGAGGCTCCCCCCGTGTCCGCCGATCCCCCCGAAAACCCCGCCGCCGCCGAGCGGGACGACCGCTTCCCCAGCACCACCTGGGGCGGCTTCTACCAGCAGCGCGGCGACCGCCCCACCAGCCAGGAGATGCGCTTTTCCGCCGGCCGGCTCTCCGGCGGCGGCCGGGACCCGGCGGGGCGGTTCACGCTGTCGGGCCGGTACGACACGGCCCGCGGCAGCGCGGAGTGGACGAAACGCTACCCCTCCCACGCCGTGCGGTACCGCGGCTTCGCGGAGCACGGCAGCCTGTGGGGGACGTGGGAACTGTCGTGCGGCCGCGACGGCGGGGGCTTCCGCATCTGGCCGGACAAACGCGGCGCCGGCGACGACGCCGCGACCCACCGCGAGCGCCGGCCGGACGTGTTCATCGGCGACGCCGACCCGCTGGCGGACCTGTTCGGCGGCAGCTTGGCCGAAGAAGAGGAGTTGGTGCCGGTCGGCACCCGTTGACCCGGCAGCCCGAGGCGCCAGCCGAGGGACGTGCGGCACGCACCCCGCGGTCCCCTCGGCTCCCGCCTCGGGCTGCCATTACGCGTGCCGCTTGTACCACCGCAGCAGCGGGCCGAACGCCGCGAGGCCCAGCAGCGTGCCGACGGTGTCCGCGGCGAAGTCCCACGGGTCGGCCTGGCGGGTGGCGGTCAGCAGCTGGGTCAGTTCGTCCCCGGCGGCGTACAGCAGGCAGAGGCCGAGGGCGACCCAGCGGGCCTTCACCGGGGAGTCGAACCGCGTCACCCGCCACCCGGCCGTCAGGATCGCCAGGCCGAAGAAGATGGCGGCGTGGACGAGCTTGTCCGCGTGCGGCACTCCCCCGGCGGCGGACGGCGGCAGGTCGACGTGCGTGGCCGTGAACGCCGCCAGCAGGTACGCCCCCGCCAACCACCCCAGCACCCGGCGCAGCCGACTCCGCCACCGCCGGCGGCGGGACGGGCGGGGCGGCACGTCGCCGCCGTATTCGTTCACCGCGAAGTCAGTCACCGCGTCGGCCGTCGGGTTTGGCGGAATTGGTGCGGAGGGGGGCGAGGGTCTCCGCGACGAACGCGGCGTCGTCGGCGGAGAGCGCCGGCGGGGGCGGGTCGGCGGCGTAGTCGATCGAGCGATCGTAGGCCCCGGCTTCGTACGTCGCCGCGAAGGCCTCCGCCAGGTCCAGCGAGACCGGCTCGTCGCCCGGCAGTAGCGGGACGGGCAGGGTCGGCAATGGGTCTCGGAGTCCGACCGCCCAGAAGTCGACTTCGGGCCGTCCCGCTTCGGCGAGTTGCAGGAAGTACGGGTGCGAGTGCGGTTCGAGGCCGGGGAACGGGCGGACGCCGCGACGGAGCAGATCGATCTCCACCAAATGCACGCCCTGCTCCCAGTATCGCCGCCGCTTGCGGCGATATCCCCGCAGTCCCGGGCGGCGCTTATTGACCGGCGACAGGACCTCGACCGCGGCGACGACCGAGTTTCGCTCGACGTGCCGCACTTCGACCGTCACCAGCTTCCAGTGGACCGCGGCGACCAGCGGCACGGTCATCGTTTTGGGCGTCACCGTTGCCGTCGTCGCCTCGGGCCCGGCCTCCCAACCGGGGGCGGTCGTCCGGACGTCGACATCCGCCCAAACCCGGTCGGCGTCGCCGAAGTCGTCGCCGTCCGGGCCGCCGCGGCGTTCCACCTCGATTCGCACCGCTAAACGGGCCGCGTACTTCGAGCCGAGCTTCGGGTTGAGCTGACGGCGGATCTCCCCCGCCAACGCTTGATGCGCGTCCGGCCATAACGCCCCCTCGAGGTACGGGTCCATCCCGGGGAACGGCGAGGGCATCGGGCGTCTCCTGTGCGGGCCGGGCGGGGGCGGGCGGGCAGCCGGTCAGGCCGCGGCGGCGGGCGCGTCTACACGATCCGGTCCCTCGCCGGGACCCGGCAGTTCCGGCGAGTTCGTAGACGCGGGAGACGTTCTCGTGGTCCAGAAACGTCACCTCTTTATTCGGACCGACATGCACCGCGAAGTCGCCGACGAGGGCGAGGGCTTCAGGGTGCCGGATCTCCACCCGCCCGCCGCTGTTCAGCTCGACGGTGAATGGCCGGAACCGCGCGCGGGTCCCGAACTTCTTCAGGGCGATGGCGAAGTTGTCGGACTTCATCGGGCCGGCCGCGGGCGGGTGGGCGGGGGGAAACAGGCGCACACCCTACTTCGCGGCGATCGCGTGGGACAGGGGCCGCAGGACGTTCTCGGTGACGTGCTCCTCCATCAGCCGCTCGCAGTGCTCCCGCAGCGTGACCAGCCGCTCCTCGAAGGCCACGCCCGCGTCCAGGCTGCCGTACTGGCGGACCGTGAAGTAGACGCTGATCTGGTCTTCGGGGAACTCGTTCTTCCGCACCTGGTAGGCGCTGGTGCGGGTCTCGACCACCAGGCGGGCCTGCAACCGGCACTCCTCGTCGAGCGCGACGGTGATGCCGGGTTCGTAATTGATGACCGCGCAACCGTCCATGTCCGACAGCCCCTCCGCCGCGGGGGAGACGCCCAACGCCTCGGCGACCAGTTCGTCGTGGTTGCCGCGGTAGGTGAAGTCGAAGCCGAGCATGTAATCGAGCGCCTCGCAGTCCAGCGGGGAGATGCTCAGCATGTACGGGACCTGCTGCAACACCAGCGCGTGCTGCTCGAAGGCGTCGTCGGCGTCCGGCGGGTTGATATACCCGCTGCACACCCGCCGCGGCTCCAGGCTGATCCAGCGCTGGTGGCCGCGGTCCTTGTCTTCCTCCAGCACGAAGTCGCCGTTGTCGCGGGTGTAGAAGTTCCGCATCGTGTCGTACTTCTTGCGAATTCGCTCGAAGAACTGCAAGGTCGTCTCCCGGCCCTCGGGCAGCCGCATCTCCGTGTTGAGGTGGCAGTTAATATAAAAGTCGTCGGCGAGCGTGGAGAAGACGTCCATCGGGAAAGCGGGGCGGGGGACTGTGAGACGAACGGCGGCGGCGGAGCGGCGGACCCGGGAGCATACGGCGGCCCGCGGTAGACTGCCCGCCCCCCCGGTTCCCCCCGCCGATCGCAGCGCCCCGATGCCGTACCACGTCTTCGAGACCGCGTTGGGCTGGGTGGGCGTCCGCGGCCGCGGGGCCTTGTGCGAGGCCGTGACGATCGGTCACCCCACCGCGAAGTCCGCCGCGACGGTCGCGGCGGGGCAGGCCGAAGAGGACTGGCACCCGGCGCTCGCCGACGCGGTGGTGCGGTTCGCCGCGGGGGAGCCGGTGGACCTGACGGCGTTCGCCGTGCCGGAACCGGGCACGCGGTTCGCCAAGCGGGTCGTCGCGGAATTGCGGCGGGTGGGGCGGGGGGAGACGGTCTCGTACGCGGAACTCGCCGGCCGGGCGGGTTCGCCCAACGCGGCGCGGGCGGTGGGCGGGGTGATGGCCGGCAACCGCGTGCCGCTGCTGGTGCCGTGTCATCGGGTCGTGGGGGCCGGCGGGCGGCTGGGGGGCTTCAGCGCCCCCACCGGCGTCGAGTTGAAAAAACGGCTGCTCGCGCTGGAGGCGGCCCCGGGGGCGACGCTGCCGTTCGGGTGAGGGTGGCGGTTCGCGTCGCGGGGGGCGGTGCGTAGGGTTCGGGGCTGACGACGTACTCCCGGAGCTCGCGCCCCGGGTTCACACAGAACCCCGCCGCCGTGTCCCGCCCCGCCGCCGCCGAGTTCGCGTTCCGGCTGTTCGACCGGCCGCTGCACCCCGAACTGTTCGCCGCCCGCGCGGTCGCGCGGGTGACGCGGGACGACTACGCGGCGACGTTCACCCTCTGCGACGCCGGCCACGTCGTGCAGTTTTGCAGCGGCGGGCGGACGCTCACGGAGGTCCTCGCCCCGCGCGACCACGAACTGCCCACCCGCGGCCGGAAGTTCGGCCGGCGGCTGATCGGGGCGCGGCTGGAGGACGTGCGGTTCGAGCGGGACGAGACCGGCCCCGCGGTGACGTACCAGGCCGGCCACCAGGCGGAGACGCCGGGGCCGGACGTCTTCGCCCATATCACGGAGGAGTTATTGGCCGACGCCGCCGCCACGCTGCGGGCCGCGGACGGGGCGCCGCACGCGCCGGACGCCGTCTTCGACGAACCCGGCCGCACCGCGCGGGCGGGCCTGGTGGCGGCGGCGTTCCCCTCCGCCGGGCGGCTGGCGGGGGACTCGGTGGCGGTGATCCGCGTGGACGCCGGGGCCGATTCGCTGCTGGTCCACGCCCAACACACCTTCGCCGAGGCCGGGGCCGTGGTGCGAACGCAATCGCTGTTCGAGTTGCCGTGATGGTTCGTGAACCAGCCGCGAGCGCGAGCGAGCGAAGTGCGTCGGTACATGGTAGTCACTCGCCGCGGTGAAGTCGGCCGCACTGCACTCGCTCGCGCTCGCGGCTGGTTTGCCGGCGCCGGGAAAACCCGGTGATTGACGCCGCCCCCGCCGCCGCCTCACGATGACGACTCATCCCGCACCCGCGTTTCGCCCCGAGATCGTTCGATGATCGCCGCCGCCCGTTCCGTCCTCGCCGCCGCGGTCGTCGCGTCGGCCCTCGCCTTCGCCGCCCCGGCCGCCTCCGCCGGCGGGTTCGGGTACGGCGGCGGCTACGGCAGTTATTACGGCGGCGGGTACGGGGCGTACACGCCGTACTCGGCGGGATACGGCAGCTATTATCGGCCGTACGGGTACGGGACGGGGTTCTACGGCGGGTCGTCGCTGTATCAGCCGGTGACGGCCGGGTACTACGGCGGCAACCCGTACGGGGCGGGGTACTCCTACACGGCCGCCAGCTATTATCGGCCGGTGACGCCGACGTATTACAACACCGTCGGCCTCGGCGGGCTGGGCTACGGGGGCCTCGGCTACGGGTTCAGCCCGTACTCCTCGGCGTACTACGGCGGGTTCGGCGCTCCCGGGTACTACGGCCGATCGAGCCTGGGCTACGGCGGGTTGGGGTACGGTTCGGGCCTCGGCTACGGCGGCTTGGGGTACGGCGGGCTGGGCGGGTTCGGGTATCGCAGCGTGGGGTACCGCGGGGTGTCGTTCGGGTTCGGGTTCTAAGGCGAGGCCTCGTTCACGCTCCTAACCCGGAGCCATGGCTCCGGCTTAGGAGCGTGATACGTGTCACTCCGCCAGCAGCACGCCCGCGAATAAATTGAAGCTCGCGTGCGTCCCCGCGGCGACGCCGAAGCCGCGGATCCAGAACAGCCCCGCCAGCACCGTCCCGGCGAGGGTGCGGAACGCGAACGGTCCCCACCGCGGGACCTCCGCGTTCGCCCCCAGGTGGTGACAGAGCGCGAACAGCAAACTCGTCGCCGCGACCGCCAGCAGCGCCGCCCCGCGGGGGCCGCACCGCAGCAGGCGGAAGCCGCCGTACGCCAGCGGCAGGGCGAACAGGCGGAACAGCAGTTCTTCGTACACCCCCGCGCCCACGGCCCCGACGGCCCGCACCACCGCGGGGGAGGGGTCGGTCCGGGACGCGATCTCCGCCGCGGCGACCGTCTCGCCCCCGGCCGGCAGCGCGGCCCGCACGCCGACCGCCGCCCCGAGCAGCAGCGCGGCGAACAGCAGACTCTCCCCCAACATCCCCGCCAGCGTCTCGCCGTCGACCGACCAGCGGAACTGCCCGTAGAAGTTCCACGCCAGCAGCACCGCGGCGACCACCAGCGGCAACGCCAGCCCCGCCTCCGGCCCCAGCGGGGCGAGCAGCCCGCGGAGGAGCCCGTCCGCCCCGCCGGCGACCTCCCCGGCGTCCGTCGCGGCCAGCCAGACGGCCCCCAACTCGTACGCCGCCAGCAGCGGGGCGAGGAACGCCAGCGCCATCACCGGCCGGCGGGTCCGAGCGAAATAGGTGCCGGGGCCGAGCGGGTCCGGCGGAACGTCTTCTTCCCCGTCGTTCACCGCGTCACCCCCGCGGCGACGGGTTCCCGCACGCCGGCCGGGGCCGCGCGTACTTCGGGGCGGACAGGGCGTGAGCGGCATCGAGCCGCAGGCGGGTGCGGCCGAGGTCCGTCAGGGCCAGCCCGACCGGGGCGACGCCGGCGCTGTCCGCGGCCCCCTGATCGCCGCGGTCGAGACCCAGCGCCTCCAATCCCGCGGCGACGACCCGCAGGCACAACTCCCCCCGCCGCCCCGCCGCGTAGGTCGCCGCGGCGGCGTCGGGGAAGGGGGAGGTCGCGGCGAGATCGACGAAGCGGTCCGCCCACGCCACCAGCCGGTCCCCGGCGGTGAGGGCCTCGCCGGGCACCCGCAGCGGCCCGCCGCCGTCGGGGCGTTCGCGGCGGCACCGGGCGGCCCGCACGGCGGCGGCCGGCAACCCGGCGAGGGCCAGCAGGGCGGCGTCGCGCTCCGCGTCTTCATTCCCGCCCGGCAGATCGCGGGCGAGGGCGGCGACGACCAGCGGTTCGGCCGCCCCCGCCAACTCCCGGAACTGCACCCCCGCCCACGCCGCCAGCTTCGCCGCGGCGAACGCCCGCCCGGCCGGCTCGTTCCCGACCGGTGAGGAAAGGAGATCGTCCGGGGTGAACGGCCCGGCGGCGGCGAGGTCGCGGACCCCCGCCAGCACCCCCCGGGCGAAGGCGAGCGTGCGGGGGCCGGCGTGGGGGTCGGCGGCGGCGAGGTCGGTCCGCACCGCCCGCAGCCGGTCGAGGTCGCCGGCGCCGGCGACCGCCCGGTCCCGGGCGTCCGTCACGGCCCGCACGACGGCGTGGGCGGCGGCGAGGTCCGGCCGGCGGCCGGTCTTCAACGCGAGGGCGAAGGCTTCCGCCGCGTACCGCACCGCCGCCCGCTCCTCCCGCAACCTCGGCAATCGCAAGGCCGGGTCCGTCAGCAGCGCCCGCAGGGCACCGGCCAGCGCGCGGGCGTCGGGGACCGCCGGGGCGGCGGGGGCGGGGTCGAAGCGGTACGCCGCGGCGGTCATGCCCGCGGGCGTCGGCGTTCCGGCCCCGCCGGGTGCAGCGGGCCGGCGAGGTTGCCGGTTCTGACGCCGCCCGGACCGCCCTACTCGGCCCGCTCGTAGCCGGCGGCGGCGAGGTCGGCGAAGCCCTCCTTCATCGGCCGCACGTCGTACCCGAGTTTCCGCAGCGGGTCCGCCGCCAGCACGCACCGCCCGCCGCTCTTGCAGTGGGTGTAGACGGGTTTGTCCTTCGGGACCCGCTCCGCCAGGTCGGCCGCGAACGCGGGGTCGCCGGACTTCTCGGCCAGTTCGCTCAGCGGGACGAGGTTCGCCGCGGCGAGGTGGCCGTCCTCCCACTCGTCCGTCTCCCGCACGTCCACCAGCGTGGCCGTCCCCGCGGCGACGAACGCGGCGACCTGCGCCGGCGTGGCGGCGGTGTGGCCCTTGGCGGTGGGCGAATCGGCGGCGGGCGGGGCGGGCATCGCGGCGAGGGCCAGCAGGACGGCGGGGGACATGGGAGATTCTTTCCGGGGGAGAGACGCATCGTAACGCCATTCCCGTCACGCGGAGGCCCGGCCGGGCCTCCGCGTTACGATGCTCCCGCCCTCTCCTCCGCCCGTCCCCGCACAAGATGCCCGCCAAAAAGATCGTCGTCCTCACCGGCTGCACCCGCGGCATCGGCCGGGCCCTGGCGGAGAAGTTCGCCGCCGACGGCCACGTCGTCTGCGGCTGCGGGCGGAAGGAGGACGAACTGAACGAATTGCGCTCGTCCCTCAAAGGCAAGCACAACTTCGCCCGCGCGGACGTGACGCGGGAGGCGGACGTCGACAAATGGGCGGACGCGATCTTCCGGGATGTGGGCGTCCCCGACCTGCTGATCCACAACGCCGGGCTCATCAATCAGGCCGCCCCGCTGTGGGACGTGCCGGCGGACCGCTGCAACGCCGTCATCGCCGTCTCCCCCGGCGGGGCCGCGGCCCTCGCCCGGCACTTCCTGCCCCGCATGATCGACGCGGCCAAGGCCGACGGCAAGCGCCGCACGATTATCAATCTCTCTTCCGGCTGGGGCCGGGACGCGGACGCCGGCGTCGCCCCCTACAACGCCGCCAAGTTCGGCGTGGAGGGGCTGACGAAGGCGTTGGCGAAGGATCTCGAGAAGGCCGCCCCGGGCTTATTCTGCGCGGTCCCGTTCTCCCCCGGCGTGGTCGAGACCGACATGACCCGCGGCAACTGGGGCGACGACGCCGCGAACTACCCCGACCCCGCCGACTTCGCCGACCGGGCCGTCCCGTTCCTGCTGGGCCTGACGCCCGACCGCACCGGCGAGAGCGTCACGGTCCCCGGCGGGTGAGCGTTGGCAGCCCGAGGCGCGAGCCGAGGGACGTGCGGCACGCACCACGCGAATCCCTCGGCTCGCGCCTCGGGCTGCCACGTCACGCCCGTTGTTCGGCGGGAGGAACCCCCGTAGCGTCCCCCCATGCTCCGCCCCGCCGCCCTGTTGCTCGCCCTCGCCGCCCCCGCCGCCGGGCAGGACTTTCAATCGCCCCCGCCCGGCGGCGAGAGCCTGCTGCCGGCCGGGGACGCCTTCGTGGACGCGGCGTTCACCAACTGGGCGAACGGGGACGCGACCCGCGAGGTCGTGGACATCCAGGGGATGCCGTTCGAGCGGGCCGTTCGCATCACCAACACCCGCCCCGCCAGCCCGCGGTACGGGGTGCAATTAGGGGTCAAGACGACCGGGGAAATTAAGGAGGGCGACGCGGTCCTCGTCAGCTTTTTCGTCCGCGGGGCCGCGGACGGCGGCGGGCCGGTCTCCGCGGCGGCCCGGTTGCAGCAGAACGGCGGGGAGGTCGAACGGCGGCGGAGTACGCCGGGACTCGTCGACCTCGACGTGAACGCCGCCGCCGCCGGCGACCAGTGGCGGCAATTCCTCCAGCCCGCCCGCAGCCCGCTGACCCAGCCGGACGGCACGCACAGCTTCTCGGTGCACCTGGGCGATAAGGCGCAGACGGTCGAAGTCGGCGGCCTGCGCATCCTCAATTACGGCCCGGACCGCCCGCTCGACACGCTGCCGGTCACCCGCGTCAGTTACCCCGGCATGGCCCCGGACGCCCCCTGGCGGGCCGCCGCCGCCGACCGGATCGACCGGCTCCGCAAGGCCGACCTCACCGTCACGGTGAAAGACGCCGCGGGCGACCCCGTCCCCGGGGCCGCGGTTCGCGTCGAATTGAAGCGGCACAAGTTCGGCTTCGGGACCGCCGCGGACGCCGACCTGCTCGTGATGACCCGCGACCAGTTCGAGCAGTTGGTCGCTCAAAATCACGGTTCCTACGTCGGCCTGACGTGGGACGACGTGCTGAAATACCGCTCGGTGGTGGAGGAGAACTTCAACAAGGTCGTACTCGAAAACGACCTCAAGATCGGCGGCTGGAACGCCGGCGAGGGCAACGACGGCGGCCGGTTCCGCCGGGACTGGACCTTCGCCGCCCTCGACTGGCTGGCCGAGCGGAACATCGAGGCCCGCGGCCACTACGGCGTCTGGGGGCCGATCGACGCGAGCCAGCCGTGGAACACCGGCGGGATCGACGTCGGCGAGAACTACGGCCCGGAGATGCTGAAATACGTCCGCGGCTTCGTCCCCCAAATCGCCGGCAGGGTCGGCGAGTGGGACGCGATCAACCACATCGTCGGCTGGGGGCCGGAGACCCTCGGCAAACGCTACGGCACCGAGTATTACGCGCAGGTCTTGAAGACCATGCGGGAACTCGACCCGAACGCGGAGATGTGGGTGAACGAGGGCAACATCCTCTCGGGCGGCGGCCAGGACCCCGCCTACCGGCAGGTGATCCGCGAATTGAACGACCTCGGCCAGACCCCCGACGGGGCCGGGTTCATGGCCCACTTCCGCGACGGCTCCCTCACCTCGCCCGACGACTTATTGAAGACGCTCGACGCCTACGCCGAACTCGTTCCCAAGCTGCAACTGACCGAACTGGACTACGACGGCCTGAACCGCGAGGCCCAGGCGCAATACCTCGGCGACGTGCTGACGGTCGCGTTCAGTCACCCGGCGATGGACGGCGTGGTGCAGTGGGGGTTCTGGGAGCCCCGCCACTGGCGGCCGGACGCGGCGCTGTGGAAGGAGGACTGGTCCCTCCGCCCCGCCGGCCAACGGTACCGCGACCTCGTCCTGCGGGACTGGCACACCGACGCCACGGTCAAGACCGCCGCCGACGGCACGGCGACCGTCCGCGGGTTCAAGGGCGACTACGAGATCACCGCCACGCTGCCCGACGGCACGGCCGCGACGGCGACCGTCACGCTGAACGGCGACGCGGCGGTGACCGTCACGGCGAACTGAGCGGGGTCGCGGCTATTCGACCGTCAGCGTCCGTATGCAGACCGCCGCGTCGATATCCACGCTCGACCCGGTCGGCGTGAGGGTGCCGGTCGCCGGGTCGATCGCGAAGCTCGCCACGCCGCCGCCCTTCTGGCCGCCGGTCAGCAGGAACCGGCCGCCGGGCGTCAGGCCCATGCCGCGGGGGATTTTCACGCCGGCCGGCTCGACCTCCACCCGCGACAGGTCCGCCCCGTCGCCCACACGAAATACGGCGACGCTGTCGTGCCCGCGGTTGGAGATATAGACGAACCGGCCGGACGGGTGAACCAGCACCTCCGCCGTGCTGGCGCTCACGCGGTTCGCGCCGGCCGGCAGCGTGTCGTGGTAGCCGGCGACGGTGAGCGTGCCGGCGTCGGCGTCCCAGGTGAGGCCGGCGATCTCGCAGGTCATCTCCAAGCCGGCGTAGGCCCGCTTGCCGTCGGGGTGGAAGGCGAAGTGCCGCGGCCCGCCGCCGGGCTTCAGTTCCGTGAACGGCGGGTCGTGCGGTTCCAGCGAGCCGTCCGTCTCGTTCACCCGATAAACATAGAGCCGGTCCCCGCCGAGGTCCGCGACGACGGCGAACCGGCCGTCCGGGCTGAACGTGGCGGAGTGGACGTGCGGCTCGGTCTGCCGGTTTTCGTTCGCCCCGCTGGCGTGGGTGTGTTCGTAGTAGTGACCCCGGCCGAGGGCGCCGTCTTCGGCGATCGGGAAGCTCGCCACGCTGCCGCCGCCGTAGTTGGCGGCGATCGCCACGGTCCCGGCGGCGTTGACCGCGACGTGGCAGGCCCCCGCCTTGGCGTCGCCGGCGGCGGTGGGGCGGGCGTTGAGCCGGGCGAGGTCGCCGCCGTCTTCGACCCGGAACGCCAGCAGCCCGTCCGCCTTGCCGCCGCCGAACAGTTCGCTCACCGCGTAGAGCCGGTCCCCGCCGGCGGGGAGGGCGAGGAACGACGGCCGCTCCGCCTCCGCGGCTAATTCGGGTTCGCCCAGTTCGCCCGTCTCCGGATCGACGGAGAGCCGGTAAATCCCGCGGCTGGCGCCGTCGGTGTAGGTCCCGACGTATGCCCGGACAGGCCCGGACTCGACGAACGGTTCGGCGGGGTCGGCGGACACGGCGGCGGCGAGGAGCAGGGCGGTGAGGGCGGGCATCGCGGCAGGGTACCGCACCCGGCCGCCCCCGCACCCGGGCCGTGCCCCACCGGCGGTCCGCGGCCCCGCCGGTGGCCGGCGGCGGCGGCCCGCGGACGATGGCCCGGCCCCGAACCGCCCGTGAACCGGCCGAGACGCCCGCCGTGCCCGCCGACCCGCACCGCCTCCGCGTCCCGACCCGCGCGGACTTCGCCGGCGGGTGGAGCGACGTGCACGACTTCTGCGAAACCGACCCCGGCGGCGGGGCGACGCTGTCATGTGCGATTACGCACCCGGTCCGCGGGGAGGCGGCATGGGGCGAGGGCCGGTTCGATTTTCACCTCTCCGCCGACCTGCCCGCCGACAGCCACCTGGGCAGTTCGTCCTCGGTCGGCGTGGCGTACCTGCGGCTCTCCCGGGCGGTCGGGGGGAAGGACCCGCTGGACCCGGTCGAACTGGCGGAGCGGTCCTACCGCCTGGCGGAGCTGGCCGGGGAAAAGGGCGGCAAGCAGGACCACTACGCCGCCGCCCTGGGCGGCGCGCCGCACCTGCGGTTCGGGGCGGAACGCTCGCCCGCCGAGGTGAACCGCCCCGACCTGCCGGACGACCGGCTGCGGGAGTTCGAGCGGGCCTGCGTGCTCTGCCACGTCGCCGGGGCCGGGTCCAGCGGCGGGGAGCACGACGACGTGTGGGAACGCTTCAACTCCGGCGAGCCGGGGATGGCCGAGACGCTGCGGGAGATCCGCGACACCGTCCCCCCCGCCGTCGAGGCGCTGGAGGCCGGCGACTGGCGGCGGCTGGGGGAACTGGCGACCGCCAACCGCGGGGCCGCCCGCCGGCTGGACGCGGACACGCTCTCGGACGGCCACGCGAAATTATTCGCCGCCGCGGAGGCCGCCGGGGCGCACGGCGGCAAGCCGTGCGGGGCCGGCGGCGGGGGCTGCGCGATCCTCGTCGCCCCGCCCGACCGGCGGGACGCCGTCGAGCGGGCCGCCCGCGACGCCGGCGCCACGCCGCTCCCGTTCCGCGTCGCCGACGCCGGGGCGAACCCGCTGCTCGCCGACTGAGGCGGCACGATCCGGTCAGTTATCCGTCCCCGCGCCGGCCGACATCAGGAAGGCGAGGAGGGCGACCCGCTCGCCTCGCTCGTGGCGGTGGACGACAGGCGCGGCGGGGCCGCCGGCCGGGTCGAGGACGACCAGCCGGGCGGCGCCGTCGGCCGGCACGTCCCGCAGGCCCGGCGCCGCGGCGGCCGGGCCGGGGGGGAGGCAGAGCGTGAGGAACCCCGCGTCGGCGGCGGCGGCCGGGGCGAGTTCGTCGTAGACCGCCGCGAACAGGTCCGCCCCGGCGTCGGAGTCCGGGTCGGCGACCAGCACGAGGACCCGCCGGTCGAGCACCGCGGCGGCGGTGCGGTACGCGGCCAGCAGGCCGGGCACGTCGGCCGGCGGGCGGAAGGCGGCGGCCCGCCGGTCCTCCACCGGGGGGAGTTCGAGTTCGTCGCTGGCCACGTCCGCGGCCCCCACGTCCGTCGGCCCGGTCTTCCCCGCCGGCGCCGTGCGGTTCACCTCCCACCGCGACCCGCCGCGGCCCTCCGGCCCCCCGACGGTGTGCGTCAGGCCCGCGCGGGCGCCCAGGAAGACCCACCGGCCGCGGGGGCCGGTCGTCATCTCCGACATCAGCGGCCCGGCGGCGTCGAACCGCGGGTCGTTCAGGTCGCCGGCGTTGCCCAGCCCCACCGGCACGCCGGCGTACCCGGCCACGCCCAATTCCAGCACGGCGGCGCCGGTCAGCACGGCCGTCGGCCGCACGACCAGCTCGATGTCGTCGTAGCGGTCGGGGTCGTCGTTCCGGCCGTAGGTCGGGGCGGAGAAGAACGTCTCGGTGCCGGAGACCAGCGGTTCCCCGCCGCCGGGAACCGGGGCGGTCGCCGCCACCGCCGCCCGGTCGCCCTCCAACTCCAGGGCGAACGTGCCGTCCGGCCCGGTCACGACCGACCCGGCGGCCCGGTCGGGGGTGAGCTCGAAACTGTCGCCGGCGATCCGCACCGTCGCCCCGGCCGCCGGGGTCCCGTCAACATCGGTCACCCGGCCGGCGTAGGTGCGGGTTCTGGGGGGCGGGTTGAGAGTCCAATCCTTCTCGAACGGGGCGTCGGTCACGTCCACCTCCCACCCGTTCGCCGGGATGGCGGCCCCGTCGGCGTAGAGCGAATACCCCCCCGGCGGGGCGCGGAACTCGTACCGGCCCTCGGCGTCGGTCTCCGTGCGGACGGAGAGGTACGGGTCGCCCATCCAGGCGGCGGCGTCGGAGTCCGGGTGGAGCAGCCGGTCCGGGAACGCCCCGCGGGCCCGCAGCGACACCCCCACGCCGGCTTTCGGGGTCCCCTCGTGGTCCCGCACCGTGCCGCCCACCGGCGTGCCGGGAATCAGCAGCAGGTCGGGCAGCTCGACCGTCTCGCCGGGGACCGAAACGATCTCCCCGCCGGCGTTCCGCTCCGTCATCCCCAGGATTTTCGAGGTGAGCGACCGGGGGCCGGTGGTCCCGCCGATCGCGTCGGGGCCGACCTGCACGAGGAACATCGCCCCGCCCGGGACCTCGAAGCGGTACCGCCCGTCCGGGCCGGTGACGGCGTCGGCGTATTCGTTCTCGATCATCGCCGGGCCGGGGACCGCCCCGACGGCCCGCACCGGCACGCCCGCCGCCGGCGTGCCGTCCGGGTTCCGCACCAGCCCCGTCAGCGCCCCGCCGGCGACCAGCGTGACGGTCTGCGACGGCTCCGCGGCGGCGCCCTCGACGCCGAACCGGACCGACTCGAACCCGTCCGCCCGCACCCACCCGGTCAGCCGGGTCAGGTCGCGGGGGAGCCAGTCGAGCGCGGCGGCCCCGTCCGGGCCGGTGCGGGCGTCGTTGAACGGCAGGCCCGGCAGGTTCACCGACCCGCCCGGCCGCTGCGGGATCCACGCCCGCACCGTCGCCCCCGCCACCGGGGTCGGGTCCCCGCCGCCGGGCGCCGCCGCGACGACACGCACGGTGTGGGCGAAGGTGGGGACGGCGGCGAGGTCCAGCCGGTCGGGCCGCTCCGTCTCGCCGTCGCCGGCGTCGTGGTCGGGGCCGAGCCGGCGGTCGGCGTAGAGGCCCCCCGCGTCCCCGTCCGGCCGGCGGAGGGCGATGATCTGGGAGACGCGGGCCGCCGCCGGCAGCGTGAACGCCGCCCTCCCGTCCGCCCCGGTCGTCATCACGCCGACCGGGGCGAAGCCGGCCAGGGCGTAGACCGTTACCCCGGCCGCGGGGCCGTCCGGGCCGGTAACCGTCACCGGGACGGCCCGCGGCGGGGCCAGGGCGATCCGCAGCGTACCGTCTGCTTGAAGCTCCGGCGCCCACGCCTCGCCGGCCGACTCCGGGTCCGTATAGGCGGCGTAGCCGAGGTGGTCTTCGAGCGGGCCGCCGGCCGGCCCGCGGGCGATCACGGCGGGGTAGTCGGCCCGGCCGTTGGGGTAGCGTTCGGCCGGGACTCGGAACCGGCCGTCGGCGTCGGCCGTGAGCGTGAACGTCGGCCCGGTCTCCGGCACCGTCCCCACCGCCGCCCCGGGCACCGGCTCGCCCGCGGCGTCCACCACCACCCCGACCACCGGCGGCGGGTCGGCGTCCTCGCGCCCGCGGGCGACTGCGGGAACGAGCAGGGCGCCCGCCAGCAGCGGGGCGAGCGAATGGGACGGGAACACGGCGGAACTCCGGGGCGGGGGCGGGCTCGGCGGGCGCGGCGGGATCCTGCGGCCCCGCCGCCCGGCCCGCAATCGATCAGGCTTCGGCGCCTTCGTCGGGCGCCGCGACGGCGTGGAAGCCGGCGTCGACGTGCAGGTTCTCGCCGGTGATCCCGCTGGCGGCGCCGCTCAATAGGAACGCGCCGGCGGCGCCGACCTCCTCGGCGGTGATGTTCCGCTTCAGCGGGGCGAACGTCTCGTACAGCTTGCTCATCGCCGAAAAGTCCCCCACCGCGCTGGCCGCCAGCGTCCGCAGCGGGCCGGCGGAGATCGCGTTCACCCGGATCCCCTTCGGCCCCAATTCCGCCGCGGCGTATTTCACCGCGCACTCCAACGCCGCCTTGCAGACGCCCATCATGTTATACCCGGGGATCACCCGCTCCCCGCCGATGTACGTCATCGCCAGAATGCTCCCGCCGTCCGTCATCAGCGGTTCCGCCCGTTTGGCGAGGGCGAGCAGCGTGTAGACGCTCACGTCCATCGCCAGCTTGAACCCCTCGCGGCTGCACTTGTAGGTCGGGCACTTCAAGTCTTCCAACGCGGCGAAGGCCATGCTGTGCAGGACGAAGTCGAGCTTGCCGTAGGTGTTTTTCGCTTCGGCGAAGACGGCGTCGAGGTCGCCGTCTTTACTGGCGTCGCAGGGCATGACGAGTTTCGGCGAATAATCGCCGACGACCTTCATCAGCCGGTTCTTCGCCTTCGGGCGGTTCGGGTCGGCGTCCGGCAGGTGGGTGAACCCCAGTTCCGCCCCGGCGTCGTGGCACTTGGCGGCGATGGCCGCGGCGATGCTGCGGTCGTTGGCGACGCCGAAGATCAGCCCGGCTTGGCCGTTCATCGAGACGAGGGACGCGGACATGACGGGGCGGCGCGGCGGGGGATACGGCGTGAAAATCGGAACCGCGGACGGTACCGGGGCCGGTTCCGCCGAACAAACCCGGCGGTTCCGAGAGGATTCCCGCGGAATCGCCCGTTCGCCCCGCCGCCCGCGGCGTTTGGTGGGGGAACCCGTGCCGCTCGCCCCGCCCCGCCGCCGACCGATCGCCGCCCCGCCCGCCTCGGTCCCGCCGTCCGACGCCGCGTTGCTGGCGGCGGTGCGGGCCGGGGGCGACGGGCGGGACACGGCGTTCGCGGAACTGTGCGAGCGGCACGCCGCGGCGCTGTACCGGGTGGCGCACCGCATCGCCGGGAACCCCGCGGACGCCGCCGACGCCCGCCAGCAGGCGTTGCTGGCCCTGCTGCGGTCCCCGCCGGCGGACGACGCGAACGTCGGCGGGTGGCTGCGGCGGTGCGCGGCGAACGCGGCGGTGACGCTGGCCCGGTCCAACGCCCGCCGCCGCCGGCGGCACGCGGCGAGGTCCCCGCCGGCCCCGCCGCCGGACCCCGCCGCGGCGGCGGAGACTAACGAGGAGGCCGCCCGCCTCGCCGCGGCCCTCGCCGGGCTGCCGCCGGACCGCCGGGCGCTGCTGGCCCTGCGGTACGACGGCGGCCTGACCGTCGCCGAAGTCGCCGCCGCGCTCGGCCTCCCCCCCGCCACCGCCGCCGACCGGCTGCGGCGGACACTCCGCGACCTCCAAACCGCCCTCACCCCGCCCCCGTCTCCCCCATCCCCGCCGCCGCGATGAGCGACCCCGCCCCCGACCCGCCCATCCCCGGCGACGCCGACACCGCCGCCCTCTTCGCCCGCACCGCGACCGAGGGGCCGGCGGTGGACGCGGGGGCACTGCTGGCGGGGCTGCCCCGGCCGACGCCGGCGGGGCGGTTCCTTTCCCTCCCTAAGTCCTCCCGCAGGAGTCTTGTGATGAAGCTGTCCGCCGTTTCCGCTCTCGCTGCCGCCGTCGCCGCCTGTGTCGTTTTTACTGTGCCGCAGCCCGCGGCGGCCCGGTCCGCCTGGAGCCGAGTCGAGGACGCGTTGCGGGAAGAGTCGGTGGCGACTTTCAAATTGTCCCACACCCGGCCGGCGACGATTCGGGAGGGGCGGAAGTTTGAAGAGAGGACCTTCCGCGTGGAGCGGGTCTGGCTCGGAGCCGCCGGCCGGTCCCGGACCGTCGTGTTGGAGGAGCACGGTCGCCCGAACCGCGGGCGGGTGGTCGTTCAAAATCCCGAGACGGGCCGCCGGTTGAAGTTCGACCCGTCGAAGGGCCTCGTGCGGGCGATGCCCTTCGGCTCTCACGACCACGACGCGAGATGGTCGGGGGCACGCCTCGACTGGCGCCGCGAACTGCTCTCCCTGTCGGAGACCCCCCGCGGAGAACTGGTCGAGTGCCCGTGCGGGACCTTGAGAAAGTTCTCCGGCCCGATCGGCGACGGCAGCGGCACGGCGTCCCGCGAACGCGAGTTCACGCTCTGGGCGGACGCCGCGACCGGTCAGCCCGTGCGCGTCGAGCGGCTGATGTATGACGGGTACGTGCAGGTCGCCGAAGACATCCAGTTTCTGCCCCGCGAGCCGGCCCTGTTCGCGGCGTCCGTGCCCGCCGAGATCGTCGGCGAGTTTAACCCGGAGGGCCTCCCCTGGCGGGTGGGCGTGGACGAGCCGGCCGGACCGGACCTCGCGGGGGCCGTTCTTACGCCGGGCGTCGGCTTCGGTCCGATCGAGCTCGGAATGAGCCGCGACGAACTTTCCCGGGCGACCGGCGTGCCGGCGTTCACGACCGGGCCGGGCGAGTGGTGGTTCGCCCTGCCGGCCCGCGGCTTCACGGCCCGCGGGACCGACGCTGACGGACTCGTACAGATTTACGCCGGCGACGGCCGAGAATTCTCGCCTTTCAATGGCCGCTTCGTTGACCCGGCCGGGGGGCCGCCCCTGCCGGCGGACACGCCCCCGCGCCGCCTTTCCGAATTGCACGGAGGACTTTCGGCCCCGTTCCGCATTCGATCCTATGACCACAGCGGCGGCCGGCAGGTTCAAACGTGGAGCGACGCGGTCGATCCGAAGTAACCCCAGAGCCGCCCTCTTCATCCCCCGTCCCCCCCGAACCGCCACGCCCCCACGACAAAGAACGCCGCGGCGAATCCCAATAGCGCCCCGCCGCACTCCCACACCACGCCCGCCGAGGGCACCGGGACGCTGAGGATTTGGTCGTAGGCGATCAGGGCCCAGGCGTGGGGGGTGGCGAGGGAGACGGTCTGCATCACCTCCGGCAGCCAGTCGCGGGGCATGAAGCAGCCGGAGATGCCGGCCAACACGATCACCACGCTGGTCGCGTAGGCGCTCACCTGCGATTCGCTCTTCACCAGGGTCGCCACCAGCAGCCCCAGTCCCGTCGCCGCGGCGCTGCAACACATCACCACCGGGACCAGCAGCCACGGCCGCGGGCCCCACGACATGCCGAACAATATTTTCCCGGCCAGGAACAGCGTCGCCGTCTGGGCGATCGAGATGACGAGGAACGGCAGCGTCTTGCCGATCAGGATCGATGTCGGCCGCACGGGCGTGGTGCGGAGCCGGCGGAGCGTGCCCGTCTCCCGTTCTGATAAAAAGCTGCGGGCCATCAAATTGACCAGGAAAAAGACGAACATCACGGTGTACCCGGGCACGATCTCGTCGTAGACGCCCGCGGCGTCCGCCTCCGCCGGCGGGGCGTACTCGGGGACTTCGCGGGGCGGGGCGTTCGCCTCTTCTTGGAGCCGGTCGCAGACGCGGGGGAAGCGGGACGCCGCCCGCGGGTCGCGGCAGGTGAGGAGTTGCGAAATCCGCCCCCGCAGCAGGCCCAGGACCGCGCTCGCCGTCGTCGCCCGGGTGCCGTCCTTGGCGGCGTAAATCTCCACATCTAAAGCCGGCGTTCCCTCCGCCGACAGCGGCCCGCCCGTGCGGTCGAGCACGTCCTGGCCGGATAAACTCAGCGCCCGCTCGTAAAAGTCCGGCCCGACGATCACCGCCGCGTCCACGGCCCCCTCGTCGACCAGTTCCCGGGCCGCGGCGGCGGGGTCGGGGGGGAGCGTCGTCGGCAGCCCGCCCTCCCGCCCGCCGGCCCAGCGGTCGACGGGGTCCGCCCGGAAGCCGCCGAAGGCGTTCAGCTCCTCGATCAGGCCGGTCACGGAGTTCCGGGCCAATGTCCGCTGGCGCGTCGCCTCCTCGGGGGGCAACGCATCGCTCGGCAGTAACTCCTCCTCGCCGGGTTCGGGCGGGGGGTCGAGGAAGCCGGCGGCGCCGATCGCGGCGTAGTTCTGCACGTCCGCGACGGCGACCTTGAAGGCGGGCGGGCCGGTCTGCGTGCCGGGGAACTTCCCGGTCGTCAGGCCGATGATCGAGATGAACACCAGCGGGAGGACCAACAGCATCGCCGCCGTCCGCCGGTCCCGCGCCAGCAGCCGCAAATCCTTCCCGGCGATGATGAACGCGGTCGGCAAAAGTCGGTTTCCGGGCGGGGCAGGGGGCGGGCGGGCCGTAGAGTACGGCCCCGCCGCGTTCTTCTCCCCGCGCCCCGCCCGACCCGCCGCCGTGCCCGACACCGCGCCGTCCGCCGGCCGCACCGCGGGCCGCTCCGCCGAAGGGGGCGCCGCCGGGGCCGGCGTGCCGGCGGACATGCGGTGGGTCTGGCCGTTCGAGCTGCTGGAGCGCGTCGGCCGGGGCGGGATGGGGGAGGTCTACAAGGCCCGGTTCGTCAAGAACGACCGCGTCGTCGCCGTCAAGCTGCTGCCCGACGACGTCGACGACGCCACCGTGCAGGCCCGGTTCGAGCGGGAGATGGCCCTGCTGAGGGGCATGCGGCACCCGCACATCGTGCTGACGTTCGGCGGGACCACCGGCAACGCCCCCGCCGGCGGCATCGACACGCCCGGCGGCGAGGGTGGAGAGGGGAGCGACGCCGACCGCCCGAAGAAGGCCGGCAAGCGGTTCTACGCGATGGAGTACCTGCCCGGCGGCACCCTCCAGGACGAACTGGACGCCGGCGGCCCGCTCCCGCCGACCCGCGTGGTGCGACTCGCCCGGCAGATCTGCGACGCCCTCGCCTTCGCCCACGGCCGCGGCGTGATCCACCGGGACCTGAAGCCCGGGAACTTCCTGCTGGACGCCGACGGCACGCTGAAACTGGCCGACTTCGGGCTGGCCGCCGTCCGCGAGGGCAGCAAGCTCACCGCGGAGGGCCGCACGATGGGCACCTTCCGCTACATGGCCCCCGAACAGATCCGCGGCAAGCCGCCGGCCTGCCCGCAGACGGACCTGTACGCGCTGGGCGTCGTCCTGTTCGAGCTGCTCACCGGCCGCCCGCCGTACCGCGGGGAGACGCCGGCCGAAACGCTCCAGATGCACCTGAAGGCCCCGGTCCCGCGGGTCGTGGCGTTCGAGCCGCACTGCCCGCCGGACCTCGACCGGCTGGTGGCGGACCTGATGGAAAAACGGATCGAGGACCGCCCGCCCGACGCCGCCGCCGTCGCCGACCGCCTCGCACAGATCGCCGGCGGGGCGGGCGGCGGGCCGGTCGTGACGGCCGGCACCGCCGCGGAGACCGCCGGCGGGGCGATCGAACTGCGGTCCGCCCCGAAGCGGTCGCTCCCCACCGCCGCCCCGGCCCGCCCGAAGCCGCGGCCGACACCGCGGCCGGGGCCGGCCGCCGGCGACGCCGACGAACTCCTCGCCGCCCCCGCGAAGCGGTCCGCAGTTCCCCCCGCGGCGTGGGTGACGTGGACGGCCGCCGCGGCCCTCGCGGGCCTGGCGGTCGCCGCCGTCTGGCTGCCGAGCGCCGCCGCCGACGCCGCCGCCCTCCGCCGCGCAGAGACCCGCTGGCTGGCCCGGCTGGGGGCCCCGGGCATCGACGCCCGCGAGTCCGCCGCGGCGCTGCTGGGGGAACTGGGGGAGGACGGCCGCGGGAACCTGCCGGCCCTGCTCGCCGCCGCCGGGCCGGGGGCGTCCGGCGACGCGGAACCGTCCGTCCGGGCCGCCGCCGCCGCCGCGCTGGCGAACTTCCCGGCGTCCCGCGGGGACGTGAAGCCGCGGCTGACCCGGATCATGCGGGAGGACGACGACCCCGCCGTCCGCGCCGCCGCGACCGCCTCCCTGCGAACCCTCGACGCCGTCCCCGCCGGCGCCCCCGCCGACCCGCCCGGCCCCCCGTGGTACCGCTGGCCGCTGGCCGCCGCCCTGCTGGCCGGCGGCGCCTGGATCGCCCTCCGCGGCTGACCGGCGGCGAACGACGGGACTCGAACACGACTCATGCACACGAAACACGACGACCTCTCGAAGGGGGGAAGGGGGACGGACGCACCGCGCGTCCTCTACCCCTGTGCGAGAAACGGCCGTTTTCGGCCCCGTGCCGCCCGAAGTGACGGCCCCGCAAGAAGATCGGACCGCCGAAACGGCGGGACACCGGGTGCGTCATTCCGGCGGGCCGGTCCCCCGAACCCGCCGCGAGCGCCAGCGAGCTGCGGCGCCCGCTCGCCTCCCGTGTGACTTCTCCGAAACTGCTGGCTGACAAAGTTTGAACGCCCGCCGCCCCCGTGCGGGGCGGCGGGCGCGGTGGCGCGCCGGTCAGTCGATGATCGGCGGGCCGCCGTCGCCGCAGGACGGGCAGCCGGATTGCCCGCACGCCGACCCGACGCCGAGGCAGAACCCGCCCCCGCCGCCGCCGGTCGTGCCGCCCTCTCCCTCGTCTTCACCTTCGCCCTCTCCCTCGCCTTCACCCTCTCCCTCTCCCTCGCCTTCACCCTCTCCCTCGCCTTCTCCCTCGCCTTCACCCTCTCCCTCGCCCTCTCCCTCTCCTTCGCCGCCCTCTCCACCTTCGCCGGGGGGGAACACGGGCGGGCCGAGCGGCGGGAACGGGCCGCCCTCGTTCGGCGGGCCAAGTTCCGGCGTGCCCGGGGCGGCGGAGAACCCCGCCCCGCCGAACCCGTTCCCGCTTATCGAGTTCGTCGGCGCGGCGACGTAGAGCAGGGGAATATTCGTGAACCCGCTCCCGCTAATGACGTACCGCTTGCCCGGAGCCGTCGGGATCTCGAACGACGCCCCCCACGTCGTGCTGCGGTAAGGATCGTTCGGGTCCGTAGTATCAGGAATCAGTTCAACGGGGCCTCGCAGCGTAGGGAAATCGCCTTCGATATATCCGTCAGTCCTGGCGGTGAGAGTCGCGTCTGGTACTTGAGCGCCGACCTCATTGACGACCACAGTGGCCGACGAAAAGATTCACGTGTCGGTGGCCCGCTGGACCGTCATGAATCCGCGGAGGTAGAGGCTCTGCCCGTCGGGCACCGGCACGTCCCCGACTTGAATCATGATGCTCGCACCGCCCTCCGAGTTCGGGGCCTCGCCGTAGGCGTCGTCGTAAGGACCGGAGGTGGTGGAGAGCGAGAACCCCGACCCGCCGGAGAGGCCGCCGGCCGTCGCCACGCCGTGCGCGGTCACCTGCAGGAACGCCATCGCCCCGGTATCGCTGACCGCGAACGCCTTGTCTTTGTACTGGCTGTTCGGGCCGGTGCGGGGCGGGGCGTCGATCGAGTCGACGTCGTCGAACCCGCGGGGGCTGCCGATCGCGTGCGCGTAGCCGCCCCCGCGGGCACTCCCGCCCCTGTCGATGACCGTGAAGCCGACGCCTTGCTGCCGGGCCGCGGCGGGGTCCGGGGCCAGCAGCACGCACGCCGCCGCCAGGACCGCCGCCGGTCCGCTCGCCGTTCTCCTCGAAACCCACCTCGTCATCGGATCGTCTCCGCTGGGGTTCGGGTGAGGGTGTCGGGCCTGCCCGGCGTTCCACGCCGTCACTCCGCGACGGGCGAGAGGCCGCAGGCTCCGCGTAACGTATCGGCGAATCGGATTTCGTCAACCGTCGTCGCGCCGGTCTGGATCAGCGTCACCCAGGTGGTTTCGCCTGAAGGGCGGCGGACGCCGGCGCGTACGTCGATCGGGACGTGGTCGTTGGTGAAGCGGACCCCGGCGAAGCTGTCTTTCACTTCAAACCAGTCCGCCAACACCCGCGGGCGTTCCGGGCGGTGCGGGTCGGGATCGACCCACGCCGACCACCGGGCCTCCGGCGTGCCGTTTCGTGCGCGGAAGGCCAGTTCGCAGATCAGCAGGGTGGTGCGGCCCGGGACCACCGATACCCCGGTGGAGGCGCGACCGTCGCCGAAGACGGAGACTTCGTGATGCAGGCCGGAACGGCGGGATTCGTGGAAACCGGGGACGGCCGACGGGATCGGCTCACCGCCGGCCCGCGTGATCTGGAACGACCCAATTCGCCACAGCTGCCACACCTCCGAACGGTCGAACGGTCTTCGGAAACTCACCGGCAGGTCCCGCCCGATATAGGCCCGGCCCGCGAGGCCCTTCCCGAGCGACAGCGAATTACGCTGCTGACCCATCTTCCGGTACCACCGCAGCGACTCCCGCCGCAGGCGGGCCTCCTCGTCCGGCCCCGGCAGGTTGAACTGGAGCGTGACGCCGAAACCGCCCAGGGCCGCCCCGCGGTGCAGCACGCCCTCCGCCCGCATCAGCACGCCCAGGTAGACCGTCTGCCCCGGCACCCCCAGCCGGCGCGCCAGCGGGCGGCTGAGCATCCCGACGCCCTCCCCCTCGCCCAGGGCGACCGCGGAGGCGGACCCGCCCCGGGCCGCCGCCCGCACCGCCGGGTTCCCGTGCGGCAGGCTGTCGGCCATGCCGAGGAACGTGTCCGCCCGCGGCGGGTACCGGGCCGGGTCCGGCTGGTCGCCCAGCGTGAACGGCCGCCCCGCCCACGGCCCCGCCCACCCGGTCCCGCCGTCGGTGCCGAGGACCGGCCCGCCGGGGCGGACCTCCTCGAACGACTCCACGGCGAAGGCCGCCGGGCCGGGTCCGGCCCCGTCCGGCGGCGGGCCCGCGGCGGGCGGGGCGGCGGCGAGCAGCAGCAGGGCGGCGGCGGGCATCGGCGGGGCTTCCTCGGGGCGGACGCGGACCCCGCGACCCTACCCGTGCGGTCGGTCCGCCGCGAACGCCGCGTCAGCCCGGCGGACCGGAGCCGCGGGCACGTCGGCGGCTCACAGGTTTCCCGCGACCCCCGTGCTGTCGCCGAAGGCGTCGCGGTCGACGCCGGCGGTCTTCAGCATGCGGAGCAGGAGGTCGCACAGCGGCGTGTCCTCCGCGAACGTCACCCGGCGGCCGGGGCGGTAGGCCCCGTTCCCGCCGCCGGCGAGGATCAGCGGCAGGTCGTGCTCCTGGTGGGCGTTGCCGTCCTTCAGGCTGCTGCCCAGCAGCAACTGGCAGTGGTCCAGCAGCGTGCCGTCGGCCTCGGTCAGGCCGTTCAGCTTCTCCAGGAAATACGCCCACTGCTCCGTGTGCCAGCGGTTGATCTTGACGTACTTGGCGATCCCCTCCGCCTCGTTCTTGTGGTGGGAGAGGCCGTGGTAGGAGCCGCGGACGCCGTCCAGGAAGCCGAAGTTCCGGCCGGTCTGGGCGTTGCCGAACATATAGGTGGCGACGCGGGTGGTGTCCGTCCAGAAGGCGAGCGTCAGCACGTCGAGCATCAGCCGGGTGTGCTCCGTGAAGTCCTCGGGGATGCCGGGGCCGGGCCGCACGACGCCCGCCCGGCCGTCGTTGATCCACCGCCGCTGCGGTTTGAGGGCGTTCTCGATCCGGGTCTCGACGCTGCGGACGCTCGATAAATACTCGTCGATCTTCACCCGGTCCTCGGCGCCGACGGTCCGGCGGAGCGATTTCGCGTCCTCTAATACGGCGTCGAGGACGCTCGCCTCGTCGGTCGCCAGGCTGTTCTTCAATTGATCCGCGACGGCGGGGCCGTTCCCGACGAACCCGCTGGTCGGCGGCGGCTGGGTCCCCGTGCGGAACAGGCGGTCGAAGGCCAGGCGGGGGACGATCTCCTTGGGGACCGGCGTGTGCCGGTCCCGCCAGGCGATGTGCGAGCCGTAAATCCGGGTGAACCCGCCGCCGACGTTGTCGACGCCGGAATAGGCCGCGTCCGCCCCGAGTTCCAGGCTCGGCAGCGGGGTTTTATGCCCGACGGCGTCGGCGAGGACCTGGTCCGCGGTGACGCCGCCGATGTCCAAATCGCTGCCGGCGGTGCGGACGACGTAGCCGCCGGAGAGCCACGCGGGAATCTTCGGCCAGTGCCCGTTGCGGCCGACGGCCTGCTCGTGCCAGAGGTTTTTCAGCAGCGAAAACTGCGGCTTCACCGCGGCGAGCGGTTCCAGCAGGTGCGTGAGTTCGTACTCCTCGCCCTCGCCGGGCGGGTCCCACTGCTCCGGCTTCATGCCGTTCGGCTTGAACAGGAACGCGGTGCGGAGCGGGGGCCGGTCCAGCGGCCCGGCCGCCGGCTCGCGGTACCCGCCGAGCGCCGGGTTCATCGCGGAGAGCCACGGCAGCCCCAACGCGGCGCCGGCCCCCTTGAGCAGCGTGCGGCGGGGGATCGGGGCGACCATGACGGCGACTCTCTCGAACTCTGAACCGGGTGCGGCGGCGGGGGGGCGGCCGGCGGGGCGGCCGATCGTAGCGAACCGGCCGCGGCCGATGGGGCGGCGGCGGCGTCTCGGTGCGGTTCCTGCGTGAATACGCGAAAACGGTGCCGGTTCTTATCGGCGGCATCTTGCCGCGGGGGGAAACCGCCTGAAAGGTCAGACCGACCCCGGGTCGCCCCCCGCTCCTCCTCATTCCGTCCCGAACGTCGGACCCTTACTGATGCACCGCCGCCCCCGCTTGGCCGCCGCCCTCGGGCTCGCCGCGGCGGGGTTCGCAGCGGGGCCGGCCGTCTCGCCGGCGGCGGCGGACGTGGTGGGCGCGGCCTAGGTCGCCGGGCGGTCCGAGACGCCGGGCGGGGCGGGCAACGTGATGACCTCCGACCCGTCGCCGTTCAACGGGCTGAACGTCAACCACTTCCTCGGGGCGGACCGCTTCTATCTCGCCGGGTACACCGGCACGCGGGCGACGACGGCCCTGATCGAGGGCGGCGTCGCGTGGGGCGGGCACCGGGACCTCCGCCACGTCCGCCAAATCGCCCCCGGCGACCACGCCGACGCCTCCCCCAACGCCGTCCGCCGGCACGCCACCTGGGTCGGCTCGCACATCGGCGGGCGGGGCGAGGGGGCCTACCCGATCGGCTCGGCGGCCGGGAACAACGGCTCCGAGCGGTGGGGCATCGCCCACGGCACGACGCTGTACACCGGCAACGTCGCCGACGGGTTCTTCAGCAACGGGAATTACGACATCAGTTCCTGGGAGGACATCGCCGCCCCCTACCGGCGGGCGATCTCCGGCGGGATGGACGGCGGGCCGGCGGGCGGGCCGACCGCCGACGTCGTCAACAGTTCCTGGGGGTTCACGGACCCCGACGGCAACCGCCGGGACACGGTCGCCGTGGACGCGATGATCTTCGGGTCCGGCGTCGACGGCCCGGCGGTCGTCTCGGTCGTCTCCGCCACCAACGACGGGCCGGGCGGGAACACCGTCGGCGGGTTCGCGGCGGGGTACAACTCGATCTCGGTCGGCGCCCTGGGCGGGGCGAACGGGTACGACGAGGTCGCCGGGTTTTCCAGCCGCGGCCCCAACGACTGGCGGGTGGCGACCTCCGAGGACATCGACGGCGGGGCGATCAGCGGGACCGTCCGCCGGGCCGCCGTCGACATCGCCGCCCCGGGGCAGACGCTGATGGCGGCCCAGTACGACAACGGCGGCGACACGAACCAGCCGGACAACTTCTACACGTTCTCCGTGCAGGGCACGAACTTCTCCGCCCCGATCGTCGCCGGCGGGGCGGCGCTGGTGGTCGACGCCGGCCGCGACCTCTATTCCGAAAACTACGCCGCCGGCGCCAACCGGGCGATCGACGGGCGGGTCGTGAAGGCGGTGCTGCTGAACTCCGCCGATAAGACCGCCGGCTGGGACAACGGCCAGTCGCTGTTCGGGAACACCATCGTGACCGACCAGTCGCTGGACTACGCGGTGGGGGCCGGCCGGATGAACCTGGCGGCCGCCTTCGACCAGCACGTCTCCGCCGACGCCGGCGGGCTGGCCGGTACGACCGACGTGGCCGGGGCCTTCGGCGGTGTCGTGGAGGCGGTCGGGTGGGACTTCGGCACGGTCGTGCAGACCGCCGCGGACGTGTTCTCCTCTAACACCTACCTCATCGGCGAGCAGCTGCTGGGCGGGTCCACGTTCACCACGACGCTGTCGTGGTTCGTGGAGCGGGCGGGGGGCGAGGAGGGCCTGAATCTCGGCGACGCCGCGGAGGACTTCTTCGCCAACCTCGACCTCGCCGTCTTCGCCTACGACCCGCTGACCGGGCTGGCGCTGGGCGAGGTGGCGATCTCCCGCAGCGTGGCGAACGTCGTGGAGCACCTCTCGTTCCTGCTGCCCGGCGACGGGTTCTACGGCGTGGAGGTGCGGTGGACCGACGAGAACTGGGACTTCGGCACCAACGACCTCGCCGTCGATTACGGCGTGGCGTGGTCCGGCTTCGCGGCCCCCGCCGCCGTGCCGGAGCCGGCGACCGGCGTGCTGGTGCTGCTGGGCCTCGGGGCCGGGGCGTTCGTCCGCCGCCGCCGGGCCGGTTCAGCCGCCGCGTGAATCGCCGGCGGCGAGGGCGTCGCGCAAACCGGTGACCGCCGCCCCCGGGTCCTCCGCCCCGCAGACGGCCCCGCAGACCGCGACCCGGGACGCCCCCGCGGCGGCGGCGGCGCGAACCGTCGTCGCGTCGATTCCCCCGATGGCGAACCACGGGACCGTCACGTTCGCCGCGGCCCACCGCAGGTATCCCGGGCCGGGGAACGTCTCGAACCGCTTCGTGCCGGAGGGGAAGCAGGGCCCGACGCCGAGGTGGTCCGCCCCCGCCCCGACCGCCGCCGCCGCGTCCTCGGGCCGGTGCGTGGAGGCCCCGAGGAGGACCCGATCCCCCAGCATCGCCCGGACCTCGGCGACCGGCAGGTCTTCGTCGCCGAGGTGAACCCCGTCGGCGTCGCAGAGTTTCGCCAAGTCCGGCCGGTCGTTGACGATCAGCGGGATGCCCGCTTTCGCCGTGATCTCCCGAACGTCACGCAGATGGGCGAGGAGGTCGCGGTCGGTCCCCCCCTTCTCCCGCACCTGCACCGGCCCGGCCCCGGCCCCGCAGGCTTCGCGCAGCACGTCCCGCCAGTCCCGCCGGCACGCCGACCGCGTGAGCAGCAGGTAGACCCGCCACGGCTCGCCGTTCGCGTCGACCAGCCGCGGCCGGGCGGTCGCGGCGAGCAGCCGTTTTTCCAGCGTGTAGACCCGGTACCGCAGCCCCTCGAACGCCGCGGCCCGGTCGGGCGAGTCGAGCTTCGACCACTCCTCCAAGCTCCGCAGGGCCTCCTGCACCCGGGCGGCGTTCGCGGCGATCACGGAAGCCACGTCCGCCCGCGTGCGTTCCGTCGGTTCGCTCAACGAGGTCCCCACGTCGCTTGCGGTTTCGCGTGCGCCGCAGCGGTCCTCACGCGAAACCGCAAGCGTGGCGGTCAGCGCGTGCCGCAGCGCCTTGCACTCCGCCGTCAGCGGCCCGTCGTCCAGCGCGAACCGGGCGTGGTCGTCGAGGACCCGCAGGCCCTCGCGGGCGCGGTTCTCCGCGGCGTCCAGCAGCCGCAGCACGGCCGGATCGAGCGGGGCGGGCGGCACGCGGGCGGGGTCCGGTGGTGACGGTTCGGGGGAGTTGTGGGGCCGCACGCGGCATCCTAGGGTGGCCGGCCCGCCGCCGGGATTCCGCCGGACCCGCCCGCCGCCCCCGCCTACACTGGTCGGTCCGACCGAGATTCCCCCCGCCCCCGCGGCGGGGACCCGCCGTGCCGGACGTATCCGCGTCGAATCGAACCCCCGACCGTCATCAGTATGTACGAACGCTTCACGGACCGCGCCCGCAAGGTGATGCAGCTGGCCAACCAGGAGGCCCAGCGGTTCAACCACGAATACATCGGCACCGAGCACATCCTGCTGGGCCTCGTGAAGGAAGGCTCGGGCGTCGCCGCGAACGTCCTGAAGAACCTCGACGTCGACCTCCGCAAGATCCGCCTGGAAGTCGAAAAGATCGTCCAGTCCGGCCCGGACATGGTCACGATGGGCAAGCTCCCGCAGACCCCGCGGGCCAAAAAGGTCATCGAGTACGCGATGGAGGAGGCCCGCAACCTCAACCACAATTACGTCGGCACCGAGCACCTGCTGCTGGGCCTGCTGCGGGAGCAGGAGGGCGTCGCCGCCCAGGTGCTGATGAACCTCGGCCTGAAGCTCGAAGACGTGCGGGAGGAGGTGTTGAACCTGCTCGGTCACGGCCTGGAGGGCGGGGACGACGACGACGACGACTCCCGCGGCCGCGGCGGGCGGGGCAGCAAGGGCGACCGCGGCAAGCGCAGCGGCAAGAGCAAGACGCCGGCCCTGGACAGCTTCGGGCGGGACCTCACGGAACTCGCCCGCAACGGCAAGCTGGACCCGGTCATCGGCCGGGCGAACGAGATCGAGCGGATCACGCAGGTCCTCTGCCGCCGCCAGAAGAACAACCCCGTCCTGCTGGGCGAGGCGGGCGTCGGCAAGACGGCCATCGTGGAGGGCTTCGCCCAGATGGTCGTCGACGGCAACGTGCCGGACCTGCTGCGGGAGCGCCGCATCGTCGTGCTCGACCTCGCCATGATGGTCGCCGGCACCAAGTACCGCGGCCAGTTCGAGGAGCGCATCAAGGCCGTGATGAACGAGGTCCGCCGGGCCAAGAACATCATCCTCTTCATCGACGAACTCCACACGCTGGTGGGCGCCGGCGGGGCGGAGGGGGCCATCGACGCCAGCAACGTGTTGAAGCCCGCGCTCTCGCGGGGCGAGTTGCAGTGCATCGGGGCCACCACGCTGGACGAGTTCCGCAAATACATCGAAAAGGACAGCGCCCTCGAACGCCGGTTCCAGAAGGTCAACGTCGAGCCGCCCAGCCCGGAGCAGGCCGTCGAAATCCTCCGCGGGCTGCGGGACCGCTACGAGGAGCACCACCGCGTCGAGATCACCGACGAGGCGCTGAAGGCCGCCGTCGAGTATTCCACCCGCTACATCAGCGAGCGCGCCCTGCCGGACAAGGCGATCGACGTGATCGACGAGGCCGGCGCCCGCATCCGCCTCAAGTCCATGGTCCGCCCGCCGGACCTGAAGGACCTCGACGGGGAGATCGAGGAACTCAACGCCGCCAAGGAGGAGGCGGTCGCCAACCAGGACTTCGAGAAGGCCGCCGCCCTCCGCGACCAGGCGGACAAGGTCAAGGAGAAAAAGGAGGCCGCCACCGAGGAGTGGAAGGAGCAGTCCCAGCAGACCGACGGGACCGTCGACGAGGACGTGATCGCCGAGGTCGTCGCCAAGATGACCGGCATCCCGCTGACCCGCCTGAGCAGCGAGGACGCCGTCCGCCTGCTGGCGATGGAGGACGAACTGCACGAGACCGTCGTGAGCCAGGCGGAGGCCGTCACGCGGGTGTCCAAGGCGATCCGCCGCTCCCGCAGCGGGCTGAAGGACCCCAAGCGGCCCACCGGCATCTTCCTGTTCGCCGGCCCCACCGGCGTCGGCAAGACGCTGCTGGCCAAGACCCTGGCGGACTTCCTGTTCGGCGAGGACGACGCGCTGATCCAGCTCGACATGAGCGAATACATGGAAAAGCACAACGTCTCCCGCCTCATCGGCGCCCCCCCGGGGTACGTCGGTTATGAGGAGGGCGGCCAGCTCACGGAGAAAATCCGCCGCCGGCCCTACGCCGTGGTGCTGCTGGACGAGATCGAGAAGGCCCACCCGGACGTGTTCAACATGCTCCTCCAAATCATGGAGGAGGGGCACCTCACCGACAGCTTCGGCCGGAAAATCGACTTTAAAAACGTCGTCATGATTATGACGACGAACGTGGGGGCCAAGTCCATCGCCAGCGGGGCCGGGTTCGGCTTCACCAAGCAGGGCGACGAGGACGTCTCCTACGATAAAATGAAGGAACGGCTCCTGCACGACGTGGAGGCCGCCTTCAAGCCGGAGTTCATCGGCCGCCTGGACGACGTGATCGTCTTCCGCGAATTGAACCGCGACAATCTGAAGCGGATCGTGGACATCGAGCTCTCCAAGGTCCGCGAGCGCCTCGGCGAACGCGGCTACGCGCTCGAAATGACAGACGCCGCCCGGGAGTTCGTGATCGACAAGGGCTCCAACACCGAGTACGGCGCCCGCCCGCTCCGCCGCAGCGTGGAGACCTACATCGAGGACCCGCTTTCGGAGGAACTGCTCCGCGGGGCGTTCGAGGGTCACAACTCGATCCTCGTCGATTCCGTCCCGATTAGCGGGGACGCGAAGGACGCCGACGACGAGGACGTGAAAAAGCGGCTCGACTTCACCGGCCGCACCGTCGCCAAGCCGGACATCCCGGGGTTGAAGCACGACGACGAGGACGCCGACGAGGAATCGGCCGAGGCCGACGACGACGCCGAACTGGTCGCCGTCGGGGCCGAGTCCGACGACGACTTCACCCCCGCCGAAGACGGCGACGACTGAAGTCATTTTTATAGCCCGAAGCGTCAGCGAGGGATGCGGCGCAAGCCGCCCGTGCGTCGTTCAATCGGCCGGATGACGCACGGGGGTCGCCAGTTCCCGCCGCACCGCCTCCGCGTCCGCGCGGAAGGCCGCGTCGGCCTTCGCACGTTCCTCGAACCGGCGGACGGCGTGCAGGACGGTGCCGTGGTCGGTGCGGCCGAAGTGCTCGGCGATCGTTCGCAGGCTCTCGCCGGTGAGGTCGCGGGCGAGGGCCATGCCGCACTGCCGGGCGGGGACGACCGCCGCCGATCGGCCGGCCGCCCGCACCCGCCCGACCGGCAGTCCGAACCGCTGCGCCACCGCCCGGGAGACCGCCGCCAGACTCGGCCGGGCCGCGGCGGCGTCCGCCTCCCGGCCTTCCAGCAGCGCCGCGGCGAGCGGGGCCGTCCACCCCGCCGACCCCGCGGCCCGGGCCAGCGCCGCCATCCGGTCGGCCGCGGCGAGCAGTTCCCGAATCGAAACCGGCAGCCCCGCCGCGAGTGTCTGCGCCACCTCCGGCGGCAGGCGGGCGCCGCGGTCCTCGGCGAAGCGGGTCAGCAGGGCGACGCGCGACTCCGCTGCGGGAGTCGACACGCCCGCCGTGACTCCCCCGCGGAGACGGTCCGTGAGTCTGCGGGAGACATCCGGCAGGTCGCCGGGCAGGGCGTTCGCGGTCCAGAGGACCCGCCCGCCGGCGGCGAGCGTCGCGTCGGCGGCGGCGAGCAGCAGGTCCTGCGTCTTCGGCCTCGCCCGCAGGCCGGCGAGGTCCTCGATCACCAGCGTTTCCGCGTTCAGCAGGGCCTCCCGCAGCGGCCCGGCGAACCCGCCCGCGAGGGCCTCGTCCAGCGTCGCCGCCAAACCCGTCGCGGTGAGGTGAACCAGTTCGCCGTCTCCGCGTTTGCCCCGGACATCGCGATCGAGCCGCAAAAACTCCCGCACCAGCCGGCTCTTCCCGCACCCCGCCGGCCCCCACAGCAGTGCCGCTGAGCCGGGGTCGCCGGGCGGTCGGCGGGCCAGCGACCGCACGGCGGCGAGCGCGGCGGCGTGCTCCGGCAGGAGGACGAACGCCGGTTCGGCGTCCGCGGCGTCCGCGTCCAGCCCCGGCCCGCGGAGGCGCGGCAGGAACGGGGCGGCGGGCGCCGCGGCGCTCACGCGGGGGCCGCGGCGACCGCGGGCTTCGCCGGGGCGACCGCCCGTTTCGCGGGGACGGCGACCGCGGCCTCGTGCGGGTCGAACTTGTCGCGGGCGAAGGCGCGGAGTTCCGAGTTGAAGATCTCCAGCAGCGTGTGGAGGCAGGCCGCCACCACCGGGCCGACGAACACCCCCCACAGCCCCATCACCTTCAGCCCGCCCAGCACGCAGACGAACGCCAAAAGCGGGTGCAGCTTGGCGTCGTTGTTCAGCACGACCGTGCGGATCACGTTGTCCAGCGTGCCCACCACGCCGAGGCCGAAGGCCGTCAGCAGCCCGGCGCTCCAGACGTGCCCCTGGGCGAACAGCCAGACCGCGCACGGCCCCCACACCAGCCAGGTGCCGGCCAGCGGGATCAGGCTCGCCAGCGTGCCGGCGGCGGCGAACAGGAAGAAGTGCCCCAGCCCGCAGAGCTGCAACGCGATCGCCGTCAGCAGCCCCTGCGCCGTCGCCGCCAGGAACGTGCTGAGGACGACCGCCCGCAGCACGCTGTCGAAGCGGTCCAGCAGGGCCTTCTGGTACTCGGTCTGCACCGGCACCAGTTCGCGGGCGGCCCGCAGCAGCTTCGGGCCGTCGCAGAGGAAGTAGTAGAGGCCGACCGCGAACATCCCCAGCGCGATCAGGAGTTCCGCCGCGTTCCCCAGCACCCCCGCCGCCACGCCCACCCCCGCGGCCCCGCGCCCGCCGCGGACGACGGCGGCTTCGAGGTCCGCGAAGCGTTCAGGCAGCAGCTTGACGGCGGCGTCGACCCAGTCCGCGGGGCCGTCGGCGACGGGCTCGGCGTCGCCGGCGGTGACCGGGGGCGCGGCCGGGGCGGCGAGGCCGGATTGCCGGCGGAGGTCGGCGGCGAGCAGGTCGCGGTAGTCGGCGGGGCCGTCGTCGGCCCGTTCGTAGCTGCGGACGGCCCGGCGGGCGTCGTCCGCCAGCCCGATCACCTGCGCCCCCGCCGCCAGCAGCCCGGCGGCGAGGGGCAGGAGGAGCAGGAGCATGACGGCGGCGGTGACGGCCCCCGCGGCGGTGCGGGTCCGCTTGTTCATCCGCCGCCGCACCCGCATGAACAGCGGCCGGCAGAGCACCGCGACCACCGCCGCCAGGAAGAGGGGCAGCAGGAACGGGGCGACGACCCGGTAGAACGTGACCCCGAAGAACCCGATCAGCCCGGCCAGCACCGACAGCGAGATCGTCCGCGCCACCCGCGACCCGCCGGGGCTCGCCTGAGCCGCGTCGGACGCCGCCGAGGTCGCGCGCGGGGTCACGGCGGCGGGCGGGGCGTCGGGCAACGGGGCCGGCGGGCGCGGGGCGGAACGGGCGGGGGAGGTGCGAACGAAGTAGGGCCGGCGGGACTCGAACCCGCAACCGAGCGATTATGAGTCGCGCGCTCTGACCGATTGAGCTACGGCCCCCGACGCCGCCGGACCTCCCGGTCCCCGCGGCGCGCCGCCGAGCATAAGCCGAACGCCGGCCGCCGCGTATGCTGGCCGCCGAACCGGCAGCGACCCCCGACCCCCGAACGGACTCCCCCCGCGATGGCCGACCGCAACTACTCCCCCGGCGCCCAGAAGGCGATCAAGCGGTACTACGACAACCGCCCGGCGATCGACAAAACCAAGCTCGCCGAACTCGTCACCAACCTCTACCTCGCCGAACCCGGCAAGGCGGGGAAGATGTGGGACCGGGCGGAGGAGTTGATGACCCGGCTGGAAGTCCCCAAAACCCGCGTCGCCCACGTCATGGGGGCGAAAGACCCGGCGGTGCTGGCGAAGGTGGTGGAGGACATCGAAAAGGGCCGCGTCGGCTGACGCGGCCCCGGGCCGAAGCGTGAGACCGGAGGCGGCCCTCAGGCGTCGCCGTCCTTCTCGACCGTCACGTCGACGCCGGGGTCGGCCTCGACCGTCACGTCCGGGTCGTCGGAGGAAAGGTCCGGGGCCGGCAGGTCGGCGGGGGGGCCGGCGTCGGGGGCGTCCGGCAGGATCGGGGCGACGTCCGGGTCGCCGGCGAGGTCCGGTTCGGCGTCGTTCTTTTCGGCTTGGAGGTCCGCGCGGTCCTTATCGAGCTGGCGCTCGGCGTCGCCGACGGCGTCTTCCATCTCCTCCTTTTCGAGGATCGCCTCCTTCAGTTCGGCCCGCTGCTCGGCGATGTTTTCGTCGGCGTCGGCGAGGTCTTCGCGGGCGTCCTCCAGCTCTTCGCGGGACTCGTTCACGTCTTCCTGTTCCTCGGCGACCTGCGCGGCCTCGGGGTCGTCGCTCTCGGCGTCGCCGTCGTCGCACCCGGCGAGCGGCAGGGGCAGGGCGAGCAGGGCGGCGGCGAGCGGGACGCGGGCGAAGCGGGGCATGAGAGTGTTCCTTGTGTGGGGGAACGCACCCTAAGCCGGAGGCATGCCTCCGGCTTAGGGTGCGTTCCCGATGGCTACGACTTGTTCAGGCACCTGTCGATCTGGCGGACGGCCTGCCGCAGGCGCTGCTCGTTCTCCACGATCGCCAGCCGCAAAAAGCCCTCGCCCTCCTCCCCGAACCCGCGGCCGGGGGAGACCGCCACGTCGCCCTCCGCCAGCAGCCGCAGGGCGAAGTCGATGCTGCCCCCGTCCCGGAACTTCTCGGGGATCTGTGCCCAGACGAACATGCCGGCCCGGGGCTTCGTCACCTCCCAGCCGGTGCGGTTCAGGCCCTCGACCAGGGCGTCGCGGCGCTTGGCGTACTCGGCGACGACGGCGGCGACGGCCGGGTCGGCGTGCCGCAGGGCGACGATCGCGGCGATCTGGGCGGCCTGGAAGATGCCGTAGTCGTAGTACCCCTTGATCGTCGCCAGCGCCCGCACCATCTGGTCGTTGCCGCAGCAGTACCCGATCCGCCAGCCGGCCATGCTGTACCCCTTGGACATCGTCGTGAACTCCACGCCCACCTCCTTCGCCCCCTTCGAGGCGAGGAAGCTCGGCGGGCGGTAGCCGTCGAAGCCGATGTCCGCGTAGGCGAAATCGCTCAGCACCAGGAACCCGTGCCGCTTGGCGAGGGCGACCAGTTCGTCGAAGAAGGCCTGCTCCACGCACGTCCCGGTCGGGTTGTGGGGGAAGTTGGCGACGACGATCTTCGGCTTGGGGAAGAGGTGTTCGCAGGTGTCCGCGATCCGGCGGAGGTATTCCTGCGGGTCGCGGACGTCGAGCCGGATGACGTTCCCGCCGGCGAGCATCACCGCGTAGGCGTGGATCGGGAAGGTCGGCGCCGGCACGATCGCGGTGTCGCCCGGCCCCATCAGGGCCAGGCAGGCGTGGCTGAACCCCTCCTTGGAACCGAGGCAGGCGAGGACCTCGTCGTCGGGGTTCAGCGACACGCCGTAGAGCCGGTCGTAGCGCTTAGCGACCTCGGCGCGCAGGTTGCCGATGCCGTTGGAGACGCTGTAGCGGTGGTTCTTCGGGTCGGCGAGGGCCTCCTTCAGCTTGTCGCTGATGGCGTCCGCCGGCGGGTCGGTGGGGTTGCCCATGCCGAGGTCGATCACGTCCGCCCCGGCCCGGCGGCGCTGCAACTTCAGCTTGTTGATCTTGCCGAACAGGTACGGCGGCAGCCGCCGCACGCGGTCGGCGACGGGGATCGCGAACGGGTCGTCCTCGAAGGAGGCGTCGGTGTCGGATTCGCTGCGCACGGGGGGCGGTCGGAACGGGCGGGGCGCGGAGAGGATACCTGCGCGGGTGCCATGCTCTCACCGCGGCGGGCACCGTGCCCGAACCGCCTCCCGGTCCGCCTCGCCGCGGGGTGAGCATGCGAGCGACCCGCCCCCGAGCGGTTGGCGCGGGTCGCTCGCATGCTCACCCGCCTCCGCTCCGCTCCGCGACACTCCGGCGTGAGAGCATGGCACCCGCCTGACGATCGCCGCGCGGCGAACACCGGGGGCCGGACACGCGGGACGCGTGTGGCCGCGAAGAAAACCCCGGCCGCGCGAGGCGCGGCCGGGGCGAATCTCGGTCGGCGGTTCACCCACACCCTCAGCGGGTCGCGGAAACCTTCTTGATCCCGCCGGTGCTGGTCTGGGCGGCGTAGTTGTCGACCTTGGTGCGGTCCTTGATCGACGTGAACACCTTGGCGACGGCCATCTGGATCTTCTGCTCCCGCAGCTCCTCCTCGATCAGCGGGCGGACGTCTTCGAGCTTGGTTTCGATCGGGTCGGTCACGCCCTCCTTCTTCAGGATGACGTACCGCTGCATACCGGGGAACGGCAGCTGGATGATGCCGGAGATCTCGCCCTGCTTCAGCTTGAAGGCCTGCTGTTCGAGTTCGCGGCTCTCCGGCCCGCCGTACATGGCGATCGGCGGGATCACCCCGTCCAGGGCCTGGCTGGTGGGGTCGATGCTCTTCTCGCGGGCGATCCGGCCGAAGTCGGCGGGGTTCTTCCGGACCTCGGCGTGGACCTCCGTGGCCCGGCGGATGTTGTCGAGCATGATCATCCGGGCCTTCACCTTCGGCCCGTAGGTGCGGATGAAGGCCTGCTTGACGTCCTGCGGGGTGACGACGATCTGCTCGTTCGCCAGCTTTTGCAGGGCCAGCTTCGGCCAGACGACGTCCCGGGCGTACTGGTTGGGGTTCAGGCCGCGCTCGCTCTCCAGCATTTGCAGCCAGGTGTTGCGGTCGACCTCGAACTTCTTGGCGGTCGCGGTGATGTCCGCCTCCACCTCCTGCCGGGTGACGGAGACGCCCTGCTTTTTGCAGGCCATCTCCACGGTGGTGCGGTTGATGAGGGCCTCCAACACCTCCTGCCCGTGGCGGGCCATCGCCTCGGCGGCGACCTCGTCGTAGGTGATCAGCTCGCTCACCGGGCCGTCGGAGAGCCGGGCCAGCACGCGGCTCTGCGGCTTGGCGGCGGCCTGCTGGCGTTCGGCGGCGGCCGGCTCCGGGGCGGCCCGGGCCGGCTCGGAGTCGACGAGGTTCATCCCCGCGACGCCGGCGGCGGCGGCGAGGAACGTCCCGCCGGCGACCAGCGCCCACGGCTTCTTCCGGGTTCCCGAAGACGGGGCCGGCGGCGGCGGCGTTGGACATGTCGGGGGCGGCCGGGCCGGGGGCGGCGTCGGCCTGGGGGAACTCGGGGGTGGCGGTCCCGTCGGCCATCGTGGCGCGTCCGGTCGGGGTGCGGGTGCGGGGGGATGCCGCCGGCTCGCGTTCGCGTCCCGGCGGCGGGCGGGGGGATAGTGCTTCGCGCGCGGCACGGTCAACGCGACTCCCCGGCCGCCCCGCGGGCCGGCGTGGGGCCGCACCCGGGGCGGGGACGCGAGCCGGGCGGTACGCTCGCCCTCGATGCCCGCCCCCGAGACCGCCGCGCCGCCTTCACAACAGCCCGTCGCCGACGACGCCGACCTCGCCCTCGGCGACGTGCAGCAGACATTGCTCGTCCCCCTCTGGGCGCGGGCGGCGGAGACGGAGAGCCGGCTCTCGATCCTCCAGGACCCCAAGGCCGTCGAGATCGTCGCGGCCCTCGGCGATCGGTTCGGGCACTTCACCAAGTCCGCCCTCCGCAGCCGGATCGGCATCGCCCTGCGGACGTTGCAGTTCGACGACTGGCTCCGCGGCTGGCTCGCCGCGAACCCCGGCGGCACGGTGGCGGACGTGGGCGTCGGCCTGAACACCCGGTTCGAGCGGTGCGACGACGGCGAATCCCAGCTTCCTCGAAGTCGACCTGCCGGACAGCATGGCCGTGCGACGGCGGTTCTTCGCGGAGGGCGTGTTCGAGGAGAACGGCCGCCGCACGCTGCTGGCCGGCAGCGTGCTGGACGACGAGTGGATCGACCGCCTGCTGGAACTGCCCCCGCCGTACTGCGTCATCATCGAGGGGGTGCTGATGTACCTCCCCGAGGCCGACGTGCGGCGGCTGATCGACCGGCTCGGCGAGCGGCTGCCGGGGGCGACGCTGCTGTTCGACGCCCTGACCCCCGACGGCGTCGCCACGCAGTCGAAGCACGACACCCTCAAACACTTCGCCGCCCGCTTCGACTGGGGCGTGGAGGACGTGCGGACCGTCGCCGACTGGCGCCCGGGAAGGCCTGAGTTGCGAGGACGCGGTGACGCTGAAGGAGATCGCCGTCCGCAACGTCGACCGGATGCCGTGGATGCTCAAACTGATCGGCCTCGGCATGAGCACCGTCCGCCGCCGGGCGGTGAAGGCGTACTGGCTGGCGAAGTTCGGGGTGGGGTGATTGTGCGGGCCGCGTCGCTCACTCCGCTCAGGGACGGAACCATCCCCGATATCAGCGGTCGGCCGTCCTCGGTTCGATGAAACGACCGAAATCCCGCCGATCGCTCGCCGAAGCCGTGCGTCGTCGGCCGAGCGAGTCGGCGCCCCCGACACAGCGCCCCGCCCGGCCCATCCCAGGAGCCCCCGTGTCCGCGCATTTCGTGAAGAACTTCGTGAGGTACGCCGCCGCCGTTTCGCCTGGCAGGTGGGCGACGCGGAGGATCAACGTCGGCGATCATTACGACAACGCGGGCGAGATATCGGCGAGTTCGTGGAGCGTCGCGCTCCCCGACACGGCGGACGTGAACGACTTCACCGTCGAGCTTTACAACGGTGCGGCGAACGTCGCCGCCAACGGCGGCGCAGTCGGTTTACGGCACGATCTCGGTTTCGATGACTTCGCCAGCAGTTCGTCCGTGAACGGGATCACGTTCTACGAGCTCCAGCGGAGCGGTATCCAAAACGGCATGTCGACGGGTTGGCCTGGTGAGGGGTTCCGGCGCGGACGCCGCGGTGGTCGAGAGCGGCGGGATCAGGCAGTTTCTCTCCTATGAGGGATCGTTTACGGCGATCGGCGGAACGGCTCAGGGGCCGTGCGTCCACCGACATCGGCGTCCGCGAGACGCACTCAGCACGGCGGGCGGGTTCGTCGCTGCAACTGACCGGCGCCGGCCGTAGACTACAGCGATTTCGCCTGGGCCAACGGCAGTACGGCGGGGGCGGCGAACGGGATGCAGGCGATCTCCCCGGTGCCCGAACCCGGTTCGGTCGCGCTGTTCGGCCTGCTGCTGGCCGGCGGCGCGGTGCGGCGGCGGTACGGGCGGCGGGCGTGAGGGCCCCGCCCTCCGCGGCGTACGCGATTCGGTTCCGCGACGTTCGCCGCCGGGCTCGCCGCGCTGGGTCGCCGGTGTGCGGAGAGCCGGAGCCGGCGGAGATCACCCCGGCCGCGGACATCGCGGCGGCCCCCGCGGAGTCCGCCGGACCGGCCGAGGAGTGGCCCTCGCTGCACGGCCCGCACGGCGACAACGCCGTCGCCGGCGCCGGCCTCTCCTGGGACTGGCCCCCCGAAGGGCCGCCGGTCCTCTGGAAACAGCCGTGCGGGACCGGGTATTCGGCCCCCGTCATCGCCGACGGGCGGGTGATCCTCCTGCACCGCACCGGGCCCGGACGCGGGGCCGCACGCGGGCGCCGCCGCGGCCCTCGGCGGGGACGAACCGCTGGAAGTCCTGCAATGGTACGACCTCGAAACCGGCGTACCCGGCCGGTCCGCGGCGGTCCCGGCGACGTTCGAGAGCGACTACCCCGGCCACTCCGGCGCCCCCTACGCCACCCCCGCCGTCGGCCGCCGCGGCTCGGACGGCCGCCGCCGGGTCTACGCCTACGGGGCGAGCGGCGTGCTGCGGGCGGTGGATCTCGACTCCGCGGCGGAACTCTGGTCCCGCGACCTCGCCGCGGAGACGCGGCCGGCGATCAAACCCTTCGCCACCGCCAGCAGCCCGCTGGTCTTGCCCGCCGCCGGGGGCGACCCGGAGCGGGTCGTCGTCGCCACCGGCGGGGCGGCGCCGGGGACCGGGCTGACGTGCCTCGACGGGACGACCGGCGAAACCGTCTGGCAGGCGGTCGACGCCGCGGAGAGCTACTCCACGCCGATCGCGCTCGTCGCGCACGGCCGCACGTTCGTCCTCGCCCTGATGAAGACCCGGCTGCTGGTGGCGGACGCGGCGACGGGGGCGGAGCTCGGGTCGCTGCCGTTCGAGCTGCGGACCGTCGACGCCATGAACGCGACCAGCCCCGTCGTCGCGGGCCGGCTCGGCGGGAAAAACGGCGGCGGGGACCCGGTCGTGTTCGTGGGCAGCGGGCCGAGCGGGCGGACCGCCGGGTGCATGGCCGCCCGGCTGCGGGCGGACGGGAGTTTGGGAGAACTCTGGCGGAACCGGCGGGGGCTGGACCCGCAGTACAATTCCCTCGCGGCGACGGACGGATTCGTCTTCGGGTTCGGCTCGAACCTGAACCGCCGGCAGAAATTGCGGTGCCTGGACGTGGCCACCGGCGAACTGCGGTGGGTCTGGGACGGCGAATTGCCCGGCGGCCCCGGTTCCGACGGCCTCACGCTCCGCCGCGGCAACCTGCTGCGGGCCGGCGGCGTGCTGGTCTGCCTGGGCGAAGGCGGGGAACTGGCGGCGGTGGCGGCGGACCCGGGCGAACCGCGGGCGATCGCCTCGGCGGACCGGCCGGCGATCGGCGGGCCGTGCTACACGACGCCGGTGCTGGGCGACGGCCGGCTGATCCTGCGGAGCGAGGGGGAACTGCTCTGCCTGGACCTCCGGGACGCCCGCCCGGCCGGCCCGTGACCGCCCCGGCGAGTTGGGCGGGCGGGGGAAGCGGCCGGCCCGGCCGGGACCGCGGGCGGGGCGAAATTGGCGGCGGGCGTCTTCACCGCGTCCCCGGGCGCGGGTAGGGTGACGGCCCGAGCGCGTGCCCGCCGCGGTCGGCCTGCCGTTCTTTCCCGAACAAGTTTCAGGCGAACCCGATGGCGTTGCCGGTCAGCTGCGACGAGTGTTTCACGGCGTTCGACGCGCCCGAGAAGGCCGCCGGCAAGCGCGTGCGGTGCCCCACCTGCGGGGCCGCGGTGAAGGTGCGGGCCGGCGGCGCCGCGGCGCCGGCCCCCGTGGCGGCGACCTCCTCCCGCAAACGCCGGGCGGCCCCGGCGAGCGGCGGGCCGTCCACCGGCGTGCTGATCGGGGCGGGCGTCGCGGCGCTGCTGGTGGTCGGCGGCGGGGCCTTGGCGATCGGGCTGGCGATGGGCGGCGGCGGCGACGCCCCGGCCGTCGTCGCCGACAACGACGCCCCCGCCGACCCGCCCGCCCCCGCGGCCCCCGACGTCGCCCGTCGGGACGCCGCCCGGCCGGTCCGCGGCGCCGCGGACCCGGACGACGCGGGCGCCGCGGCGGACGCCGGCGGCGACTGGGGCGCGTTCCTCGCCGGCGGCGCCCGCGCGGGCGCCCCCGAGGAGGTCCGCCCCGCCGACGACCGCCCCGCCGACGACCGCCGCCCCGACGGCGACGCCGTCGCCGGGGCCGGGGTCCCCGGCGAACTGACGCCCGGCGAGCCGGCCCCGGGCCGCGGGTCGGCCGGCGGGGCCGGCGACGGGGGCGACGCCGTCGCCGGGGCCGACGACGGCGTCCGCGATTCCAAGCCGACCGGGGCGAAGGTCAAGACCACCGCCGGCGGCCTGCCGGTCGCCCGCACCGCCGAGTTGCGGGGCAGCGCGCTGGTGCGGGCGGTGATGCCCTCGGTCGTGCGGATCAACAACGTCGGCCCCCGCGGGGCCAGCCTCGGCAGCGGGTACGTCGTGCACCCGGACGGGCTGATCGTCACCAACTACCACGTCGTCGCGGAGGCCAGCCGCATCAACGTCGAGTTCGAGGACGGCACGAAGTACGACAGCCCCGGGTTCCTGCTGGTCGAGCCGAAGTACGACATCGCGATCATCAAGATCGAGCCGGACCCCGCCAAGCCGCTCGTGCCCGTCCCGATCGCCCCGGAGTTGCCGGAGCAGGGGGCCGCGGTCGCCGCGTTCGGCACGCCGCAGGGGCTGAACTTCTCCTTCACCGACGGCCGCGTCAGCGCCGTGCGGGACGAGGGGGAGATGGAGAACACCGTCGGCAAGGACGTCTCCGGCACCTGGGTGCAGACCGACGCGAGCATCTCCAGCGGCAACAGCGGCGGCCCGCTGTGCGACAGTTTCGGCAACGTCGTGGCGATGAACACGATGGTGTTGCAGACCAGCGGGTCCGCCGGCGTCTCCCAGAACCTCAACTTCGCGATCTCCTGCGTGAGCATCCTGGACCGGCTGAAGTCGGTCCTCAGCGGAGACGCCGACCTCAAGGAGTGGGACGCCGACAGCCTCAAGGAGTACGAGGGCCGGCTGGACCGCAAGCTCGTCGAGAACGAACTGGGCACCAACAAGGGCAAGCGGCTGCTGGCCGGCATGACGGAGGTGCTGATCCTGCCGTACGGCTACAAGGGCGACCCGCAGAGCGGGGCCGTCTGGCGGGTCGTCCGCAACTTCGCGGACAAGACGATGGGGAAGGCGGACCTCGGCATCATCTGGGAGCGGCCCGACCGGGCGGACTTCACCGTCCTGCTCATCAAGATGGACCTGAAGCAGGCCCGCCGCCGCAGCACGGTGCAGGAGTTGGTGCTGACCGCCGAACTCGTCGTGCCGGACCTGGAGGACGATTCCAAGCAGAACCTGTTCTGCCGGGTCTGGTCGCTGGAACGGTCGGTGGGGACGGCGTCGCTGGGGTCGCTGATGTCCGGCTCGCCGCCGCGGGGGATGCAGCGGCCGATGGTGCAGTTCTTCGACGCGCTCCGCCGGTCGATCCGCGACGCCCGCAAGGAATACGACGCCGGCGAGCTGGACGAGAACGACCGGCTGGACGGCGGCCGCCTCGCCGCCTCCGGCGAGGAGGGGCTGTTCGAGGAGTACTTCCGCGACGTGTTCGAGGGCGACGGCGACGAGGGGGGCGCCGGCCCCTCCGAGGCCCCGCGCGGCCGCCGCTGAACCGGCCGGGCGGGCCGCGAGACCGAACCGGCGGCGGGCCGTCCCGCCGCCGGTTTTTTCGTGCCGGATTCGGCGCGGCGCCGGGTCAGTCGTGGGAGACGTCCACGTCCACGTCGGTGTTTTCGATCTCCTCGGCGGCGGCCTTCGCCCCTTCGCCGAGGGCCTCGCCGGCCTTCCCGGCGACCTCGCCGGCCTTCACCACGTCCTCCTTCACCACGTCCGTGTTGACCGCCGCGCCGACCTCGTCGTCGCCGGCGGACAGCGTGAACCAGCCGAGCAGCCCGAGGATCAGCAGGACGATCAGGGCGGCGGCGAGGGCTTTCATCGGGGGCGGTCTCTGGGGGGGGCGGGGTGCGGCGGGGCGGCGCAGCCTACCCGGCGAGGCGGCGGCGGAGCAGGTCCAGCCCCGCTTTCGCCAAGCGGCTGCGGGCGATGTCCGGCCCGCCGGCCCGCCGGTACGGTTCCCGCACGACCCCGCCGGGGCCGGCGAGGACGAGTTCCCCGTCCCCGTCAGGGAATCCGTCGTCGTCATCCGTGCCCGCGGCGGGGGTGAGCAGCCCGTACGTCGCCCCGGCCCGCGTGCGAACGGCTTCGGCGAGGGCCGCGTCGCCCGTCCCGCCGCCCAGCAGCCGGGCGAGGGCGGCGGCGGTCGGGGCCGCGGCCCCGCCGAGGAACGCGGGGGCGGCGGGGTCGTCCTCGGCCGTCAGCCACTCCGCCAGCCGCCCGCCGGTGCCCCCTTCCGCGACCGCCAGCGTCTCCCCGCGGCGGCGGAGGTCCGCCAGCACGCGGCCGGCGAGCGTCTCGTCCTCCTCACCGAAGATCAGGTCGCCCACGCGGTCGAACGCGACGCGTTTGGCCTCGGCGAACTGGCGTTCGATCTCCGCCTCGTCCCGGCCGCGGGCGACGACGCGGAGGGTGATCGTCGCCTCGTGGGCGGTGATGCCGACCTCGGGGGTGCGCCCGCGGGCGGTGAGGTCGCCCAGCCGCTCCTCCACGCCGCTCTCCCCGGCCCCGAACAGGTTCACGCGGGCCACGCGGATGAGGTTCGCCCCCCGCGGCAGCCGCGGGGCGACGGAGTCCAAAAACATCGGCTTCATCTCCGCCGGCACCCCCGGCAGGGCGACCAGCGTGCAGCCCGCGTCGCCGCCGACGGGGCCGGGCGGGACCGTCAGCCAGACGCCCGGGGCGGTGCCGCGGGGGTTGTCGATCACCTCCCCGCCCGCCGGCAGCAGGGCCTGCGCCCGGTTCGCCGCGGGCATCGGCCGGCCGGACCGCCGGTAGAGGTCCTCGACGCGGCGCAGGCTCGGTTCGTGCAGGACCAGTTCGGCCCCCGCCAGTTCCGCCAGCACCGGTCGGGTGAGGTCGTCCGCCGTCGGCCCCAGCCCGCCGGTGAGGATCACCAGCTCGCTGCGGACCGCCGCCGCCCGCAGGCACTCCAGCATCGCCGCGGCGTCGTCGGCGGCGGTGTGGTGGAAGCGGGTTTCGATCCCGAGACCCGCCAGTTCCGCGCTGAGCCACCGCGAGTTCGTGTCCAGCTTGGCCCCGGTCGTGAGTTCGGACCCGAGGGCGAAGATCTCCGCGTGCATGCGGTGATCGTAACGCCGTCCCGGCAGCCCGAGGCGCGAACCGAGGGACATGCGGGCGCCGTTCCCCCTCGGCTCGCGCCTCGGGCTGCCAAGGTCACTCCTCCGGGTCGTCCTCGAAGTCGGTGCCGTCCCACTCCGCCAGGACGGTGCGGTACAGCTCGGCGGTCTCGGAGACCATCCGGGCCACGCCGAACCGCTCCCGCACCACCGCCCGGCCGGCCTCGCCCATGCGGCGGGCGGCGGGCGGGTCGGCCAGCAGCCGGGCGACGGATTCGGCCAGCGCGGCGCTGTCGGCGGGGGGGACGATCAGGCCGGTCTCGCCGTCCTCCACCACGCTGTCCACCCCGCCCACCCCGCTGGCCACCACCGGCCGGCCGCGGGCCATCGCCTCCAGCATCGTGGCCCCCAGGCCCTGCTCCAGGCTGGGCAGGCAGAACACGTCGGTCGCCGCGAGGCTGGCGGAGAAGTCCAGCAGGTTCGGGGCGAACGTGGTGGACGGCTCCAAACCCAGCTCCCGGGCCAGCCGCCGCAGGTTCGCCTCCTCCGGCCCGGCCCCGAAAGCAGGAACTTCACCCCCGGGAACCGCCGGCGGATCCGGGCCGCGGCCCCGAGGAAGAACGGCAGGCCCTTGGGGACCTCCAGCGGCCCGGCGGTCCCCACGACCGGCACGCGGCCCGGCGGCAGCACGGGGCCGGCGTCCGCGTCCGCGGGGGGGCAGGGTTCGGGGGCGTCGTCGCCGTCGGGGCGACCGGCGGGTTCGTCGGGGTCGCCGTCCTCGCCGGGGTCGGGGTGGGGGACGAAGGCGTTGTCGTCGGCGTCCACGCCGCTGTGGATCACCCGCACCCGCTTCGCCGGGGCCCGGCTGACGCCCACCAGGTCGGCCGCGACCGCGTTGGAGATGGCGATCACCCGCACCACCCGCACGTCCAGCCGGGCGAACCGGTCCAGCCCCGCGGGCACCACCGGGAACGTCACCACCGCCGGCCGGCCCAGCCGCCGGGCGAGGTACGTCCCGCACCCGAGCATCTCCGGCGACTGGATGTGGACGACGTCCGGCGGGTCCTCCCGCAAATCGTGCAGCAGGCCCTCCCGCACGACCCACCCCCAGACCGGCCGGTCGAGGTCGGCGTAGACCCGCAGCCCCAGCCGCTCCCGCACGTCCCAGGAGACCTGCGAGGCGTCCACGCAGACGGGGGCCGCCGCGAACCCCTCCGCCGGCAGCCCCCGCGCCAGCCGCAGCGTGTACGCGCTCCGCGCCCGCACCGCCAGGCGGCCGGCGAGGAGGAGGACCCGCGGCGTGCGTTCGTCGGGCATCCGGGCGGAACGCCTACTCGCCGAGCGCCGCGACGGCGCCCGCCGTCGCCGGGTCGACCCGCACCGCCCGCGGCCGCAGGGCGAGCGGCTTGGAGAGCAGCTCGTTCACGACGATCGCCTCCCGCACGCCGTCGGGGTTCGACAGCAGCCGTCGGAGCCGGTCCGGGTCCATCGCGCCGGCGGCCCCGCCGAGGACCGTCGCGTCGTTCGGGTCCGCCAGCCGGCGCTTCAGGTCCGCCAACTCCTTCGCGGCGGCGTCGAGCTTCCCGCGGACCTGCACGTGCTCCCGGGCGAGGTCGGCCTGGTCGACCGCCATGTACCGCTCGACGTGCTTCCGCAGGTCGCCGCCGAGGTCCTTCCGCGCCAGCTTCTTCCGGTCCATCTTCGCCAGGTGCCGGTCCCGCAGCGGGCCGGCCGGCGTCTCGACGGCGACGGGGGCCGGCGGTCGGGGGGCCGGCCGCGTCTCCGGGGCGGGCTTCGGCGGGCGGGGCTTGAGGAAGTCCGGCACGTCGGCCGACGGCGTCGCCGGCTGCGGGCGGGGCTTCGGCCGGCGGCGGGGCGGCTCCTCGAACGGGTCGATCGGCCCTTTGCGCGGCTCGCGGCGGCGGGGCGGCTCGCCGGCGCGGCGGCCGGCGACGTCTTGCAGGAAGTCGTCGATCTCGTCCCGCAGCTTCTCCTCCGCCGCCCGGTTCCCGCCCCCGCCCGCCCCCGCCCCGGCTCCGCCGCCGGGGGCGTTCGGGCGGATCGGCGGCCGGCGGTTCACCTGCGGGCCGCGGTTCTGCTGGACCAGCTGCACCACCCACCCGATCACCCCCATCGCCAGCACGGCGATGCTGATGACCACGTCGAACCCGGGGGCGGCCAGCGGCGGGAACACGGCGGCGGTCATCGGCGGGGCGGACGGGGCGAGCGGGGGAGCGAAGCGGAGCCTACGCCTGCATGACGGCGTTGGGCTTGGCGCCCTCGCCGGCGATGGCGGACCGCATCTTCGTGTCCGCCTGCACGTTCTTCAGTTCGTAGTAGTCCAGCAGGCCCAGCTGGCCGCCGCGGAAGGCCTCGCTGATCGCCTTGGGGACCTCGGCCTCGGCCAGCACCACCTTCGCCCGGTTCTCCTGCACGCTGGCGACGTGCTCCTGCTCCACGGCGCTGGCCTCCGCCCGCTTCTCCTCGGCCTTGGCCTGGGCGACCCGCATGTCGGCCTCGGCCTGGTCCGCGGCGAGGCGGGCCCCGATGTTCTCGCCCACGTCGATGTCCGCGATGTCGATGCTCACGATCTCGTAGGCGGTGTTCGCCTCCAACCCCTGGTTCAGCACGATCCGGCTGATGGCGTCCGGGTTCTCCAGCACGTTCTCGTACGACGGGGACGACCCGATCGCCTGCACGATGCCCTGGCCGACGCGGGCGATGATCGTCTCCTCCGTCGCCCCGCCGATCAGCTGGGAGATGTTCGTCCGCACCGTCACGCGGGCGCGGGCTTTGAGCTGAATGCCGTCGCCGGCGACGGCGTCGAGGGTGCCGGCCTTCTTTTTCGGGTCCGGGCAGTCGATGACCTTGGGGTAGACGCTGGTGCGGACGGCGTCGAGCACGTCGCGGCCGGCGAGGTCGATGGCGGCGGCGGTGTTCCAGTCCATCGACAGCCGCGCCCGCTGGGCGGCGATCAGCGACTTGATGACGTTCGGCACGTTGCCGTTCGCCAGGTAGTGGGCCTCCAGCTGCCGGCGGGTGAGGGCGTAGTCCTTCAGCAGCCCCGCCTGGGTGGCCATGATGAGCGACCGGGTGATGACCGTCGGGTTCACCTTCCGCACGGACATCATCACGAGGTCGAACAGGCCGATCTTCGTGCCCGTCAGCTTGCACTGCACCCAGAGGCCCAGGTAGCGGGCGAAGACCGCCGCGAGCACCAACAGGACGAGGAGCCCGAAGATCAGCCCGCCGGCGAGGGCCAACTCCGCGATCTGGCCGAGGGGCGGGGCCGTCGGCGCGGGGAACAGGGCGAGCGGCATCGGCGGGGGGTGAGGCGGGGGGGCGGCGAACGCGGCCGGGGCCGCACAGTTTATCGCCGCCGCGAAACCGGCGGCAACGCGGGCGGGAACGACGCGGCCCCGCGCCGGTTCACGCCGGACGGCCGGTCGCACCGCCGGGTCGTCGTCCTCGGGGACCTCGAAGTCGATGCGGTCCGGCTCCGCGGCGGGTTTCTTCTCCGGGTAACCGACGGGGGCGGACGGGGCGATGTCGCCGCCGGGGCGGCGGGGGTTGGGTTCGATGACCGGGGCGACGGGGGAGTCGCCCTCGGCGGCGAGGTTCTGTTCGATTTCCTCCACCGCCTCCGGCGGTGAGTTCGTCCGGCGCCGGCCCGTCCGCCAGTCGCACGACCAGCCGCTGGCCGCGGAGGGCGACGACCTCGATCGGCTGCCCCGGGTCGAGCATCAGGCCCCTCGCCTCGGCGTGGTGGCGTTCGCCGGCGACCTCGACCATCCCGCCGGGGCTGTGGGGGGTGAGGGTCACGCCCCGCTTGCCGACCAGCGCCGTCAGCCGGGCGGTCTCTTCCACGAGCGGGGCGATCTCCTCCCTGGTGGGCGCCTCCTGCAACAGCCGCCGGCCGAACTTGGTGCGCGGCAGCATCACGAACGAGGCCGCCACCGTGCCGGGAACCAGCACCACCACGCTGCCGACGTAGAGCCAGAACGCCGCCGGGTCGGTCCCCCACCACTCGTCCCACGCCGCCACGACGCTGCCGACCAGGCACATCAGCGTGAAGACGGCCAGCAGCCCGCCGCTGGGCACGAACACCTCCACCACCAGCACCGCCAGCCCCAGGCCGAGCAGCAACACGGCGATCAGGCCGGAATCCAAGGGGCGAACGCGACGGGGGAGGGGACGGGGCCGCCGATTCTAGGACGGGCGGGGCCGCGAACAACGCGGCGGGAGTGTCGGTGGGCATGGGGGTCGGCGGGTGGGGGTGGAAGGTGGAAGGCGAGCGGTGGGCGTCAGCCCTCCGTGCGAGTGCGGTTCGGGGCCGCGGTCGACGCGTCGACCTCGGCGCACCGGCGAACCCGACCGCCGCGGGGTCCGCGACGGCCGGGGCCGGGATCGAGTCGTCGCCGTACCGCCCGACGCGGGTTCGGGACCCGGGCCGGGCGTCTTCGCGTCTCCGTGCGCCCCACCCCCCGCCCGGCGGTCGCCGGGTCCGGTCTTGCGCCGGCGCGGGAGGAGTTCGGGGGGTTTCGGTGTGAGGTCGTGTTCCGGTGAGGGAACGGGGGCGGCGACGCCGCCCCGGGCGGGGGGTGGGACTCTCCGCGCCGCCGGGCGCGCGTCGGCTCGGGGCCGAACCCGGCGGCGGGGCGCCTGCGGGACGGTCCGCCTCTCCCCCGCCGAAACCGCGAAGTGCGTGTCGGGGGGGAGGCGGCCCGCGTGGGCGCTGTGGGGTGCGCTCCCGGCTCGGCCCCGATCGGTGAGGCTTGGGCGGCCGGGTCCCTTGTTCCAACCGGCCCCCCGGTTTGCGAACCACGAGATCGCGGGGGCGGGGGCGGGCGGGGCGCCGCGGTGCGCGCCCTCTACACAGGGGGCGCCGGGACCTCTTTTCGCCCCCGAACGCCGTAAGTCCTTGCGGCCCTAGGAGAAGTTTTCGCGGGGGCGGAACCAACGGCGAGTCTGGATGCATTCTTCACGCCCCCAAAGCCGAGGCCCGGCCGGGCCTCGGCTTTGGGGGGCGCAGGGGGGAACCGGGGGCCGCCGGCCCGGTACGCTGCCGGGATGCCGCACCGCCTCGCAGTTCCCGCCGCCGCCGCCTGCGTCGCCCTCGCGGTCTCGATCGGCTGCGAATCCCGGGGCGGAACCGTCCCGGGGGCGGGGCCGGAGGCGGAACCGCTCACCGTGGCGGAGGCCGCCGCCGCGAAGCTCGCCGCTCTGAAGGCCGACGCCGGCCTGCCGGACCGCCTCGCGGACGCCCGCCGCGGGTTCGCCTCGGACCTCCTCCCGCCCGGCCCCGCCGAGCCGCCCCCGCCGGTCCCGCCGCCGGGCGCGTTCGAGCTGGTGACGTACCGGTCCCCGGTCGGCCCGCTGCCGGCCTATCTCTCGACCCATCCTTCAGACGACGGGGCCGACGGCCGCCGGCCGGGGATCGTGTGGGTCGGCGGGGGGGATTCGGCGTCGCTGGGGGCGGTCTGGGAGCCGGCCCCGCCCGAGAACGACCAGACCGCCGCCGCCTTCCCCGCGGCCGGGATCGTGACGCTGTACCCCTCGCTCCGCGGCGGGCACGGCAACCCCGGCCGGCGGGAGGGGTTCCTGGGGGAGGTCGACGACGTGCTCGCCGCCGCCGCGTTCCTGAAGGCCCGGTCCGACGTGGACCCGGGCCGCGTCCACCTCGGCGGGCACAGCACGGGCGGGACGCTGGCGATGCTCGCCGCCGCGGCCGCGGAGCCGGGCACGTTCCGGGCGACGTTCGCGTTCGGCCCGGTCGCCGACGTGCGGGGCTACGGCGGGGACTTCCTGTACCACCGCGACCCGGACGACGACCGGGAGGCGCTCGTCCGCAGCCCCCTCTACTGGCTGGCGGACGTGCCGGACCCGCTGTTCGCGATCGAGGGGGCGGGGACCCCCGGCAACGCGGACTCGCTGGACGCGATGCGGCAGCTCAACGGCAACCCCCGCGTGCGGTTCCTGACGGTCCCGGGGCGGGACCATTTCGACGTGCTCGCCCCGGCCACCGCCGCGATCGCCGACGCGATCCTGGCGGACGACGGGCCGACGTGCGACATCGCGCTGACGCCGGAGATGTTGGGCGGGGCGTAACGCCGAGGCCCGGCCGGGCCTCCGCGTTACGCTGCCCGCGATGCCCGACTGGCTCCCCCCGCCCCCGTTCGCCCGCCCGTCGGTCCTGCTGCTGGCGTTGCCGGTCGCGTGGGCGTTCGTCCGGTTCGGGCGGACGGGGGACCGCCGGACGGACGCGCTGCGGCTCGTGGTCGCCGGCCTGCTGGTCGCGGCGGCGGCGGGGCCGGTGTGGGACCGCAGCGGCGAGGGGCTGGACGTGGTCCTCGTGCTGGACCGCAGCCGGTCGATGCCGGCCTCCGCGGCGGACCTGCGGGAGTTGGCGGCGAGCGTCGAGGCCGCCCGGGGCGAGGGCGACCGGGTGGGCGTCGTCACGTTCGGGGGGACCGCCGCGGTCGAACGCACGCCCGCGGAGGCCGCCGTGCTGGGGGAGTTCGCCCGGCCCGTCGACGCCGACGGGACCGACCTGAACGCCGCGCTGCACCTCGCGCTGGACCTCGCCGACCCCCGCCGGCCGGCCCGGGTCGTCGTGCTCTCGGACGGCGAATCGAACGGCCCGGACCCCCGCGACGCCGCCCGGCGGGCGCGGGCGGCGGGGGTCCCGGTCGACGTGCGGCCGTTCCCCGCCGCGCGGGCCGGCGACGCGGCGGTGACGGCGTTGACCGTCCCCGACTCCGCCGCCCCCGGGGAGCCGGTCGCGGTGGGGGTGACGCTGTTTTCGCCGGAACCGGCGGCCGGCACGCTGTCGCTCTCCCGCCGGGAGCCGGGCGGGGCGGCGGTCCCGATCGGGAAGCGGCGGGTGGCGTTGCCGGCGGGGGCGAGCCGCGTGCGGTTCCGGGACGCGGCCCCGGCGAACGGGTTCCACGTCTACGTCGCCGAGCTGTCCGTCCCCGGCGACGGGCGGCGGGGGAACGACCGGGGGGAGGCGGGCCTGCGGGTCGACGCCCCCCGCCGGGCGCTCGTGCTGACCGCCGCCGACGGCGAGACCTCGGCGATGTCGGGCGAGGCCCTGGCGGCGGCCTTCGCCGCGGCGGGGATTCCGACCGATGTGCGACCCGCCGCGGAGGCCGCGCTGACGCAGGATTCGCTCGACGGCTACGGCCTCGTGGCGCTGGCGGACGTGCCGGCGGACGCGCTGGGCCGGCGGAAGCTGGCCCGGCTGGGGCAGTTCGTGACGGACCTCGGCGGGGGCCTGCTGACGACCGGCGGCCGGCGGAGTTACGCCGCGGGCGGGTACGCCGAGAGCCCGCTCGAACCGCTGCTGCCGGTCGACCTCGACCCGCGGGACGACGCGGACGGCGAACGCACGGCGATCGTGGTCGCCCTGGACCGCAGCGGCAGCATGGCCGTGCCGGCCGGCGGGGGGCGGACGAAGATGGACCTCGCCAACGACGGCGCCGCCGCCGTGCTGGCCGTCCTGAACCGCGGGGACCGGGCCGCGGTCCTCGCCGTGGACACCGCCGCGGAGGCCTTCCTGCCGCTGACGGAACTCGGCGAGCCGGGCGGCAAGACCGCCAGCCGGGCGGCGAGCCGGGCCCGGTCGATCCGCAGCAGCGGGGGCGGGATCTTCATCGACGCCGCCCTCGCCGCCGCCGCGGACGAATTGGAGCCCGCCGCGGACCTCGCCTCCAAGCACGTGCTCGTCTTCGCCGACGCCGCCGACGCCGAAAGTCCCGGCGACTACCAGATCCCCCTCGACCGGCTGCGGGCGCTGGGGGCGACGGTCAGCGTGATCGGCCTCGGCACCCGCGCGGACCCGGACGCGTGGCTGCTGGAAGAGATCGCCGCGGCCGGCGGCGGCACGGTGCGGTTCACCGACGACCCGCAGGAACTCCCCCGGCTGTTCGCCCAGGACGCGCTGGCGGTGACGACGGACACGTTCCTCGCCGCCGAATCGCCGGCCGGCATCCCCGCGGAGTTCGCCCCCGGGGCGGCGCTGGTGGGGGAGTTGGGCGGCGGGGTCTTCCCCGGCGTGGGCGGGTACAACCTGTGCGGGGAGGCGGAGGGGGCGGGCGTGACGGTCCGCACCCGCGACGAGTACGCCGCCCCGCTGGGGGCGGCGTGGTACCGCGGGGCGGGGCGGTCGGCGGCGCTGACGTTCCCCGTCGCCGGCCCCGACGCCGGCCCCGCCGGGGCGTGGGCCGGGCTGCCCGACTTCCTCGCCACGCACGGCCGCTGGCTGCTGGGCGGGGGCGGCACCGGCGGGGCGTTCGTCACCGGGCGGGTCGTGGGAAGAACCGCGGAGGTGACGGTGGAACTGGACCCCGCCGCCGCGGGGGAGGGCGGGACCGTGCCGGAACTCGTCGTCGTCCCGCCCGCCGACGACCCCGGCGGGCTGACGGAGCGGGACGGCGGGGAGCCGTTCGCCGCGGAGCTGCGGTGGGACGGGCCGGCGGAGTTGTCCGCGTCGTTCCCGCTGGACCGGGTCGGGACGTACCGCACGCTGCTGCGGTGGCCGGGCGGGCGGGGCGAGCGGGGGCCGGCGGTGAGTTTGCCGTACTCGCCTGAGTTCCTCCCGCGGGCCGGCCTGCCGCCGGGGGCCGCGGCGCTGGCGGAGGTCGCCGCCGTCGCCGGCGGCGTGACGCGGACGGACCTCACGACCGTCTTCCGCGACCCGCCCCCGCGGCCGGCCCCGGCGGCGGCGTGGGGCTGGTTCGCGGCGGCGGCGGTCGTGTTGCTGCTGGTCGAAATCGCCGGCCGGCGGTGGGCGTGGGCCCTGCCGTGGCGGGCGGGGGACGAGTTGGTCGCCGCCCCCCGCACGCGTGACCGGCGGGCGGTGCGGACGGCGCCGGTCGTCCGCGAGGCCCCGCCGCCGCCGAAGCCGGCGGTTCCGACACGGCCGGCGGCGACGGCGGACGACGTCTTCGGCGCCGCCAAGGCGCGGGCGGGGCGGCGGCGGTGAGGACCCGCGCGAACGGACCCCGTTCCCCCCGTTCGCGTACGAAAATCCGCCGCGGCCGGCGGTGACGGCCGGCGCGGCGCCGCGGCGCGACGCACGGTTCGGCCGCGGCGGGGGAGCGCCCCGCCGGCGCCTCCCACAATTCCCGGTCCATGTTCGCCCCGGCCGAACCCGCCGCCCCCGCCGACCGCTCGGCCCCCGCCGACCCCGCGGCCCCCGCGCCCGCCGACCGCGGGGCGCGGTTCGAGGCCCGCGTCCACCGCCACGGCCGCCGCCGGGCGGCGGTGCAGACGGTGCGGGTCGCCCGCCGGATCGACCAGATCTTCGCCGTCCTGCTGACGTTGCAGTGGGGCGTGGCGGTCTACCTCGCCCTCTGGTTCACCCCCGACGGCTGGGACCCGGCCCGGCACGGGGTCCACCCGAACGTCTTCTGGTCGGCCCTGCTGGGCGGCCTGGTGAACCTCGTGCCGGTCTGCCTGGCCCTGCGGTTCGAGGGGCGGACCGTCACCCGGCACGCGGTCGCGGTGGCGCAGATCTTCTATTCCGGGCTGCTGATCCACGTCACCGGCGGGCGGATCGAGACGCACTTCCACGTCTTCTGCTCCCTCGCGTTCATCGCCGCGTACCGCGACTGGACGGTGCTGGTGGCCCCCACGCTGCTGGTCGCCGCGGACCACTTCGTGCGGGGCCGGTGGTGGCCGGAATCGATCTACGGCGTGAGCGACCCGGCTGCTTGGCGGGGCGTGGAACATTTGGCGTGGGTGCTGTTCGAGGACGCGGTGCTGGTCTGGGGCTGCCTGCGGGGGGCGAACGAGCTGCGGCACATGGCGGAGCTGACGGTGCGGGAACGCGCCGCCCTCCGCGCCGCCGCCGCCGGGGCCGACGCGGAGCGCGACGCCGCCCGGGACGCCGACCGGCAGAAGAGCGAGTTTCTCGCGAACATGTCCCACGAGATCCGCACGCCCCTGAACGCGATCCTCGGCTTCGCCGACGTGCTGCGGGCCGGCGGCTGCACGCGGGCCGAACGCGACGAGCACCTCGACACGATCTCCGGCAGCGGCAAGCACCTGCTGGCCCTCATCAACGACATCCTCGACCTGTCCAAAGTGGAGGCCGGCCGGATGGAGTTCGCCCGCCGCCGGTGCGACCCGCAGGCGGTGATCGCCGACGTGCTCAGCGCCCTGCGGGTCCGGGCCGCGAACCAGGGGCTGACCCTGGAGAGCCGCTGGGTCGGCCCGGCCCCCGCGGCGGTCGTCACGGACCCGGACCGGCTCCGGCAGGTGCTCATCAACCTCGTCGGCAACGCCGTCAAGTTCACCGCCGAGGGGTCCGTCCGCCTGATGGCCGAGGTGACGCCGGCGTCGTTCGCGGACGATGGGGCCGAACGGCCGGCGCGGCTCGCGGTGGAGGTCCACGACACCGGCGAGGGGGTCGCCGCGGACAAGCTGGACCTCATCTTCGACCCGTTCCGGCAGGCGGACGCGACCGTCACCCGGCGGCACGGCGGCACGGGGCTGGGGCTGGCCATCAGCCGGCGGATCGCGGCGGAACTGGGCGGGACCCTCACCGCCACCAGCCGGCCGGGGTGGGGCAGCGTGTTCCGGCTGGAGGTCGACGCGGGGGACCTGTCGGGCGTCGACTGGGCCGACGCCGCGCACCGCCCCGGCGAGGCCGTCCGCCCCGACCCCGAAGACCCCGGCGACCCGGCCGTCCCGCCGCGGTCGGCGGAGGAAGAGGAGGCCGCGGGCCGGCTTTCGGGCGAGACGCCGCGGCAGTTCCCGGACGCCCGCGTGCTGCTGGTGGACGACGGGGAGACGAACCGCCGGCTGTTCCGCACGGTGCTGGCGCGGGCGGGCGTCGCCCCGGTCGAGGCGGCGAACGGGAAGGACGGCAGCGACCTGGCCCTCGAAGCCGCCGCGGCGGGCGAGCCGTTCGACCTGATCCTGCTGGACATGCAGATGCCCGTGATGGACGGCTACGCCGCCGCCGGCCGGCTCCGGGCCGAGCGCCTCGACGACCGCCGCCGGGGCGCCGGTACCGATCGTGGCCCTCACCGCGCACGCGATGAGCGGCGACCGGGCCCGCTGCCTGGACGCCGGCTGCACGGAGTACCTCTCCAAGCCCGTCCGCCCGGCGGAGCTGCTGGCCCTCGTCGCGGACTTCCTGGCCGCCGGGGAGGCCGCCGGCGCGTCGTCGCCCCTCGACCCGCCGCCCGGCGGTGCGGAGTCGGAAGTCGCCCGCCCGCCGGGGTGCGTGCTGCCGGAGGAGGACGCGGACCTGTGGGAGGTCGCCGCGGAGTTCGCCGCCGAGTTGCCGGACCGCGTCGCCGAACTGGAACCGCCTGCTGGCCGCCGGCGACGGGACCGCTCTGCGGGGCGCCGCCCATCGCTGGAAGGGGGCCGCCGGCACGCTGGGCTACCCCCAGTTCGACGCCCCCGCCTTCGCGTTGGAGTCCGCCCCGCCCGACGCCGACGCCGCCGCCTTGGCGGCGCTGGTGGCGGACCTCGCCGCCCTCACCGCGGCCGTCGGTCACACGGCGGGACCGGCGGTGCGCCCCGTCGGGGCGAAGGAGCGCGCCCGGGAGGATTCGAACCTCCGACCGGCGGATTAGAAGTCCGCTGCTCTATCCGGCTGAGCTACGGGCGCTCGTCGGCGGCAGTCTAACCGACCCCCGCGCAGATCGGGCGGTTCGGGGCGCGGGGTTCACCGCGGGCGGGGGGTGGGGGATTGTCGGATGCGCGTGCAGATGTTTCACCCGGCCGGCGGGCGGGGCGGCGGGGGCCACGCGGTCGGCCGTTGGGGGCGGGGACTTGAAGCCCGTTCTCCCGGCCCCGTCCGCACTTACGCCGATCAAGGCGGGGGCGCAGCGGCGAACGGCGCGGGGCGTGCGTGGGGGTTTCTTCGCCGACCGGCAGGACGCCGGCCGCCACCCGCCCCCAACGAGACCCCGGCATGGACGCCTGGTTCCGCGGCGCGCTGCTGTGCGCCACCCTCCTCTCCGTCTCCGCCGCCCCCGACGCGGTCGACCCGCGCGGCGGCGACCCGGAGACCTGCGCCGCCCCCCCCGCGGAGGCGGGCGTCTCCGAGACCACCGACGCCCGCACCGCCGGGTTCGACGGGGCCTTCCGCACCAAGGCCGCGACCGCGGAGGCCGCCGCCGACTACGTTCGCACCCGCACCGCGGCCCGGCCGGGCGGGGCGAGCTACCGGACCCGCAACTTCGTCGCCTACGCCGGTTCCACCGACTTCGCCCGGGACGTGGCGATCGAGGCGGAGCGCTGCCGCAAGTCGCTGGCGGTGCGGTGGCTGGGGGAGGAGATCGCGGACTGGCGGGAGCCGTGCCCGATCCGCGTCACGAAGTCCGGCCCGCACGTGGGGGCCGGCGGGGCGACGACGTTCGGGTTCCACACGGTTCGCCGGGGCGGCAAGCTGGAGCCGGGCGTGGGCGGCTTCCGCATGAGCATCCAGGGCAGCCGGGAACGCATCCTGGACAGCGTGATCCCGCACGAGGTGAACCACACGATCTTCGCCAGCCACTTCAAACGGCCGCTGCCCCGGTGGGCGGACGAGGGGGCCGCGACGCTCACGGAGTTCACCAGCGAAAAGATGCGGCAGCGCAAAACCCTGAAGCGCCGCTGGACCTCCCACCGCTACCGCCTCCCCGAATTGCTGGGGATGATGGAGTACCCCGGCGACCCCCAGCGGCCCGGCCCCGGCGACATGGCGAAGGTGGAGACGCTGTACGCCCAGGGGTACTCGCTGGCGGACTTCCTCGTGCAGCGGGGCGGGAAGACGGCGTTCCTGAAGCTGCTGGGCGAAACCGCCGTCGCCCACAGGCGGGGCAACGACCTCGACTGGGACTACCCCGCCGCGAAGTGGGAGTCCGCCCTCGACCGACACTTCGGCCTGAGCGTGAAGGACCTCGAACGCGGCTGGCACGGCTGGGTGATGGCCGGCTGCCCGACCCTGCCCCGCGGCGACAAACCGGGCCGGAGCCTGCCGCCCGGCACGCTGCTGGCGGACGCGTCCGGTTCGGTGACGGGTTCCATGACGGGGAACCGCCCCGCCCGCCCCGTTCGCACCGCCTCGGCGGCGCCGACGCGGACCGGCGAGGTCGTCCGCGGCCAGACCCCCGACCGCCCGGCGAAGCCCGCCCGCCGCGACGTTCCCGCCAAACGCGCCCCGGCCCCCGTCGCCGTGGACGACGAGGCCCCGCGGCCCCGGCCGGCCCCGCTGGACAGCCGGGTCTCCTACGCGGAGATGTTGGGCGACGGCTAAGCCAGCCGCGAGCGAGCGAAGCGCGGCATTGTCGGCTGGAATGCCGACGGACCCCGCTCGCTCGCGCTCGCGGCTAGTGGCGGGTCGCCCGCCAGTCGGCGACGAACGCCGCCAGGGCGACCAGCGCCAGCGCCGCCACCGGCCAGGGGGCCGGGTCGTCCGTCGCCGTGCCGGCCGCATCGCCCCCCGCCTCGCGGACGCCGGACGACAGCGCGGTGAGGTCCGCCTCCCGCCCGTCCGCCAGCCGGACCGCGAACCGGGCGAACTCGGAACCCCCGCCGTCTCTCACCGCCCACGTCCCGACCGCCGGCGGGGTGACGGGCACGACGGGTTCGCGCGGCAGCGGGGTCGGCTCGCCGGTCGGGTCCCCGGTCCCATCCAGTCGGACGAGGCGGAGCGGGGCGGGCGAGGCGACTTGCGCGTCGGTCAGCGTGAGCCGGCCGGTCTCGCCCAGCCGCAGGTTCGCGCGGTCCGGCCCCGGCAGCGCGGCGCGGCGGGCGGCGGCGAGGTTGGCGACCAGGATCGGCCAGTCCGGCGTGCGGGCCAGCGTGCCGCGGGCGAGGTCCGCGTTCACCGCAATCACGCCGACCTCGTCCACCGCCCGCGCGACCAGCACCCGCCCGCCCGCCGCCGCGACCGGGGCCAGCGGGCCGACGCCCGGCAACTCCCGCCCCCCGCCGGCCCCGCCCCAGACCACGCCGGCCAGCGAGAGGCCGCCCGCCAGCGGGTCCGCCCGGTCGACGAGGAACGGCCCGGCCGCGTCCGCCGCGGCACCGGCGTTTTCCCCCGTCAGCGGCCCGACGGCGACCGCCCACGCGCCGGCCGGCCGGTCCGCGGCGGTGGCGGGGGAGAGGAAGAGGAGGTCGGCGTCGGCCGGGTCGGCGGCGACCGTCACGTCCGGCAGGGCGGCGAGGGCGCGGCCGACGGCGTCCCGGGCGGGGCCGGCCGGCAGCGCGTTCGCCGCCCGCACCGGGCGGGCGGGGGTGGGCAGGAGGGCGGCGGAGGAGTCCGCGGCGAGCGCGTCGCCCTCCGCGTCCAGCCGCACCCGGATCGGTTCGCCCGCGACCCGGGCGGGCAGGGGGACCGTGAAGGACGCCGCGGCCCCCGGCTCCGGCCGCCACGCCCGCGACGCGAGGGCCCCGCCCGCCGCGTCCGCGACGGTCAGCGTCGCCGGGCCGACGGCCCCGAACGCCCGCGCCCGCACGAACAGCTCCTCCCCGCCGTCCCCCGCCCGACGGTCGGCGGCGAGCAGGGCGGCGTTCGCCCGCGGCTCGCCCACCCCCACCACCGCGACCGACGCCGCCGGGGCGAACCCGAGGGCGTCGGGGGCGCGGTCGGTCAGCACCAGGACGGACCCGCCGTCCGCGGCCAGCCGGGCGGCGAGGTCCACGGCCGGGGCGAGGTCGTGCCGCCCGTCCGCGGGCGCGTCGTCCCGCACCGACTCGACCACCTCCCGCCACGGCCCCCGCGGCCCGCCGACCACCCGCGGCCGGGCGCCGCTGTGGACGACCGTGAGCCGCGCGTTCCCGCCCAGCGCCGCCGCCCGCGTTCGCAACTCCGCCAGCGCCCGGTCGCGGAAGGTTCGCGGGGAACCGTCGGCGTTCGTCTCACCCGTGGCGGCGGTCATCGAGGCGGACCCGTCGACGACGGCGACCAGGTGCGGGCCGGTCGTCTCCCACCGCACCCGCGGCCCGGCCAGCAGCAGGCCCAGGGCGAGCGCGGCGAGCAGTTCCAGCCAGAGGCTCGGCGTCGACTTCAGCCGGTCCCGCGTGCGGCCGCCGGGCGGGCGGCGGACGGCGTCGTCCCACAGGAACAAGCCGCCCACCACCAGCGGCGCGAACCGCACGCGGTACAGGTGCAGCCAGAGCACCGCCGGCACGGCCAGCAGCCCGAGCAGCCCCCACGGGTTGGCGAACGTCAGCAACGGGGGCGGCGGGCGGCGGGGGGGCGGGGCGGACGGAAGCCTACCGCCGCGGCGGCAGTTCCCATCACAGCCCGAAGCGTCAGCGGGGGGCGCGGCGCGAGCCGCCCGTGCGTTTTAGACGACGCCGGACGACGCACGGGGGCCTCACGGCCCTCCCCCGCTGACGCTTCGGGCTATGACGCGGGTTCCCCTCTCGCCCCCCACGCCAGCCACGCCGCCAAGGCCACGCCCAGCGCGAACAGCACGGCCCCGTTGGTTTGGGCGAGGGTCAGGCCGGTGCCGGCGAAGCCGAGGTCGTCGCCCCGCAGGACCTCCAACGTCGCCCGCGCCGGCGGGTAGAGCAGCAGGGCCACGCACAGCACCGCCCCGTCCCGCGGCCGGCGGGGGAAGTAGGCGGCGGTGAGGGCGAACAGAATCAGCGCGTTGAACGACGAGTACAGCTGCGTGGGGTGCAGCCCGTAGGTGCGGGCGGCGTCCGGCTCCAGGAACCCGCGGCCGACCAGCGCGTCGAACGTGATCCCGCCGGCGGGGAAACGCACGGCCCACGGCAGCTCGCAGCGGTCCCCCCAGCAGCAGCCGTACAGCAGGCAGCCGACCCGCCCGAAGGCGAGGCCCAGGAACAGGCTCGGGATCGCCGCGTCCGCCACCCGCAGCACGGGGGCGTCCCACTTGCGGCAGACGAGCCAGAACGCGACGGAGGCGGCCATCACCCCGCCCAGCAGCACCAAGCCGCCGTCCGACAGATTCACCGCCCGCACCGCCGCGGCCGCGAGGCTCAGCCCGCCCGGCTCGTCGGTGGCGAACACGCGCTCGTGCTCCCGGACCAGGTAGTTCAGCCGCGCCCCGCCGATGCCCGCCACGAAGACCCAGAACGCCAGGTCGTAGGTGATCCCCGCCGGCAGCCCCGCCGCCCGGACCCGGCGGTGGCCGGTCCAGACGCCGGCGGCGAACCCGCAGAAGATCATCGCCCCGTACCCGAACACCGGCACCCCCGCGAAGTCCGCCGGCAGCACGCGGCCGATCCAGAGCGGCAGCGAGAGCAGCCCCGCCGCCCCCGCCGCGGCGACCAGCCACTGCGACTTCTCCTCGCCCAGCGGTTGCTTCCCGTCCGCGACCGCCAGCCGGTCCGCCCGCCGGGCGAGCCACACGCTCACCCCGCAGTAAACCGCCCACAGGATCAGCAGGAACCAGACGCCCGCCACCGGCACGCCGCCCTCGACGCGGGCGGCGAGCCATTCGTCCGGCCGGACGCGCAGCAGGACGGGGAGCATGGGGAAGCCTCGAAGTCGTCGATCATAGCCCGACGCGTCAGCGAGGGACCGTGCGGCACGCACCCGGGCGGTTCGCGTGACGGAACCGGCGGCGAGCGCCCCGGTCCCTCGCTGACGCGTCGGGCTCACAGCGTGATTCGGTGGGGCGGAGTCTACGCGGGCCGCGTCGCGGCGACGTTGTCGATCAGCCGGGTCCCGCCGATCTTCGCCGCCGCCAGCACCCGCAGCTCGGGGCCGGTCGGGTCCCCGAGCGTGTCGGGGTCGCGGACGGCGACGTAATCGACCGCGAACCCCGCCGCGGCCAGCCGGTCGGCGGCGGCGCGTTCGACGTCGGCGACCGCCTCCCCCGCGGCGAGGGCGTCGCGGGCGGCGGACAGCGCGGCGGGCAGTGCCGCGGCGGCGGCCCGGTCCTCGGCGAGAGGTAGCGGTTTCGGGAGGAGAGCGCGAGGCCGTCCGGTTCGCGGACGGTCGGCGCCGACTCGATCGCGCACGGCAGGTTCAGGTCCGCCGCCATCCGCCGGACGACCGCGAGCTGCTGGAAGTCCTTCTCCCCGAACACCGCCGCGTCCGGCCGCACGAGGTTCAGCAACTTCGCCACCACCGTCGTGACGCCGTCGAAGTGCCCGGGGCGGTGGGCGGCTTCGAGCACCTCCGTCAGCGGGCCGGCCACGCGGACGGTCGTGGCGGAGCCGGCCGGGTATATCTCGCCGGCCGTCGGGGCGAAGACGACGCCGGCGCCGTGTTCGCCGCAGAGGGCGAGGTCGGCGTCGAACGTGCGGGGGTAGGCGTCGAGGTCCTCGCCCGGCCCGAACTGCGTGGGGTTCACGAAGACGGACACCACGACCGTGCCGCCCGCCGCCGCGGCCGCGTCGATCAGGGCGGCGTGGCCGGCGTGCAGGGCGCCCATCGTCGGCACGAACCGCCGCGGGCCGGGCGAGTTCTCCAACGCCCGCCGCAGTTCCGCGACGGTGCGGGCGACGGCCGGGGGGGCGTCGCCGCTCACAGCTTGTACCCGCGGCGGTCGAAGTCGGCGGCGGTGAGGCGTTCGGGGGCGATGTCCGTGTAGGCGTAGTCCTCGGCCAGCACCGGCTTGCCGCCGCCGCGGCGGAACTCCCACTGCATCTTGCGGACCGGCAGCTTCGTCTCCTTGTCCATCCACAGCTGCGTCTTGGCGAACGGGAAGTCCCGCCGGGGGACCGGGTGCGCGCTTTCGATCACCACCACCGGCCGGCCCGCCAGCGGCGGCGGGTCCGCGAAGTACTTCACCTCGCACTCCCCGAAGTTCGACTCCTTCTCCCACTGCCGGATCACCCCGCGGGCCAGGTTCGCCAGGCCGGCGCTGGTGATCGGGTAGCGGCTCTGGCTCATCACGAGGCTGCTGTCGGGGGCCAGTTCGACGGTGCCCATCATCGACTTCATCCCGGTCGCCTCCTTGGCGAGCATCTTATTGCCGTGCGCCCCCTTCACGAACAGCACCTGCCGGCCCCTGTTCTCCGGGTTGACGAACCGCATGTAGACGCTGAACGGCTCCGATCGGAACTTCAGGGCGATCGTGCCGCTGGTCGGCTCGCCGTCGACCAGCTCCCGCCGGGTGAGGGTCGCGGTGTAGGCGGGCAGGGCCTCCGCGGCGGCGAGGCTCGTGCGGGCGTACTTCAAGGCCTTGGCGAGCGGGTGCACCCGCTTCCCGCCGGCCGGTCGTCCTGACGATTGGCCGAACGCCCGTCCGGCCGAGACCGCCAGCAGGGCCGCCGGCAGGAACGCCCGGCGGGAGAGCGGGGCGGCGGCGGGTCCGGCGGCGAACGGGAGGCTCATGGCGGGGGGCGGGCGTCTGGCGGCGGGTGACGGCGTGACGGGGCCGGTGCGGCGGGCGACCGGCCGGCGCGGCGGGAACCCGCGGGGTTGATCTTCACGCGGCCCCCGCGATGCTCCCCGTCCGCCCGGGTCCGCGTTCCCGCATGGGGACCGTCCCCGGGCGGGGGAGCCGGCGGGTATCGCACGCGGCCCGCGTGCCCGTCCACCCCGGCCCCCCCGGTTCGCCGGGACCCGCCCCGCCCGCCGCCGCCCGGATGGTCCGCGCGAACCGGCACGGGAGATGCTTCGTAGCCCACGCGTGTACGACCACACCCCCCGACCGCGGCGCGCCTCCACGACGGACGGCCCCCGGCTCGGGCACACCACCCGCAAGGACGCGGCCGCCATGCACTCCGCCGGCAACCCCCTCGCCACGCTCCTGCTGACCGCCCCGCTGCTGGTGGTCCCCACGCTCGCGGCCCTCGGCCTGCCCGGCGGCGGTTCGCCGGGGGAAGAAGAGGAGAGTTTCGTCCTCGCCGACGCCGCCGCGTTCGACGGCGGGGGCGAAGACCTCGCCGGCGGTGACTTCGAGGACGACGGCTTCGAGGACGCGGGCTTCGGCGGACGAGTTCGACTTCGGCGACGACGAGGACCCCTTCGGCGACGAGCCGGCCCCGGTCGCCGCGGCGGGCGGGGGGGTGTTCGCGGACTCCGCCGTCGGCACCGCCGCCTTCGCCGACGTGCCGCGGCCCGACACGCCCGCCGACGCCCCGGCGGACGCCCCGGTCTCCCTCGCCGCCGCGTTCGAGGAACCGCCCGCCCGGACCGCCGAATTGGCGGACGGCGGGGCGACCCGCCCGCTGACCGAGACCGCCGCCCACGCCGGCCCGCCCGCCTTCGGCCCCGCCGACCTGCCGGACCTCAGCCGGCAGCTCAAATCGCTGGGGGCGACGCGGCTGAGCCTGGAACCCTCCGCCGGGGCCTTCTACTTCGGCTGCACGCTGGTGGAACTGGCCGGCGGGGCGCGGATCGCCCGGCGGTTCGAGGCGGAGGCCCCCACCGCCGCCGGGGCCGTCGCGGACGTGCTCGCGCAGGTCCGCACGCACCGGGCCGCGGTCCCCGCCGCCGCGGACATGGCCTTCGCGGCCCCGTGATCGCCGCCCGCCCCGGGCGCCCGCGGCGGTCGTTTCCGGCTCGCACGGGAACGCCGGACCGGGTCCGCGTGGCCCGGTTCGCCGCCCCGCCGGGCCGGGCCGCGGCCCTCGCGGCGAAGCTGGCGCGGCTGGAGGCGGCGCTGATCTCTTCGGACAAGGCCCTTTCCGCCCGCAAGCTGGCGGAGGTCGCCCGGCTGATCGACCGGAAGGAGGCCGAGCGGCTGATCGCCGAACTCAACGCCGGCTACGACGCCGCCGGCACGGCGTTCCGCTGCGAGCGGGTCGCCCGCGGGTACCGCCTGCTGACCCGCCGCCGGCTCGCCCCGTGGCTCGAACGCCTGCACGCCCGCCCGCCCCGGCACAGCCTGAGTTCGCCGGTGTTGGAGACGCTGACGGTGGTGGCCTACCGCCAGCCCTGCACCCGGGCGGACGTGGACGCCGTCCGCGGCGTGCAGAGCGCCGACCTGCTCAAACAGCTGCTGGACAAGCAGCTGATCCGCATCGCCGGCGAGGACCCGTCCCTCGGCCGCCCCTTCCTCTACGGCACGACGGCGGCGTTCCTGGAGACCTTCGGCCTGAAATCGCTGGGCGAACTGCCGGAGATCGAGGGGCTGCCGCGGCCGTCATAGCGTCGGCGAGCGGTGGGCGTCAGCCCTCCGTGCGAGTTGCGGATCGGCCGGGGATCACACGGAGGGCTGACGCCCACCGCTCGCCGTGAAGACGTCTTCGGCGATCGCCTCCACCGGCCGCACGTCCTCCCCGTCCGCACACGCCACCCGCGCCCACCCCGGCCCCGCGGCGAGGTCGGCGTACACGGCGGCGGTGGCGGCGAGGTACGCGGCGTCCGCTTCCTGCAAATCCGCGGCCTTCGCCGTGTAACTTCGGGCGCTCTTGGCGGCGATCAGCCGCGTCGCCAGCGGGACGGGCAGGTCGAGCCAGACCGTCACGTCCGGCCGCGGCAGGCCGTTCAGGGCGAACTCGACGTGCTCGATCCGCCGCACCAACTCCGCCCGCTCCGCCCCGTCCCGCTTCGCCCCCTGGTGGGCGACGTTGCTGGCGACGTAGCGGTCCAGCACGACCACCTCGTTTGCGGCGAGCGCGGCGTCGAGGACCGGCTTCGATTCGAGCCGGTCCCCCGCGAACAGCAGGGCCGCGAGGAACGGGTCGACCGCGTCCAGCGACCCGAACCGGCCGTTGAGGAAATCGCCGATGCGGGCCCCGAAGAACGTCTCGTCGTACCGCGGGAACGACAGCAGCGCGGCGCGGGTCCCGGCGGCGTTCAGCCGGTCGACCAGCAGCCGGGACTGCGTGCCCTTCCCGGACCCGTCGATCCCCTCGACGGCGATGAGCTTGGCGGTCATCGTTCGGCCCCCAAAGCCGAGGTCCGGCCGGACCTCGGCTTTGGGGGCGCCCGCCGCGCGACGATCCCCCCGATCCGTCACCGCCTCGCAGATCCCCGACACGAACCGCCCCTCGTCCCGCGCGAAATCGCCGGCCAACTCAACCGGGCAGAAAAACTGGTCCGTGCCCCGCACGAACCCCGGCCGGTCCGCGACTCCTTCCACCAGCACGTTCGTGTCCCGCCCGAGGCGGGAGCGGTAAAACTCGGCGGCCAACTCCCGGTCGAGCGCCGCCAGCCGGGCGCAGCGTTCCTTCCGCACGTCCGGCGGCACTTGGTCCGGCATCGTCGCCGCCGGCGTGCCGCGGCGGGCGGAGAAGGGGAAGACGTGCGTCTTGACGTAGCCGGCGGCTCGGCAGGCGCTCAACGTCGCCTCGAAGTCCGCCCCCGTCTCGCCGGGGAAGCCGACGATTACGTCGGTGGTGAAGCTGACCTCCCCCAGCGCGTCCCGCACGGCGTCCAGCTTCGCCAGGAACCGGCCGATGCGGTACCGCCGGCGCATCCGCGTCAGCACCGCGTCGCTGCCGGACTGCATGGACGGGTGGAACTGCGGGCAGAGCCGTTCGCAGTCCGCGGCGGCGGAGAGGAAGTCGCCGTGGATCTCCGCGGCCTCGATCGAACTGAGCCGCATCCGCCAGTCGCCGGGGATGGCGTCGAGCAGCCGGAACAGGTGCCACAGGCGGAACGGGGCGCGGCCGCTCTTGCCGCGGGTCGTCTCCACGCCGTAGTGGCCGACGTGGATGCCGCTCAGCACGATCTCCCGGTAGCCGTTGCCGACGAGCCGGCGGACCTCCTCGGCGATCTCCCCGGCGTCGCGGGTCCGCAGGCCGGGGCGGACCTGGGGAATGATGCAGTAGGCGCATTTCAGGATGCACCCGTCCTGCACCTTCACGAACGCCCGGTGCCGGCCGTCGAAGGCGCTGATGCCCGCCGGCCGGTTCGTCAGGCCGAGCCGGTCGAACACGTCCGGCAGCTCGCGCTTGTCCGGCACGACCTCCGCCACGTTCGGCAGGGCCGCGACCGCCGCGGGGTCGCGGGTCGCGTAGCAGCCCATCACCACGGTGCGGGTGCGGGGGTTGTCCCTGGCGAGCCGGCGGACGAGTTGCCGGCCCTTCTTGTCGCCGGCGGCCGTCACCGTGCAGGTGTTGACGACGCAGAGGTCCGCCCCCTCCCCGTCCGCGGCCTCCCGGTAGCCGTTGGCGAGCAGCGTCTCGCGGACCAGCTGCGTCTCGTACTGGTTCACCTTGCACCCCAGCGTCACCAACCGGCACGTCGGCGCACGCCGATCCACGCTTGCGGTTTCACGTGAGGAAAGACCGGCGGGAGCAAGGACGGGAAGCTGCAACGAACGACCGAACGCGGGATGATGGCTCCCGATTCTAACGCCGCCCCCGACGACCGGAACCCGCGATGCTCGCGCCCGCCCTGCTGCTCGCCGCCCTCGCGGTTCAGGCCGAACCGCCGCCGGCGCCGGCGAGCGGGACCTTTCCGAAAGCCGCCGTCGCCGCCGACCACCCCGCCGCCGCCGAAGCCGGGGCCGAAATCCTGCGGGCCGGCGGGAACGCCGTCGACGCCGCCGTGGCGACGAGCCTGAGCCTGTCGGTCGCGCGGCCGTACTCCTGCGGGCTGGGCGGCGGCGGGTTCCTCGTCTTCTGGGACGCCGAGGCGGGAACGGCCCACGCCCTCGACTACCGCGAGCGGGCCCCCGCCGCCGCGACCCGCGGCATGTTCGCCGACGACCCGGACGCGGCACGACGCGGCGGCAAGGCCGTCGCCGTGCCCGGCACCGTCGCCGGGCTGCACGCCGCCCACGCGAAGTGGGGCGTGCTGTCGTGGGCGACCGTCTGCGGCCCCGCCGTCCGCCTCGCGGAGCGGGGCGTCCCGCTCGACGCCCACGACCGCGCGCAGCGGATCGAATGGGTCACCGCGTTCGAGGCGGACCCGGCCCTGCGAACCCGCTTCGCCGCCTTCTGGAATGCCTACCTGTTCGGCGGGACTCTGCCGGCGGACGGCGAAGCCCGCCCCTCCCCGCAAGCGAACACCCTGAAGCGGATCGGCGCCGAAGGCCCCGCCGCCTTCTACGCCGGCCCCGCCGCGGACGCGCTCGCCGCCGCCGTGCGAGACGCCGGCGGCGTGCTGACGACCGAGGACCTCGCCGCGTACCGGCCGCGGTTCGTGAAGCCGCTGCGGGGGGCGTTCGGCGGGTACGGGCTGATCGCCATGCCGCCGCCCTCCTCGGGCGGGGTGGCGATCCTCGAAACGCTGAACGTCCTCGCCGCCTTCGAGGGGAACCGCGGGCCGGTCGATCTGAACGCCGCCGCCGGCCGGCACGTCCTGGTCGAGGCGTTGAAGCACGCCTTCGCGGACCGCGCGGCGTTCCTCGGCGACCCCTACGCCGCCGAAGCCGCCGGTTCGCCGCTGCCGGTCGGGCGGCTGATCTCGCCGGGTTACGCCGCGGAATTGGCGGCGAAGATCGACCCCGCCCGCACGTTCCCCCCGTCGCACTACGGCCGGGCGCTCCCGACCGACGACGGCGGGACGAGCCACTTCTCCGTCATCGACGCCGCCGGCAGCGCCGTGGCCTGCACGGAGACGGTGAACCTGGTGTTCGGGTCGCTGGTCGTCGTGCCGGAGACCGGCGTGGTGCTGAACGACCAGATGGACGACTTCGCCGCCGTCCCCGGCGAACCGAACGCCTTCGGATTGATTCAATCCGAGGCGAATGCCGTGGGGCCGGGGCGGGTGCCGCTGTCGAGCATGTCCCCCACCGTCGTGCTGAAGGACGGCCGGGCGGTCTTGGCGGTCGGGGCGAGCGGCGGGCCGAAGATCATCACCGCGACGTTGCAGGTGTTGCTGAACCGGCTGCGGGGCGGGACGTCGCCGGCCGTCGCCGTCGCCGCCCCGCGGCTGCACCACCAGTGGGTCCCGGACCGGGTCGAGGCCGAGCCGGGGCTGTTCGCCGAAGCCCGCGACGGCCTCGCCCCGCTCGGCCACGACGTGCGGGAGCGGGCGGACCTCGGCGTCGCCCAAGCCGTCGCCGTCGAGCCGGGCGGCGCCCGCTCCGCCGCCGCCGACCCGCGGAAGGGCGGCGGCGTGGCGGGGTTCTGATCCGTCATCGACCCCGTAAGCCCGACGCGCCAGCGAGGCGGTTCGATTTTCAACTTCGCTGGCCCGCGTCGGCGAACCAAGCGGCCTGCACAATTCACCGATCGATGAACGCCGGACGGCCTCGCTGGCGCTTCGGGCTCACGGGGAACTAGCTGCGGCGGCGGCTGCGGGAGCGGCCGCCGCCGCGGGAGCGGCCGTTGCCGGCGTTGGCGTCGCCGCTGAAGTTCAGGGAGGCAATGGCGTCGGCCCACGTCGGCACGTCGCCGAAGTCCACGGGGTCGCCGCCGTCGCGGCGCTCCTCGGAGCCGGCCGACCGCGACCGGCGGGACCGCCGGGGGCGGTCGCCGCCGCCGTCCCCGTCGTCCTTCGCCGCCGCTCGGAAGCGGCCGCGGGGGCGGGGCGGGTGGTCCTCGTCGTCGTCGTCCTCGGCGTCGAAGCTGAGGTCGCCGAAAGCGTCGTCCTCGTCGTCGCCGTCGATGTCCGATTCATCCGCGGCGACGGCCGGCTCTTCAGCGTCGTCCTCGGCCGTCTCGTCGGCGTCGCTCTCGGCCCGGTCCCGGCCGCGGCCGCGGCGGCTCCGCCGGCGGCGTCTGCGGCGAGGTCGGTCCTCATCGTCATCGTCCGCGTCCGCGGAGGCCACGCGGGACTTCGGCGTTTCCTGGGCGTCCTCCTCGTCGGCGAGGCCGGCGGTGAAATCGTCGTCCGGGTCCAAGCCCGAATCGAAGTCGTCCGCGTCCGCTTTGGCGGGTTCCTCTTTGCGACCGCGGCCGCGGCGGGAGCGTTTCGGGCGGTCCGGGTCGTCGCCGTCGTCGGCCGCGGCGGTGCGGCGGCGGGCGGGTTTTTCATCCGCCTCGTCGATGTCCCGGGCGGGTCGGCGGCGGGCGGGCTTGTCGTCCTCGTCGCGGGAGGACCGGCTGGAAGAGCGGCCGCCGCGGGATCGGTCGGAACCCTCGTCCGACGCGTCCTTACGGGACGAACGGCCGCGGGAGGAACCGGAGGTCTCCGAGGACGCGGACGACTTCCCGCCCTTCGCCCCGCCGTCCCAGTCCCAATCATCCAGCGCGTCCCAGAAATCGTCGCCGCGCCCGGCGGCCTCCGGCTCGTCGTCGTCGAGATCGTCGTCGTCCGCTTCGGCCGTCGCTTCGGCGTCGTCGTCCTCCGCGTCGTCCTCGCCGAAGCCGAAGAAGTCGGCGGTGTCGTCGTCCTCGTCCTCCACCTTCGCGGCGACGGGCTCCGGCTTGCGGGACCGGGACCGGCGGCGCGGCTTCGGGGCCGGCTCGTCGTCGTCGTCATCCGAGATGGCGGGCTTCGCGGCCCGCTGCGCCTTCGGGGCGGGCTTGGCGGCGGCTTTGGGGGTTGCCTTCTTCGGCTTGGCGGCCGGCTCGTCGTCATCGAAGAAGCCGTCGCCGAGGTCCGCCAGCGGGTCGTCCTCGTCCCCGTCGTCGTCATCCCCGTCGTCGTCGCTCACGACGGCCGGGGCGGGCTTCTTCAAGGCAGACTTCTTCGGGGCCCCCTTCTTCAGAGCCTCGGGGGCGTCGCCGTCGGCGTGGTTCACGCGGGCGGCGATCGGGGCGGGGAACTCCGCGGCGGCGGTGACTTCCTCGTCGGCTTTCGACTTCCCCCGGCCGCGGCCGCCGGATTTCGCGGCGGGCTTCACCTTCGCGGGGGCGGCGGGTTCGAGGAAGTCGTCCTCGTCGTCGTCGGGGGCCCCGGCGGCGGCCTTCAGGTCCACCCCGAACAGGTCCCCCGCGAGGTCTTCCCAGTTGTCGTCGTCGGTCGGTGCGGCCATCCGAAAACCCTACCCGCGGCCGCCCGCGGCGACAACGCCCGCGGGCGGTTCGCCCTTGCGGAACCGACATTCGGACCGCCTACAGCGTCGCGGCGCCGGACGGGGCGGCGGCGACGCGGGCGGCGTTGAGCCGGCGGAACGCCCCGGTCGCCCCCGTCAGCACGCCGCCGAACTGCTCCACGTTGTGGAACCCCGCGGCCCGGCCCAGCAGGTCCGCCTTCGGGGAGAGCAGCACCGCCTGCGGGAGGGTCTTGATTTCGAGGACCTCGGCGAGTTTGGCGTCCGCGTCGAAGTCCAGCCGGACGGGGACGAAGTTGGCGTTCACGCGGGCGGCGACGGCGGGGTCGGCGAGGGTCTCGTCGGTCTGCTTGTGGCAGTAGACGCACCACTCCGCCCCGAACAGCAGCAGCAGCGGCTTGCCGGTGCGGGCGGCCTCGGCGTGGGCGGTCTTTAGGTCCGCCCGCCAGCGGATGCCGGTGCCGTCGGCGACCGCGGAGGGGGCGGCGTCGCGGATGACGACGACGGCTTCCGCGGCGGGCGCGGCGCCGTCTTGTGCCGCGGCACCGGCCGGCGGGGCGGGGAGCAGGGCGAGGGCGAGGGCGGCGGGCAGCATGGCGGCGGTCTCCGTGGGCGGTGCGGTGGGTCTCCGGGCCGGGGGACGCCTCGTGCGGCCCCACGCCCCCGTCATCGACCCCCGCCGCCCGCCCGCCGCCGTTTCGCGGACCACCGCCGGTTACGTCGCCGCCACCGGAGTCACCCGGCGTCCGGTTCGCCCTCAACGCCCGCGCCGCCGTCGTCGCCCGGCGGGTCCGCCGCCGCCGGGGCGGGAACGGCGGGTTTGGGCGCGACGAGCGGCCGCCGCGCGGCGTCCGTCGGTTCGCCGGTCGCCGGCTGCTCCGCCCGTCTCACCCCCGGACGCCGCCGGGGCCGGCAGCGACGGGGCGGCGTCGGCCGGTTCCGTCATCGCCGGTTCCCCCGTCGCCGGTTCGTCGCCCGTCCGCGGAGTCGGGGGCGGGGATCCGTCACCGGCCGTTCGCCGGGGGCGGAGAGGGCGGGCAGCGCCGGGCCGTCGCCGGCCGCGTCGTCGGCGTCCGGGTCCTCGGCGGGGGCGTCTTCGATCAGCGCGTCGCGGGAGAGCGTGAGGTCCGCCACGTCGGCGGCGTCGACGACGTAGTACCAGTCCCCGAACCGCGCGTTGAGGTCCGCCACCCGCTCCCGGGCGGCTTCGAGGTCCGCATCGTACTCCGCCTTCGCCGTCTCGTACTCGCGGGTTTCCCGCTCGAAAGTTTGCTGCGGCGTCTCGGCGTCGGCCCGTCTTCTTCGTCCATCCCATCCCCGTCGGCCGTTCCCCCGCGTCGGCGGGCGGGGTCGGGGCGGTCGGCGGGTCGCCGAGCTGCGATTCGTCCAGCCGGGCGGTGACGAACAGGTAGCGGCTCTGCGAACCGATGTCGCCCGCTTCGTCCCCGGCTTCGTCGTCCGCGGCGTCACTCCCGGCGCCCGTCGCCGACGGTCGTGGGGCGGTCGCCGAAGTCGCCGACGGCGACGTCGTATTCGGTGCCGGTGAAGAGTTCGCCGAAGTCGAGGTCGAACGTCACGCCGTCCTCCGCCGCGACCGTCAGCTGGCCGGCCCCGCCGACGACCTGGGCGCCGCCGTCGTCGGTGCCGACGATGCTGAACCCCTTGCCGGCGACGTTCTGGGCGATCAGGTCGAACTGCAGCTGGCTCTTCACGACCGCCGGGTCGACGGTGAGGTCCGGGTTCAGCCCCGCCGGCTTGGGCCGCACGCCCACGATCGTGAGGCCCGCGGCGGTGCGGGCCAGTTCGTTCGCGGCGGACTGCCTGACCTGCTTGCCCTCCGCCAAGCCCTCGGCGGACCACTGGCCGAAGGACTCGTCGCGGGTCAGCACCAGCGGCTCGCCGCCGCGGATGAGGCGGGCCTCGGTGTCGGAGACGCGCTCGTCCGGCACGACGATCCGCCGCAGGTCGCCGGCGTCCACGCCCAACACCTTCGGGTCGACCCAGTCCGCGAACTTCGCGGAGAGGTCGAGGTCGACCTCGGCGATGTAGGTGCTGTCGTCGCGGGGGGCGCGGACGTAGTAGAACCCTTCCCGGCCCTCCACGGGGTTCCCGATGATGAGGTCCGCCAGCACGTTCCCGTCGGTGCCCGTGAGGGCCACGCGGAGGCCCCGGCCTTCGAGTTCGCCCACGTCCTCGCTGGCGGGGTCGACGACGCCGAGGTCCGCCCAGTCCGCCGGCCGGCGGCTCTTCAGGGCGGCCCGCTTCACGTTCGCCAGGGCGGCGGCGGTCTCGCCGAGCTTCTCGGCGGCCTCGGCGGGGTAGTCGTAGGGGGCGATGCCGTAGACGCCGGTGGCCGGGTCCTTCGTCACCTTGAAGTCGCGGATCTCGCCGGTCGCCTCGTCGAAGGCGGTGACGGCGAACCGGCCGACCTCGTCCAGCGCCCCGAAGTCCGCGTAGAAGGGCGTGCCGACCTGCTCGAACCCCGCCGCGGTCGTGGCGGGGCCGGCGAGAGGAAGAACGCGGCGAGGGCCGCGACGCAGGCGGCGGCGGCGGCGAAGGCGGCGGTGCGGGCGGTTTCGGTCATGGGTGGGTTTTCGTAGGTGCGGGCGTCCTCGCCTGCACCCGGGTGACATTGTTCGTCGGACTATCCGCGGGTGAGGCGTCGCGGCGGTTTCGTTCGTGTCAGTCGCTCGGGGGCAGGCGGGGACGCCCGCCCCTACGGGGCTATGCGGTCCGGTCGGGGTCCACGTCGCGGCGTTCCTTCAGCAGGCGGACCAGCAGCACGCCGAGGCCCAGCACGACCGCGGGGATCGGCGGCAGGGCGACGGCGTAACGCTTGAAGCGGGTCTCGGCGGCGGCGACGTTGCGGTCCTTGGCGTCCTCCGCGGCGGCGACGGCGGCCCGCAGCTTCTGCCGCTCGCGCTCCTCCTGGATCGCCAGCCGGCGCTCCTCCTCGCGGGCGGCGGCGTCGAGCAGCTGGGCCTTGGCGCGGGGGGAGAGGTCGTCGCGGGCCTCCAATTCCTCCCGCTGCTTCTCGAACCGCTGCCGGGCGAGGTCGAGGGCGTCGTCCACCTTCTGCTGGGCGGCGTCCTCCTCGGCCCGCAGCTCGTCCAGGAACGTCGCGGTCTCGGCCTCGACCCGGGTGAGCGTCCGCCGGTCCGCCCGCCGGCGCCGCAGGGGCAGGAACTCCTCCCGCCCGGCGAGCACGTCCACGGCGTTGAGCGTGAAGGCGATGTTGTCGAACGTCAGCCCCCGCTCCAAGGCTTCGGGCGAGTCCCGCAGGTTGAAGAACAGGTCGGAGATCATGTCCAAGTCCGCCACGAACACCGCGTCGACGCCCTTGTCCTCCCCCTCCGGCTCCCGCTTCACCCGGGCCGCCAGGACGGTCGGTTGGGGGCTGACGGGGCGGTCGGGGTCCTGGGCGAGCAGGAAGATCTCCCCGCCGGCGAACGGGTCGAAGCTGGACTGCGTGAAGTCCGCCCACGGCGTCACGCCGCTCCCCGGGCCGGTCGCCAGCAGCGGGGTGAAGTCGCCCTCGTGCCCCTGGGCCGGGCTGACGCCGCCGGCGTAGATCAGCAGCAGCTGGTCCAGGCCGGCGGTGATGGGGGAGTCCGGGTTGATCTCCGCGAAGCCGGTGTCGTCGCGGTCGCGGACGAACAGGTACTCCTCGCTGACGAGCCGACTGAACTCCGGGTAGGGGTTGTAGGCGTCCCACGCGACCGCGTCGTACGGCCACCGCAGGCCCAGCGCGGTCAGCACGCGGGCGAGGCGGCCGCCGTCGGCCTTGGGGGTGGGCGGCTGCCGGTTGAACATCCCCATCGCCCCGCCCGGCGACGGCTTCGGCAGCCGCGGGGCCTGCGAGATGACCCCGGGCCGCTGGTTCAGCTGGACCGGGTACGGGTCGTCGAAGATCAGCGCCGGCCGGCCGGTCTCGACGTACGCCAGGAAGTTCCCCGCCTGCTCCTCCTCCAGCGACGACGGGGCGACGGCCAGCAGCACGTCGTACTTCTCCGCGTCGATCGGCCCGTCGGGGCTGACGGATTCGACCCGGTATTGCAGCTCCAACTCGTCCACGATCGGCCAGTCGTTGCCGCCGGCCATGAGGTTCGCGTCGGTGCTCAACACGCCCACGGTCAGCCGGTCCCCGCCGGCGACGGTGCGGACCGACCGGGTCAGCTCGTACTCCGGCAGCGCCCCCGGCCCCACGAACGGCACGACGACTTCGTCGCCGGGGCCGGACACCACCAGGCCGAGGTAGACCGAGTCCGTCACGTCCCGCCCGTCGCGGGTGGTGACGACCTCGCGGGGCTCGATGCCGAACGCCCGCGCGTCCTCGGCGCTGTCGGAGAAGGGGGTCACGTCGACGACCCGCACGCTCACCGCGTCCCCGCCGCGGCGGTCGAACTCCCGCAGCAGGCCGACGAGCCGCTTTCGCACGTCCGCGTACGCCCGCGGGACCTCCGGGGAGAGGAACGCCTGAATCGTCACCGGCCGTTCCGGGTCCGCCCCGCCCAGCACGTCGCGGGTGGTGCCCGAGAGGGTGTAGAGGTCCGCGGCGGTGAGGTCCGCCCGGGCGGTGGTGCGGGTCGCCAAGACGTTCACGGCGACGAGGATCACCGCCAGGCTCACCGCCCGCACGGCGTACTGCCCGGCCATCCCCGCCCGCCGGCCCGCCCAGAGCCGCCGGCGGATCACGACGTAGTTCAGGTAGAGGCAGAACGCCGCCAGCGAGAGGAAGTAGACGACGCCGCTCAGCGGCACCAGGCCGAGCGTGAAGTCCCGGAACTGCTCCGGCACCGACAGGTCCGTGAACAGCCCGCGGGGCAGCTCGACCCCCAGCGCGTTCGCCGGCAGCTCGCCGATGAAGACGGGAATCGCGCACGCCGCCACCCCCAGCACGAACGCCACCGCCGGGGAGCCCGTCAGCGCGCTGCACAGCAGGCCGGCGGCGCAGAGCGCGGCCCCGACGAGCCAGTAGCCGAGGTACGTCGTCGCCACCGGCCCCCAGTCCGGGTCGCCGATCGCCGAGAGCACCAGCAGGTTCGTCAGGCTGAACGCCAGCGCGACGGTGTAGACGGCGAGGACGGCGAGGTACTTGCCCAGCAGCACGTCCGACTCGCGGGCGGGCAGGGTGAAGAGGAGTTCGTCGGTGCCTGTCTTCCGCTCGTCGGCCCAGGCGGTCATCGTGATCGCCGGCACGAGGAACAGCAGCAGGACCGGGAACCCGGCGCTCAGCCGGTCCAGCGTCGCCAGGTTGGCCGCGAAGAAGGCGGTGTCGAACGCCAGCAGGCTCGCCGCGACCGTGAAGGCGACGATGAACAGGTACCCCAGCACCCCGCTGAAGTAGGACGTGAACGTCCGCCAGAACACCGCCCGCACCGCGGGGGCGGCGAACAGCCGGTACAGCACGAACCCCACCGCGACGGCGACGAGCGGGAGGAGGAGGGCGGTGAGGGCGGTGCTCATCGGGTGGAAATCAAAATCGTCGGCGAGCGGTGGGCGTCAGCCCTCCGTGCGATGAAGTGTGAGACGCGGTCGCGGGTCGGGCGGGCACGGAGGGCTGACGCCCACCGCTCGCCGGGTCAATTCTTGGAAGCGGTGAGTTCCCGGAACTTCGCCTCCATCGCCTCCTCGGTCCCCGCCAACTGCGTCGGCGGGGCCGTCGAAGACGAGGCGGCCGGCGGCGATCAGCAGCACGCGGTCGCAGACCGCCCGCACCTCCCGCAGGATGTGCGTGGAAATCAGCAGCGTCTTGCCGTCCGCCTTCAGCTGGCCCACGAGGTCCCGCACGCCGGCCACCTGGTTCGGGTCGAGGCCGCCGGTCGGTTCGTCGAGGATCAGCACGTCCGGGTCGTGCAGCAGCGCCTGCGCCATGCCGACCCGCTGCCGGTAGCCGCGCGACAGCTTGCCGATCGGCTTGCCCCAGACGCTGCCCAGGCTGCACGCGTCGCGGACGAACGCCCGGCGGTCCCGCAGGTCGCCGGACCGCATCCCGCGGGCCGTGCCGACGTAGTTCAGGAAGGCCGACGGGCTCATCTCCTGGTACAGCGGCCCGTTCTCCGGCAGGTAGCCGAGCGACGCGGCGGCGTCCAGCCGGTCCTCGGCCACGTCGTGCCCGGCAACCGCGGCCGACCCGGCGGAGGGGGCGAGGAACCCGGTGAGCATCCGCATCGTCGTGCTCTTCCCGGCCCCGTTCGGCCCGAGGAACGCGCACACCTGCCCCCGCGGCACCGCGAACGACACGTCCCGCACCGCCGCGAACGGCCCGTAGAACTTCGACAGCCCCCGCGCCTCGATCATCGCCCCCGCTTCGCCGTCGCCGCTAGGCGGCGCGTTTGACGGCGAGGTCGCGGGCGGGGCGGTCGGCGGCGGTTCGGCGAGGGCGGGCATGGCGACCGTGACGTACGGCGACCGGGTCGGGGGGCGTGGGAGGAAAACCGGCGGGCGAACCGCCCGCGGCGGCGAACGTCAGCGGCGGGGTTCGGGGACGGGGCCGCGGTCCAGGCCGCTGACGCCGTACTTCTCGAACAGCCCGTCGATGAAGGCCCGCTGGCTGTCGTAGTTCGCCCGGTCGTTCACGCGGGCGTACAGGCCGGGGTTGGTGGCGGCGTCCCGCAGGAAGTCCTCGTAGAGGTCCTTCAGGTTCTCGCCGTCGGGGGAGCGGTCGTTCAGTTCGAGGACGTAGACGACGTCCCCGTCCGCGTTCGCCGCCGCGGCGGCTTCGCCGACGGTCAGCGAGCCGAAGGCGGCGTCGAGGAACTCGTCGCTCGCCGACCCCACCCCCGGCACCGCCGCCGGGCCGGGCGTGGGCGGGGAGAACTGGGCGTAAGGCCCGGTCTGGCGGTTCAGCCGCAGCCGCGTGAACGGCCCGGTCGGCCGGACCTCCAGGATTTGCGGGACCTCCTCGCCGTCGGCGGCGGCTTCGGCGGGGGCCTCGCCGGTGGCGGTCTGCCCGGCGATCGCGTCGCCGAGCGTCTTATCCGCCCGCGAGGCGATCGCCGCGATCTCCTCCGCCCGCGCCTTCGCCAGTTCGGCCGCTTTCCGCCGCTTCCAGGCGGCGACGACGGCGTCGCGGACGCCCGGCTCGGTCAGCTCCTGCTCCGCGGCGTACCGCTGGTCGGTCTTCCAGACGGCGAACCCGTCGCCGGTGTCCGGCCGGGCGCCGGTGCGGACCACCTGGTAGAGCGGCCCGGCGAAGTTGCCGAACAGCGGGGCCACCAGCAGCTGGCGCCGGGCGAACGGGTCGTCCGCGTCGAACCCGGCCTCCGCGAGCATCACCGGGTAGGTGTCCTCCTGGATGTCCCGCACGCCGACGAACTCCGTGGAGACGTACTCCAGCCCGTTCGCCTCCGCGTACTCGACCATTTTCCCGGCGATCGTCTCCCGGGCGTCCTGCCGGGCCTGCTCGATCTGGGCCTCGGTAAGGTCCACCGCCGGGTCGGCGGGGTCGGGGACCTCCGCCCAGACGTCGCTGCCGAGCGTGTACATCTCCTCCGCGGCGGCCCCGATCTTGTCCGCGACGGCGGCGTCCACGCGTTCCCGCTTGAGCCGCTCGCGGATCGACGCCCGGCGGGCCTCGTCCAGCGGGAAGAACTCCGGCGGCGGCGGGGCATCCGCGGCGGCGGGGGCCGGCGGGGCGGCCTCGCCCTGCGGCTCGGCGTCGACGTCGGCGGGCGGTTCGGCGTCGTCCTCCGTCATCGGCTCCGCGGGCGGCGGCGGGGCGGGGAGGTCCGCGGCGTCGTCCGCGGCGTCCGCCATCGCCGGTTCGGCGGGCGGCTCGGGCGTCTCGGCCGGCTCCGGCTCACCGTCCGCGGGCGCCGAGGACGCCTTGGCGACCGGCTTCGGGGCCGTCACCGGCGGGCGGGCCGGCGGGTCCTGGGGCAGGTCGTCCTGCACCGCGGCGAAGGCGACGCCGCGGAACCCCGCCGCCGCGAACGGCAGCTTCGGCTCGTCCCCGTTCGGCTCGTCCTCGTTCGGCTCCTCCGCCCCGGGTTCCTCCGCCTTCGGATCGTCGGCGGCCGGTTCGCCCGTGTTCGGTTCGTCGGGCTTGGGCGCCACGACGGCGGTCTTATCGGCGGGTTTCGCCGCGGGTTCCGGGTCGTCCGCCGGTTCGGCCGCGGCGGGCGGCTCCGTCGGCTCGGACTCGGCGGCCGGGGGCGGGAGGGTGAGGGCGTCGGCGTCCTCGTCTTCCATCGCCGGCTGCTCGGCGGCGGGCGGGACGTCGGCGGGCGGGGCGTCGGCCGGCGGGGCGGCGCCCGGCTCCGGCAGTGCGGGCAGCGCCGGCGGGTCGGCGGGAGCGTCATCCCCGCCGTCTTCGCCGGCGGCCCCCTCGCTCATGCGGCGGGAGGTGAGGTAGTCGTCGTAGGCGCGGTTGCGGAACTCCTCCCTGTTCGCCGCGTAGTAGGCCTCGACCTCCGCGTCGGTCGGGTCGGGGGTCGCCTCGGCGATCGCCGCCCGGTCGGCCCGCAGGTAGCCCAGCTTGATCTGGCTGTCCCGCTTGAAGCCGAGGCCCGTCACCGGGTCCGCCGGCCGGGCGCGGTACTCCTCGAACAGTTCGGCGACCTCCGCGTCGGTCGGCTCGGGCACTTCATCGACGAACGCCTCGACCGGCAGGGCGACGAGCGAGAGGTCGGCGGTCTGGTTCAGGCGGCGGTAGAGCGTCCAGGCGTCCGCCGGCAGCGTGGCGGGGCGGGGGAGCAGCAACTGCAACGCCCGACGGGCCCGCAGCTCGTCGCGGACGGAATCGAACAGCGTCGTCTCGCCCACGCCGAAGTCCGTGCGAATCTTCCCCACCGTCGCCGCGGAGGGGGCGACGCCGTAGTGCTCGTTGATGACGCGGTTGATCTCGGCGTCGGAGATTTCTAGCCCCAGCTCGTCCGCCTCCCGGTTCAGCAGGTAGCCGAACACGAGGTCCTCGGTGCGGGACGCCTCGGGGCCCAGGATCTCCGGGAAGTTCCCCTGCGGGGTCTGCACGAACCCGGCGTAGTCGCGGACCGGGGAGACGCGGCCGCGGACGCCGAAGTCGTCGGGGTTCTCGCGGGCCAACTCGTTCTGGAGCCGCCCGAAGAACCCGACGGCGACCTCGCGGCGGTTGCGGAGTTCCTCCACGTCCTCCGCGTCCAGGTTCCCGGCGGTGGTGGCGATCGCGGTGCGGTTGCCGAACAGGTCCGCCCCCAGCCCCACGAACAGCCCCCCCAGCACGGCCCCGGCGCCGGCCCAGATGACGGCCTCCCGGCCGCTCTTGCCGCTCAGCAGCCAGAGGGCCAGGCCGCCCAGCAGGACGCCCATGATGATCGGGAAGAGCCGCCCCCCGCCGCCGCCCTGCGTGAGGGGGTCCAGCAGCACGAAGGCGAAGATCGACAGCCCGAACAGCGCGACCACGAGCCACTGGTTGCGGCGGAAAATCTCGAACGGGGAGGCCATGCGGGCGGGCGGCGGGTCTTCGGGCGGTCCGTGCGGCCCGGCCAGGTCGCGCCGCGGCGGGGGCCGCGGGGCGGGGCGGGGCGAAGGGGGTCGGCGGTGGGGGCGCGCCGCCGTGGCGGTGCTTGACGGTCGTTTCGGGGCGGTCTAAGGATGCCGCCCCGGAGTCCGCCCGGCCCGCGGCTCACCGCCGACGGCCGGGCGAAGCGACGCATGGTAAGGACGCCCGAATCGGCCCGACAAGGCCGCCGGCCCCGCCCCCCGCCGCTCGCCCCCCTCGGGAACGCCGCCCGCCGCGGCCCACGCCGTCACCGCCGCCTCTTCACCACGGACGCCCCCTTGGCCGGCCACACCCTCGTCATCGTCGAGTCCCCCGCCAAGGCGAAGAAGATCCAGGGGTTCCTCGGGAACGACTACAAGGTCAAGGCCAGCTTCGGCCACGTCCGCGACCTCCCCGGCAAAGCCGCCGAGGTCCCCAAGGCCGTCAAGGGCGAGCCGTGGGCCACCCTCGGCGTGAACACCGAAAAGGACTTCGAGCCGCTCTACATCGTCTCCGCCGACAAGAAAAAGCAGGTCACCGAGCTGAAGGCCGCCATGAAGGGGGCCAAGGAACTCCTCATCGCGACGGACGAGGACCGCGAGGGCGAGGCGATCGGCTGGCACCTCATCGAACTGCTCAAGCCGAAGGTCCCGGTCAAGCGGATGGTCTTCAGCGAGATCACCAAGTCCGCCATCCAGAAGGCCGTCCGGAACCCCCGCAAGCTGGACACCGACCTCGTCCAGGCCCAGGAGACCCGCCGGGTCCTCGACCGCCTGTACGGTTATACGCTCTCCCCGCTGCTGTGGAAGAAAATCAGCCGGGGGCTGTCCGCCGGCCGGGTGCAGTCGGTCGCGGTGCGGATGCTGACGGAGCGCGAGATGGAGCGCACCGCCTTCCGCAGCGCCGAATACTGGGACCTGCACGCGAGCTTGCGGAAGGGCGACGACGAGATCGCGATCGAGAGCGATTTGACGGAAGCCGGCGGCAAGTCCGTCGCCACGGGCCGGGACTTCGACGAGTCCACCGGCCGGCTCAAGCCGACCGCCGACGTGAACTGGATCAAAGAGGAGGACGCGACCCGGATGCGGGACGCGCTGGCGAACAACGCCGCGTGGACCGTCAAGAGCGTCGAGGAGCGGCAGTCGACCCGCAAGCCGTACGCCCCGTTCACCACCAGCACGCTGCAACAGGAGGCGAACCGCAAGCTGGGTCCATGACCGCCCGCCGCACCATGCAGACCGCCCAGCGGCTGTACGAGGACGGGCACATCACCTACATGCGGACCGACTCCGTCAACCTCTCCGGCGAGGCCACCACCGCCGCCCGGGAGACGGTGAAAAAACGGTACGGCGACAATTACCTCTCCCCGTCCCCCCGCAAGTTCAAGGGCAAGTCGAAGGGGGCGCAGGAGGCCCACGAGGCGATCCGCCCCGCCGGCACGGCGATGAAGACGGCGAAGGAATTGGGCCTCGCCGGGGCCGAGGCGAAGCTATACGCCCTCATCTGGAAGCGGACCGTCGCCTGCCAGATGGCCGAGGCGAAGTTCACGTTCCAGACCGTCCTGATCGACGGCAAGCCGGCCGCGGGCGACCCCGCGGCCCCGTTCACGTTCCGGGCGACCGGCAAGCGGATCGACTTCGCCGGCTTCCTCCGGGCCTACGTCGAAGGCTCCGACGACCCCGCCGAGGCGCTGGACGACCAGGACTCCCTCCTGCCGGCGTTGGCGAAGGGCGACACCCTGCAACTCGCCAAGGTCGAAGAAGCGAACCCCGACGCCGTCAAGCACGAGACCAAACCGCCCGCCCGCTACACCGAAGCGAGTTTGGTCAAGCGGCTCGAAGCCGAGGGCATCGGCCGGCCGAGCACCTACGCCAGCATCCTCTCGACCATTCAGGACCGCGGGTACTGCGAGAAGCAGGGCAACCAGCTCGTCCCCACGTTCACCGCGCTGGCGGTGAACCGGCTGCTCGAACGCAATTTCCCGAACCTCGTGGATTATAAGTTCACGGCCCAGATGGAAAACCAGCTGGACGAGATCGCCGACGGGAAGGGCGAGCGGCTGCCGTACCTCGAACGCTTCTACAACGGCGAGGCGGGCCTCGACTCGCAGGTGAAAAGTAAGGAGGAGTCGATCGACCCCCGCGACGCCTGCACGCTGCGGCTGGACAACGTCACCCCGACGTGCGGGTCGGCCGGTACGGGCCGTACTTCGAGGCCGAGGTCGACGGCGAAAAGTTCACCGCCAGCCTGCCGGCGAACGTCGCCCCGGCGGACCTGGACGACGACATGGCCGAAAAACTCATCGAGGAGAAACGGCGGGGGCCGCAGTCGCTGGGCGTCCACCCGGAGGAGGGCCTGGAGATGTACGTCAAAAGCGGCCCCTACGGCCCGTACGTGCAGCTCGGCGAAGTCTCCGATGACGTGCCGAAGCCGAAGCGGACGAGCATCCCCAAGTTCATCGCCCCCGAGGACCTCACCGTCGACCAGGCCGTCTCGCTATTATCGCTGCCCCGCCGGCTGGGGCACCACAGCGTCGACAATCTGGTCGTGAAGGTCGGCGTGGGGCCGTACGGGCCGTACGTGTTGCACAACAAAAAGTACGGCAACTTCGACAAGAAGACGCACCTGTTCGAGGACGCCGGCAAGAGTTACTCGGTCTTCGACGTGACGCTCGAAGTCGCCGAGAAAATGCTCGCCGCGAGCAAGAAGCGCAGCGCCCCCGACCCGCTGAAGGACCTCGGCGAGCACCCCGAGGACAAGAAGCCCGTCCAAATCTTCGAGGGCAAGTACGGCCCCTACGTCAAGCACGGCAAGACGAACGCGACCCTGCCCAAGGACGCCGACCCGAAGGAGGTGTCGCTGGCCGAGGCCGTCAAACTGATCGCCGATAAGGTCGCCAAGGGCGGCGGGAAGAAAAAGGCGTCGCGGAAGAAAGCCGCCCCGAAGAAGGCGGCGAAGAAAAAGGCGCCGCGGAAGAAGAAAGCCGCGGCGTGAGCATGGCGTGAGCCCGAAGCGCAAGCGAGGATCGCGACGCTCCCGGCGATTCAGCGGGGAATCAGCGGCATCGCGACTCGCCTCGCTTGCGCTCCGGGCTCACGATTGCAGGTGCCCCCGCACTTTCGCCGCGTCCGGCGCCCGCACCACGCCGCGGTCGGTCACCAACGCCGTAATCAGGTCGGCCGGGGTCACGTCGAAGGCGGGGTTATATGCCTCGGCCCCGTCCGCGGCGGTGCGGAGGCCGGCGTAATTTAAAACTTCGCCCGCGTCCCGCTGCTCAATCGGGATGTCCTCGCCGCTGGCCAATTCCAGATCGAACGTGCTGACGGGGGCGGCGACGAGGAACGGCACGCCGAACCGCCGGGCCACGACGGCGAGTGGGAAGGTGCCGATCTTGTTCGCGGCGTCCCCGCTGGCGGCGATCCGGTCCGCCCCGGTCACGACCGCGGCGATCCGGCCGGACTGAAGCAGGGATGCGGCCGCGGCGTCACACAGCACGGTCGTGGGGACGCCGCGATTCACCAGTTCCCACGCCGTCAGCCGCGCCCCCTGCAACAGCGGGCGGGTTTCGTCCGCGAAGACCCGCACCGGGCGGTTCTCCCCGCCGCAACGCCGGGCGGCCTCGAACAGGACCGAGAGGGCCGTACCGTCGCCGGCCGTCGCCAGTCCGCCGGCGTTGCAGTGGGTGAGCAGGCCCAGCTCGCCCCCGCCGCCGGTCAGCCCGCCGGGGAGAAGGTCGTCCAGGAGGGCGGCCCCGTTGACGCCGATGGCGGTGCACATCGCGCGGTCCTCCGCCTCAATGTCGCGGGCCTCGGCGAGCAGCCGGTCGAGGGCGGCGGGGGCGGGCAGGTCCGGGGCCGCGGCGAGGGCGCCGCGGCAGCGGTTCAAGGCCCAGAAGAGGTTCACGGCGGTCGGCCGGCTGTCGGCGAGCCGGCCGGCGGAGGCGGCGAGGGCGGCGTCGAACCCCGCCCGCGATCCGCCCGCGGCGTCGCGGGTGCCGAGGACCAGCCCGTAGGCGGCGGCGACGCCGATCGCGGGGGCCCCGCGGACGCTCAGCCGGCGGATCGCGTCGAAGACGGCGCGCTCGTCGCGGCAGACGAGGACGGCGACCCCGCCCGGCAGCCGGGTCTGGTCCAGCAGGTGCAGGGCGCCGTCGGCGGCGCCGCCGGACCAGCGGAGCGTCGGGGGCGGGGCGGGGGGCGTCACGTCGGTCCTCACGCGACCGCCGGCGGGGCGGGCGCGGGGGCGGGATCCGAGGCGGGCGACGCGGCGGCGGTGCGGGCGAGGGAAATGGCGACGACCGCGGCGAAGGCTTCCAGCAGCAACAGGCAGCCGGCCGTCTGCTGCGGCACCGCCTGGGTGAACCCGTGGGTGCCCATGAGTTCCGGGGCGACCCCCGCCGCCACCGCCGCCGCGAACGGGGCCGCGCCCCCGATGACGATGCCGGCCCCGGTTCCCGAGAGCAGGAGTCGCGGCCACCCGGCCCGCCGCCCGCCGCCGGTCCACGCCGCCGCCGCCGCCGCCGCCCCCAACAGGCCCCATTCCACGACGAATCCGGCGGTGACGGCGGGCAGTTCGCTGCCCGCCAGCGACGCGCTCGCCTCCCGCGCGACGCGGGACGTGACGAGCAGTTCCGCCAGCGCCCCGCCGACCGCCCCGGCGCCCGCCCCCGCGACAAGGCCGACGCAGAGCCCCGCCGCCGCCCCGCGGCCCCGCCCGACGGCCAACCCGGCGGCGGCCCCGAAGGCGCCGGCCAGCAGGCCGCCGGCGACCGCCATGCGGGCCGCCGCGACGGCCAGGAAGTACTGGCGGACGGTCTCCCGTTCTCTCAGCAGGGCGGCCCGGTACTCGTCGACGCCCATGCCGGCGCCGGTGCCGAACGTGGGCGCGAACTCGATGATGTTCAACCCGTCGACCGCCCGCAGCGCCGCCCGGAGGGCGGGGATCGCCGCCCCCGCCGCCAGCGAGCCGGCGAGCAGGAACGACGCCAACAGCAGCCAGAACCGTTCGCCGGCCGGAACGCCCGCGGGGGCCGGCGACGCCCCCGCGGGGGCCGGCGTCGCCGGCGGGGCGGGCGGGGCGGCCGGCGGGGCGGGAACGGTCATCGCCGCAGAGAGTACCGATCGTTCGCCCCGCCGCCACCGGCCCGGGTTCGCGGGGTGCGGTGGGGACGGTCGGGCGACGGTGCGGGACGCGGAGGGGCCGGCGGGCGTCAAATTCGTGTGAAGGAATCGTGAGTGCGCTTCCCGCGGCCCCCCGATTCGCGACACTGGCGGGACACCGCGATCCACCGGTGCCCGATACCGCTCCGCCCCTAGCTCACGCCCCGCCCGCCACCATGCCCCGTTCCGCCCACGGCCCGCCCCGGCCGACCGACAGCCCCCCGTCCCGGCGACGCGGGGGGTTCACGCTGATCGAGCTCCTCGTGGTGATCGCGATCATCGCGATCCTCGTCTCGCTGCTCCTGCCGGCCGTCCAGCAGGCCCGCGAGGCCGCGCGGACGATCCAGTGCAAGAACAACCTGAAGCAGCTCGCGCTGGCGAGCCACAACTTCGAGGGCACCAACAAGACGTTCCCGCCGGGCGCGGTCTATTCCGGCCGGACCGCGCCGGGGTCCGACTACGTCACCCCCCCGAACGGCGTGCAGGGCGTGGGCGGCTGGGGCTACTACGGGTTCACGTTCTACCAGTACCTGCTGCCGTACATGGACCAGCTGGCCCTCGCCGAGCAGTGGCGCCTGCCGAGCGACCTGGACTCCGAGGCCGGCCTGCTGGAAGGATCCCGGTTCGCCCACGCGAACACGCGGTTCCCCGCCGAGCCGGACGGCGCGGTCAGCCCGAAGGCCCTCTCCGCCACCGTCGTCCCGTCGTTCATCTGCCCGTCCGACCAGCTGGATCAGGTGCAGTTCGAGCTGACGGTCCGCAACGCCGGCTACCCCAACGGGTTCTTCGCGGCCTCCAGCTACGCCGGAAACTGCGGGTCGTACTCGACCTACTTCCGGGACGCCCCGATGAACGACGACGGGATGATGTACATGACCGGGCCGGGCTCCAAGAACGGCGACTACCAGACGAACCTCGAGTACGACGCGAAGGCGTGCAAGCCGGCGGCGGCGCGGGACGGGCTCACGAACACGATCATGTTCGGCGAGAAATATCACTTCGACCCCAACTTCGACGGCGTCATCTTCGCCGGCGGGAGCGGCCGGTCGCGCCTGCCGCTGGCCCACTGGAGCGCCTGGGGCTGGACCGGCGGGGGCAACGGCAACAACTCGCTCTTCGGCTCCTCCCGCGTCGCCATCAATTACACCGTCCCGGACGGCCTCACCTCGCCCAGCTACACGGACATGAACCTGCGGATGTCCGCCTTCGGCAGCGGCCACCCCGGCGGGGCGAACTTCGCGATGGGCGACGGCTCGGTGCAGTTCCTCGCGGAGTCGACGGACCTCCTGACCCTGCAGTACCTCTGCACCAAGGCCGGCGGGGAGGTCGTCGTCGATGGGTACTGAGACGGAGACCGATCCCCGCCGGACCACCGCGGCCCGTTCCGCCGCCCGGCGCGTCCGGGTCGCGGCGGTCGCTTGCGGCCTCGCCGCCGTCTCGATCGCGGGGTGCGGCGGGGACCCGCCGCCGCAAATCGCCAAGGTGACCGGGACCGTCACGCTCGACGGCGAACCGGTCGACGGCGTATCCGTGACGTTCCTGCCCGTCCGGGCGGAGGGCGCGCGGCCGCTGGCGGCCGCGAGCGGGGTGACGGGCACCGACGGCACGTACTCGTTGGTCTACCGCGGGAAGGATTTCACCCCGGAGGGGGCGGCGGTCGGGACCCACGTCGTCACGGTCACCGACGCCAAATCCGAGAACTCCCGCGACGAGGCCGAGCCCCTGCCGTACCGGCTGCCGCTGTCCCACGCCGTCGCCGGCACCTCGCCGCTAAAGGCCGTCGTGACGGAAGAGCCGACGCAGGTGATCGACCTGAAGATCGACAGCGAATAGCCACCGATAGCGAACGGTGAGGGGACACCGCCCCTGATCCCGCGGTCGCGTCCCGACGGGGGGACGGCCGCGGGTTTTTTCGTCGGCGCCGGTCCCCCCGTCAGACCGCCGGCAGGCCCGCGGCGCGTCGCCACGCGGAGAGCTGGCCGAGGTGGATCGCGTCGTGGGTCGTCAGCAGGTGGGCGAGCATGTCCCGCTTCGTCGGGATCGACGCGATCAGGAACTCCACCGGGTTCGGGCCGTCGAGGTCGAGCGCGTCGAAGTCGGCGGCGTCCAGCGCCCGTTCCACCCGCGCGTGCCCGGTGCGGATCGCGGCGGTCAACTCCGCCAGCGTCGGCGGCGTAAAACCGTCGTCGTATTCCAGCGGCGTGCTGCCGGGGCCGAAGTTCTCGGTCCACGCGGCGGGGACGTAGTCCGCGAGGTCCTCCCGCCCCAGCAGCCCCAGCGCGTACGGCCCGGCCATCGCCATGTGCCCCAGCAGCCAGACCGGCGGCGTGATCGTTCCCGCGGGGCGAAGGGTGAGGTGCCCGTCCGTCAGGTCCGCGGTGAGCCGCTCGGAATAGCCGAGCAGCATACGGTAAAGTACGCGGTGCGAGTCGAACATCGGCGCCTCTCGTGCGGGCTGCGGGCTGCGGTAGGTCGATGGATATTAACCCGACGCGTCAGCGAGGGACGGGCCGCCAAGCCCCGATGCTTCGTCAGCACTTGACGACCGGACGACGCACGGGCGGCTGACGCCGCGCCCCCCGCTGACGCGTCGGGTCGGTGGGGGCGGCTTCGCTCACAAAATCGCCGAGCCCTTCACGTTGATCCCCTTCAGGATCATCTTGAGCTCCTCCGCGTTCGGGGAGACCTCGAACGCGACGGCCCGGCTGATGAAGTCCCGCTCCACGAAGCTCTGCAAACTGTCGTTGAACTTCTGCATGCCCTCCTCCTTGCCGATGGAGATCGCCTGGGCGAGTTTTTCGTCCTGGCCCTCGGAGATCAATTTCCGCACGGTGGGGTTGAACGTCATGATCTCCACGATCGGCACCCGCTTCGGGGCGTCCTCGCCCTCCAAGATCGTCGGCAGCAGTTTCTGGGCGACGATCGCCTTCATGTTGAAGACCATCGAGCTGCGGATCGCCGTGTGCATGTCCTGCGGGAAGAGGTCCAGAATACGCCCGATGGTCGACGGGGCCGTGCTGGCGTGGATCGTGCCGAACACGAGGTGGCCGGTCTCCGCGGCGTGAATGGCCGTCTCGAACGTCTCCCGGTCCCGCAACTCGCCCACCAGCATGATGTCCGGGTCTTCCCGCACGGCGTGCTTCATGGCGACCTCGAAGTCGATCACGTCCTGGCCGATCTCCCGCTGGTTGATGAGGGATTTTTCGGCCTCGTAGACGTACTCGATCGGGTCCTCGATCGTGAGGATGTGCTTCCGCATGTTGTGGTTCACCCAGTTCAGCATCGACGCGATCGTGGTCGACTTGCCGGACCCGGTGACGCCCGCCAAAAGCACCATCCCCTGGTCGAATTTGCAGAGGCTCTCCATCACCGGCGGGAGGTTCAGCTTCTCGAAGTCGGGGATGAACCGTTCGATCCGCCGGGCGACCATGCCGACTTTGCCCATCTGGGTCAGCAGGTTGACGCGGAACCGCCAGGTGTCCCCGCCGACGTCCATGATCTTGGCGAAGTCGGCCCCGCCGTCGCGGTGGAAGATGTCGAGGTTCCGCTGGTCCATCATCGGGAACAGCAGGTCGACCATGCCCTCCTCGGTGATCGCGTCGTCGTTCGCCTCCCGCAGCGTGCCCCGCACGCGGAACACCGGCGGGCGGCCGACCTGCAGGTGGATGTCCGAGGCGTTGAGCTTGATCGCCGCCCGGAAGATGCGGTCCACCTCCAGCGTCTTGCCGTGCTCGAAGGTGGACTTCGTGTATTCGTGAACGAGCACGGTCGGCGGCTTTCGCGGGGACTGGGACGGCACGCAGCCTACCGGCCGCGGGACGGCGGGGCTATCGGCGGGGCGGGGGACGGGCGGCCGTCGGGAAACACTTCGGGCGATCGCTTGACAGGGTGCGTCGGTGTCGTTCCGCTCGATCGCGATGGGAGAGTGCGATGCCTCCTCGGTTCCCCCGCCGGCCGACCCGCCCCGCCGCTTGGCGGGCCGTCACGGCTCTCTCTCTCTGCATCCCCGGGTGCTGGAACGATGACGCGGCCGGGACGCGGCCGGTCGCCGGGTCGCCCGCCGAGATCGGGCCGGCCGCGACGACGGGCGAAGTCCGGCGGCACGATTTCGGAGTCGTGCTCGTCGGCAGCACGCTGAAACACACGTTCCGGGTGACGAACGACACGGCGGCCGCGTGGGCGCTCGAGGACGTGGTCACGTCCTGCAGTTGCACCGTCCCGGAGGTGACGCCGCACCGGATCGCGCCGGGCGGGCACGCCGACGTGCGGGCCGTCTGGAAGACCGGCGGGGAGAATCACGACGGGGAGAAGACCGTCACCGTCACGTTTGCCCCCGAGGTCCCCGGGGAATCCGCCCCGGCCGTCGCTGCGGGAGTTCGTGCGGCAAATTGCAGGCTTTCATCAATCACCGGTAGGCCCCCCGCCTGAAGACATGCGACTCGAGGCGGGGAAAACGAGAAGGCGGTCTCCTTTCCCTGGGGCCTGACCTCGACGTCATCTCTTCGGGCGACGGCGAACAAGGTATCCGGATCAAGCAGAAGGGACGGAAGGTGACCGGTCCGAAATGCGAGACGCCGGACCCGCCGGACCGGGACCCTCCGCCGGACGATGAGCGGGACGACGACTGGTGGTACTGGCCTTACTACTGAACGACTAACGCTACCCGATCGAGCCGATCCCGCACCGTTGTAGAGCGGCACCTCGGGATCTCTTTCACGCCCTCACCTCTCCCTGACCGCCCCGCCGCCCCGACAGGACGCTCCCATGACCCATGTCCTCTTCCCGCTCTTCCTCGCGCTGCCGATCGACAGTGTGCAGGACGACGCACTCACGCCGGTCCGGCAGGAGGGCGAGTTCGCCCTCGCGGTGATGGCCGAGACGCTCCGCTCCGCCCGGACGGCGGCGGGCACGGCCGTCGGGCGCCACGACTGGGGCCGGCTGGACGGGCGGCCCGAACGGGACGGCGATCACGCGACCGAACTGCGGCTCGAAATCCTGCCGGACCGCGACGCCGGCGCCACCCGCACCGATCTGCACCGGACCCTCTATACCGGGGCTATCCAGCGGCGTCAGCACATCGCGCTGCCGGATCGGGAAATCCGGCTCCTCCGATTGGAACCCGCTCCGGGCTACGACGCGGAGCCGGTCGCCGACGTGGGCGTCACTTCCCGCACCGCGGCGCCGATCACCTGGGCGGGCGGGAGGAGCCCGAACGTCGGTCCGGCGCTCGACATTCACACTCTGGCCCTGGTGCCGCCCCGGGATCGGCGCGTGCCGCTGGAGGAGGTTCTGAGGGAGTTCCGGGACCGCCTCCCGGTCTTAGAAACCATCGAGAAGGGGGCCGACGACGTTTGGACGCTCATCTTTCACTGTACGATCGACGGGGCCACCACGCCCGGCGGCCTCTTGCAGGTGTGGGAATTGCGGCTGGACGCCGGCCGGGCCTTCCTGCCGGTCGGCTCCCGCACGTTCCGCGCGTTCGCGCTGTTGCCGACGGTCGCTTTGGAGACGCTCGACTCGGCCACGATCACCTGGCACCACGAGGCCGGCGGCTGGGTGCCCGAGACGGTCCACCTGGAGAACCACCAGGGGCGGGAGGAACCGGAGACGCTGGACCTCGCGTTCGACTGGCTCATGGTGAACGAGCCGGTCCCCCGCCACGCAGTTCGAGTGGCAGACGTTCGACCTGCCGCCCGACACGGGCGTGACCGACACCCGCCTCGGCGTGCCCATCGAGATCGGGCGCAGTCCCAAGGAGGGCGAAGCGACGGGAGCCGCCGCGCCCGCCGAGTAGCGTGACCGTGACGGGCGGCGCCGTCAGTTCCCCACGCCCCGTCAAACCGCCTCGGTGATCGGCCCCGCCGCCGGGCAGGTCGGCGTCAGCGAGTCGGCGTCAGTAGACCGGCGGCGGGGCGGCCCCGGGGGCGACGCCGGCGGGGCCGTCCGCGGGGGCGTCTGGGTCCTCCGAGTCGTCCGCGGGGGTCCCGCCGCCGGCGAGGGCGGCGAACCGGCTGCGCAGGTCCGCCGGCATCGGCAGCGTGAGCCGGGCGGCGTCGGCGTCGGCCTCCACGGCGCCGGCCTCCAGCGTGTCGAGGACCAGCAGCTTCCAGGCGGGCGTCGCCGGGCCGCGGGGGTCGGCGGTCTCGATCAGGGTCTTCAGCAGGTCCCGCAGCGAGTCGGCGAGGGCCTCGGCGTCCCCGGCGCCCTCCGCACGGGCCGGGAGCGTGAGGGTCCAGACCGGCGGCCCGCCCACCGAGACCCCCAGCGCCGCGCCGGCGGCCCGGCGGCGGGCGACGCCCCACGTCGCGGAGGCCTGCTCCCCCTCCCGCGTCGGCGGCGGGAATCCGGGGTCGCGGCGGCGGGTGTCCGCCTCGGTCGGCAGTCCGAGCAGCCCGTCCCCCGCCGCGAACGCGACCACGACCGCGTCCCCCCTCCCCGACGCCGGCGAACCCCGGCCGCTCGACGGCCGCGTCGCCGCGGCCGGCGGCGGCCTCCACCGCCGGCCGCTTCCCGAGCACCACCGTCCGGTCGTCCGGCATCCAGAGCGACACGTCCTGAAACTGCGGGGTCGTCGGAACGTCGAAGAGGCGCTGCCCGGCGAAGTCGCGGGCCTCGGGGGCCAGCGAGCGCCCGTCGGGCGTGGTGAGCGTCGGCTCGTACGGGTCGGCCAGCCGGACGACGCTCAAGAATTTCGGGAAGGTCTCCTCCGCCAGCCGCCGGCCGGCTGCCGCCCCGGCCCGCACGTCCCCGGCGGAGGACATCGCGCCCCGGAACTCCGCCAGGATCGGCCCGCCGAGCGTGACGGAGTCGACGCCCGCCACGTCGACCCCGAACGCCCCGAGCGTCGTGGGGATCAGCAGCCGCGCCTGCGTGGGGGTGGCGGCGGCCAGCAGGGGGTCGTTCCACAGGTCGGCCACCCGCACGTGGACGAACACGTCCGCGTCCGGCGGGAGGTAGGTCGTCGGGAACGGGGCGGGGGCCGGCGGGCGCAGCGGCCCGGACGGCTCGGGGGCGGGTCCCGCGTCGGCGACCGCGCCGGCGCCGCCGAGCCCGGCCGCGCCGGGGGCCGACTCGGCGGGGGCGGGCGGGTCGGCGTCCCCGGCGTTCGCGGCCCGGTTCTTCAGGCCGTCGCCGACGACGATGCCGCCGCCCCGCACGTCGGCGGCCTCGCCCGAGAAAACCGCCAGATAAACGCCCAGGCCCACCAGCACGGCGGCGACCGTCGTCGCCAAGCCGATCCAGACCGCCCGCGGCACGCCGCCCGAGTCGGCGGCCGCCCGTTTGCGGGGCCCGCCGGCGGCGCGACGGGCCCGGGGGGTTCGGCGGCGGGGCCGGGGCGGCCGGGTCCTCCCAGTCGTCCCAGCTCTCGCCGGCGGGCTCGGCCGCCCGCGTCACCTTCGGGGCGAACGCCGCGCCGCACTTGGGGCACCGCAACTTCTTGCCGGCGGGCGGGGCGGCCTTGAGCTTCAGGGCGGCCTCGCAGCCGGGGCAACGGACGGAGGGCACGGGCTCGGGCCGGGGGTCGGGGGAGGCGGGCGGGGAACGTCGTCGCCCCGGGCGGACCCGTCCGGGGCGGGGGCGGGGCGGGGCTACTCGGCGTCGGTCGGGCGCCCGCCGAGGTCCGCGGCCGCCGAGGACGGGGCGGTCGCGGCCCGGTCGGGCCTGAGGCCGTCGCCGGGGACGATCGCGCCGGGACGCTACGTCGGACGCTTCGGCCCGGTAGACGCCGTAATAGACGCCCGCGCCCACGCACGCCGCGATCGCCGCCGCCGCCAGTGCCACCCACACCACCCGCGGCGGACCGCCCGGCGGGGCGGGCGGGGCGGGCGTTCGTCGACGCCGGCGGGTTCCCCGCCGTTCGACCGGCGGGGGGCGGGGTCGGCGGGCGGGGGCGGGGTCGGTCACGGCGGCGGGGCGGGCGGGGAGCGGCGGGTCGGCGGGCGGGAACGTGCGGGCGAAGCGGCCGGGCGCCGCCGCCGGCAGCTTCCCCCGCCGCCGATCCGGCGGCAACCGACGCCGCGTCCGCCGCCGCCGGTCGCGCCGCCGCCGGTATCCTGACCGCCCCCAGCAAGCTCCGCCGACGCGTCCCCCCCGCCCGATGCCCGCCGCCCGCGTGATCCCGTGCCTCGACGTCGCCGGCGGGCGGGTGGTGAAGGGGGTGAACTTCGTGAACCTCCGCGACGCCGGCGACCCCGTCGACGTCGCCCGCCGGTACGAGGCCGACGGGGCGGACGAACTCGTCTTCCTCGAC
>CBDCDN010000002.1:0-18689 GCA_965215255.1 Longimicrobiaceae bacterium | reverse complement strand
GCCGGCGGCGACCCCGCCAACGGCTTCGCCGATCGCGTCCTCCGCCACGGCGATGCCGAGCCCTACGGCGGCACGGGCCTGCTCGCCGACCCCGCCCTGCACGGCGAGCGGGAGTAGCGGCCGAATGTCCGCGTGACCCCGGGGTCCCGGCTTCAGCACCGAAGTCGGGACCCCGTCACTTGCGCCGCCCTCCGCCCGACGTCTATTCCCTCTCCTGGCGCATTCCCTGCGGGCGGGGAGCGCCGGGTGCGGAGGGCGGCGTGCGGCGTCCCTCCGCCCGATGCCTTCCCAGACACTCCGCACCGCGCACTACCGGGAGGAAGCGATGGCGACGGTCGCACCGAACGAGGGGCCGGGCTCCTCGGTCCAGATGGAGGTGGAGGATGGGATCGCCCTGATCCGGCTCGACCAGCCGGGACGGCCGGTGAACGTCCTCTCGAGCGGGCTCGTGGAGGAGATGCGCGAGGTCATCCGGCGCCTCGAGTCTGGCGGTGAGGGCGCCCGCGCCGCCGTGATCCTCTCCGGGAAGCCGGGGGTGTGGATCGCCGGCGCCGACATCCAGGAGTTCGGCGAGATCCGCACCGCCGCGGACGGCGAGCGCCTCAGCCGCACCGGGCAGGAGCTGCTGGGCCGGCTGGAGCGCCTGCCGATCCCGGTGGTCGCGGCGATCGACGGCGCCGCCTTGGGCGGCGGGCTCGAAGTGGCGCTCGCCTGCGCCTACCGCATCGCGAGCGACTCGCCCGGAACGAAGCTCGGCCTCCCCGAGGTGCAGCTGGGGATCCTCCCCGGCGCCGGGGGGACGCAGCGGCTTCCCCGGCTGGTGGGACTGCGGGCGGCCCTCGACCTGATGCTCACGGGGAAGCAGCTCGACGCTCGCCGCGCCCGGAAGATCGGACTGGTGGACGAGGTGGTGCCGGCCCGCGCGGTGGAGCGCGTGGCGCGGCAGGTCGCCCGCGAGCTGGTGGAGGGGCGGCGGAAGCCCCGGTCCCGGCCGCCCGCGCGGCTCGCCGCGATGGGTCGAGAACCTCCCCGGCGTGCGCGAGCTCATCTTCCGCAAGGCGCGCCAGGGGGTGGCGGAGAAGGCGCACGGCCTCTACCCGGCGCCACCGCGCATCCTCGACGTGGTGGAGAAGGGGATCGACCTGCCGCTCCAGCGCGGACTGGAGCTGGAGGCGCGCGCCTTCGGGGAGCTCGCCGTCACCCCCGAGTCGCGCGGCCTGGTGCACGTCTTCCTGGTCTCCACCGCCGCCAAGAACGACCCGATGCTCCCCAAGGACGCGGAGGCGCGGGGGGTGGAGCGGCTGGCGGTGGTGGGGGCGGGCTTCATGGGCGCCGGGATCGCGGTGGTCGCCGCGGAGAGCGGGCAGCGAGTGCGCCTCAAGGACGTCACCCCGGAGGCGGTGGCGAAGGGGGTTCGCACCGCCCGCGCCAGCCTCGCCAGGCGGTCCGAGCGCCGCCGCCGCCCCGAGCACGAGGCGACGGCGCTCGCCGACCGGCTGGAGGGGACGGCGGAGTACACCGGCTTCGGAAACGCCGACCTGGTGGTCGAGGCGGTCTTCGAGGACGTGGACCTCAAGCACCGGATCATTCGCGACGTCGAGGCCGTCGCGGGGGAGGGCACGATCGTCGGCTCCAACACCTCCACCATTCCGATCTCCACCCTCGCCGAGGCCGCCTCGCGCCCCGAGAACGTGATCGGGCTCCACTTCTTCTCCCCGGTGGAGAAGATGCCGCTGCTGGAGATCATCGTCACCCCGGAGACCGACGCCTCGGTCACCGCCACTTCGCACCGCTGGGGAAAGCGGATCGGCAAGACGCCGATCGTCGTGAACGACGGCCCGGGCTTCTACGTGAACCGGATCCTCGCGCCCTACATGAACGAGGCGGCGCTCCTGCTGGAGGAGGGGGTCGCCATGGAGAGCATCGATCGGGCAATGACGGGCTGGGGCTTCCCCGTGGGCCCGATCACCCTGTACGACGAGGTGGGGATCGACGTCGCCGCCAAGTCGGGGAAGATCATGGCGGAAGCCTTCTCGGAGCGCATCCAGCCGAACGCGGTGATCGACCGGATGGTCGCGGACCAGCGCCTGGGTCGGAAGAACGGCCGCGGCTTCTACCGCTACGAGGAGACGGCGGGGAAGAACCCGAAGGGAGGGAGTGGCGCGGCGGCGAAGAAGGCGGGCCCGGACGAGGCGGTGTACGCGCTGATCGGTTCGCCGCCGCGCCGCGCGGTGCCGGAGGCGGAGATCCAGGAGCGGCTGGTGCTGGGAATGGTCAACGAGGCGGTGCGCTGCTTGGAGGACGGCATCCTGCGCAGCGCCCGCGACGGCGACGTCGGGGCGGTGTTCGGGATCGGGTTCCCCCCTTTCCGCGGCGGTCCGTTCTGGTACCTCGATCGGACCGGTTCCGCGGCCGCGCTCGCCCGCCTCCGGGCTCTCGAGGCGCAGCACGGCCCCCGCTTCGCCCCCGCACCCCTCCTCGTGCGGAAAGCGGAGGCGGGGGAAAAGTTCGAGGAGGAGGATTGATGGACTGGAGAGAGAACCTGGTCGCCGATTCCGAAGGGGTGGCGGAGGTCCTGCGCCGCGCGAAGCGCGTGGCGGTGCTCGGCATCAAGACCTCGCGGCAGGCCGGGCAGCCGGCCTACTACGTTCCCGAGTACATGCAGCGCGCGGGATACCAGGTGCTCCCGGTTCCCGTCTACTATCCGGAGGCGACGGAGATCCTCGGCCAGCCCGTGTACCGCTCGCTCGCGGCCGCCCCGGGGCCCATCGATCTGGTGCTGGTCTTCCGCCGCTCCGAGGACGTCCCGGCGCACGAGAGCGACCTGCTGGACGCCCGGCCGCGGGCGGTTTGGATGCAGTCCGGGATCCGGAACGAGGAGACCGCCCGCCGCCTGGCGGAGGCGGGGATCCGGGTGGTCCAGGACCGCTGCGCGATGGTGGAGCACCGGCGGCTGCGCTGAGCGAGGCGCGGCCGCCGCATTCGCTTGCCCGGCAAACGATTACCGCCAGCACGGCGATTTACTTCGCGCCCGTGTAGGGGATTTCCCCACGCCAGGGGTAGGGGAATTCGGTATTGCCGTTTGGAAAGGCCGATGTTATATCGCTGTGCCTCTAGAACCGCCCCTGTTCCGCGCCCTCGTCGGCGGGGCGGACCGTGGATCGTCCAGGGCGCGGGTCCGTGCCCCACGGGCGGCGTGCGAGAAGGGGTCGAGCGAGACCTCCGACCGGCGGACCGCCGAGAGCTGAACGCCCAACGCCAGACATGACCAGAGTCCTCTCCACCGCAGGGATCACGCTGTTCGTCGCGGCGGCACTGGCCGGGTGCGGCTGGTCCGGCCCCGACGTGGCGTCGGGCCCCGAGCAGCCGGTCGCCTTTTACCACAGCGTGCACGCGGGGGAGAACCAGATCTCGTGCATGTACTGCCACTACACGGCCGAGGAGTCGCCGAGCGCGGGCGTCCCCGCGGTGAAGGTGTGCGTGGGCTGTCACGTCCCGGGAAGCGCGGCGCTCGCGCCGGAGCAGACGTCGCTCGCCTTCCCGGGCACGAACCGTCCGGCCCAGGGCGACACGATGTGGAACGCCGAGGCCATGAAGATGTTGGGATACTGGCAGCGCCAGGAGGCGATCCCCTGGGTGAAGGTGCACAACCTCCCGGAGCACGTGCGCTTCACGCACAGCCCGCACGTGCAGGCCGGGCTGGAGTGCCAGACCTGCCACGGTCCGGTCCAGGAGATGGAGAAAGTCTACCAGTTCTCGTCACTCCAGATGGGGTGGTGCGTCGACTGTCACCGGGGGGACCTGCCGATCTCCCCCGCGGAGGAGGCGAGCGTGCGGGAGCGCTCGACCTACATTCAGAGGCTGAGGGCGATCGCCGCCGCCGGCGGGGACGTGCGGGGGGCGGAGGGGATCTGGCCGAACCAGCGGGCCTCCACCGACTGCGTCGTGTGCCACTATTAGCCGTCGGTCTTCGGTCTTCGGTCATCGGTCGCCCGATGGTCGAGGAGCCGGGACGGACGACCGACGACTGACGACTGACGATCAAATCGCAATGTCCGAAGGAATGAAGAGGCGGGACTTCCTCAAGGTGGTCGGCGCGACCGGAGCCGGCGCGGCCGCGGCGGGGTGCTCCACCCAGGAGGTGGAACGACTGATCCCGTACGTGATCCCGGCGGAGGAGATCGTTCCCGGGGTGCCGACGTGGTACACCAGCACCTGCCGGGAATGCCCCGCCGGATGCGGGATCCACGTCGAGACCCACTCCGGGCGCGCCATCAAGGTCGAGGGGAACCCGGACCACCCCGTCTCGCGCGGCAACCTGTGCGCCCGCGGGCAGGCGTCCGTCCAGGGGCTCTACCACCCCGACCGCTATCGAGGGCCCGCCACGGTCGAGACCGGCCTCCCGCCGCAGGACGTGACCTGGGGCACCGCCGAGCGGCTCCTCGCGGAGCGCATCCGCGAGCTGCAGCAGGCCGGCCGCGGCAGCTCCGTCGTCTTCCTGACGCAGGAGTACAGCGGCACGATGGAGACGCTGGTGGATTCGTGGGTGGCCGCCGTCGGCGCCCGCCGCGTCGTCTACGACGTCTGGCGCGACCAGCCGCGCGACCTGGACTTCGCCGGCGCGGACGTCCTGGTCTCCTTCGGCGCCGACTTCTTGGAGACGTGGGGCTCGCCGGTGGAGTACGCCTGGCAGTTCGCGCAGATGCACAGCGCCACCGACGGGCGGCGCGGGAAGTTCGTCTGGGTCGGGCCGCACCGGCCGCTCACCGGCCTGAACGCCGACCAGTGGATCGCCCCGCGTCCGGGCACGGAGCACATCCTCGCGCTGGCGCTCGCCGGACAGGTGGACGCCGCGACCGGGGCGGCGCAGACGGAGGTCCCGCAGGAGACGATCCTGGAGCTGGCTCGCGAGTTCTCGCAGGGGAACGGGGTGGCGGTGGGTCCCGGCGCCGCCCTCTCGGGGCGCAACGCCGGCCAGCTCCGCCAGGCGATCGCGGCGCTGAACGGCGCCGGCGCCTCCGGCCCGGCCGGCCGCGCCCGCAACGTCGGGCGCGAGATGATCCAGCTGGTCCAGCAGATGCGGGCGGGCGAGGTGCAGCTCCTGCTGATCGACGCTCCGAACCCGGCCTACACCCTGCCTGGCGCGCTCGACTTCGCCGAGGCCATGGGGCGCGTTCCCGACCGGGTGAGCTTCAGCACCTTCCCCGACGAGACCTCGCTGCGCGCCACAATGGTCCTCCCGGACCACCACTTCCTGGAGGCCTGGGGCGACTACGTGCCGGAGCCGGGCGTCTTCGAGCTGATCCAGCCGTCGATGCGGCCGGTGTTCAACACCAAGCAGGTCGGCGACGTCCTCCTCTCGGTGGCGACCCGACTCGGGGCGGATGTCGGCGGCGGCTCGACCACCTATTACGACTATCTCCGCTCCGCCTGGCAGGGGATCAGCGGCGGTGGCGACGGCTGGCGGCAGGCGCTGCAGCGCGGCGGGATTTTCCCGGCCGGTGACCGCAGCGGCCTGGAGCCGGCCGCCGTGCCGGCTGCCGCCGAGACGCTCGGCGGCGCGGCCGCGGGCGTGACGGCGCAGCAGCAGAGCAACATCGCCACCTCGGGCCAGGCGCCCACCGTCGTGCAGCCGGACGTGGAGCAGCAGCCGGCGCCCACCCCGCCTCCGGCGGGGATCGCGGCGGCCGCGCAGGCGATCGAATTCGAGGGGGAGGACGACGCCAACTTCAACCTGGTGGTCTACCCCTCGTACCGCTTCTTCGACGGGCGCACGGCCAACCGACCCTGGCTCCTCGAGTTGCCGGACCCGGTCACCAAGGTCTCCTGGATGTCGTGGGTGGAGATGCACCCGCGCGCCGCGCGGGAGATGGGCGTCGAGCAGGGCGACATCCTCGAGGTGGCGTCCCCCTACGGCAGCGTGCGCGCCCCGGCCTACGTCTATCCCGGCGTACGCCCCGATACGGTGGCGATCCAGATGGGCCTGGGGCACGAGGCGTTCGGGCGCTACACCGAGGGGCGGGGCGTCAACCCCAACGTGCTGCTCGGCCCGGCCATCGACGAGACGAGCGGCGGCTTCGCCCCGTACGGGATGCGGGTGCGGGTGACGGCCACCGGCGACGACCCGAACGAGGGCCGGCTCCCCTTCATGCCGGGCGAGGGGCTCTTCGAGGAGGGCGTGCGCGTCCAGCACGACCGCGAGCTCTCGCAGGCCATCTCCGTGGCCGAGCTGGCGGCGCTGCGGCAGACGGAGGGACACATCCCCGGCTCGCAGGAGCACATCGAGACCCTGAAGGGGATGGGCGGCTTCGCGCCCGTTCCCACGACGACGGACCCGGCGGCCTATCCTCCTCCCGGCACGCACTACGGCGAATACGTCGAGAACGCCACGCGCTGGGCGATGGTGGTGGACCTGGCGCGCTGCATCGGCTGCGCGGCATGCGAGATCGCCTGCCAGGCGGAGAACAACATCCCGGTGGTGGGGCCGACCGAGGTGAAGAAGGGACGCCGCCTCTCCTGGATGCGCATCGAGCGCTACTGGGGGGTGGGGCGCGAGGACGAGGAGGCGTACGCGGACAACGCGACCGACGACACGCGCTTCCTCCCCATGCTCTGCCAGCACTGCGGCAACGCGCCCTGCGAGCCGGTCTGCCCGGTCTACGCGGCGTACCACACGCCGGACGGCCTCAACGGCCAGGTCTACAACCGGTGCGTGGGGACCCGCTACTGCGCCAACAACTGCCCGTACAAGGTCCGCTACTTCAACTGGTGGACGTACGAGTTCCACGAGCCGCTGAACTGGCAGCTCAACCCGGACGTGGGGGTGCGCGAGAAGGGGGTGATGGAGAAGTGCACCTTCTGCGTGCAGCGCATCCGCGAGGCCGAGCACACGGCGGGGCGGGAGAACCGGCCGGTGCGCGACGGCGAGGTGGTGCCGGCCTGCGTGCAGACCTGCCCGACCGAGGTCTTCGTCTTCGGCAACATCCAGGACCCGGACAGCCGGGTCGCACGGACGGCCGCCTCCGTGCGCGGCTACCGTGCCCTGGAGGTCCTGAACACCCAGCCGGCGATCGTCTACCTGAAGAAGGTGACGCTGCACGAGCCAGCGCGCGGAGGGCACCACGCGGCCGAGACGATCGAAGGCGTGGAGCCCGCCGGGGCCGGAGCCCACTAAGAGGATAGGAATCGACGATGGCGACTGAGATCAGATCCGTCTTCCACCCCGAGGTGGCGGATTACGGGGATGTCAACCGCGACGCGATGCGGTTGCTCACCAAGCCCGGCAAGGGCTACCTGGCCCTGCTGGGGGTGTCGGTAGCGCTGGTCGGGCTGGCGGTGTTCGCCTTCCTCCTCCAGGTGATCTACGGGTTGGGTTTCGCCGGGCTCACCAACCCCGTGGGCTGGGGGACCTTCATCACCACCTTCGTCTTCTGGGTCGGCATCGGCCACGCGGGGACGCTGATCTCGGCGATCCTCTTCCTCTTCCGGGCGCCCTGGCGGCAGTCGATCTACCGCCTCGCCGAGGCGATGACGGTGTTCGCGGTGCTCACCGCAGCCCTATTCCCGCTCATCCACATCGGGCGGCCCTGGTTCTTCTACTGGCTCCTCCCGCTCCCCAGCCAGCGACACCTCTGGCCGAACTTCCGGTCGCCGCTGGTCTGGGACGTGTTCGCGGTGACGACCTACCTCACGGTCTCCTCGGTCTTCTTCTTCATCGGGCTCATCCCCGATATCGCCGCGGCGCGCGACTCCACCACTGTGCCCTGGCGGAAGAAGGTCTACACCATCCTGGCGATGGGCTGGCGCGGAACCGACCGCGAGTGGAAGAACTTCACCCGCGCCTACCTCTTCCTGGCGGCGCTGGCCACCCCGCTGGTGCTCTCGGTGCACTCGGTGGTGTCGTGGGACTTCGCGGTCTCCATCGTCCCCGGGTGGCACACCACGATCTTCGCTCCCTATTTCGTCGCCGGCGCCATCCTCTCGGGCGTGGCGATGGTGGTGACGATCGCGGTGCCGATCCGAAAGATCTTCCACCTGGAGGCGTACCTCACGGACGTCCACTTCGACCGGATGGGGAAGCTCCTCCTGCTGACCTCGCTGATCGTGGGGTACGCCTACGCCATGGAGTACTTCATGGCGTGGTACTCGGGCGAGCTCTACGAGCGGGACGTCTTCTGGGACCGCGTCACGGGGCAGTACTGGTGGGCGGGGTGGTCGATGATCACCTTCAACGCCATCATCCCGCAGCTCCTCTGGTTCCGGAAGATCCGCGTCAACATGAACGCCTTCTTCCTCATCTCGATCCTGGTGAACATCGGGATGTGGTACGAGCGCTTCGTGATCATCGTGCCCTCGCTCGCCCACTCGTACGAGCCGTGGAAGTTCCAGAACTACCACATGGGGTGGACGGAGGCGGCGATCCTGATGGGGAGCTTCGGCTGGTTCTTCATGTGGTTCCTGCTGTTCCTCCGCTTCCTCCCGGGTCTCTCGATCGCCGAGATCAAGGAGATCCTGCCGCCGCCCATGCGGCGCCACGCGGCCGAGCACCTCGCGCTCAGCGAGCGGGAGCGGGTCGTCGAGGAGCTTCCGACCGGATACAAGGAGTTCGAGCGCAGATGAAGAGAACCCGAAGCGGCGTGCTGGGGGTGTTCGCCCACCTCGACAGCGCGACCGACGCGATCGAGCGCCTGCGCGAAGCGGGCTATCCGCTGACCGTCTACTCGCCGACCCCGCGCCACGAGGTCGAGGAGGCGCTGGAGGCGCCGGAAAGCGCGGTGCGCATCTTCACCCTCGTCGGCGCCTTCGCGGGAACGGCGGCCGGGACGGCGCTGGCGGTCTGGGCCTCGCTCGACTGGCCGCTGATCGTGGGCGGCAAGGAGATCGTCGCGATGCCCGCCTTCAGCGTCATCATGTTCGAGGTGACGGTGCTCATCGGCGCGCTCTCGACGGTGGCCGGCCTCTTCCTGACCTCCCGCCTCCCGCGCTTCGGCCGGCCGGAGGCGCTCTACCACCCGTCCTTCTCCTCGAACCGGTTCGGCGTCTTCGCGCACGTGCCGCCGGACCGGTTCGAGACGGCACAGAGCATCATGACCGAAAGCGGATCGGAGGAGGTTCTCCTTGATCAGGGATAACGAGTTGGTGCTACGCTCCCTGTGCTACGCGCGACGTGGAGCGCGCCGCCTGGCACGTGGCACTCGGCACGTGGCTCTGGTGGTGGGGCTCCTCGGAGCGGGGGGGTGCACGGACTGGGCGCTGTACGACCTGGACCGCGCTTGGGGGAGTGTCCCCTTCCTGTCGACACTGCGCACCAGCGTCTCCTACGATCCCTACGAGCTGCCGCGGCTCCCGGCCGCGGGGTCGGTGCCCCTCGTCGGCGCCGCGGGCGAGATTCTCCCCGCCTTCACGCAGGCGCAGCTCGACTCGGTCGGCGCGGCGCTCACGAACCCGCTGCCGAGCTCGCCCGAGGTGCTGGCCCTCGGCGAGCAGGTGTACGAAGCGCAGTGCACCGTCTGCCACGGGGCCCAGGGCGGCGGGAACGGTCCCGTCGTGGGGCCGGGCAAGTTCCCGCTCGGTCCGTCGCTCCTGATCGAGTCGGCGACCTCGCGCGCCGACGGTTACCTCTACGGCATCATCCGCGTGGGGCGGGGGCTCATGCCCTCCTACTCGGAGAAGGTCCCGCACCTGGAGCGCTGGGCCGTCGTGAACTACCTGCGCCTGCTCCAGCGCAGCGGTGCCCCGGCCGCCGCGCCCGGTGTCGCCGCGCCCTCGGTGCCGGCCGCGGCCGATCCGGCGGATCCGGTGCCCCCGGCGGGAGCGCCGGGTGTCGCGGACACCGCCCGGGCCGCCCGCTGACGCGGCCCGGGTAGACACAAAGCCTTCGAATTCATGGCACACGATTCTGCGATTCCGGACGCCATCCCCTTCCGCACCCTTGGCGGACTCTCGGGCGGGATGAAGCTCGCGATCGCCGTCCTGGTCGTCGTCGGGCTGCTGGCGCTCTTCCTGGCAGCCGGCGGCGAGGACCCGGGGCGGGTCTGGATGGCGCTCCACTTCAACTGGCTCTTCTGGTCGGCGATGGCGATGGGAATGGTGATGTTCGCCGTCGCCCTCCACATCACCAACGGCGAGTGGGCGTGGTCGATCCGGCGCTTCGCCCTCGGCGGCGCGGCCTTCCTGCCGATCTCCTTCGTTCTCTTCCTGGTGGACTTCTTCGGCGGCTACGAGGTGTACTTCCACCACTGGCTGCACGCGGAGGGCGACCCGGTGATCGAGGCGAAGTCGGCGTGGCTCAACTTGTCGGGGATGGCGGTGCGCGACATCGTCGCGCTGCTCGTCCTCTACGGCCTCGCCCTCGCCTTCGCCTACTACTCGCTCCGTCCCGACGTGTACGGCGCGAAGAACGGGCGGCACGCCTCGCTCTACGCCCGCATGACCGGGGGCTTCCGCGGGGTCGACGAGGAGGCGCTGCACTCGCGCAGGGTCATGGGACGGCTCGCCCCCATACTCGGGATCGCCTACGCCTTCCTGATGGGAATCATCGCCATCGACCAGGCGATGTCGCTGAACCCGCACTGGTTCAGCACCATGTTCCCGGTCGCCTTCTTCTGGACCGGGTTCCACGGCGGGGTCGCGGCCACGGCCATCGCGGTCGCCGTCTTCCGCTCGCGCATGCGACTGGAGGAATTCATCACCGTCCGCCAGTTCCACGACCTCGGCAAGCTCGTCTTCGCCTTTTCGGTCTTCTGGATGTACCTGAACTGGTCGCAGTACGTGGTGATCTGGTACGGCATGCTGCCGTGGGAGCAGGAGTTCTTCGTGCAGCGGTTCGAAGAGCCGTTCGGGATCCTGGCGCGGCTGGTGGTGATCTGCGTCTTCGTGATCCCCTTCTTCGGGCTGCTCACGCGGCCGCCCAAGAAGGTCCCGGGGATCCTCGCCGGCTTCGCCGGGATCATCCTGCTGGGACACTGGGTCGAGCGCTACATGCTGATCGTGCCCTCGCTCTGGGAGGGGGAGGGCGGCCTCCCGTTCGGGATCCCAGAGATCGGGGTCGGCCTCGGCTTCCTCGGCCTCTTCCTGGCCGCGTATACCTGGTACCTGAGCCGCTTTCCGGTGCTCCCCTCGCCGGCCACGCTGGCGGCGCGGGAGTCGCCGGTGGTTGCCGTGCCCGTGCCTGCGACCGCGGCGAAGTGATCCGCACGGGCTCCGCACGGCCCCGCCCCGGCGGGCGCCACCCCCGATTCGCCGCACCAGGGGAGCCACTCGGCTCCCCTGGTGTATTTCTTTCCTGTCCACTCCGGCCGCCACTGGCGCGAGGGTTGCACACCCCGCCTGCGGGCCGGCATCCCGGCACCGCGTATCGAACCACATCGCGATGATCGAGACACGCAGGACCCTCGGCGCTCCGCTCCTCGTGGCGCTTCTGTCGCTCGCCACGCTCGCGGGGTGCGCCTCCCTCGGCGGCGGGGGGCCGGAGCCGGACCCGAAAGCGGAGGCCGGAAAGCGCGGCCCGCTGCAGGAGATCGAGGAGGAGCCGGAGGCGTTCCTCGACTCGGCCCGCGGCATCTACGTCGTGGTGGACCTGGACGTCAACCGTCTCCGCCTCATGGACGGCGAGGAGGCCCTGTGGGAGGCCCCGGTGGGGACCGGCACGGGCCTGCGCCTGCGGGGCGAGGACGGCGAGTGGCACTTCAACACGCCGCAGGGCGTCTTCCGCATCCAGTACAAGGAGGAGGTCCCCGTCTGGATCCTCCCCGACTGGTACTTCGTCGAGAAGGGGCTCCCGATCCCCGCCGAAAACGCGGAATCGCGCCGGCTCCCGAACCAGCTCGGCATCGCGGCGGTGTACCTCGGGGACGAGATCGCGATCCACGGCACCGAGCGGCCCGAACTCCTCGGGCGGCGCGTTTCGCACGGCTGCATCCGGCTCGAGAACCAGTTCGCGCTCCGCCTCTTCCACAACGTGCAGGTCGGCACCCCCGTGGTGATCGTCGGCGGCGAGAACTTCCGGGACGAGCCCCCGCCCGAGACGACCGACCCCGGCCGGCCCCGGCCGCCGGCGTCCGATTCGCTCTCCCGCTACTCGACGGCGCGGCTCCTGGCGCTGGTCGAGCGCCGGCTGGAGGAGGGCGACGATACCGGGTCGTGGGTGGCCTACACCAGCCGCCTCATCACCCGCGGCCACAAGGACGACGCCGATGCCCTCCGCGGGGTGCTGGCGCTGGCCGGCGTCGCCAAGACCGAGCGGCTGAACCGTGAGTACTCGACCTTCCTCGCCGACGCGTTCGCCCGCGGCCCGCTGCGGGCGGTGGTCTCGCTGGCGCGCATCGACGCCGCGGAGAGAATGAAGGCGGCGAGGGCGATCGTCGAGGCCACCATGGAGCTCCACCCCGGAGCGCTCGAGACGGCGGTGCCGCCCTGGCCGAGCCGGCGCGTTTCGGAGGCGCAGCTGGGCCCGGCGGGCAACCAGGGATGGGAGGCGCTGAAGGAGGCCGAGGAGGTCTACCTGGCGCGCTTCCGGCCGGCGACGCGGGAGGCGCGATGACGGGAGGGGCCGCGGCGGGGAACAGGGGGCTGGGGGCGCTGGACCTGCACGTGCACACCACGATGTCGGACGGAGAGCTTTCGCTGCGGGCGGTCGCCGAGCTCGCCGCGTCCCGCGGAGTCACGGTGGGGATCGCGGACCACGTCTCCACTCGCAATCCCGAGCGGTTCGTCTCCACTCTCGCGCGGATGGAGGAGTACGTCGGGGCGCTGGAGGAGGCTCCGGTGCTCCGCTCGGCCGAGTTCTGCTGGTGCGACGGCCTCTACCGCACGATTCCGGACGAGCTGATGCGGCGGCTCGACTACCGTATCGGCTCCAACCACGGCTTCGCCCTCCCCGACGGCACCTGGGGCTCCCCCTGGTGGGAGACCCTCCCCTCCCGCTGGGAGACGCGTCCGCAGGAGGTGATGGAGGCGATGGTCGCCAACCTGTGCGACCTGGTGCGGTCGATGCCGGTGGAGATCGTCGCGCATCCCACCTTCATGCCGGAGGCGTTCCTCGCCCTCGAGGACGACCTCGAAGCCTGGTGGACCGGGGAGCGGGAGGACCGCTTCGTGGAGGCGGCCGTGGAAAGCGGGGTGGCGCTGGAGATCTCCAACCGTTACCGGCTGCCGCACGACCGGCTGCTGGTCAAGGCGAAGCAGGCCGGGGCGCGTTTCTCGCTGGGAAGCGACGGACACCGGGAGGACCAGATCGGCCGCCTGGAGTGGGCGGTGGAGACAGCGCATCGGGTCGGGCTCGGTGACGCCGACCTCTTCATCCCGGAGCGCGCGCGAAGCTGACGCCCGGATCCTTCCTCCTGGGAGACACTGGCATGGACCGAGACCACCCCGAGCGCCTCCCGCCCGACGCGGAGGTGGAGCGGCGCCCCCTCGAGAACGGGTACTCCCGCGACGTCTATGTGGCCGTGCCCGCGGGCGCGGAGGGCGGCGAAGAGGACGCGGAGGGCAACGACCGCAGCCGGGAGAATCCGGGCGCGATTCGGGCGGAGGACACCGAACCCTACCTCGCCCTGCAGTACGTCGCGCGGCTCTTCAAGATCGCCGCGATGGTGGTGATGGTGGCGCTTACGGCGGAGATCGTGGCCGGAGTGGCCCTCGAAGGGACCGGCGCCATCCTTCCGCTCCTGGCCGAGCTGATTCGCGGGATCGTGCTCGCGGCGATCCTCTGGGGCGCGGGAGACCTCACGGTCCTGCTGATCGACGTGGGCCACGACGTGCGCGCCGCGCGCGTCCTGCTCGGCCGCATCTCGGCCCGCACCGGGGGCGCCGAACCGACGACGGTCCGTGAAGACGAGCTCGCCTGAGGAGGGAGCACCGGCCGTGAACCCGCTCGACCGGGTCGTGGTCGTGCTCTGGCAGACACAGGACTACGTCAACATCGCCGGGACGGTGCGGGCGATGAAGAACTTCGGCCTCTCGCGCCTCCGCCTCGTCTCTCCGGCGGAGTGGGACCCGTGGCGGATTCTGGGGATCGCGCACGACACGGAGGACGTAGTGGAGGGGATCCGGGTCTTCGAGGAGCTGTCGGACGCCCTCGCGGACTGCTCCTTCGTGGTCGGCATGACGGCGCGGGAGCGGCGCGCGAAGCGGAACGTCTCGCGCCCTCGGGAAATCGCGCCGGAGATCCTCGTCCGGGCGAGGGCGGAGGCGGAGGAGGGGGAGGCGGGTCCGGTGGCGATCCTCTTCGGCCGCGAGGACGCCGGGCTCCCCAACCGGGCGCTCGACCTCTGCCACCGCACCGTCACCATTCCCACCAACCCGGAGCACTCCTCGCTCAACCTGGCGCAGGCGGTGCTCGCGATGGCCTACGAGCTCTGGATGGCCGCGCGCGGCGAGGAGCAGGCCTTCAAGGAGCCCCGTCGCGGCGTGCAGCCCCCCGCCTCCCTGCAGCAGCTCGAGCAGCTCTTCGCCGACACGGAGAAGGCGCTCTGGACCATCGACTTCTTCAAGAACCGGCAGACGGAGACGATCATGCGCACCCTGCGCTCGCTCGCCCACCGCGCCGACCTCGACGCCCGCGAGGCGACCTTCCTCCGCGCCATCGCCATCGAGACCGTCAAGTTCTTCGAGAGGATCAGATAGGCCGCCCTCACCGGAGGCCCCCCGCATGGGATAGGGGATGAGGGGTGAGGGCCTGCCGCGAACGCCCCTCCGCCTTCCGAACGCCCTCCTCTGTCATTCCGAACGAAGTGAGGAATCTCAAGTCGGAGGACAGCGCGGGACTCCGGATTCAGATTCCTCGCTGGCGCTCGGAATGACAGGTGCTTTGTGGTGCACTCCGTACTTCGCACTTCCGCCCGATCGCACGTCCCCTAGTCGCACGCCGCGCGAAGGAGCTCCCACGCGCGGCGCAGGTGCTTCTCCGTGGTGCGCAGGTTGCCGACGGCGGCGCGGAGTACGAAGTGCCCGCGCAGGCGAGTATGCGAGAGGAAGACCTCCCCGGAGGCGTTCACCGTCTCCAGGATCCGCTCGTTGATCGCGTCAACCTGCTCCTCGGGCACCCCGGCGGGGCGGAAGCGGAAGCAGACGGTGCTGAAGGGGACGGGCGCCACCACCTCCCACCGGGGCTCGGCCTCCACCCAGGAGGCGAACTCCCGCGCCAGCCGCAGGTGCTCCCGCAGCCGCTCGGCGATCCCGCCGCGCCCGAAGTACCGCAGCACCATCCAGAGCTTCAGCGCCCGGAAGCGCCGCCCCAGCGCGTTTCCGTAATCCATCAGGTTCGTGACGCTCTCCCCCTCGGGCGTCGTCAGGAAGTCCGGGACGAGCGAGAAGGCGCGCCTCACCACCTCCGGCCTCCGCAGGAAGAGGGCGGAGCAGTCCACGGGGACGAAAAGCCACTTGTGCGGGTTGATCACCAGCGAGTCGGCCCGCTCGCACCCGTCGAGGACGTGGCGCATCTCGGGGACGACGGCCGCGGCCCCGCCGTACGCCGCATCCACGTGAAGCCAGAGCCCGTGCTCCCGGCAGATGTCCGCGATCTCGGAGACCGGATCCACGCTGGTGGTCGAGGTGGTGCCCACCGTCGCCACCACGCAGAAGGGCCGGACGCCGGCCGCGACGTCCTCCCCGATCGCCCGGCGCAGCGCGGCCGCGTCCATCCGGAACGTGTCGTCGGTGGGGATACGGCGGGTGCCGGCGCGGCCGATCCCGAGGGTCATCCCCGCCTTCTCCACCGAGGAGTGCGCCTCCTCCGAGCAATAGAGCCGCAGCCGCGGCAGGTCGCGGCCGGCGAGCCCTTCATCGCGCACGTCGAGCCCCAGCGCCTCGCGCGCGCCGGCGATCGCCACCAGGGTGGAGCTGGAGGCGGTGTCCTGGATGTGTCCGTGGAATCCCTCCGGGAGGCCGAGCATCTGCCGGAGCCAGTCGAGGGACCGCTCCTCCAGCTCGGTCGCCGAGGGGCCGGTGCGCCAGAGCATGGCGTTGACGTTCAGCGCCGCCGCGAGCGTCTCGCCGAGCACCCCCGGTCCGGAGCCGGTGATGCCGAAGTAGGCGAGGAAGCCCGGGTGGTTCCAGTGCGTCGTGCCGGGGACGATCCCCTCCTCGAAGTCGCGGAGGATCTCGTCCATGCCGGTCGGTTCCTCAGGGGCCTCGAGAGGGAGTCGCGCGGCGGTCTCGCCCGGCTTCACCCGCGCGAGCACGGGGTAGTCGTCGATCGAGGCGAAGTAGTCGGCGATCCAGTCGATCACCTCGTACCCGTGCTCGCGGAACTCGTCGGGCGGCATGTCGCCCGGTGGGGGGGGATGGTCGGGCCTGTTCATGGAGCGGAGCCTGGGGCTGTGCGGTTCGGTGGTGGCGGGGCGGCGGCGTACCGCTAACTTATCGCCGGCCGTCGCGTGGTGCACGGCCAGGGAGAGGAGCGCGCGTTGATCCGAGTCTCGGAGGAGGTCCGGTCCGCCCTCGCCGGCGGACGTCCCGTGGTGGCGCTCGAGTCCACGGTGCTGGCGCATGGGCTGCCGCGGCCCCGCAACCTGGAGGTCGGCCGGGCGCTGGAGGAGGAGGTTCGCGCCGCGGGCGCCGTCCCCGCCACGGTCGCGGTGCTCTCCGGCGTCCCCGTGGCGGGCCTCTCCCCGGCGGAGCTGGAGCGGGTCGCGATGACCGAGGGGGTCCTGAAGCTCTCCACCCGCGACCTCCCGCTCGCGGTCGCGCGGGGGAGCGACGGGGCCACGACGGTGGCGGCCACCTCCTGGCTGGCGTACCGCGCCGGGATCGAGGTGTTCGCCACCGGCGGGATCGGCGGCGTGCACCGCGGCGAGCCGCGCGACGTCTCCGCCGACCTGACGGAGCTGGGGCGCACCCCGTTGGTGGTGACGTGCGCGGGGGCCAAGTCGATCCTCGACCTTCCCGCCACCCGCGAGGCGCTGGAGACGGCCGGCGTGCTGGTGCTCGGCTGGCGCACCGAGGAGTTCCCCGGCTTCTACGCCCGCGAGACCGGCCTCCCGGTCGACGCGCGGGTGGAAGACGCCGCCGCGGTGGCCGGAGTGTGGCGGGCCCGGCGGCGGCTCGGGACCCCGGGGGCGCTCCTGCTCTGCGTCCCCCCGCCGGAGGAGGCGGCCCTCCCGTCGTCCTCGGTGACGGCGGCGATCGATCGAGCGCTGGAGGACGCGGCGCGGGAGGGGGTGAGGGGAAAGGAGGTCACTCCCTTCCTGCTGGGGGCGGTGGCGCGCCTCACGGAGGGCCGCTCTCTGAAGGCGAACGTGGCCCTGCTCCGCCGCAACGCCCGCGTCGCCGCGGAGGTCGCCGCGGCGGTGGCGGAGGAGCCGTGACGAAGGCGGAGGCGCGCCGCCGGGCCCGGGTCCGCCTGGCCGCGATCTCCCCCGCGGAGCGGGAGAGGGCGGGGGAGGCGATCGCCTCCCGCGTCTGGTCGCTCGCCGAGCTGTCTGCGGCGCGGTCGATCCTCCTCTACGCCGCCCTTCCGGAGGAGGTGCCGACCGTCCCGCTCGCCCGGGAGGCGCGCCGGCGCGGTGTGGTGGTCACCTACCCCCGCTGCCTGCCGGAGACGCGGGAGATGAGGATCCACCGAGTGGCGTCGGAGGCGGAGCTGGAGGCGGGGAGCTACGGGCTGCGCGAGCCGGGGGAGAACTGTCCGCTGCTCTCGCTGGAGGAGGTGGACGTCGCGCTGGTACCGGGGCTGGCGTGGGACCGGGCGGGGGGGCGGCTGGGCCGCGGAGCGGGGTACTACGACCGGCTCTTCGCCCGCCCCGGATGGCGGGGCTTCCGCTGCGGCCTCTTCTTCGCTGTCCAGGAGGCGCCGTCGCTCCCCGCCGACCCGTGGGACATGCCGCTCGATGCGATCGTGACGGAAGAAGAAGTGCTGAATGTCGAATGAACGAAAGCCGGCCCCCGGGCGATCGGCACGACGCCCGGAGCCGGCCCCGTTCGACATTCAACCCGCATCGACCGTCAGCACCGCCCCGCCTCCCAGATCTTCTCCCAGCCGTCCGGGCTTCGGGAGAGCGCCTCGTACCAGCTCTGGTCGGTGCCGAAGACCTGGACGAGGATCTCCTCCCCCTCGTCGGAGTCCCAGTCGAGGTAGTCGACGAGGGCGGGGGCGGCTTTCCCGGCGCGGCGGTAGTCTCGCACCTCCTGGTAGATGGGAGAGTAGCCGCGCTGCCGCTCGTAGTCGGCGACGTAGAAGACGCTGTACCCGGCCTGGTCGGCGGCTCCGACGGCGAGCTGATCGCCGACCAGGAAGGTGGCCGCCATCTCGGGATTTCCTCCTTGCTCGATCTCGACCGCCTCCAGGTCCTTCTGCGCCCCCTGCCAGCTCCGCGGGCGGGGGAGGCCGGCCTGCAGGATGAGGCGCTCGGCCACGATCGCCGCGTAGGTGCGGATGCTCCCGTTGATCTGCGGCGGGCTGTACTCGCCGCGCACCTCGGGCGAGAGCCCGCGGCGGAAGGCGAGGAACTGCGGTACGTCGGCCGCGGCGGCCACCACGGTGGCGTTTCCGGTGGCGGTAGGGACGCCGCACGCCGTCACCGCCCCGTTCCCCTGCACGGTGAAGGTGCCCACCTGCGCCCCGCGCCGGTAGAGGTCGAACTGCGAACCCGGCGGGATCACCGTCTCGCGGAAGCGCGACTCGAAGGCGGCCGGGGCCACGCCGGCGGGGCGCCGCAGCGTGCGCAGCGAGTCGCCCGAAACCTCGGCCA
>CBDCDN010000001.1:0-332612 GCA_965215255.1 Longimicrobiaceae bacterium | reverse complement strand
GGGTGCCGGCCGCGCTCGGCGTGTGGCGTAGCGAGGCCGACTTCGAGTACGCGCTCTTCTGGTACAGCTACTCCCAGCAAGCGGACGTGATGATCGGCCTCGCCAAGGTCGTGGCGTACGGCGCGGTCATCGTGGTGGCGTGGGAGGCGGGCGTCATCGGCGCCCTCGTGTCGGCGGCCGGCGGCACGGTACCGGTGGCGATCTCCATCGGCGTCTCGGTCGCGATCTACATGCTCACCCACGAGCGGTGGACGCTCGAGGGGCTGCTGCTCGCGGGGCTCGAAGGCTACCTCGCGGCGCTCGGCTTCCGCGTCTTCGCGCCCGCCGGTCGCGCCGTGAGCCGGCTGATCATCCCCGCGACGCTGGAGCAGGTGGCCTTCCGGCGCGTGGTGGCGGCCTGGCTGCTCCGCCACGGGACGGTGGGCGCGCTCACCGGCGGCACCGTGGGGCCGGCCATGCTCTTCGTCGAGGACCTGCTCCGCGTCGCGGCGTACGGCGGCGGGTTCAGCTCGGTGGGAGACTACCTCCGCCGCGCCGGCACCGGCGCCCTCTTCGGCGCCCTCTTCGAGATCGGCGGAAGCCTCCTCCTCGCCCCCATCTTCCGCGCCGCCGACGCCTCGGTGCTCGCCCGCGTCAGCGACGTGGTCGCGATGCTCCGCTCGCGGCAGCCCCCAATCACGCCGAGCCAGTGGCTCGCCGAGGCGACCGGCGCGCTGTCGAGCTTCCGCAGCTTCCTCGGGAACACCCTCGACGACGCCATCGCGAACGGCATCGCGGCGAGCGTCCGTGAGCAGGTGGCGGCGGTCAGCAGCGCGTGGCTCCGTGGCGTGCGGGCCACGCTGCAGCGAGAGGTACTGGAGCTGGCCGGCACGACTCTGAGCCGGGAGGCCGTGGACGGGCTGGAGCGCCTCATCCGCCTCGGAGCCGGCACGCTCGACGACGACGCCCTGGCCACCCTCCTCCAGCGGGCCCGCAGCACCCCCGGCCGGGCCGAGCCCTGGCTCCGCTTCCTCGCAGGGGTGGACGAGCAGTTGGCGGGCCGACTCGTGCAGACGAACCGGCTCGGCGCGCTCCTCGACTCGGAGGCGGTGCTCGCGCTCGCCGGCCGGCGCTCGGCCGCGGAGGTGGGCGGCCTCCTCTCCGCCCGCTTCGCCGACTCTCTCGACGACCTGGAAGTCTTCTCGAGGCGCCTGAACCGGCTCGGCGACCCCGACGCCGACCGCCTGCTCGAGCTTCTCGCCTCCCGGGGCACCGCGGTGTCACCGCGGTCGCTGCTGCGCATCGCGGAGTCGGGTGTCGGACTGGCCGACGACGTCGTGGCCGGCCTGGAGCGACTGATGAGCCGCGTCAACCGCGCCCGGCTGGAGGCGCTGCTCGAAACCCTCCCCGACGACCGCCTCGCCGGCTATCTCCGCAACGCCCGGAACGCCCCGGCGCCCGAACTGGAGGCGATGGCGCGGATGGTGGATACGTACGACCCGCGCCTCGTCTCCTGGGCCGAGCCGCTCCCGGCGCGCGACGCCGACGCGCTCCTCGCGCGGGCCAACACCCCGGAGCACCACCACGACCTGGGAGACGACCCGGCGACGGGACGATTCCGACCCAACGAGGCGGACACGGCGGCGCGCCTGCAGCAGACCCGCCAAATCGTGCTGGAGCGCTACCAACCGCCCCCTCCCGTACCGGGGCAGCCCCATCCCAAGGGGGACTGGATCGACCCGGTCACCCGAGAGGTCTACGACGGGTGCAGCCCCCCGCCGTCGCGCTACTTCGACCCGCAGGTCGCCAACGGCAACTACCAGAGATCCTTGCAGGAACACCTCAATCACCCCACCGTGGACTTCGTGGTCATCGACGTCACGGGCCTGAACCTGACGGCCGTCCAGCAGCGGACGCTCGACAGGATCATCGCGCAGATCGCGGGCGCGAACAACCCCAGCATCGTCCGCCTCCCGTAGCGGAGACCGGACCGGAGAGGGGGACGAAATGGGCTCCACCTTCATTGAGTACCGAGGCCGGGGCTTCGAGGCGGGCGACGCCACGCTGGAGGTGTGGCTCTCCCTTCTGGTCCGGGAGATCGATCGGCTGGACGATCTGCCCCAGTGGCTGCGCGAGACGCGGGACGAGTGGGAGCTACAGGCCACCGCCGGCTTCGGCTTCGGGGTGATGCCGGGCCTCGACCGCTACCTCACCGACGACGCGCGGCGCGACGCTGTCCTCGCCCTCTCCCGAACCGCGCTGGAGCGGCTGGAATCCTTCGGGGAGACGATCCCATGCGAGGCGCTGAATTCCCTCGGCGTCGGCGGCGAGGGCGCCGCCTTCACTCGGGACGTCGAGACGGAGGTCTTCCTGCGGCCTGCCCGCTACTTCGTCAAGCTCCTCGAGGGCACGCTGTCCCCGTCCGAGGACGACGCCCGCTTCGCTCCGCCTCCCGACTCCTCGCCACCCTGACCTTTCACCCTCCGGTCCGCGCCCCCGCCGGTGCGCCGGGGGTGGGCAGGTCGCCCGGCGCACCGGCGGGCTCGTGCGGCGCCAGGCCGCAGGGCAGACCGGCCCCACCCCCTCCTGGTCCAGACCCGACCCCTATGCTACAGAAGCGGCCGCGCACCATCACCCCCTCGGGATTGCGGAGCGCGTCCAGGTCCTCCAGCGGATTCCCCGAGAGGAGGAGGAGGTCGGCCCGCTTTCCCGCCTCGACCGTCCCGAACTCTTCGATCTCTCCGAGGGCCTCCGCGGCGCCGCGGGTGGCGGCCGCGAGGACAGCAGACCGGGGGAGGCCGGCGTCCACGAAGCTCCTCAGCTCCCCGAGCACCGAAAAGCCCGGCACGACGAAGGGGTTGGGCGTGTCGGTGCCGACCAGCAGCCGCGCGCCTGCGCGGTAGAGGGTCCGCACCAGGCGTTCGCGGTTCTCCCGGCCGCGCCTTACCCTCTCCCAGTCGGCGGCGTCCATGCGGGAGGCGTTCCGCTCCGCCTCCGCCTTCCAGAACTCCACCGCGTCCCGCGGGAGGAGCGCCGTCTCCGGCGCGGCGATCCAGGCGGCCACGCTGTCCGGTGGGGCGAGCCCCCGCTCCGCCTGGATCAGGGTGGGGGTGATCCACGCCCCACTCCGCGCCGCCTCCCGCGCGACGGCCTCCATCCGCGCGGAATCGACTGGCATCGCCAGGAAGAGCTTGGACCAGTGGAAGCGGTCGCGGAACGGCGAGTCGTCCGCCTCCACGGCTTCGCCGAAGGTGGCCGCGTGCTCGATCGAGCGCTGCCCGGAACGGAGGGCCTCCTCCACGGTAACTCCGCGCGGGAGGTGTCCCGCCACCGGGAGCCCGCGCTCGGCGGCGGCCGCCAGGACGGCCCGGTACGCCTCCTCCGAGAGGTTGCCGTAGACCTTGACGAAGTCGTACCCCGCGTCGGCCTGGGCGAGCACTTCAGCCCGCGCCTCCTCCGCGGTCCGGACGACGGTGTTGTCGTCGCGCAGCGGCGGGTCGCCGTCGAGCAGGGGCCCGGCGGTGTAGATGGTCGGCGCCAGCAGCTCCCCCGCCGCCACGGCCCGCTTCCAGCCGAGGATGTAAGGGCGGCCGTCCATGCTGCGGACGGTGGTGACGCCGTTGGCGAGGAAGAGCTTCAGGAGCTCGGGATCCCGGGAGTACTCCAGATGGACGTGCATGTCCGCCAAGCCGGGCATCAGATACCGGCCCTCCCCCTCGATCCGGAGCGCCCCCGGCGGCACCTGCACGTCGCCGGCCGGTCCGATCATCGCGATCCGTCCGCCGCGCACCAGCACGGTGTGGTTCGGAAGGACGCCGACGCCCGGAGTCATCGGGAGCACGTGAACGCCGACCAGCGCCAGCGTCGCCGGCTCACCCGCCGGGGCGGCGGACGGAGCCGGCGCGGACGAGCAGGCGGAGAGGAGCAGGGCGGCGAGCGCCAGAGGCCGGCGGCGGGGCATGGGATTCATTGCGAGATCCTCCGGGTGAATAGATCCTCACTGACGGCCGTCATCCCGAGGGAGCCCGAGCGACCGAGGGATCTCCCGGCTTGAGATGCCTCGCTGCGCTCGGGACGACAGAAAAGGCGCTCGGGACGACACGAGCGGTGTTCATCCCGACCTGGGATCACTCCGTCCGCAGGGCGACCATCGGATCCACGCGGGTGGCCCGCCGGGCCGGGAGCCAGCTGGCCAGCAGCGCCACGCCGAGCAGCACCGCCGCCGCGCCGGCGAAGATCGCCGGATCGGTCGCCTGCACGCCGAACAGCAGCCCGCGGAGCACCCGGCCGAGCCCCGCCGCGCCGGCGAGGCCCAGCGCCAGCCCCAGCACGATCAGCTTGGCACCCTGCCGCAGGACGAGTAGCGTCACGCTGCCGCGGGAGGCGCCCAGCGTTATCCGCACGCCGATCTCGCGCGTGCGCCGGGCCACGGAGTAGCTCAGCACCCCGTGCACCCCCACCATGGCCAGCAACAGCGCCAGCGCCGCGAACAGCCCGAGCAGCAGCATGGTAAAGCGCCGCTCCCCCACCGAGCGGGACAGCGTCCGGTCCAGCGGCTCCACGCCGAACACCGCGAGCTGCGGGTCGACGGCGTGGAACGCGGCGCGCACCGCGCCGGCCGCCACGGCGGGGTCGCCGCGCGTGCGGACGAGCAGGCTCCCTCCCGCCGCCGGCGCCTGCGCCAGTGGGACGTACACGGCCGGCGGCGCGCCCTGGGCGACGCCGTGGAAGCGCTCGTCCCCCGTTACGCCGACCACGTTCCACTCCATGCCCCAGAAGGCGATCCGCTGCCCCAGCGGCGAGCGGCCCGCGAAGAAGCGGCGCGCCGCCTCCTCGTTGATCACCAGCGCGCGGGCGGCGGCCGCGTCGTCGGCGGGGCCTAGCGCGCGGCCGGCGCGCACCGGGACGCCCATGGTGCCGAAGTAGCCGGGCGAGACCTGCCGCACCGAGATCTCCGGCCAGTCGGTCCCCTCCGCCTCGCGGCCGACCACCCGGAAGGAGTTGGTGTAGCCGGCGCTGAGCGGGTGCGTCCCGGCCAGCGCCGCCGACTCCACGCCCGGCAGCGCCTCCGCGCGCTCCAGCAGCGCCATCTGGAAGCCCTGGATCTCCGGCAACGCCGGCCAGCGGACGAAGTCCATCGGGTAGCGGCCCTCGGGGAGCTGGAACTCCGCCTTGAGCACCCGCTCGGTGCGGAATCCGGGGTCCACCTGCAGCAGGCGCCAGAAGCTCTTGACCAGCAGCCCCGCGCCGATCAGCAGCAGCGTCGCCAGCGCCACCTCGGCGACCACCAGCGCCGACTGGGCGCGCCGCCGACTGGGCGCGGTGCCCGCGCCGGGGGACCCGGAGCGCAGGGCCTCCTGCACGTCCAGGCGCCGGGCCTGCAGGCTGGGCACCGTGCCGAACGCCACGCCCACCAGCACCGACACCGCCAGCGTGACGCCGAGGGCCCGCGGCCGCACCGCCACCTCGCCGAGCCCCGGCAGGTCGGCGGGCGCCAGCCGCACCAGCAGCTCCAGCCCGCCCAGCGCCAGCGCCACCCCCAGTGCCGCCGCGCCGAGGGAGAGCAGCAGGCTCTCCACCACGAACTGGCGCGCCAGCCGGCCGGTGCCCGCCCCCAGCGCCGCGCGCACCGCGATCTCGCGCGACCGGGCGGCGCCGCGGGCGAGCAGCAGGTTGGCGACGTTGGCGCAGGCGATCAGCAGCACCAGCGCGACGGCGCCGAACAGCACCAGCAGCGCCGGCCGCACCGGCGCCACCAGCACCTCCCGCAGCGGCTCGACGAACACCCCGCGGCCGCGGTTGGACGTGTGCTCCGCCTCCAGCGCCGCGGCGATCCCGGACAACTCGCGCTGTGCCGCCTCCAAGCTCGCCCCGGCGTGCAGCCGGCCGAGCACGAACAGCGGGTGGTTGTCGCGCGACGCGGCGGTGGCGCGGGTCTCCAGCGGCAGCCACGCCTCCACTTCGGCGCGCTCCCCGCGGTCGGCGAAGGAGCGGCCGTAGTCGGCGGCGCGGAGCAGCTGCAGCAGCCCGAAGTCGGCCTCCGCCGGGAGCACCCCCACCACCGTGTGCACGCGGTCGCTGAGCCGGATCGGCCGGCCCAGCACGTCCGGGTCGCGGCCGAAGGCGCGCTCCCACAGCCCTTCGCCGATCACCACCTCGTCCGCGCCGCCGGCCCCCGGCTCGGACCCGGCCGCGAACGCGCGACCGAGCAGCGGCCGGATCCCCAGCGTCTCCACGAACCCCGGCGTGACGGCGAGCGCGGCCACCCGCTCCGGCTCGCCGCCCGCCGGGGCGAAGTTGGCCTCCACCGGGATCATCCCGGCCAGCGACTCCCAGCGGGTAGCGCGCGCGCGGAAGTCCTCGAAATCGGGGATGGAGGCGGGCTCGTGCGAGGTGCCGCTGTTGCGGTCCGTCTCCCACACCACGGCCAGGCGGTCCGGCTCGGCGAAGGGCGGCGGGCGCAGCAGCACCGCGTCCACCACGCTGAAGATGGCGGTGTTGGCGCCGATCCCCAGCGCCAGCGTGGCGGTGGCGGCGGCGGTGAACCCCCGGCTGCGCCGGAAGGTGCGCAGGGCGAAGCGCACGTCCTGCCGCAGGGCGTCCCACCGGTCGGCGCGGCGCCGGCGCGCCTCCCCCGCGCGGTCGGCGCGGCCGAGCGCCCCGCGGGCCTCGTCCACGTCGCCGAACTCGCGGCGGGCGAGGACCCGGGCCTCCGCGGGGGAGCGGCCGCGGGCGACCAGCTCCTCCACCCGCATGTCCAGGTGGAAGCGGATCTCCTCCTCCACCTCGGCGCGGATCTGCGCGGGCGAGCGCCAGGGGAGGCGGAAGAGGCGGCGGAAGGGGGAGAGGCGGCTCACGAGGCCTCTCCGGGCGCGGGGTCGAGCACCTTGAAGACGGCCTCGGCGTAGCGCCGCCAGGACGACGCCTCCGCCTGCAGCTGCGCGCGGCCGACGGGAGTGAGGGAGTAGTAGCGGGCGCGGCGGTTGGTTTCGCTGAGCCCCCACGCCGCCTCGATCCATTCCTTCTTCTCCATGCGGCGCAGCGCCTGGTAGAGCGCTGCGTCCTGCACGGCGAGCGCCCCTTCGGTGCGCTCGCGGATCCGCCTGGAGATGCCGTAGCCGTGGTTCGGCTCCCAGGCCAGGGTGCGGAGGATCAGGACGTCCAGCGTGCCCTGCAGCAGATCGAGCGGTTGGCGCGGCATGGACTCTCCCCTTAGCGTCTTACCCCTTAGCGAGTGTGGTATAGGGATGCGACAGCAAGGTGCGGCTGTCAAGGCGCTCGTGCCACGTGCTACTTGCTGGGTGCAAAGAGCCCTCACCTCCGGCTCGTCGCTTCGTCCCTCGCCATCCGCGGCCGCGGGCGGTAAACTGTCCACTGCCCATCCTCGCGCCGGACCCGCACCCTCCGCTCGCATGACGAAGCCCTTCAGCCGGTCGTCGCTCGCCCTCGCCCTCGCCTCGCTGCTCTGCGCCGGCGCCGCACCGGCGCGGGCGCAGGAGGAGCCGCCCCCCGACTCGCTGCGGCCGGTGCCGATCGCGCCGGTGACGGTGACGGTGCTGCGGACCCCCTTCGAGGCCTCGCGCGTGCCGTTCGCGGTGGCGGTCAACGCCGAGGATGAGATCCAGCGAGCGCAGCCGGGGCTGGGGCTGGACGAGGCGCTCCGCGGAATCCCAGGAGTGCAGGTGGACAACCGCTTCAACTACGCCCTCGGCGAGCGCATCTCGATCCGCGGCTTCGGCGCGCGCGCGCAGTTCGGGGTGCGGGGGGTGAAGGTGCTGGTGGACGGGATCCCCGCCACCCTGCCGGACGGGCAGACCGCCCTCAACCATGTCGACCTCTCCCTCCTCCGCCGCGCCGAGGTGATCCGCGGACCCGCCTCGGCGATCTACGGCAACACCGCCGGCGGGGTGATCCAGCTGGAGAGCGAGGAGCCGCCGGCGGAGCGGCTCGGGCAGGAGGTGGGGGTGCTGGGAGGGAGCGACGGCCTCCTCCGCTTCCACAGCACCACCGGCGGGACGAGCGGCCCGGCCTCCTATCTCTTCCACGCCTCGCGGCTGGCCTACGACGGCTACCGCGACTTCAGCTCCGCCGAGAACCTGCGCGCGAACGGCCGCTTCGGCCTCGTCCGCGGCCGCGACGACTTCCGCGTCCTCTTCCACCTGGTGGACTACGATGCGGACAACCCCGGCTCGCTCTCCCAGCCGCTGCTGGAGGCGGACCGGTCGCAGGCCTTCGCCCGGAACCTGGAGCAGCGCACCGGCGAGCGGGGAAGGCAGGGGCAAATCGGCGCCACCTGGCGGCGGCGGACGGAGGCGGGGGGGCTGGAGCTCTCCGGGTACTGGCTCGCGCGCTCCATCGACAACCCGATCCCCCCCACCATCATCGACCTGGAGCGCCAAGCGGGCGGAGTGCGGGCGCTCTATCGCGCCGACCCGCTCCCCTTCCTCGCCCTGCAGTGGGCGGCCGGCGCGGAGGTCGACCTCCAGCGCGACGACCGGCTCAACTTCGCCAACCAGGCCGGCTCGCGCGGCGAGCGGAGGCTCGACCAGGACGAGGGGGTCGACGACCTGGGCGTCTTCGCGCAGGTCGCCGCCGCCCCCACCGCGCGCCTCTCGCTGCTCGGGGGGATGCGGTACGACCGCTTCCGCTTCGAGGCCGAGGATCACCTGGTCACCGCCGCCAACCCCGACGACTCCGGCAGCCGCACCCTCGACGCCTTCAGCCCCTCCCTCGGGGCGTCGCTGGCCGTGACGGAGGCGCTGAACCTGTATGCCAACGTCGCGACCTCCTTCGAGACTCCGACCACCACCGAGCTCGCGAACCGTCCCGACGGCGCCGGCGGACTGAACCCCGAGCTGGAGCCGCAGCGGGCCGTCTCGTACGAGGCGGGGGCGAAGGGGGGACTGGGGGCGTGGCTCGCCTACCAGCTCGCCGTCTATCGGGCCGACATCGAGGACGCGCTGATCCCCTTCGAGGTGCCCGAGGCGCAGGGACGGCAGTTCTTCCGCAACGCGGGGTCGGCGGTGCATCAGGGGGTGGAGCTGGCCGCCACCGTCGTCCCCGCCCGGGGAATCGCGCTCCGGGCCTCCTACACCTACACCGACGCGCGCTTCGAGGAGTACGTGGTGGACGGAACCTCGCTGGCGGACGAGCGGGTGCCGGGGATCGCGCCGCACCGCGTCGAGGGCTCGGTTTCGCTGGAGGGGCCGCGCGGCGCGTTCGCCACCCTCGAGGGGCGCTACGCCGCCCGGACGCCCGTGAACGACGCCAACACCTTCCACTCCCCCTCCTCCCTGGTGACCGACGCGCGCGCGGGGATCGAAGGCGTCTCCCTCGGAGGGTTCGAGGCGGCTCCCTTTCTCGGGGTCACCAACCTCTTCGACCGCGAGTACAACACTTCCGTGGTGGTCAACGCGTTCGGCCAGCGCTTCTTCGAGCCCGGCCCGGGCCGGGCGTTCTACGCCGGGCTGACGCTGCGGATCTAACAGGGGGGCCCGCCATGCTCCCTCGCTCCACCCGCCGGTCCGCGGCGTTTCTCGTCGGGGTCGCGGCGGCGGCGGGGCTCATCATGTGGATCCCCTTCGGCTCGCTCTACACCGCGATCGGGCTGGCCCTCTTCGCGGCCTGGCTGAGGGAGATGGAGGTGTCGGCCCCGCCGCTCGGCGCCGCCTTCCGGGTCGGCGCGGCGCGGGCGGGGGGCCCCGTCGCGGGCGCTTCCGGAGCCCGAGCGACGGTTGCCGCGGCCCCCCGCAACGGTTTACCTTCCACCCCGAACGGTCCGCCGGCGCGGGGAGCGCGTCCGGACGGACCAGGGTGAAGCGATGGGCGCCGGGTGCCGAACCTCTTCGCGGAGGGGCGCGGCCACCTCCGGCTGCGGAATCACTCGGTCAGGAGCACGGAATTGGGAGCGGGACACGCACACTCGCACGGGCACTCCCACGGCGGCGGGGGCGGGAACTCGCGCCGTCTGGCGCTGGTCCTGGGGCTCGTCGTGCTCTACGCCGTCGCGGAGGTGGTCGGCGGCGTCCTCACCAACTCCCTGGCGCTGCTGGCCGACGCCGGGCACATGCTCTCCGACGCGGGCGCCCTCGCCCTCTCCCTCTTCGCCCTGTGGATCGCGCGGCGGCCCGCCACGGCGACGCACACCTACGGCTACTACCGCACGGAGATCCTCGCGGCGCTGGTGAACGGCGCCACGCTGGTCGCCATCTCCGTCTACATCTTCATCGAGGCCTATCAGCGCTTCGGCGCGCCGCCCGAGGTGCGGGGAACGATGATGATGGGGATCGCCGTGGGCGGCCTGATCGTCAACCTGGCGGGGCTGTGGATCCTGAATGCGGGCAAGGAGGAGAGCCTCAACATGCACGGCGCGTGGCTCCACGTGCTGACCGATGCGCTCGGCAGCGTGGGCGTGATCGCCGCCGGCGTCCTCATCTGGCTCTTCGGCTGGAACTGGGCCGACCCCGCGGCCTCGGTGGCGATCGCGGTCCTGGTGCTCTACTCCTCGTGGGGGTTGCTGAGGGAGACGGTCTCGGTGCTGATGGAGGGCGCGCCCGGACACATCGATGTGGACGAGGTGCGCCTCGCGCTGCGCGAAGTCCCCGGTGTCCTCTCGGCGCACGACCTGCATGTCTGGACCATCACCAGCGGGATGATCGCCCTCTCGGCGCACGTCACCGCCGGCGAGGAGCAGGGCTCGGCCGCCCTCCTCGGCCGCATCCGCCGCACCCTGCACGACCGCTTCGGCATCGACCACATCACGGTGCAGATCGAGCCGGAGGGCTTCGGGCGATGCGAGCACTGCTAGCCCGCCGGCGCCTCGAGACCCGCCTCGCGCAGGTCGGGGCGCCGTGACGCAGCCAACCGCCGGGGAGGGGCGCCGCGACCGGTACCGCTCCATCTTCGAGGCGACCCCGGTGGGGATCGCCCTGCTCGACGCCGGGGGTCGCGCGGTGGAGAGCAACCGCGCCCTGCTGCGGCTCCTGGGCTACGCGGACGACGAGTTCCACCGGAAGCCCCTCTCTGAGCTCGTCCACCCGGACGACTTCGCGGAAGACCTGCGCCTCTTCCGCGAGCTGCTGTCCGGCGAGCGGGAGGGCTTCCAGGTGGAGACCCGCTTCCTCCGCAGCGACGGCTCCGGGATGTGGGCGTACGTCACCGTCTCGCGCCTCGACGATGGGGACATGCCGCTGGCGCTGGCCATGGTGGAGGACATCACCGAGCGGCGCGTGGCGGAGGAGGCACTCGTCGAGAGCCAGCGGCAGCTGCTGCAGTCGCAGAAGATGGACGCGGTGGGACGGCTGGCGGGAGGCGTGGCGCACGACTTCAACAACATGCTCACCGCAATCAAGGGGTTCTCCAACCTCCTCCAGATGGACCTCGAGCCCGGGGATCCCCTCCTGGCTTACGTGCGGGAGATCGACCGCGCGGCGGACCGCTCGGCCTCGCTGGCGAAGCAGCTCCTCACCTTCAGTCGCCGGCAGGTGACGCAGTCGCGCGTCCTCGATCTCAACCAGGTGATCCAGGGGATGGAGGCGATGCTTCGCCGGCTGATCGGAGAGGACGTCCGATTCTCGCTCCGCCTCGATTCGCGGGGAGCCCTCGTCCGCGCCGATCCGGCGCAGCTGGAGCAGGTAGTCCTCAACCTGGTGGTCAATGCCCGCGACGCCATGCCCGCCGGCGGCGCGCTGGAGATGATCACCGAGGCCGAGGCGGCCCCGGCCGGCATGCATGGTCCAGACGGAGACTTCGCGCTCCTCGCGGTGCGTGACACAGGGTGCGGGATGAGCCAGGAGGTGACGGAGCGCATCTTCGAGCCCTTCTACACGACCAAGGAGGAGGGGCGCGGGACGGGGCTGGGGCTGAGCACCGTCTACGGGATCGTGCAGCACGGCGGGGGGCACATCGAGGTCGAGAGCGAGGTGGACCGCGGCACCACCTTCCGGGTCCTCCTCCCACGAGCCGAGGCGGCGGAGGCGGCGGACGCGGCGGCGAGCTCCGCCTCCGCGCCGGCGGCCCGCGCGGCCACCGTGCTGCTGGCCGAGGACGAGCCGGTCGTCCGCGAGCTCGCCCGGCGGATCCTGCTCCGCGCCGGCCACTCGGTGCTCGCCACCGCGAGCGGCGAGGAGGCGCTGGCCCTCTGCGAGAGCCACCCGGATCCCATCCACCTGCTCGTCACCGACGTGGTGATGCCGCAGATGAGCGGCCCCGAGCTGGCCCGGCGGATGCGGGAGATCCGGCCCGGCGTCGCCGTGCTCTACGTGTCCGGCTATTCGCTGGACGCCTTCGCCCAGCGCTCCCTCCCGGAACCGGATGCGCCGCTGCTGCAGAAGCCGTTCTCCCTGGAGGGGCTGACCGGCGCCGTGCGGGACGCGCTCGACACCGTGAACCGGGCAGTTTCGCATTGACGACCGTCTGCGCCTGGTGCGGCGATCCGCTGGGCTCCGGCGGCGTTGCGGGGCCCCTCTCGCATGGGATTTGCGCCTCCTGCGCGGGCCGCACCGGCCTCTTCCCGGTGGAGGAGCTGCTCTCCATGACCGCGGAAGACTTCGACCGCCTCCCCATCGGGATCGTCGAGATCGACGCGCGGGGAACGGTGCTCTCGTACAATCGCGCCGAAGAGAGGCTCGCCGGATCCAGGCGCTCGCGCTTCCTCGGGAAGAACTTCTTCACCGAGGTCGCCCCGTGCACGCGCGTGAGCGCCTTTCAGGGGCAGTACCTCGAGCTCGTGCGGGAGGAGGTGGTGGGCGAGAGGGAGTTCTCGTTTGTATTCCGCTTCGCCGCCGGCGATCGGCTCGTGCTGATCCACCTGATCTACGATCCCGCCCGCGGGCGGGGGATTATCGCCGTGAAATCGCCCGTGTGATCCCGGGCGCGCGAACTCGACCCACTCGACCCGAAATGGACTCCAAGACTTCCCTGCTCGAGCAGGCCGACGTTCTCACGGAGGACGAGCTGGACCGCCTCCCCGCGGGCATGATCCAGCTCGACCGCGCCGGCACCGTGCTGAAGTACAACCAGACCGAGTCCCGGCTGACGAACTACCAGAAGGAGAACGCGCTCGGCAGCAATTTCTTCGACGAGGTCGCGCCCTGCACCAAGGTGCAGGAGTTCCACGGCCGCTTCCTCGAAGGAGTCGCGCGGCGCTCGCTCCACGTCTCCTTCCCGTACGAGTTCCGATTCCGCGACGGCCGCCACAAGGACGTGATCGTCTCGATGTTCTACAGCCGGAGCACCGATACGATCTGGGTGCAGGTGCAAAGGCCGTAGAAGCTATCAGCTATCGGCATCTGCTTGAGACGAGCTGGGGATATCAGCTCCGGCGTTCCCGACTAGGTCCGGAGACGGAAATCCCCATTCGAGGTTCCGGAGACTGATAGCTGGTATCCGATCCCTTCCCCCGACGGCGGCGAATCCGCCATGCTGCGCCGCACGAGGATCCGAGTCAGCTCGTGGAGGGAATCGCGGGCGATGGTGGGGGAATGGGGGAAGGCGAGATTCGGCGCCCACAGCTCGGGGAGGAGCTCGCGGGCGGCGCGCGTCAGGAGGATCGGCTCTTCGGGGTCGAGGGCGCGGAGCCCGGCCTCGTCGTCGGCGAGCACCACCCGCAGCCGGCCCCCCTCGCGCAGGCTCTCCGCGTACATCAGGCGCAGCCGTTCCCCGAAGCCGGGTGTGGCCGCCACCACGGTCAGGCGGCGCTGGCGGATGCGCGAGCGGACCGCCTCCGCCAGCTCCGGATGGACCCGCAGCAGCACCACCGGCGGCCCATCCTCGCCCAGGGCCTCGCGAACGGTGGCGGAATGGTACTGCGTGGTCACCACCACGTCGCACCCGCGGAGCGTCTCCCGCAGCCCCTCCCGTTCCCCGGGCGCTCCGCCCGACGCCACGTAGCAGGGCACCATCGCCATCTCCGAGAACTGTCCGATCTCCGCGCAGTACGCCACCATCTGGTCGCGGTCGGACTCGACGCAGGCGCAGCGGAGGGCGCCGCCTCCGACGCAGGAGTCGATCATCCGGCGCAGGTCGCCGGTGGTGAGGCGCCGCGTCCAACCCTCGGCGATCACCCCGGCCAGCCAGCTCACGCGCTCCGCCGGCGAATCGACCGCGCGGCCGCCCTCCGGCCGCCCGTCGCCGCGCACCCTTACGCCCGAGCGCCCCTGGATCTCGACGAGCCCCTCCTCCGCGAGCACCCGGTAAGCGTCGGCCACGGCGCGGTGATCCACCCCTGTCTCCCGGGCCACCGCGCGGATGCTCGGCAGCCGGTCGCCCGGGGCCAATCGCCCCACGTGGAGGTCGCTCGCCAGGCGCCGGCGCAGCGATTCGGTGAGGTCGGCCCTGGGCGTCCGGGACGCCGCGCGTCCTCGGGTCCGCCCGAAGTCTCCGCTCGGTAGAGGAATTGCCATGGAGCCATCCACACCATACTGGTTTCCCAACTCGTCGAACGGTTCTGAGGACTTGCAAGTCTCGGGCCGAACCGCTACATAAATACGTATCGGTTTGCGCGGCGTGCGGAGAACCGCTACATGAAGGAAGAAGGCCCGGGGTCCGGAACCCCGACACTGGAATCAGCGGAGAGCATGGCGAAGCAGGAAGAGATCGAAGCGCGGCTGCGGTACCGGATCCTGGGGATGCTGCACGCTGGCCGGGTACGGCCGAAGGAGCGGCTGCCGAGCATCCGCGCGGTGGCCCGGGAGGAGGGGGTGGATCACCGCGCCGTGGCCGACGCCTACCGGGTGCTCGCGGAGGAGGGGCTCGTCGAGATCCGTCCCGGATCGGGCGTATACGTCGCCGATCAGCAGGGCGTCGACGGCGTCGCCGCCGAGACGGCGGCGTGGCTCGCCGAGCGGTTCGTGGAGGGGTGGCGCCGCCGGCTGGAGCGAGGCCAGGTCGGAGAGCTGTTCTCCCGCTGCGCGGCCGCGCGGCTGTGCTGCGCCTGCATCGAGTCGAACCGCGACCACCTGGTGGCGCTCACCGCGGAGCTGGAGGAGGACTTCGCGCTGCAGGTGCTCCCGGTCCTGGTGGAAGACGCCTCGCCGGGCTCCGCGCCCGGCGGGAAGGAGATCGGCGCCGCGGACCTCGTGGTCTCCACGGTCTTCCACGCGGAGCAGGCGCGCGCCGCCGCCGCGGCGGCCGGGCGGCCCTTCGTGCTCCTCACCCTCGACTCCGACTTCACCGCCGAGGTGGACCTCCGGCTTCGGGCGGGGCCGGTGACGGCGGTGGTGGTCGATCCGAAGTTCGTGGCCCGCGGCTCCACCTACTTCGCCGTCACCAGCCACCGGGACCGGATCCGGTATGTCCTCGCGGACCGGGTGGAGGAGGAAGGGGTGGACCTGGAAGGGCCGGACGTGCTGGTGACGCGCGCCGCGCGCCGCGTGCTCGGGATGGACGACTACCACCTGGTGCCCCCGCCGCTGCGGGTGACCTCCCCGGGGACTGCGCGCGATCTCTACGGCGCGATCGTCTCGATCTCGCTGCGGCAGACCTCCTGAGCGCGGAAGCCCCCGCCGGCCGGAGCCGACGGGGGTGGATCGCTGCCGCTGCGTCCGGTCTCCTCGCCACCTCGCGAGAGGCTCCAGCCCTAGGACGCGAAGAAGGAGCTGGGGGTCCGGATCCCATCTACCTCGTCAGCACCGGGTCGGGGGTGTGCGCGTCCCCTTCCCGTCCCTACCTTCCGAATGCCTGCTCGAGCCGCAGCAGGGCAGGTCCTGCGCCGGAACGGCTCCAGCCGTGGTTCGTGATCGGGTCGCCCCGGAGCGGAGCTCCGCGGCGACCCCGTGCTCCACTTCATCCGATGAACGGATCCACGATGGCGAGGACCTGCGCCATCGTCAGCGGCTCGTCGTAGGCTTCGGTGACGTCCTCGCGCGAGACCGTCGCCGGCACCAGGGTGGTGACGTCCACGCCCCCCTGCATGACGTTGTCCTCGCCCGCGTAAGTCGCGGCGACCGCCGCCGGCGCGCCGGCCTGTGCCCCCGGGATCCAGCCCTGCTCGGCCGGAGAGCCGGCGAGCCGGCGCACCTTCGAGGCGTGCCGCGCCTCTACCGAGTGGATGGTGAGCGCCGCGGTGAGGATGTCGCCGTTGCTCATCAGGTTCGGCGCCTGTCCCTTGTAGGCCCGCACGCCGGTATCCTCGAACGCCTGCGCCAGCGTCACGAAGGTCGCGTAGTTGCTGAACACGTCGGGGAACATCCCCCCGGCGGTGAAGTCCAGCGCGGGCTTCGCGACCGCCGCCGACCCGAGCACGTTCTGCAGGTAGGAGACGTGGGTCTGCTCGTGGTCGCGGATGATCCGGAAGGTCTCCCGGGTCGTCGCGTCGGGGAAGGCGATCGTGGAGGTCGAGGCCAGCCCCATGGTGTAGAAATCCGCCTCCAGGTACTCGAGGGTGAGGGCGAAGTTGAGGACGTCGACGATCCCCTGGGGGAGCCCGCCCTGGGCGAAGGCGCTCTTCGCCATGGCCGCCAGCCCCAGCGGCACGGAGGCGAAGGCCAGACCCGCGCCGAGTCGGCCGAAGCCCCTCAGGGCATCGCGGCGCGACCCGACCCGCTCCAGGATCTCGGGGTCCAGACTGTCCAGAATATTCTGCTGTTCGTTCATGGGTATTCTCTCCTCAGCTCGCCGGGACGTTGGACAGAGTGACGGTGTTGCGGATGAACGGGGCGGCCACGCCCAGAACCTCCGAAGGCGGCAGTGCCGGGTCGAACGCGTTGGGCGCGAAGCTCAGCGGGTCCAGGATGTCGCGGATGGCCGCCGCGTGGCGCGCCTCGACCGAGACGATCTTTCCGGCGATGGTCAGGAAGTTCGCGTCGCGGAGGTAGCGGGCGGCGCCGTTGTAGGCGGCCACGCCGAGATCCTCGAACTGCTGCGCCGTCTGCAGGACGCTGCGGCGGCTGTTGAAGTTCACCCCGCTGAAGTTCGGCGTCAGCGCGCCGATCGCGTTGGTGCCGAGCGCCGCTTTGTAGAACTCCCGGTGCGCGATCTCGTGGTCGCGAAGGTCTTCCAGCACGGCGCGCTCGTCGGCGTTCGGGAAGGTGGCCATGTAGTTCGCGCTCGCCGCCACCATGGTGTAGAACGCCGCCTCCAGCTGCTCCAGCGCGTAAGCGTAGTTGAGCACGCCGAAGTCGTTGGAGAAGTCGAGCGTGGCGCTCGGGAAGGTCGGGGGGGGCGGCGCCACCGTGTCGGTGCGCGTCACCGTGTCCACCTGTAGCTCCGAGACGACACGTGTGGGGTCCTGCTCACAGGCCGAGACGGCGACCACGCCCAGCGCGCCCGCACCGGTCCACTTGATGAACTCCCGGCGTCCCGTCCTCTGGCTCAGTCGATCGAGGAAGGAACGCTCCTCCCCGTCGGGTCGAATGATCTGCGACATGCTTTCGCCTCCGTGATGTTCAGGATCTCTGGATTGGGGGGAGAGGCCGATGCCCGGCCCCTCCCATTCGTCGGCCCCCTCGGGCCTTCGCTGCCTCAGCCGCGCACGCGCGGCCTCGGCGAATACGGCTGGAACTCGCACCCCGGGCGCAGCGGGACGTACAGCACCTGGTAGGGGGCGGTCGTCCCGGTCTCGGCGAAGACCGGCGTCCCCTCGTAGGCGCCCACCCGCCGAAGCTGGCTGGTGTTGCTGATCAGCCGCGGAACGCCGAACTTCACGAACTCGCTCCGGTCCAGCGTAATGACGTCGGTGTTGATGTACCAGGTCGCACCGGCCGCGTACATCGGGGCCGTCGCCGGATACCGCATCGAGAAGCGCTCACCCATCGCCATGGTATCGCCCGAGGCCGGATTGACGGTCGCGGCGACGCTCTCCAGCCCCGCGTCGGTCACGACGCAGACGTTGATCGGCCGGTCCGCCGGCGGGGCGGGGGGCGGGGGAGCCATCGGCGCCGCGGGGGGCGGAGGCGGCGGCATGGGCATGGGCGCCATCGGCGTCATCGCCGGGCCGAACCCGCCCAGGCCCAGCTTCACGCCGAGCACCAGCCGGGTGGTGGCCGCGTACATGTCGTCGGCCACCGCGAAGCTCCCGCCCTCGCCGACCTGCACGTCCGGCACGAAGCCGGATCCCACGTGCACCGGAGAGTCGTAGAAGTGGGTCGCCAGCTCGGCGAAGACGCCGAGGTTGCTCGCCAGCGCGAACAGGTCCACCCCGATTCCCGCGGTCCCCTGCCCCACGGTGGAGTAGTCGGTCTGCAGCGGCAGACAGGCGCCCTGCCGCAGCGTGATCGGCTCGCAAACGGGAACGTCGCCCTCCGCGTCACCCGCTGCGTCGGAGGTCAGCCCCCCGCCGCCGATGAAGAGGTAGGTCTGCGCCAGCACGCCGCCCGCCCGAGCCGCCCAGGGCCGGAGGACCAGGCTCAGATCGTAGAAATGGTTGTTCAGGGTGAGCAGGTCCGCATCGTCCTCGAAGTCCCCGTCGTCCGCCTCGGGAATCCGCGAGGGGACGTACCCGTAGTGCAGCCGCACTCCGAGCATCGGGGAGAGATAGAGCGTCGCCGCCCCGCCGAAAGCCCCCGTGAAGCCGAAGCCGTAGCGTTCTCCGTCCTCCGGGCCGGAGATGACCCCGTCCGTGGAGGTCGCCGTCCGCGATTCGTACCACTCGCTGGTATAGGCGCCGCCGCCGTAGACTCCGAGCTCGAAGCGCGGAGCCCGGGGGCTCACCATTTCCTGCGCGTCCACCGTCCCGGCCGCGCCGGGAACGGAGGTCGCCAGGGCCAGCACCAACGCCAACTTCTTTTTCATGTCCTCACCTCACCTCGTCCGGGTTGACACGGTCCAATCTTCCGTCGCGGGTAGTCGCCGCGCGGGTGCGGTGACCATACAAAAATGGTACCACCGCGAGAATTGGTAGCAGAAGCGGTCCCACCGTAGATCTGCTACCAATATTTGGCCGCAAAGGATTGAGAGGTGAAGACTCGGTTGGAGGGCCGGCATCCGCGTGAGATGCCGGCCCCCCTCTCCTCCTTCCGTAATTCCCTACTTCTCGATGGGCACCCGCACCGAGTTGCCCCACTCCGTCCAGCTCCCGTCGTAGTTGCGGACCTTTTCGTACCCGAGTAGATAGCTGAGGACGAACCAGGTGTGGCTGCTGCGCTCTCCGATGCGGCAGTAGGCGATCACATCGTCGTCCGTGCCCAGGCCGGCCTCTCCCTCGTAGATGGAGCGCAGCTCGTCGGCGCCGCGGAACTCGCCGGTGTCGGGATCCACGGCGCGCGCCCAGGGGACGCTCCGCGCGCCGGGGATGTGTCCGCCGCGCATCGCCCCCTCCTGCGGGTAGTCGGGCATGTGGAGCTTCTCGCCGCGGTACTCCTCCGGGGAGCGCACGTCCACCAGCGGACCGCGGGACCGCACGTGCGCGAGCACCTGGTCGCGGAAGGCGCGGATCGCCTCGTCCTTCCGGTCCGGTACCGGGTAGTCGCTCTCGGGATAGGACGGGGTGTCGGTGGTCATCGGCCGCCCCTCGGCCTCCCACTTCAGCCGGCCGCCGTCCATCACCTTCACGTCGGTGTGCCCGAAGAGTCGGAAGACCCAGAGGGCATAGGTGGCCCACCAGTTGTTCTTGTCGCCGTAGAACACCACCGTCGCGTCTCTCCCGATCCCCTTCGAGCGCATCAGGGCCGCGAAGGCGTTGGCGTTGAGATAGTCGCGCTGCAGCGGGTCGTTGAGGTCGGCGTGCCAATCGACCTTCACCGCCCCGGGGATGTGGCCGGTATCGTAGAGGAGCACGTCCTCGTCGGATTCGACGACGCGCACGTCGGGATCGTCGAGGTGCTGCGCGACCCACTCGGTGGAAACCAAGGAGTCGGGATGGGCATATCCCCGCTGCTCGATCGGGGTGGACGGCTTGGGCATTGTCGCTCTCCGCTGGTGGATCGTTGGGTGAAAGGTCCCCTCGGAACGCCCGGCGTCGGCATCTGGGCAGCGGTTCGGAGGCGGTGCGGCTGGGGGCCCGCCCTGCAGACTACGCCCCTTCCGGCGCCCGGTCAAGCGCTCGGCGGGAGGAGGGGGGCCTCCGCCGCGCGCGGCCGCGCGGCCGCGCCGAGCGGGGGCTCGAAGAGGAGAACGGGGACGGGCGCGTCGTGCACGACGAGATCGGCGGTGTGCGCCCCCAGGATGCGGGCGACCGCGCGGTGCGGGTGGGTCTCCAGCGCGATCAGGTCCACCGGGGTTTCCTCGCCGCCGCGCCGGCGCGCGGCTTCCACGATCGCCCCCGCCGCGTCGTCCGACACCACCACCCGCGCGGCCACCTCGAGCCCTCCCGCCCGCATGCGCTCGGCGACGGCGCCGAGGTACTGCTGCGCCGCCGCCCGCTCGGCGGCGAGGCGAGGGTGGTCGACGTGGGCGTTCTGCCTCCGGAGCGTATAACCGATCGCCCTGTCCGGCCGGACCACCCGAAGAAGGGTGTAGCGGGCGCCCAGCGGCCGGCCGAGCGCCACGGCGTGCTTCACCATCGACTCCGCGTGCGGCGATCCATCGAGCGGGATGAGGATGTGTCGGATCTCGGGCCGGGCGTCGAGGTCGGGCGCCCCGTCCTCCGCCGAGGTGCGGACGAGCAGGACGGGGAGCGGGAGCTCGCGGACGAGGTGCTCGGCGACGCCGTGGTGCCAGAGGCGGCTGAAGCGAAGGTGGGCGTGGGTGCTCATCACGACCAGCCCCGCGCCGCACCCGCGGACGAACTGCTCCAGCGCCGGCGCCACCGGCCCCTCCACCAGCGACGTCTCCACCCGCACGTCGAAGCGGGCCTCCACCCGCTCCTCCAGCTCCTCCAGGTAGCCGCGCTCCTGGTCCCTCGCCACCTCGCTCCACGATCCCCGGAACGTCACCAGCTCGACTTCGGAGGGGGCGATCGGCGGGACGTGGACGTGGGCGAGGTGGAGAACCGCTTCCAGCCGCCTCGCGAGCGACGCCGCCAGCGGCAGCGCCTGCTCGCCGAAGCCGGAGCCGTCCACCGGCGCGACGATGCAGCGTTCCATGAGAGCCTCCGGGAGAGTGCGACGTGCTGAGTGCTGGAAGAGCGACGAGCCCCTCGCGGACCCACAAGGGTCGGATGCGAAAGGCTCGTCGCTGGTACCATGCTGCGCCCCCGGCCGAGGGGTAGGCGGTCCCGCACGCGGCGGTGTCTACGTGTCCATCGCAATGTAGGCGGGTCCCCTCCCGCTCTCAAGGATGACGCTCCGGGCGACCCTCGGCTATCCGTTCTCCCGGACGGCGCGCTCCGCGGCCTCGAAGCCGAGCTTCGAGTGAGTGCCGTCGCAGAAGGGCTTGTTGGTGGAGGCGCCGCACCGGCAAAGGTTGATGCGCTTCTTGGCGCTGACGTCGTACTCGGTGCCGTCGGCGTCCACGATCCGCACGGGACCCTCGACGAAATAGGGGCCGTTCTCCTTCGCCGTGATGATCACCGGGGTGTCTCCGCTGGGTTCCGTCATGTCTGCTCCTCGATTCGAATGGTTCGGGGGTGTGCGGCGACGCGCTCCGCAATCGATGTTCCGCTTCCGGGCGCCGGCCAGCGAGCGCGCCCCGCTTCCGGAGCGCGCCGACGGCGGCGCTGACGAGGGAGGGAGGGGTCCGACGTTGGAGGGTCAGCTCACCAGCCCGACCATCGCGCGGCTGCGTCCGAACTCGTCGGCGGCGTCGATGAAGGCCTCGAAGAGGCGCCTCGTGGCGGGATCGTTGTCGATGAGCATCTCCGGGTGCCACTGCACGCCCACCACGAAGCGCTCGTCGGCGACCTCGAGCGCCTCGACGAGGCCGTCGGGGGCGAGGGCGCTGGGGACGAGTCCCTCCCCCAGCCGCCGCACGCCCTGGTGGTGCATGCTGTTGACCTGCACCTCTCGTGCGCCCATCGCCTCGCGCAGGCGGGTGTTCTCCTCCAGCACCACGGAGTGCGCGAGGAAGTCGCGCTCGTATCCCCCGCCGGGGAAGTAGTCGTGCTTGATGGCGCCGGGATGGAACTCGCCGCAGTCCTGCACCAGCGTGCCGCCGAGGGCTACATTGATGACCTGCATCCCGCGACAGACGCCGAGAATCGGCTTACCGTCCCGCAACGCCCAGCGGGCGAAGAGCAGCTCCACCCGGTCACGAGAGGGATCGGTGCGCCCGCAGAGGTCGTGACGGTCCTCGCCATAGCTGGCGGGGTCCACGTCCACCCCGCCGGCGATGAAGAGGGCGTCCAGCCGCTCGTACAGGGCGCGCAGCGCCTCCTCGTCTTCGAGCAGGGGGATCATGAAGGGCGCCCCGCCCACCGCGGCCACCGCCACGTAGTAGCGGTGATTCATCACCCACGAGAGCGGCAAGCCCTCGGGGATGACCTCGATCGACTGGAGCGTCTGGGTGGGAATGCCGATGATCGGGCGGGAATCCATAGGGGTGCTCGTCCTGGCTGCAAATGTTTATTCCGGTGCGCCCGTGATACCCCGGCGGGCGCGTAAGGTCCCAAGCCATTTCTCTACGCCGCCGCCGGCTCGAGGACTCCCTCGCGCGTCTCCGTCACGAGGTGGTCCACCACCGCCTGAAGATCCCCCGTTCGCTCGAAGACCTCGAGCTGCCGGTCGGCGCTCGAGCCCTCTTCCAGGACCCGGAAAGCATGCTCCACCTCGGTGCGGCTCCCCAGCTCGTCCACCACGTCGGCGATGAACCACTCGATCAGCTCGCGCAGCAGCTCGCGCGCGGGGCGCTCCCGCTCCTTCCCGAAGTCGATCAGCTTTCCCTCCAGCCCGTAGCGCACGGCGCGCCACTTGTTCTCCTCGATCAGGTCCGCCGGATAGACGCGGAAGGTGGTGTTGTCACGGCGCATCTTCCACAGTTTGGCGACGATTGCCTGCAGGATCGCCGCGATCGCCACCGCCTCGTCCACGCGCGTGCAGACGTCCAGGAAGCGGAACTCGAGGGTCAGGAACTTGTGGTGCGGGCGAACGTCCCAGTAGATCTTCGAGCCGTCGGGGATGCACCCGGTGCGGACCAGCTTCTCCTGCAGGTACTGGTAGTCGCCCCAGGAGCGCATGATGCGCGGCACGCCGGTGCGCGGGAAGTTGCGGAAGATCACGCTCCGGTAGCTCTTCAGCCCCGTCTTCCGCCCCTGCCAGAAGGGGGAGCTGGCGCAGAGGCAGAGCAGGTGCGGCATGAAGTAGCGCGACACGTTCATCGCGTCGATCATGAACTCGCGGTCCTCGATCCCGATGTGCACGTGGGTGCCGAAGATCAGCAGCTGCTGCGCCAGATCCTGCATGTCCTGCCGCACCCCCATGTAGCGCTCCAGCGGGGTGATCTCCTGCTTCGTCCAGCAGGAGAAGGGGTGGGTCCCCGCCGCCACCACCACGAGATCCTTCCGCGCCGCCAGCTCCATCACCATCCGCCGCAGCCGTTTCAGCTCGGCGGATGCGTCGGCGGGCGTTTGACAGATCTGGGTGCCGATCTCCACGATCGACTGGTGCAGCTCCGGCTTCACCTCGCCCAGGAGCATCACGTCGTCTCCCAGGATCTCCGTGATATAGGAGCGCAGCTCCCGCGTCTCCGGGTCGATGATCTGGTACTCTTCCTCGATGCCGATGGTCAGCGACGGGGGTTTCATATCTGGTTTGCGTGAGAGGATCTGGGCGCATCCCGGCTGCGCCGGGACCGCGCTCTATGCGGGTGGCGACGAGGCTACCGTCGCCGCCCGGACGGAGACCCGCCGCAAGCTGCCGCGGCGGGTCTCCGCCTTCTTCGCACACTTCGTGTGCTCAGTGCCCACGAAGGTTCGGGCCTCGATCGCCTGCGCGACCGCGGGGGTGAGGCGACTCATCTCCGGGCGACGATGAAGGTGGCGAGGCTCGATCCGCCGCCGGCCGTGACGTTCACCAGCGACTCCGTGGAGAGGCGGGTGAGGCAGCCGTCCATGTACTCCCCCCGGAAGACGAAGGGGGCGGTGTCCATGATGCGGTCGGAGACGCGCAGGGCGCCGTCCACCAGGCTCGGGTAGGGCTCGCTCGGGATGTCGATGCGTTCCTGCACGACGAAGGGCTCCGCGAGCGCGGCCTGGAGCGCCCGCTCCCACATCTCCCCATCCGCCTCCCACCCGAGCACGATCCCGGTGCCGCCGTACTCGTCGTTCGGCTTCAGCACGAGCCGCTCCCGGTTCCGCTGGACGAAGGGGATCAGGTCGATCTCCTCCCCGTGGAAGGTGGTGCGGCGCTCCTCCACCACCCGCGACCAGGGAAGGTGCGCGGCGATCGCGTCCGCCTCCGCGGAGGAGAACATCTCGGCGCTCCGCTCGTCGGTGAGCACGGCGAGGCTGGCCTTCTTGTGGAGGATCTTGCAGCGGAAGGGGTTCACCATGCAAACGGCGCCGTCCAGCACCGCGCGGACCACCGGGTGGTCCATCCCCCCGCGCTCGATCAGCTCGCTGATCAGCACCCGCTTGTAGATCAGATCCACCGCGCGCCCTTCGGCCCAGAGGCGCCCTTCGCGGTACTCCACCTCGCGCGGGTCGGCGATCACGCAGTCGATCCCCTGCGAGCGGAAGTAGTCCACCGTCACCAGGAACTCGCTGTAGGTGGGCACCTCGCGCCAGTCGAGGATGGCGATGTGCGGGAGCTCGCGGCGGCCGCTCCACTCCTCGTAGGCGCTGAGCAGGGCATGCATGACCAGGTGCCGCGCCGGCAGGGGGCTCACCTCGTAGCGGTCGAGGAAGCGCCGCATCACCGGCAGCCCCAGGAAGACCTCGCTGAGCAGGTCGCCGTAGGCGGCGCCGGCGGGGGTCTCGGCGTTGTACTCGGTGAAGCGCAGCCCCCCGCGCTCGTGTACGAAGAAGGCGTCGAGGCGCGATACCGGGCTGGGGTCGCGGAAGCCGTGCTCGTGCGCGATCAGCCGCTCCTCCCAGTCGGTCAGCCCGAAGCGCGCCCGGAACTCCGGCTCGTGGATCGCCCGCTCGTACGCCTTGGCGAAGGCCGAGAGAAGGAGGGAGACGCGCTGCTGCAGGAAGCGGTACTGCTCCGCGAGCAGGAAGCGCGGGCGCAGAACGGTGCAGAGCGGGCGATCGCCGAAGAAGAGCCCCCGGCGGCGCAGCTGCTCCTCCATGTGTCCCCACGAATCGGCCGCGATCGCGTCGTCCTCGAGGAGGCCGTGGTAGAGGTCGATGGCGTGCTGGAGTGGCATCGGAGCCTCACGCTCGCGAGCGGGGAAGGCCGCGGGCGAGGCTCGGCATCTCCTCCGCCAGGTCGCCGGCGCCGTCCAAGTCCGAGTTCCCCGTCAGCCGCTCGCCGCTCGCGGGACCCGCGATCCGGCCCGCGAGCCAGCTTTCGCGCCGCGCTGCCTCCACCCGGCGCGGCGCCTTCGCCAGCCGGATCGCCATGTCGGCCATCGCCTTCACCACCCAGCCGAAATAATGGGGGGTGAGGGAATTCACATCCATGTCCGGGGCCGGGTTCATGAAGTCGATGGCGTAGGGGACGCCGTCCTTCACGGCCCACTCCATCGAGTTCATGTCGTAGCCCAGGGCGCGCACCAGCTTCAACGAGTCGCTCACGACCCGCTCCCCCAGCTGCGGATTCAGGTGCTCGTGCTCCACGTGGTACCTCCGCTCCCTCGGGTCGTACTTGATGGGCATCACCGACTCCTGCCCCAGCACGATGCAGCGGATGAACTGGTCCCACTCGATGAACTCCTGCACGATCATCGTGAGCCGCCCCGACTCGTCGAAGTGGTGGATCAGCTCCTCCCGCGAGCGGCAGACGTAGACCTCCTTCCATCCTCCGCCGTGCGCGTCCTTGAGGATGCAGGGGAGCCCCACGTGGTCCACGATGGCCTCCCAGTCGAGCGGGAAGACGAGATTGCGCAGGCTCTCGTCGTGCACGATTCCGGGGACGTACTCCTTGTGCGGGAGGACCACCGTCTTCGGGTGCGCGATTCCCAGCTTCGTGGCGAGCGAGGCGCCGAAGAACTTGTCGTCCGCCGTCCACATGAAGGGGTTGTTCACCACCGTCACCCCCTGCAGCGCGGCGTGCTTCAGGTAGGTGCGATAGAAGGGGACCTCGTGCGAGATGCGGTCGATGATCACCGAGTAGTCCACCGGCTCGTCCATCCGAGGCGCCCCGATCTTCACGTACTCCGCGACCACTCCCTCGTCGCGTCCGTTGACCTCCTCGATGAAGGCGGGGGGAAAGGACCACTCGCGGCCGACGATGAGACCGATCTTCAGCGGGTCTGCCATACGATCCTCCGGATCGAGTGCCAAGTGCCGGGTGCCGGGTGCCGGGTGCCGGTCCGCAGGTGCAGGAACCGTGTGCCGATTGCCGAGGAAGCGGTACCTCGGCCGCGAGCCGCGAGCGCGAGGTGCTCGAACCACTTAGCACCTAGCACTTTCTAGTCATGTCCTCCGATGTACTGCCGAACCATCTGCTTCCACCAGGGCCAGTCGTGGGCCCAGCCGTCCCAGAGGCGGAGCGCGTTTCCGACCCCCTTCTCCCAGAGGATGCCGGAGAGGTAGCGGTTGTTCTCGACGAAGGCGTCGTCCTGGCCGGTGGCGAGGATGATGTCCATCCGCCGCAGCGCCTCCAGATGGCCGGGGTCGGAGAGGTGGCTCACGAAGTGAGCCGGGTTGTTGGTGTAGACGAGGGGGCCGTCGTGGCCGCTCGCGAAGCGGCGGACGTCGTAGAGCCCGCTCATCCCGAGGACTCGCCCGAAGCGCCGGGGATGGCGGAAGGCGAGGTTCAGCGCGTGATAGGCGCCGAAGCTGGCGCCGGTGGCGATCAGGAACGGGTCCGGGTTGCGGTGCTGCGAGAAGGGGAGGACCTCGTCGAGCAGGTAGCGCTCGTAGTCGAGGTGGCGCCGCACGCGGTCGTCGGGGTGCTTCCAGTCGGCGTACCAGCTCTCGGCGTCCACGCTGTCCACGCAGAAGAGCTGCAGCCATCCGCGGGCGAGGTGCTCGCCCAGCGCCTGTACCATCCCCCGGTCCTCCCACTCGAAGAAGCGTCCCTGCGAGGTGGGGAAGACCAGCACCCGAGCCCCGCCGTGCCCGAAGAGGAGGAGCTCCATGTCGCGCCCGAGAGCGGGGCTGAACCAGCGGTGATGCTCACGATTCCACACCGGCTCCTCCGGGCGCACGGATCACGGATGGTGAAGGATCGGGGCATGCAAGGGACGTTCCGTGCCCCGGGACCGCCGGTCAGGGCCGATCAGGCCCTCCGCGCTGCCATCCCAGCGCCTGGCGCAAACGGATCGCGGAGAGCGGAAACTCGTCCATGGGACGTATGGGGGAGGGAAGGAGGAACTCCAGCGCGCCGCGCAGCCGCCCGGCCCAGGCGGACTCGGTGTGGCGGGCGCCGACCTCCTCGACGTAGCGCATCTCGTGCTCCACGTCGTACCCTTTCGCGTGAAGCAGCGCGTGCATGGCGCGCGCGTCGCGCAGGGTGTTCGCCCCCTCGTGCGTGCCCACGTCCAGGTAGATGCGCCCCGGCACGTACGGCGACGCGCGCACCACCTCGAAGACGGCGCGCTGGGCGAACCAGAAGGCGGGGCTCATCGCCCCGACGAATCCGAAGACGCGCGGGTGCCGGAAGAAGGCGTAGAGGCTGATCAGGGCGCCCATCGAGGAGCCCGCGATCCCCGTGTACTCGCGCCGGCGCAGGGTGCGGAAGTCGAGGTCCACGCGCGGCCTGAGGGTGTGCACCAGGAAGTCGAGGTAGAGGTCCCCGCGCCCGCCTCCGTGGCGGAGGTCCTGGAAGGGGCCGTACTCGTCGAGCCGCTCCGCGCCGGCGTTGGGGATGCCGATCACGATCGCCTCCAGGCCGGCGAGGCTCGCCTCCTCCAGCGTCTCGTCCACATGCCACTCGCCGCAGAAGCTGGTGGCCGCGTCGAAGAGGTTCTGCCCGTCGTGCATGTAGAGCACGGGATAACGCCGCCGCGGGTTCCGCTCGTACGACGGCGGCAGGTAGGCCAGCACGTCGCGCCGGTTCCCGAGCTGCGGACTCTCCAGCCCCGGGAGCACCTTCACGGTGCCGGACACGGTGTGCGCCCCCCCCGCGTCGGAGAGGGGGTAGTCCTGCCAGTCCGACTGCATCTCGATCCGGGGCGCGCGGGGGACGGAGGCGGAGCGGGGCGCCAGGCCATGCCATTCCCGTGCCGGGCGCCTCCGCTCAGGCCACGGCGTCGAGCGCCCCGAGCACGGCATGCGCAGTCAGCCCGAATACCAGATGGCCGGCCAGCCCGCGCGCGTGCGTCTGCCAGGGGAAGGCGTCGGGGGCCGGGGTGAGGCCGAGGGCGGTGTTCGCCCCCTCGTCGACCAGGAGGAAGAAAGCGGCGCCGAAGGCGAGCCCCGCGCCCACGTCGGCGCCGGGGAGGCGGCCGCGCAGCACCCCGTAGGCCGCCCCCGCCCCCGCCCCGAGTACCCAGTGGATGGCGGAGCCGGCCTGCTTGCGCTGCTCCTCGGAGAGCGTGAGGCCGACGGCCCCGGCGGCCTTCTCGGCGGCGACGCCGTAGGCCGTCTTCCCGCCGCGCGCCTCGTCCTCCGCCTCACGCGCCGGCTTCGACTCGCGCTCGTAGAGGAAGGTGGTCGCCTGGCCCATCACCCAGGTGGCGGCCGCGCCCGCGAGCGCTCCTTTCACCAGGTCCCCCAGCACGTCGTCTCCGCTCCGCGTCCGTCGCTTCATCTCTTCCTCCTCCGCTGGCGAGGTCTCGGTCCGGCCCGGTCGGGCCGGAGCCGGGAATCGCCTTGCGAACCTCGTGCCGTCCAACCACGAAGCACGTTTCCCGAACCCGTACCTCGTACGTAAGCGATAGAATGGACTCCTCGGGCGAGGGGTCCATCCGACCGCCTCTCCCGTGAGACGACATCGCACCGGGACAGCACTTATGAGCTCGGGCGGAAACCAGGGAATCCCGATGGAAGAGAGGTTCCCGAGAGCGACGCGTGGGTCAGCGGAGAGGGAGGTGGAAGAGGGGGATGCGGATCGTCTCCACGGGAGGCTCCGGGATCGGCGCGCCGCCATCGCTGCGGGTGCCGCCGAAGGCCTGGTAGAGGACCACGACCACCCCGATCCCCCCCGCGACACTCAGCGCCGTCCGAACGCGGTCGAGTTCTCGAGTTTCCACCCGGACGATGTCGGCCACCGGGACCTCGATATCCCGCCCGAGCTCACGGGTAACCACTCCGGCCTGCTGGTAGGCGATCGGGACGCGCAGGAGGAGTCGACCGTCCTCGTTCCGCATGATCCGCCCGCGTAGCATGGGCCCGGCCTGTCGGGGGATCTCAGGAAGCGCCGCCGCCCCCAGGCGAGTCAGGTGCACGCGGATGTTCTCACCCAGGGGAACGGCCTCCAGCTCCGCCTGCCGGTAGCTGAAGCACCCGGAGAGGAGCAAGGCGGCAGACAGCGCCGCGGCGCCCCTCCGAACGGTATCGAGCATCTTCATGCTTCCACCTCGCGATCTTGGGTCGAAACGGCGGCTCGTACTCAGCCATACTCGGCCGGGTCACTGGGCACCCGCGAATACAGGCTCCCGCGCCTACGTCGGTCTCCCTCTTCTCGGAAGGTTGACCGGGCGCAGCGAGGGCTCAACCGGTAGGGGTTGAGCCCTCGTCCCTCCGGACCGGCTATGGTTCGCCAATGCTTCGGGGGCCGGGTCGCCCGGATCCTTCGCTCGCCGGCCGGCCGAGGCGGCGCCGATGACGATGCGGTTCCGGTCGGAGGGGGCGGCGCGCGGCGGCCGCCCCGGGACGAATGCCGAAAGTATAGGACCTCCCGAGAGCGAGTGCCACCCGGGGAGAGGCCGTCGGTCGAGCGAACGACTCGGGAGGGGAGCGCCGGGGTGGTATGTTCCGTGCGCGCCCCTGGCAAGCACCCCGAAACCCGGAGCGAGAACGTGGAAGACCCGGACCTGGAAGAACGGAGAGGCTCGCTCGGACCGGCGGCGGTGCGGGAGGAGGACGTCCAACCCTACGTCCCGCTGCTGCACGTCGCGCGGCTCTTCAAGTTCGCCTCGAAGGTGGTGGTGGTGGCGCTCGTCTTCGAGGCGGCCGCCGGGGTGGCGCTGGAGGGGAGCTACGCGCTCCTCCCGCTGCTCGCGGAGATCGTGCGGGGGATCATCCTGGCGGCGGTCCTCTGGGGGATGGGGGACCTGACGATGCTGCTGGTGGGAGTGGGCGGAGACGCCCGGGCCGCGCGCGTCCTCCTGGGGCGCCTCTCGGCCCGCGGCGCCGCGGGGGAGAGGCGGCGGCCCCCCGGGGCTTGATCGGTGCGCGGCCCGCCGGGTATTCTCCCTCTATGAATCTCTCCCCGCTCCGCTGGGCCGGCGTGGCCGCCGGATTCGTCCTGGTGCTTCTCTTCCTGACGCTGGTCTCCTCGCCGGCGCCACCCCCCTCCGGGGTGGAGCACGACGCCCGCGGGGCGGAGCGGGAGTGCGTGGGCGCGGTACGCGGGCGCCTCGACGGGGCGCGCTTTCCTTTCGGAGCGAACGTCACCTACCTGGGGGACGCCCGCTACCGCCTGCAGGGAACGGTGGAGTCGGTGATCACCGGCGAGACGGTGCGCCGCAACTACGAGTGCGTGGTCCAGTACGCCGGGGCGGGAGGCTACCGCGCGGACTCGGTGCGCGTCTGGCAGTCGCACTGAGGGGTGGCCGGGGAGCTGAAGCGACGCCGGAGAGGGCGCGAGCGTACCGGACCCTCGTGGGCGGAGCCTCCGGGAAGCGGGTGACCGACGGGCGCGTAGCGGCTCCTCCGTCCGAGAACCGTCACCCGCCGCCGGTGGAGTCCGCCGTGGGCCGTGTCGTCGCGCTCCGGCGGCGGTCGGTCGGAGCGATCCACCAGTCGGTGAGGGTCGGGAACTCGTTTCGCACGTCCATCTCCACCCCCTGGACCCGCTCCCGAACACCCGTCAGCCGCTGCGGATAGTAGAGCGGGATGTACGGCGCCTCGTCCACCACCCGGCGCTGGTACTCCTTCCAGAGCGGCCGCGCCGTCTCACGGTCGGTGATCACCGCCAGCGTGTCGATCAGGAAGTCCACGCGCGGGTTCGAGAAGCCCACGTACTGGAACGGCTTGTCGAGGTTCTCCGAGTGCAGGATGTCGCGGTCGTCCTTGCGGAAGTAGTCCACCCACCCCGCCACCGTCGCGTCGAACTTCCGCGCCGGGTCCTGCAGCTGCGCGATCATCGTGTTCCACTCCACCAGCCGCGGCTCGACGACGATCCCGAGCGGCCGGAGCTGCGCCTCCACGATCTCGATCACGTCGCGGCGCACGTCGTTCCCCGAGTTGGTGATCAGCTGAAAGCGGAACTCCTCCCCCCGCGGGTCCTCGAGCACGCCGTTGCCGTCGCGGTCCTGCCAGCCGGCCTCCGCCAGCAGCTTCCGGGCGCCCGCCGGATCGTAGGGGATCACGGTCTGCGGGTCGCCCGGATCGAACGACCAGTGGGCGGGGGTCACGGTGGAGCGGCCGGGATCGCCGAACCCGTACACCAGCGCGTCCACCATCTCCTGCCGGTTCAATCCCATCGCGATGGCGCGCCGGACCCGAGGGTCGCGGAACATCGGCCGGCGCGTGTTGAAGGCGAGGTAGTTCCACTGGCGGCTGGGGGTGGCGATGAGCCGCACCCCCGGGGTGGCCTCGATCTGCGCGGCCTGGTTCGGGTTGGGGCCCAGGTAGACGTCCACGTTCCCCGTCAGGAGCTCGGTGAGGAGCGTCGTCATCTCCGGGACGACGCGGAAGACTACGCGGTCGAGGTAGGGACGTCCGCCGAGCGCCTCCGGGAAGTCGGGGTTCGCCGCGAAGACCCAGTCCTGGCCCGGGGTGCGCCGCACGAAGCGGAAGGGGCCGTTGCCGACGGGGGCGCTCGTGTTGAAGGGGTGCCGCGCCAGCTGGTCGGGCGCGACCTCTCCCAGGATGTGGCGCGGCATGATCGCCGTCTGGTACCACATGTCCAGGAAGTCGGAGTGCGGGCGCAGCCGGAAGCGGATGGTATAGGGGTCGATGACCCGCGCCCGCGGCGAGTACTCGCTGAAGCCCGAGACGTTCGGGAAAGCGGTCCGCGGGTCCACCGCGCGCTCGAAGGTGAAGCGCACGTCTTCGGCGGTGGTCGGCTCGCCGTCGTGCCAGCGGACGTCGCGGCGGAGATGGAAGGTCAGGTCGATGCTGTCGGGGCTCGCTCGGACCGTGTCCCAGCTCTCCGCGAGCCAGGGCACCGGCTCGATCCGCTCGTCGTACTTGATGAGCGGCATGAAGAGCATCTCGCGCTGGACGTTGTTGCTGGTGTTGTCGCTCGCGGTCAGGGAGTTCATCCCCTGGAGGTCGGCGGGGGCGGCGATCACCACGGTGCCGCCGTAGCGCTGCGCCTCCGGAACATCGGCGGCGGAGCCCGGCGCGTCGCGGCCGGCGCCGCCGCACCCGGCCACCGAGAAGGAGACGAGAAGCCCGGCCAGCGCGGGCCCGGAAAGGGATCGGCGCAAAGGTCCTCCTGCGCGGGGGAAGGACGCCGTAGGGCGTCGGGAACGGTTGGGTAGAATAACCCCGGGAGCCGCCGGATGTTCATCCTCCCCGGCAGGCGCGGCTTCTCAGAGACTTCGGCGCATCTCCCGAACGGTCTTGATCAACCGCTCGGCTCGCTGATCGAGCCCCTCCTCCAGGTCCTCCACGGCGACCTCCCGGCCGCCGACGCGGAGCGTGTACGGCTCTCCCGTCTCCTCACGCGAGTCGGCCAGCTTCTGCCACGCGTCCTCGGCCTTGCGGAGCGCGAAAAGCGCCTTCTGCAGCCAGACGGATTCGCTCTGCAGGTGGGTGATCTCCTTACGCTTCTGTCGCCGTTCGTCCTCGCTCACGAGCGCCTCCTGGGATGGGGGGTGGCCGCCTCTCCCGCGCCACGCGGGGAATGGAGACCTCCCGCTGCACGAACCGGGCTATCGCGCCGGGTGGGGTGCGCGCGGGGGTCCGGCGGGCTACCTTGCGGGGCGATCCGCGGCGCTCCCCCCTCCCCCGGTCCCATGGCCGATCTCCCCTCCGACTCGCGGCTGGCATGGACCCTCGTGCTTCCGGCGCTGGGTACGATCCTGCTGATCGCCCTCTTCCCGCTCGGGTGGACCCTCTGGGAGTCGCTCCACCGGCACGACCTGCGGATGCCCTGGCTCGGCCGCCCCTTCGTGGGGCTGGAGAACTACGCGGAGATCGTGGGAGACGGGCGCTTCTGGAGAGCGCTGGGGCACACCCTCTTCTTCACCGCAGCCTCCGTATCGCTGGAGCTTCTGCTCGGCCTCTTCCTCGCGCTGGCGATGAACCGCTCCTTCCGCGGCCGCGGACTGGTGAGGGCGGCGGTGCTCGTCCCCTGGGCGATCCCCACCGTGGTGGCGGCGCTGCTCTGGCGCTTCATCTTCGACGCGCAGGCGGGGATCGCCAACGCCGTGCTGGTGGAGGCGGGGCTGCTGGAGGAGCCGCTGGTCTGGTTCGTCCGCGCCTCGACCGCCTGGGTCCCGATCATCCTCGCCGACGTGTGGAAGACGACGCCCTTCGTGGCGCTCCTCCTGCTGGCGGGGCTGCAGAACATCGACCGCACGCTCTACGAGGCCGCCGCGGTGGACGGGGCGAGCGAGCGCTGGCAGCTCTGGCACATCACCCTCCCGCTGCTGAAGCCGGCCATCCTGGTGACGCTGATCTTCCGCACCCTCGACGCCTTCCGCGTCTTCGACCTGGTGTACGTGCTCACCGGCGGCGGGCCGGGGACCTCCACCGAGCCGCTCGCCCTCTACACCTTCAACACCCTCCTCCAGAACCTGCGTTTCGGCTACGGGGCGGCGCTCTCGGTCGTGGTTTTCGCCATCACCTCCGCGCTGGCGCTGCTTTACGTCCGCGGGCTGGGGGTGGACCTGGCGGGGAAGGAGGACGGATGAGGCGCGGAAGGTGGCTCGCGGGCGGCACGCTGGCGCTTCTGGTGCTCGGCACCGCCTTCCCCTTCTACTGGGCGGTGGTGGCTTCGCTGACGCCCGAAGCGCGGCTCTTCGCCGAGCCCTCGCTCTGGCCGCGGGAGCTGGTGCTCGACCACTACCGTACCCTCTTCGCGGAGCGCGACTTCTGGGTGCCGATCCGCAACTCCCTCGTGGTGGCGGGGAGCACCACCCTCCTCTGCGTCACCGTGGGGACGCTGGCGGCGTATGCGCTCGCGCGGCTCCGCTTCCGCGGGAAGGGGCCGATCCTGGCGCTTGTCCTGGCGGTGACGATGTTCCCGCAGATCTCGATCGTGAGCCCGCTCTACCTGCTGCTGCGCGCGCTGCGCCTGATCGACACCTATCCGGGGCTGGTGCTCCCCTACCTCACCTTCGCCATGCCGCTGACGGTCTGGCTGCTGGTGGGCTTCTTCCGGCAGCTCCCGCGCGAGCTGGAGGAGGCGGCGCTGGTGGACGGGGCGAGCCGCTGGCAGGCGTTCACCCGCGTGATCCTCCCGCTCTCCGTTCCCGGCCTCGCGACCACCGCCATCCTCACCTTCATCTATTCCTGGAACGAGTTCCTCTTCGCCCTCTCCTTCACCCTCGGTCCCGACCGGCAGACGGTGCCGGTGGCGATCGCCCTCTTCCGCGGGCAGTACCAGGTCCCCTGGGGCGAGATCCTCGCCGCCGCGGTGGTGGCGACCGCGCCGGTGGCGGTCCTGGTGCTGGTCTTTCAGAGAAGGATCGTGCAGGGACTCACCTCCGGAGCGGTGAAGGGCTGAGGGCGGGGGCCTACGAACGACGCGCGAGGGTGATGGTGACGGCCGGGGCGGAGGTGGCCTGGCAGCTGCCGGAGGGCCGCTTTCCCTACTGGCGCGCACGTCCCGAGCACATCGAGTACGAGCGTCGGAGGACCGGAGAAAGCGCGTCCCGACCCGGTGCTCGACAAGGCTCGGGGGGCATGGCCCGATCGGGTCGCGAGCCGTAGACTGGGAGCGGACCTCCGGCCGGCGAGCAATCGATGCGCCGATCCGAGCCGCACCGGCCGCCCCTTTTCCGCTCACCCGATTCGGCATCCCGCGATGGCCGCTCTCTCCCTCCACGGTGTCGAGAAGGTCTATCCGAACGGCTACGTGGCCGCGCGGGAGCTGAGCCTGGAGGTCCGGGACGGCGAGCTGATGGTGCTGGTGGGGCCGTCGGGGAGCGGGAAGTCCACCTTGCTGCGGATGATCGCGGGGCTGGAGACGGCCACCGGCGGGAGCATCCGCATCGGCGGTCTGGACGTGACGCGGCTGCCGCCGCAGGAGCGGGACGTGGCGATGGTCTTCCAGAGCTACGCCCTCTACCCGCACATGACGGTGCGCGGGAACCTCGGCTTCGGGCTGCGGATGCGAAAGGTCGCGGCAGCGGAGATCGCGCGGCGGGTCGAGGCGGTGGCGGAGTCGCTGGGCCTCTCCCCGCTGCTGGAGCGGCGGCCGGCTCAGCTCTCCGGTGGGCAGCGCCAGCGGGTCGCGCTCGGGCGCGCGATTGTGCGCGAACCGCGCGCCTTCCTCTTCGACGAGCCGCTCTCCAACCTCGACGCGAAGCTGCGCGTCGAGACGCGCGCCGAGCTCGCCCGCCTGCACCGGCGCCTCGGCGCCACGATGGTGTACGTGACCCACGACCAGGTGGAGGCGATGACGCTCGGCGAGCGCGTGGCGGTGCTGCGCGACGGGGTGCTGCAGCAGGTCGCCCCTCCGATGGAGCTGTACCACCGCCCCGCCAACCGGTTCGTGGCGGAGTTCATCGGCAGCCCCGGGATGAACCTCGTCGCCGGCACGCTGGCGCGCTTGGACGAGGGGTGGGCCTTTCGCGGGGCGGGGCTCTCCGTGCCGCTTCCCGCCCCGCCGGCCACGGAGGGGGAGCGGGAGGTGCTGCTCGGCGTCCGTCCGCACGACGTGCGGCTCGGCGGGGAGGAGGGCGAGACCGCAGGGAGCGCCGAGGTCGGGGTGGTGGAGCCGCTCGGGAGCGAGCAGGTGGTGCACCTCTCCACGGCGAGCGGCGCACGCCTCCTCGCGGTGGCCGCGCCGGACCTTCCGGTGCGCCCCGACGAGCGGGTGGAGGTGCGCCTCCCGCCGCGCTCCGTCCACCTCTTCCGCGCCGACGACGGCACGCGTATCCCCTTTCGGGAGTAGGGGCTACGGCGCCGCGCCCTCCCTAAGGGACGTCACCTGGCCGCGCTGAACTTCGGCGACTGCTTCTCCTACGCGCTCGCGCAGGCGCTGGGCGAGCCGCTCCTCTTCGTCGGCGACAACTTCGCGCGGACGGACGTCCGGGTCGCCGGCTACTGAGCCCGCGCCGTCAGGAAACCGTCAGGACGCGGCCGGATCGCTGGCGGTTCTTCGGCCGCGGCATTTCTTCTAGAAGAGGACTCCCGATCGTGTCGGATGCGGAGCCGCCGCGAGCACACGATCTCCCCAGGAACCCACCGGAAGCTGGAGGTACGAGATGAGGAGCGACGACGGCCGGATCAGCCGGAGAGCGGCCTTGAAGAGCTGGCTCGGCGTGGGCGCCGGGCTCGCGCTCCGCCCGGGCGACGTCTGGGCCCGCGAGGCGGAGAAGCTGGCCGGGCTGGCGCAGGCGGATCTGGTGATGAAGCCGATCCCCTCCACCGGAGAGCGCCTCCCGGTGGTCGGGATCGGGACGGCGCGGCGCTACGACGTCGCCACGACGCGGGAGGAACTGCAGCCGCTGCTCGAGGTGGTGCGCGACTTCCCGCGCCTCGGCGGGAAGCTCATCGACACCGCCCCCTCCTACGGCAACGCGGAGAGCGTGGTCGGAGACCTGGTGGCGGAGGTCGGGAACCGCGACCAGTTCTTCCTCGCCACCAAGGTCGGCGACGGACGCCAGGGCGCCGCCGCCGGCCGGGCCGAGATGGAGGAGTCGCTGCGCCGCCTCCGCGTGAATCGCGTGGACCTTATGCAGGTCCACAACCTCAACGGGGTGAACGAGATGCTCCCGGTGCTGCGGGAGTGGAAGGACGCCGGGAAGACCCGCTACATCGGCGTCACCACCACCTCGGAACGGCAGTATGAGCAGCTCGAGCGGCTGCTGCGCACCGAGCCGATGGACTTCGTTCAGGTCGACTACGCGATCGACAACCGCGGCGTCGAGGAGCGGATCCTCCCGCTGGCGGCCGATCGCGGCGTGGCCGTGCTCACCGCGCTCCCCTTCGGGCGCGGACGGGTCTTCGAGGCGTTCGGCGACGAGCCGGTGCCGGAGTGGGCCCGGGAGCTCGGCATCGAAACCTGGGCGCAGTTCGCGCTCAAGTACAACGTCTCGCATCCGGCGGTGACGGTCGCGATCCCGGGGACGGCCAAGATGGAGTATCTCACCGACAACCTCGGCGCCGCCCGGGGCCGGATGCCCGACGAGCAGACCCGCCGCCGCATGGCGGCGCTGATCGACGGGTCCTGACCCGGAGCCTCTCCGCTCCTCCGCGGGTGGCCGGCGCCGGGGCGCCGGCCACCCGTCCGCTTCCTTCCCGACCTTCCCCATGGACGCGATCCTCGAGCGCTTCACCAACGTCCACCGTGAGGAGGTCGGCCCCCTCCTCACCTCGTCACTCTTCTTCTTCTGCATCCTCACCGCGCTGATGGTGCTGCGTCCGGCGCGCGAGTCGCTGGGCGTGGAGCAGGGGATCGACGCGGTGCGCTGGCTCTTCGTGGGTACCGCCGTGGTCACGCTGGCGGTCAACCCAGTGTTCGGCTGGCTCGTCAGCCGCTTCCGCCGGCTGGCCTTCATCACGGCGACCTACCTCTTCTTCGCCGCGAGCCTGCTCGTCTTCTGGGGACTGCTCGTGCTGGCCCCGGAGGCGGTGGGGAGCACCACCGGGCGCGTCTTCTACGTCTGGTTCAGCGTCTTCAACCTGTTCGTCACGATGGTGTTCTGGGCGCTGATGGCGGACCGTTTCTCGCTGGAGCAGAGCAAGCGGCTCTACGGCGTGATCGCGGTGGGGGGCACCGTCGGCGCCATCTTCGGGCCCTGGCTGGCGGGCCGGCTGGCGGAGCCGCTCGGCACCCCGGCCCTCCTCCTGATCGCGGTCGGGTTCCTCGTGGCGGCGGTCGGGCTGGCCTGGACCGTGGCGCGCCTGCAGCCGGAGCGGCCGCGGGCGCGCTCCCGCACCGACCCCGACGACCCGCCCGCGGTGGACGAGCGCGCCGTCATCGGCGGGAGCGCGTGGGAGGGGTTCCGCGCCGCCGTCCGCTCCCCGTATCTGCTCGGCATCTCCGGCTACGTGCTGATCCTCGCCGTCATCACCACCTTCATCTACTTCACGCGGCTGCAGATGGTGGCGTCGATGGGCGACGACATGGATGCGCGGACGATGCTCTTCGCGCAGATCGACCTGTGGACGCAGGTGGCGACGCTCGTGCTGCAGGCGCTGGTGGCGGGGCACCTGATGAAGCGGGTGGGCGTCCCCGTGGCCCTGGCGCTGCTCCCCATCACGGTGGCGCTCGGCTTCGTCGGCCTCGCGATCGCCAGCTCGTTCGCACTGCTGGTGATCTTCGAGGCGGTCTACCGCGCCGTGCAGCGGGCGATCATGCGGCCCGCGCGCGAGACTCTCTTCACCGTGGTGGGCCGGGCCGACAAGTACAAATCGAAGGCCTTCATCGACACCTTCGTATACCGGGGCGGGGACGTGGTGGGGGCGCAGACCGAAGGGTTGCTGGGCGGGCTCGGGCTGGGCCTGGTGGGGCTGGCCTCGGCCGCGGTTCCGCTGGCGGCGGTGTGGCTGGGGCTCGGGATCTGGCTCGGGCGGGCGCAGCAGGCGCAGGCGGCGCGCCACCCCCGGCCTCGGGCGGAGGAGAAGGCGGCGGCGCTGCTATAGGCGCCCCGCTCGAGGCACTTAGCCTCACCCCACCCCCGCCGCGCGCTGCAGCCAGCGGACGTAGCCGACGATCGCCGTCGCGTCGTCGCGCGAGACCTCCGGGATCGGGGCCATGTCGCCGAAGCGCCAGTGGTGGGCCCGCACCCCGCGCTGCACCGCCAGCAGGAAGGCCGCGTCGGCGTGATGGCCGGGCTCGTAGAGGGGGTGCACCAGCGGAGGACCCCGGTCTGTCCCCACGGCGGCCTCGCCGTGACACTCCGCGCAGTGGGTGCGGAAGAGCCCCTCTCCCGGCCGCAGCTCGGCCGGGACGGAGCGGAGGCGGAGGCCCACCGTGTCCACGCCGCCTCCCGCGCCCGCGTCGGCTCCCGGCCCGCAGCCGGCCGCCACCCCGGCGGCCAACGCCAGCGCGATTCCCCGCCCCATCGCCCACACGCTGCCGCGGCCCGCGACGGGTCGCGCTTCGATGGGCCCCTCACCGTTCTCGACGAGTGGTACGGCGTCGTCCGCCACACGGCCTCCTGAATTCCCGGTGAACGGCGATTCCTCTCCGCCGGCCGACGCGCCCCCTCGCCGCCGCCGACGACGAGGGGCGAAGCGGCCCGTGCTCCCGACGAGGACCGTGGCCGCAAGGAGCACTCCTCCGCCGATGGAGAGACGGGAGGGGCGGACCCTCGCGGGGCGCCTCGGCGGGAGGTGAGCGGAAGGAGGGCGTTGCGCCCAGCCGCCATGGGCGGCATCGTGTTCCTGCTCTCCACCGTTTCCCCACCTCCCGGAGATCCTCATGCGAGCCGCCGCCCTCATCCTGCTCCGCGTCTCCCTCGGCCTCTTCCTGCTCGTCTGGGGCGGGGACAAGCTCGTGAACGCCGAGCATGGCGTCGCCGTGTCCGACCGCTTCTATCTCGGCCTGATGTCGGGCCGCGCCGTGCTGCTGGCCGTGGGCGTGCTGGAGATCGTGTTCGGGGTGCTGGTGGTGCTGGGGCTGGCGCGGCGGATCTCCTACGGCGGGCTCCTCCTGGTCGCCGGCGCCACCCTGCTGGCGGTGTGGAAGTCGATCCTCGACCCGCTGGAGCTGGTGATCGAGGGTGGGAACCCAGTCTTCTTCGCCTCGCTGATCGTCTTCGCCGGGAGCCTGGTCCTCTGGGCCTTCCGCGACGACGACCTCCTCTCGCTCGACGCGCGGCGCTCCGCCTACGGGCGCGCTCCGGCCGCGAAGGAGAGCCCCTCGCTCGCCCGCTCCTGAAACGACGCCCCCGCCTCCGCGGCGGGGACGATCCAGCGGTCCAGGAGGGAGTGCACCTCGCGCAGGTGCCCTCCCTCGCGCGGAGCGTCCGCCTCGGAGGTCGCCACCACCGTCAGCTCCAGGTCCGGCAGCACGAAGACGAACTGTCCGCCGTAGCCCCAGGCGAAGTAGACGGCGTGCTGGCCGCTCTCCCGCATCCACCAGCCGAGGCCGTAGCGGTACCCGTTGAACCGCGACGAGGTGCGGGGCGTCCACGACTGCCGGATCCATTCCTCGGAGAGGATCCGCCGCCCCTCCCACACCCCGCCGTTGCGGTAGAGCTCCCCGAAGCGCAGCAGGTCGCGCGGGCGCATTCGCATCTCGTTGCCCCCGAAGTAGATCCCCTGCGGGTCGGTGGCCCAGGGCCGGAGCTCGATCCCCAGCGGCTCGGCGAGCTTCTCGCGCGCGAAGGCGAGGGTGCTCTTCCCCGTGGCCTCCGTGAGGATGGCCGAGAGGAGGTGCGTGCTGCCGGTGCTGTAGAGCATCCGTCCGCCCGGATCCGAGACCATGGGGCGGGTGATGGCGTAGCGGACCCAGTTGGAGCTCGACACCCACGCGCCGTAGTTCCGGCCCGAGGTCCGCTCCAGCCCCGACTGCATCGAGAGGAGGTTCTCGAGGGTGATCGTCCGCTTCCGCGGATCGGCGTCCTCGCCGAGATAGCGCTCGAAGAAGGGGGCGATCGGCTGCTCCAGCCCCTGCAGCCGCCCCTCGGCGATGGCGATGCCGAAGAGCGCGGAGAGCACGCTCTTGGAGGCCGACTTGATGTTGGCCCGCCCCTCGGGTCCGGCGCCGTGGAAGTACTCTTCGCGCAGCAGCTCCCCGTGTCGGGCGACCAGCAGGCTTCGCAGCCGGGGGAGCTCGGCGGCGCGCGCGAAGGCCTGCTCCAGACGCAGCGAGTCGAGCCCGCGGGTCGGGGCCTCGGCGGGCACGGCGACCGCGAGGCCTCCGTCCGGCGGCGGGGCATCGCGCGGCGGGGCCTCGCACGCCACGAGAGCGAACAGGAGGAGCGGGACGGCCGGGATCGCGAGACGGAGCGTCATGGTCGGTGCGGTGCGGTCGTTGCGGGCCGGGGCGGACGCGCACTGCAACGATAGCGCCGCCGAGTGCCCGCGATCCAGGGCGGAGCCCCCTCCGGGACGGGCGGGCGTGTCAGAGATCTGCAAACCTTCACCCCTGGCCTCCCTTGCGCATCTGCCTGCTGACCGACGACTACGCCGGGTCCGATTCGCCGATGCGCGAGCACGACCTCCCCTGCGATCCGCGCCCCTACCTTCCCGAGCCGACGTGGGAGCGCGCGGCGCTGCGGAAGGCCACCGCCGTCCGCCAGCTGATCGACCTCTCCCGGCGGGGCTTCGACCTCTTCTTCAATCTCTGCGACGGCGCCTGGGACGAGGACCGGCCGGGGATCGAGGTGGTGCAGGCGCTGGAGCGGCTGGGGCTCGCCTTCACCGGCGCGACCGCGGAGTTCTACGACCCCTCGCGCGAGGCGATGAAGCGGGTCTGCCGCGCGTGGGGGATCGACACACCGGCGTACCTCCTCGCCCGCGGCGAGGAGGACGCGGGCGGCGCGGCCGACCTGCTGCGCTTCCCGATGATCGTGAAGCACCCCGCGAGCTACAGCAGCATCGGCCTCACGCGCGCCTCGCGCGTGGAGACGCCCGACGCGCTCGCGCGCGAGGTGCGGCGCGCGGTGGAAAGTTTCGGTGCGGCGCTGGTGGAGGAGTTCGTCGAGGGGCGGGAGTGCACGGTCCTCGTGGCCGAGAATCCTGACGATCCGCGCGCGCCCACCACCTACACCCCGATCGAGTACCGCTTTCCGCCGGGGGAGAGTTTCAAGCACTTCGACCTGAAGTGGGTCGAGCACGGCGGGATGAGCGCGGCGCCGGTGCGCGAGCCGGCGCTGGAGGCGCGGCTGCGGGAGGTCTCGGCGCAGCTCTTCCGCGGGCTCCACGGCGCCGGCTACGGACGCTGCGACCTGCGCGTGGACGCCGAGGGGCGGGTGTTCATGCTGGAGATCAACCCCAACTGCGGCGTCTTCTATCCTCCGGTCGACCCGGGGAGCGCGGACCTCTGCCTGCTGCACGACCCCGCCGGGCACGCCGGCTTCGCGCGGCAGGTCATCGCGGCCGCGCTGCGGCGGTCGGAGAGGCGGAAGCCGGCTTGGGAGGTGCGATACACGCGCGAGGGGGACGCGGGGATGTTCGCCGCGCGCCCGATCGCGGCGGGGGAGCGGATCGTCGCCTTCGAGGAGGAGCCGCACGCGCTGGTCACCCGCACGCACGTGGAGAGGCACTGGGAGGAGCCGGAGCGTTCCTGGTTCGCGCGCTACGCCTGGCCGCTCACCGACGAGGTGTGGGTGATGTGGGGGCGCGACCCGATGGAGTGGAAGCCGATCAACCACTCGTGCGAGCCGACCGCGTGGCTGGAGGGGCTGGACCTGGTGGCCCGCCGCGCCCTCCCCGCCGGCGAGGAGGTCACGATGGACTACGCCACCCTCTGCAACGAGGCGATGCCCTCCTTCGCCTGCGCGTGCGGCGCCGTGGCGTGCCGGGGCACCATCCGCGGCGACGACTACCTCACGGAGGCCTCCGCGCGCTACGGGCGGCACGTCTCCGACTACGTGCGGCGGAAGCGGGAAGAACGAGTCGTCTCGACCGGTGGCGGGCGAGCGACGACCGACTCCCCTTAGAAGGCGATCAGCCGGTACCCCTCGTCCTGCAGCGCGACGAGCGCCGTCATGGCCGACAGCGCCATCTTCACCGGCGGTGCCAGCTCCTCCTTCGGGAGGCCGCGGCTCATCGCCGTCTGCCCGCAGAGGTAGATCCTCACCCCCGCCGCGGCGAGCGCCTCCAGGAGAGGAGCGTTCGGGTTGTCGACCCCGAAGCGCTTGCGGTACGCGGCGGCGTCCAGCAGGTCCTTCCCCGCGGGACCGTGAACCACCAGCGCGAGCTGCAGGTTCTCCCGCGGCACCCCGGCGCGCGCGTGCATGTTGAGGAAGCGCGCCAGCGTCTCGATGTACCGGTTGACCTGCTCCGGCTTGTCGGCCGCGGCCGCCACGTCGAAGACCACCCGGTAGACCGACTCCGGCGACGCGGGCATGTCGAGAGAGGGAACGTCGAACACCGGGCCGAAGTCCTCGATCACGGGCCCCGTGCGCGGGGTGCCGATCGCCTGGGCGGCGGCGCGGCCCGGGAGCCCGGCGACACCGAGCAGGAGGAGGGCCAGAACGGGTTTCATGGAAGCCTCGGGGAAGCGGGGGGAAGGCGCGCGGCGGCCGCGGCGCGCGTCCGCACCACTCTACGTCGCGCGGCGCGCCCTCGCAAATCCCGGAACGCCCGCACTCCCGAATCCGAGCGCGCCTCGTCCGCCGCGAGCCGATGTCGGGCCAGGCGGCGAGCCAGGATCACCGCTCGCCCGGACGGGCCTTTCCCTGCCCGTCGGTCGCCCGCGCTCGGAGTTCGGCGGTCGACGCCTCCTTCCCTGTGGCATAGCTTTGGTTATCGTGGGGGAAGCGCTCGGCCAGGCGACGCTCGAGCGCGGCCATTATGAGAGGTGATCGTATGCGCACGTGTCTCGCCGCCGCGAGCGTCTGCTGCGTGGCGTGGATCGGGTAGCACGACGAAAGACCAGGTCGCGGCAAGGGCGCTCGGCCCACGAGCTGACCGCTCGTTACTTATCCGGGAGAAGGCGTGGACCGGCGTACCGCGTCGGCCGTGATCGTCGCGATGCTGCTTGCGAGCCTGGAGCGACCCCCGGTCCCGGGGGTCCCCCGCCTCGCGGTCACCGCCCGTAGGGAGTCCTCCGCACCAGCGTGCCGCTCCCCGCCGCGGCGCCGATCCGGCCCTCCTCGTAGACCACCTCACCGCGGCGGAGGGTCATCACCGGCCAGCCCGTGACCTCCCGGCCCTCGTAGGGGCTGTAGTCCGACTGCGAGAAGTCGTCCTCCGCGCGCACGATGCGGGTGCGCCGCGGATCCCAGACCGCCACGTCGGCCGAGGCCCCCTCGCGGACCACGCCGCGGTCGGGGTAGAGCCCGAAGATGCGGGCGGCGTTCGTGCAGGTCGTGGCGACGAACCGCTCCAACGGCAGCCCTCGCTTCCCCACCCCTTCCGAGAAGTACATCGGCAGCATGAACTGCAGGTCGCTGGAGCCCGGCCGGACCCGGCGGATCGACAGCTCGGGGTCCATCTTCTGGGCCCTCGTCCAGGGCGCGTGGTCGGTGGCGAGCACGTCGATCGAGCCGTCGGCCAGCCCCTGCCAGAGCGCCTCGGAGTCGGCGCGGGTGCGCAGCGGCGGCTGCCCGACGAAGAGGGGCCCCTCGGGGCCGGCCAGCCGCTCCTCCGTCAGGTGCAGGTACATCGGCCGGGTCTCGACGTGGAAGGGGAGGCCGAGCGCCCGCGCCTCGCGGCAGGCGTCGAGCGCGCGGGCGCTGGAGAGGTGCACCGCGTACATCGGCGCCCCGGTGCTCTCGCAGAGCGCCGTCGCCAGCTCGGTGGCCGCCACCTCGGCGACCACCGGCCGGCTCTCTCCGTAGTGCGCCAGCGAGGTCCTCCCGGCCGTGGTGAGCCGGCGCACCGCGGCCGCCAGCAGCGGGCCGTCCTCGCAGGGGACCATGGTCAGGACGCTCGCCCTACGCGCCGCCTCCAGCAGCTCGACAAAGGCCGGCAGGTGCGCGTGGAATTCGGGCGACACCATGTAGATCTTGATGCTGGGCTGCCCGCGGGCGGCGAGCGCCGGCAGCGCGCCGACCACCTCCGGCGTCGGCGGCCAGGCCACCGGGTGCACGAAGACGTCGGCGACGGCCTCGGCCGCCACCTGCGCCGCCAGCCGGTCCAGCGCCTCCGGGAGCGCCTCGCCGGAGCGGGCGCTCGCGAAGGTACCGATGGCGGTGATGCCGCCGGCGAGCGCCGCCCGCGAGCCGGTGGTCAGGTCGTCGGCGAAAGGCGCCAGGGGGTGAGTGTGCGGATCGATTCCCGCCGGCAGCACCAGCCGGTCCGTCGCGTCTACGACCCGCGCGCCGCTCCCGGGCCGGAGGCCGGGCCCGACCTCCGCGATCCGGGCGCCGACGATGCGCACGTCCGCGTCGCGCGACCCGTCGGCGTTCACCACCCGCCCGCCGCGGAGGAGGATCTCGCCGGCCGCGGGGGGCCGGGCGTCGAGCGAGCGGGGGCCGTCCATGGCGAGCGCGACCGATCCGGCGAGGAGGGTGCGCAGGGCGTCGCGGCGGCTCGGCGGGGCCATGGATCGCTCCGAGAGGCGGGAGGCGGGAGGCGGGAGGCGGCACGGGAGAGTGCCGGTCGGCGGTCCCGGCGCAGGGGTAATTTGCCGCTTCCCGCCGGAAGGGCAACCTTTGGGCGCCGATCCGCGCGGCGGCGGCGTTCCGATGTGATGCCGCAGCCGCACGCGCCGCAGACTATCGTGTCCGCAGTGACCACAATCCCCAGATAACCTCTCCGACGCTTCATGAGGACGGGCTATGCGCACGCTTCCCAGAGGTTTCTCAATACGCTCCGAAGAGCGTCTCGGAAGACTTCGGGCGGTTCACACCCATACCGGCGGCAAGCGAATGTAAGGTTTCGGGCCTCTCGCGGCATCTGTATGAGAGATGCGGGATCCGCACGAACCCGAACGAGCGGATGATGCCCTTGACCGAGTTCCCCTCCAGCGGCTCCGCCTCCGATGCGGAAGCCTCAGCCACCCGGGATACTCTCCACGACCTGTACCTCGAGCACTCGGCGTCGCTGTACCGGGTCGCCTATCGCATCACGGGTTCGATCGCCGACGCCGAGGACGTGCTCCAGGACGTATTCGTGGGTTTACCGGAGGCCCTGCGCACTTACGAGGCACGGGGTAGCCTCGAGGGCTGGCTGCGGCGCGTCACCGCCCGGGTTGCGCTCGCCCGGATTCGGAAGCGCGCGCGCCGCGCGGAGCTCCCGCTGCGACACGCGTCGCCCCCGGTAAGGGACCCGCCCCTTTCCGACCGAGTGGTGGAACGAACCGCCCTCGAGCGCGCCCTGGACGAACTCCCTTCCACGCTCCGCCTCGTGTTCGTTCTCAAGGAGGCGGAGGGCTACTCGCACGCGGAGATCGCCGCGCTTCTGCGGATCCGGCCAGGCACCTCGGAGGTCCGGCTCCACCGAGCGAAGCAGATCCTGCGCACCCTCTTGGAGAGCGAACGATGATTCATCCCCGCTTCGTCACCTTGAGCCGGTTCGAGGAGGGATCGTTGTCTCCGTCGCGGCGGCGACGGATCGCGGCGCACCTGGCAGGCTGTATCCGCTGTCGAGCGATCGTGGGCGATCTGCGCCGCATGCGCGAGCACACCCGGACCCTACCGGTCCCGAGCCTCTCCGGAGACACCTGGGAGTCCGTCGTTCGGCGACGCGCGGCCGGCGACCGAGTCATCCTGCCGATCGCCGAGCCGAGCCCGACGAGGCCGTCGCGGCGTGCCACACCCGCGATCGCGGCGGCTGCCATCGCGGCGGTCCTCGCGCTGGCGACGGCCCTTCTCCCGACGACCGAACTCGAGGCAGAGGCGAGCGAGCTGCAGCTCTCGCCGGAACGGCCACGGGCGGGCGAGGAGATCCTCGTCACCTACCGCGCGACGGCGAAGCTCGATGGATCCGACCGGCTCGTGCTTCGCGCCCAGCTCTCCGGTCCGTCCCGAGCTCTCCTTCCCCGGTATGGAGAGGTGGCGGTTCTCACCCGGACAGGCGGCCGTACCTTCAGGGGCTCGTTCCGCCTGCCGGACTCCATCCTCTTTGCCGCCTTCGCGGTGGAGAGCCCTGACGGCGAGAGCGTGGACTACGATCCGGTGGGCTGGAACCTGGTCGTCCATGGTTCCGACGGCCGGCCGCTGCTGGCGGGACTCGCCCGCGAGCTGGAGCACCAGGAGCAGTGGAGCGCCGATCGAGCCATGGGAACCGCTCGCGAGATGGTGTACCTCTACCCGGACAGCCTCGTGAGCTGGTGGCGGCTCTACGGCCAGGAGACGTCGCGTTCGGGGGTCGCGGAGCGGGACAGCGTCGCGACCATCCACCGGAATCGCCTGCCGGTTTTGGAAGGGCATCTGGTGGCGAGCCGGCTCACTCCGGATCGCATGGCGTCCCTCATCTTCTACGCCGAAGCTCTGGGGGACACGACGACCGCGCGCCGCTGGCGCGAGCGCCTGATCGCCGACTACCCTGACGATCCCTCTGCCATCCAACAGCGGGTTTTCGTGATCTCCCGGACTTATCGAGAAGATCTCCCCGCCCGGCTCGCGGCGCTCGAGGATCTCTGGACGGAGGTGGGTTCCGCGTCCGAACAGCTACCGTTCACGGCCTTTCAGACCGCGCAACGATCGGGCGATGCGGAAATGCTCCTGAGATGGGGCTCACGGCTGGAGGAGAGGGAGCCCGCGCTGGCTGCGATGGTCGCCGTGACATTCGTCCAGGCGCCCGCGCTACGGGACGCAGCCATCGTCCGGGCGCGGCAGCAGGTTCATCGGTTCGCCGAATCCCGGAGTGAGGATCGACCCCTGTCGCACACCGTCGCGGACCAGCAGCGAGAGTACCGCAAGGCGCAGGGATTCTATCTGGGGCAGCTCGGAAGGCTGCTCCTCGCCCAGAACTACGTCGCAGCGGGAATCGACTCGCTCCAGAAGGCAATGGAGACGGTGTGGGACGTAGACCTCTTCCGCACGATCGCCGAGATCAAGCTCGCACAGGGAGATACACTGGCGGCGCTCCCGGTTCTCGCCCGAATCGCCGCGGACCCGTCGACCGGCGAGAGCCTTGCGGACTCCGTCCGGGCACGCGTGGGGACCTACTTCGATGGGGAGCGCTGGGCGGACGCCGTGAAGGCCGGTCGTGAAGAGATGGGGGCGCACATATGGGATCAGGCGACGAACCGGCCGATGCGTGGCCCGGTTCGTCTGCTGGACGGAGATGGACGGGCGCGCGAGCTCGCCTTCGCCGGGAGCGAGCCAGTACTCGTGGCGTTCTGGTCGCGCTACTGTACCCCGTCCGCCGTCCAGCTCGACCGGCTCCAGAGCATTTCCGAGGATCTCCGTCGACGCGGCGTCCCGGTGATCGCCATCACCGATGAGGCGCCTTCCGCCGAGCTCCGGGCGTTCCTCGCGGAGAACGGCTACACCTTCCCCGTGTACCACGATACGGAGCGCACCGCGCGGAGAGCTTTCGACAATGCGGCCACACCCCGCTATCTTGTTCTTGATACCACGGGCAGGATCCGCTTCGAGAGCTATGCGCCGGACGACGTGCTCCGGCAGGTCGAAGTGCTGGGCGCGGGACGCTGAAGGGCGCGCCCGCGGCTCGTGGAGCCTCCGCCGCGAAGCTCGGTCGAGCCGGAGCGCTGGGTTCTCGTCGGCGGTGTTGGCGCGGCGGGCGGGGGAGCGCCCACGACGTCGACCCGGTGTGCCCCTCTGCGAGCCCATGTGCAGCCGGATCGCTGCCGAACGTGGTGCGCAGCGGCAGCTCTTCGCTCAATCCCGAGATCGGGTCGGCCTCACGAGACGGGACGTTCATCCCCTTTGATCTCTCCTTCCCACCATGCTGAAGAAGTTCCTTTTCGGAACAGCCGCCGTCCTCCTGCTCCTCGTCTTCTACGGCGTGTTCATCGAACCGCGCTTTCTGCTCGACGACGAGAGGTTCGAGGCCCGGATCCCGAACCTTTCCCCGTCGTGGGACGGCCGGAAGGTCGCCGTCGTCGCCGACTTCCAGCTCGGGATGTGGCTCGACAACGAGGGGATGGTCCGCGAAGCCATGGAAGACGCCATTGCGGACCGCGTGGCGCTCGTGCTCATCGGGGGCGACTTCATGTACCAGCCGGACTCGGCGAAGGCCGAGCGCGCCGTGGAGGTGGTCCGGCCGGTGGTCGAGGCGGGCATCCCGGTCGTCGCCGTGCTCGGCAACCACGATTATTCGCTGATGAAGAAGGACAGCGAAGTGCGGCCCCCCATCGCGGAGTACCTGGCGGCACGGCTCCGCGCCCTCGGCGTGAGCGTCCTCGAGAACGACGCCGTGGCCGTCCCCGCCCCGAACGGCGGCGAGCCGCTCTGGGTGGCGGGCATCGGTCCGGTGTGGGCGGAGGACAGCTTCCCCGACCGAGCACTCGCGGCCGTCCCGGTCGGCGCGCCCCGCCTCGTGCTGATGCACAACCCGGAGTCGTACCGCGGGATCGCCGCCGGCGAGGCGCCGCTGGCGTTCGCCGCCCACACCCACGGCGGGCAGATCCGCGTCTTCCCCGGCGAGCGGAACTCGTGGCTCGACATCGTCAAGTCCGGCGAGGTCGCCGCCGACGGCTGGGCGGCCGACGCCATCGGCGCGCCGGAGAACCGGCTCTACGTCAACCGCGGCATCGGCTTCTCGACCGTGCCGGTGCGGATCAACTGCCGCCCGGAGCTCACCACCGTCACCCTCCGCACCACCGAGGGCGCCTACCGAATCGACGGGCCGGATGCCGTGACGGATCGCTGATCGCAGGAGGGGCAGGGTCGGATTACGGCACCGGCGCGAGGAGCCGGGTCCCCCGCGCGGCGAGGCGGAAAGGGTCGGACGGCATGAACACGGGCGGGCGCAGGTCCCACCGGATCGCGGCGAAGCGAACCAGGAAGTCGGGTAGGCGAGCGACGGACGGATCGTGGTTCGGACCCGGAAGCCAGGATGTGGGAGCGAGGGATCCCCGGCTCAGCCACAGCAGCTCGGGGCGCAGCAACCCCCGTCCACCGGCGCCGCGGCCGCAGCCGCCGGCCGGGTCGCGCGCACGAACGCGGCCATGAAGCGCCCCTCGATCACCGGCGCCAGCGCGTCCGCGTCCAGCCCCGCTTCCTCCAGGAAGCCCCGCGCATCCTCGGAGGCATAGAAGCGCGTCGGCTCGATCCGCACCGCGCGGAATCGCCTCGATCTCTCCCTTCTGGAACTCCACGTTCCGGGCGCCGGCCTTCCGCGCGTTCTCCCGAGCGAGCGCCAGCATCTCATCGGTTATATCGAGACCATACGCCCGTCCGGTCGGCCCCACGCGCCGCGGCGTCGAGGAAGGCGCGCATCTCCCCCAGCGACTCCGGCCGCTGCACGTAGGCATCCCCACGATGCGCAGGCGCGTCTCGTCGGAGAGCGCCCGGAAGAGCCGGCTCCCACCTCGAATCCCGCCCACTACTTCGCGAGGAAGGTCCGCCCCGCCACGTGAGGGAGCCTCGGCATGGCGGCGACGCCGAAGAAGAAGAAGGATGCGGACTCCCGGCCATGCTTCTTCCTGAAGGTGTTCAACCCCGAGCCGACCACCGGCTCCTCGCGCTCCGTCGGGTTGCCGCGGCCTGCCGGTCGGCAAAGCCGCCGTCGAGGTCGGAACGGTTTACGTCGCCCACGTCGGAGAAATAGATCCTGGCGCCAGTGCGCAGATCGAGCGGCTCGAGGGAACGCCGGCGCTGAGACCCGAACGACGCCAGGCGGTCGTAAAGGTTCTCGGTGTTGAGGATGACGCGGGCGGAGCCGAGGCGTAAGCGGCCCCTTGCGGCGACCCGCCCCGTCCAGGTCCAGCTCCGTCGACCCGGTGTAGATGTGGGTGGCGGTCTTCTGGATCGGCTCCTCGTGGTAGCGGGCGAGCAGCTCCGTACCCTCTGATGGCCGGATTCGCCGGAACGGGGGCTAGTTTGCTCGTCGTGCTGAACGGCCTGCGGGCGCGGAGGGAGTAGCCCGCGGGGACGGAGCGGCTACCGGAAACCTTTCCGGATGCCTACCGATCGGCCTTCTCTGAGCGTCTCGGCTTCCCTTCTCACATCGTCCCGATGCGGGAGTTCGTGGTCGGCGGAATCGCCGAACCGTGTGGCTACTCAGCGTTCGTGACGACCACCCGATGGACATCGAGAAGCCGCGCCTCCGCAACCGGCGCCTCGCGGGGGCGGCAGCGCTCGGTTCTCACACTCTACATCGCGCGACCCGCCCTGGCAGGTAAACTTGAGCGCGGCATACCGCTCAGGCAGCGCTACCGAGCGCCGCCTGGGATGCGCACGACCCCGGTACCGGATCCCTTTTACACACAAACCGTTGCGCTACCCACCGTCAAGAAATTGATCCAGTAGCCGATACTGAACATGGATCGCTGACGACCGCTACCAGATACACCGCGGTACACCGGCGGGAGAGGGCCCCCGCCTGCACCTTTGCACAGGAGAGACGATGAACCACAAGGGATTGAAAGTCCTCGCCGTCATGCTGTTCACGATGCCCGTGGCGTTGAGCGCCCAATCCACCGCGTCCAGGAACGTCACGGTGAGCTCCCAGGTGGTCAAGGCGCTCACACTGACCTCCTCGAGCAGCACACTCGCGTTTGGTTCGATGGCTCAGAACACAACCAAATCAATCGACCCTCACGAGGCAGGAGCGATCAAATTTACCGCCAACGGCGAGCCCAACACCAGCATCCGTATGCTCTTCGCTACCGCCACGCTGAGCAACGGAGGCGACGGACGTCTGACTTTCACACCCGAGGTAGCCGGAGGATCGGTCGATGAGCAGGACGGCGCGACCGCGGTCGAGAGTGGCGAAGAGGCGGAGCTCGACGCAGAAACCGGGAACTATTTCTTTTATGTGGGTGGCTCTCTTCCCGTCGCCAACGATCCGGTCGGAAGTTACAGCGGGACGTGGACTCTCACGGTCGAGTACACCGGCATCTGACCCGGGCGCGGTGGGGAATGCGAGGTGCTCGGGGTGCACTCCCCACGCGGTTTGCTCCCAGCTTCCAGTTCTGACGTGGGGACCATGAGCACACCCGAAACACCGGAAGGGCGGATTCACCTCGGACGACGTCCCCGCCGATTCAGATTTTGCCGAATCTTGGCGCGTTCTCCACGCCCCAGCCTTCTCCTGGTGGGTATAGGGGTGCTGCTGTACGGCACTCCGCGCCACATGGCCGCCCAAGGAAGGGCCGAAGTGGACGCCCTCTCGATCGCAGAGCTGAACCCTCTACGGCTCGGCACCGTGGTCGCGGGTAGCAGCCGAACGATCTATCCCGAATCCTCCGGTGCCGGACGGTATCGGATCACCGCGCCCGTAGGGAGGTCGCTCTCGATCCGATTCTTCGTTCCGCAGCGGATCCCGGGCCCCGCCGACGCTAGTGACCTTCTCCTCGATTACCCGGCCGCGTGGTGGTCGGCCTCTACGGATGTGAGGTCCCTTAAATCGTTTGACCCCAGCCAGGAACTCAGGGTGACCGTTCCCTCGAGTGGCGTCATCTATCTGTGGCTGGGCGCGAAGACCGAAGTCCCGACCGATCAGACGAGTGGCGCGTATTCAGGCGTGATCACTCTTTCCGTGACGGTGAGCTGACGACGAGTAGCCATGAAACGAAGCCTTGCTCTGTGTGCAGCAGTTTTCGCGGTATGCGGCTTCTGGGCGCCCCGCCAGGTGGTGGCGCAGGCGCTGATCGCCCCGACGGCGCTGACCCTCAGCGACGGAATGCCGACCGGTACCCTGCTGGTCGTCAACCAGTCGGGGGACTTCCAGGAAGTGACGATCGAGTTTCGCTTCGGGTATCCGGTGACCGACGCCGAGGGGAAGGTCACGATGGCCTACGGCGAAGATCTGCCGGCGGTGGACTGGTCGGCCGCCCGGTGGGTTCAGGCCTTTCCCAAGCGCTTTCTGCTGCCCCCCGAAGCCCGGCAGGTGGTTCGGGTCCTGGCCCGGCCTCCCTCGGAGCTGCCGGACGGCACGTATTGGACACGGGTGGTAACCGCCACCGCGTCGCAGGCGCGGTCCCCCTTCCGGTCGACTTCCAAAGGGGGGGCCACGATCGACTTGCGGGTCGAGCAGATCACGACGCTGCTGTATCGGCAGGGGGACGCCCGGACCGCGGTGGAGCCGGGAGAAGCTACGGTCGCGGCGGATACCGAGACACTGCGACTGCAGCTCCCCATGCAGCGATCCGGGAACTCGCCCTTCCTGGGCACGGTGAAGATGTCGCTGTACGACGACCGCGGCCGGCGGGTGGGGGAGGTCGTGCGCGGCGTCGCGGTGTACACGGCGCTGACCGCCGTGCTGGTGCTCGACCGACGCGATCTCCCGAGCGGCTCATACCACGCGGAGCTTTCGATCACTTCCGAGCGAAACGACATCCCGGCGGCCGATCTGCTGCGCATCAGCCCCGTCCACCTGCGCTATCCGATCGAGCTCCCGTGACCCCTCGCGCTCGGACAGCTTCGGCTCTCGCGTTGCTGGTCAGCTCTGTGGCGAGCGCGAGCGCGCAGCAGACGGCCGTGGCCTTTCAGCCAGCCCCGGCTCGCAGCGTTCCCGAGGAGGCGTATCTTTCGGTCCGGTTCCCGGGTATCGTCGACGTCGTCGTGACGGCCCTCTACCAGAACGGCGTCGTTTACCTGCCAGCCGGCGAGATCCTGGGCCGGCTGGAGATCACCCATCAGATCGATGCGAGCCAGGGAATACTGAGCGCCGCCTGGGGAGAGCCCACGCGCTCGTTCCGGGTGGATGTCGGCGAGCGCCTGGCCTACGTCCCTTCTGGCCCGCGCCCGCTCGCAGCGCTCGACCTGATCACACGCTCGGAGGAAATCTATCTGCGCCCCGAGCTCTGGGGCGAGCTGTTCGGGATCACGGCTGATCTCGATTTCGCCGAGCTGTCGGTCATCCTGCGCTCGACCGAGCCTCCGCCGATCGCGCGCCGCCTCTCACGCGAGACCAGGCGGGTACGCGCGACTCCGCGACTGCTCCTTCCGCCGGAGCCGCTCCGCTTCGGCCGGGACCGGCACCTCCTCGGTGGGGGCATGCTGCAGTACGCGCTGTCCGGGCGCTTCGCCGAGAGCGGCAGCCCAGTCCTCGTGTACAACTTCAGCGGAGGATCGGAGCTCCTGGGCGGCGACCTGCAGGCAGGGGTCTACGGCACGTACGGGAACGGTGACCATCAACCGTCCCTGATCAAGCCCCGCTGGCGGTACGTGCTGGATGAGGATCGCCGGCTCGTAACGCAGGCGATCCTGGGTACGCTGCCGGGTGGCGTCAGCGGCCAGCAGTTCACGGGTCTGCGCCTGACCAACGAGCCAGTCAACCCGAGAGCCACCTTCGGATCGCATGTGATCACCGGGCGCACCGAAGCAGGCTGGGACGTCGAGCTCTATCTGGACGGCGAGCTGGTCGACTATGCGCCCGTCGATCCGACCGGGCGCTTCGAGTTCAGGACGCCCACCCGCTACGGCGGCTCCTCGGTCACCCTGCTGTACCACGGTCCGGGCGGCGAGCTCGTCAGGGAGCAGCGACAGCTGTATGTTCCCTTCGCTTTCGTCCCCGCTGGGCGGCTCGATTACACCATCGACGCGGGCCGACTCGTCGACCGACCCGAGTCCCTCCTCCACGGAGAGCTGCGGTACGGGCTGACGCACTGGATCACCAATAGTCTCGGCGTCGAGCAGGTGGGGGCATTCGACCAACGGCCGCTGGTCTACGATGCCCTCTCGATCCGGCTTTTCGATGCGCATTCCGTGGGTTTGGAGCTCGCTCCCGGGGCGTACTTCCGCGGCACCTTCCGAGCGATCTTCCCCTCGTCCGCCCAGTTCGACGTGAGTTATACTCGAAACGGGGAGAGCTGGATCGACCGGAGCCGCGGCGAGCCGCAGGAACTCCACTCTCGGGCGTATCTCCCGGTTCGGCTAGGCGGCACGTCGCTCAACCTTCATCTCCGCGGACGCGCCTACTCGGACGATCGGCGGGAGTGGAGCTACGACATCGCTTCCGATCTGCTGGTAAGCCTTGGTCGTCTGCGAGCCTCGCTCGGTTACGGCGCCAGCGAGTACGGAACGGCGCTCTCTTCCGGCGAGGACCCGAAAAATCGAGTCGAGGCGGGCGCTTTCTATGCCTGGGACCACTCCACCGGCCTGGCGCCGCTGCGTGGGCTCCTCATGAGCGGTCGCATCGGTGCGGCACACGATGGAAGAATCCGTGACCTGAGCCTTGATCTCGCCAGAGGCGTCACTCGGACGACTTGGATCTCTCTTTCCGCCCGACACGATGCGATTACCGGGACGAACCGGATCGAGCTCCGCTCTGAAATCAATCTGCCGAGCAGCCGCTGGACTACTACGCTCGCACGGCAGACGTCGGAAAGCAGCTTCGCGCAGAGTATTCGCGGAGCAGTCGGCCGTGACCCGTACACCGGCGGTCCGAGCCTGTCCACGGAAGAAATGGTGGGACGCGCCGGCGCCGCGTTCCGCTTCTTCCTCGACGAGGACGGCGATGGGCTGTTCGACGCCGGCGAGCGGCTGGTTCAGGGCGGGAACGTGGAGTTCCGCGAGTCCATCGCTTCTCGGCGGACGGCGGCCGGTCACATCCGCGTCGACAATCTGCTCCCCTACCATCGGTACAGCGCGACGATCGACCCCAGCGGCATCACACATCCGCTGTGGACCCCCAGCCTGCGCTCGTTTTCGCTGATCACCGACCCCAACCAGTACAAGCGGATCGACATTCCCGTGTACCCCGGGGGAATCATCGAGGGAAAGGTCCTCCATCTCCAGCCGGATGGGAGTACGGAACCCGTTTCCGGCCTCACCATCCGAGTTCGTAGCCTCGATGGCGGATATGAGGGCGAGGCGCCGATCTTCGGCGACGGGACCTTCTACATGATGGCGATCCCACCGGGCCGGTACGGCCTCGCGATCGATCCCGCTCAGCTGGGCTCGCTCGGACTGGTCCATCCCGCCGAGCAAGAGATCCAAATCCGTGCCACAGACGACGGGGATCTGGTGGACGGAATCGTCCTGGTGGTGGTGAAGGCGGCGGAGATCCCGTAGCGCGGGGCGGCGTCTCGGTCGGACGCAGCGGTTGGGGTTTCCTCACGAAACGGAAACAATCGTAAGCAGCTGCCTTTTCCTGGCGATCAACCTTCGATCTCTTCTTGATCGGTCTCGGTCACGCGGCGCGCTCTTCATGCCCGCGGCGCCTCCACGTGGGGAAGGGCGAGGCCGTAGCGCTCGCGAAGGATCGCGAAGTGGTGCTCCATGTGGCCGGCGACGATGTAGAGGATGGCGCCGGCGCTGATCCCGATCCCGTTCGCCGTTCCACGCCGCGGCCACGCCTCCGGCGGGAGGTTGTCCACCAGTTGCAGGGTGGAAGCGCGGACCACGTCCAGCTCCCGCAGCAACGACGGGACGGAGCGCTCCTCGAATCCGCCCGCGGCGACGAAGTCGTTCTCGTCGAACCCGGCCAGGGGCGTATCGTCTCCTCGTGCGATGCGAAGCAGGCGGTAGGAGAACACCCGCTCCGTGTCGCCGAGGTGTCCCAGCACCTGCTTGATGCTCCACTTGCCGGGCGCGTAGCGTTCAAGCGCCTCGCCGTCCGTCATCCCGGCGGCGGCGGCGTGGAGGACGGGCACCTGCCGCTCGAGCACCCCGACCGGGTCGCGCTCGCGGACCTGGGCCACGTAGCCGGCGTAGAAGGGCGCGTACTCGTCCGCATCCGGGGCTGGGATCCGTTTCGTGCTCAAGGGTGGCTCTCGGATTCAGGGAGGGGCGTGAGCGTCCGAAGCATGAGGGTGGCGTCTCGGAGGCGGGACGTCAAGAACCGCCGCCCGAGCCGCTAGGAGCGGCGGCGCTTCCCCTGCGGAGCCCACTCCGGCGGACCTTCCGGACGCGGGGCGCGGCCCTCTCCCGGGGGACGTTTCCGTGGGCGCTCCTCTCCGCCGCCGGAAGCGCGTGGGGCACGGCCTTCTTCGGGCGGGCGCCGACGCGGGCGCTCCTCCCCGCCGCCGGAAGCGCGTGGGGCACGGCCCTCTTCGGGCGGGCGCCGACGCGGGCGCTCCTCTCCTCCGCCGGAGGCGCGCGGCGGCCGGGCGGTGGGACGGCTCCCGCGCTCGCCGGTCTCCATCGCCTGCGCCATGCGCTGCAGCTGGCGGGCGTGGCGGATCAGGTCCCGCCCATGCTCCTCCAGCTCGTCGGCCATCTCCAGCAGACCGTCGGCGTCGGGGCCGCGGGGGCGGCCGGGGCGCGGCCCGGTGCCCGCGGCGGGACGGGACGACGCCCCGGTCGAAGGCCGGCCGGGGCGCTCGCCTCGCGGGCGGGGACGGTTCTTCTCGCTCATGCTTTCCTCGGCGGATTCGGGTGGGAAGTCGGCGGCGTTCCATCCTGCACGTGCCACGCCGCGGCTCTCCGCAGAGGGGAGCCGCGGCGCGCTCTCGGACCTGCCGGGTCCCGGCGCCGGCGTCAGGCGCCGCTGCTTCCGCGCCCGCGGCCGGCGCGCCGGCGGCGGTTGGCGCCCCCCGCCATGGCGGGCTCCCGCTTCGCGTCGCCTCCGCCGCGGCGCGGGCCGGACGAGCCCCCCCGCCTCTCGTCCTTGCTCCCGCGCCGCGCCTCCTCCTCCGCCTGCCGCTGCGCCTTCGCCTCGGCCTTGGCGCGGGAGCGCTGGCGGTCCTCCGCCTTGCGGCGGCGGATCTCGGCGATCCGCTCGCCGATCGGGATCTCGAAGCGCTCCCGCGGCCGCGCTGAGTAGTCGAAGCCCTCGACCTTCACGCGCGGGAGCGACTTCCCGATCGCGCGCTCGATGTCGCGCAGGTCTTTCTCCTCCTCGGGCGAGACCAGGGTGTACGCGTCGCCCGTGGCCTCGGCGCGGGCCGTCCGGCCGACGCGGTGGATGTAGTCCTCCGGCTGGTTCGGCACGTCGAAGTTCACCACGTGCTCCAGCGCCTCCACGTCGATCCCCCGGGCGACGATGTCGGTCGCCACCAGGACGCGGTACTTCCCGCTCTTGAAGCCCGCCAGCGCCTCGGTACGGGCAGACTGGCTGCGGTTGCCGTGGATGCGCGCGTTCGGGACGCCGTGCTTGTCGAGGTACTCGGCCAGCCGGTTGGAGCGGTGCTTGGTGCGGCAGAAGGCGATCACGTTCCCCACCTCGCCGCGCCTCAGCAGCTCCACGAAGAGCGCCGCCTTCAGCTCCTGCGGGACGGGGTAGAGCGCCTGGGTGATGCCCACCGCCGGAGCCGCCTTGCGCTCGAGATTCACGTTCGCCGGATCGCGCAGCATCTCGCGGGAGAGCCTGGCGATCGGGGCCGGCATGGTGGCGCTGAAGAAGAGCGTCTGCCGCTGGGCCGGCACGTGTCTGAGCACGCGGCGGATGTCCGGCAGGAAGCCCATGTCGAGCATCCGGTCGGCCTCGTCGAGCACCAGCACCTCGACGTCGTTCAGGCGCGCATACGGGTACTGGAGGTGGTCGAGGAGACGGCCCGGGGTGGCGACAATGACGTCCACGCCGCGGCGGAAGGCCTCCTCCTGCGGGCGCATGCCGACGCCGCCGAAGATCGAGGCGCCCTTGATCCCCGTGTGAGCCGCGAGCGCCTCGAAATGCTCGTGGATCTGCGCCGCCAGCTCGCGCGTCGGAGAGAGGATGAGCGCCCGCGTCCTGCCCCGCGGCCGGTCCATCAGTCGGTGCAGGATCGGGAGGAGGAAAGCGGCGGTCTTGCCGCTCCCCGTCATCGCGCACGCCAGCAGGTCTCGCCCCGCCACCGCGGGCGGGATCGCCTGCTCCTGGATCGGAGTGGGACGGGTGAAGCCGAGGTCCCGGACCCCGGCGAGGGGTGCGGGATGGATACCGAGAGAATCGAAGGACATCTAGGATGCTGTAAGCTGCGGGATGCGACGTTCCACGACCTGCGGTCCGTCCCCGGAGAAAAAGGACGACGGCAGGCTCATACGCGAGTCTGCCGCCCACGACGTGACCCCTCTTACCCCGCTTCGCCGGAAAGGATCGCGGGGCCCGCGCGGACTCCCGAATGTCAGAGAATGGAGCGCTCGGTCGTATTCTCCGTAGGAGCCGATGTGCCGATCCTTACCCGTAGGACGGTCCGCCGGGGGCCTCCTGCGACTCTCTGCCTGGACATCGAGCGATGCCGGTCCTGCTTGCCTACCTCGCGGTCGCGGCCGCGTTCTATCTCGCCTGCGCCGCGGAGCTGCGCCGTGCACGCGCCCGAGAACGGGTGCCGCGGGACTCCGCGGATCGTTTCATCCTGCACCTGGTAGCCGTCGTCGCGGCTCTGCTCTGGCTCGCGGCGCTCCCGGTGCTGGTGCGCGCCGGCGTGCGGCGGCTTCGCCCCCGGCGAGCGCTGGCCCACCTTCGGGCGCGCGCCGAGGCGCGCCTTCCGCACCGGAAGGCTCGCCTCGTCAACTGAGACGGAAACCCCGGACCGCGGGAGCGATCCCTCCTTCCAGCTGAAGGTCGGGTACTCGTAGCTCGAGCTCCGGGAGAGTGCCGGCGGGTCGGGGCGCGCCGCGCGGATCACCGTAGGGCGTCCACGTCGGGGACGCGCCAGAGCTCGCGCCGGCTCGTGCCCTGCGACGCCCGCGCGGCGTCCCGCACGGCGCGCAGCTCCACCGCCCGGAGCACCCCTCGCTGCACCAGCAGCTCCGCCAGCCGCTCCACGAAGTTCTCGTAGTAGCCCAGCGCGGCGCGGCTGTTCTCCTCCTCGATGCGCGCCAGCTCCAGGCACATCTCCTCGTTCATCTCCGCGTCCACCAACACCAGGCGGTACTTGATGCGGTCCTCGAAGACGGACCACTCGGCGACGCCGAGCGTCATCTCGCGCGGCTCGTCCTGGATCCCGCGACGGACGACGGTGAAGGCCTCGCGCCCGCCGACACGCGCGCGGAGTGCTTCCAGGTCCTCCTCCGTCCCCACCAGCTTCATCCAGATGGCGAGACCGTCGCCCACCATCTGCTCGCGGTACTCGTAGGGGTGCAGCTCCAGCTCGCCGAGGAGGAGCGCCTCGAGCGAGAGCTCCTCCCGCTCCCGCAGGATCAGCGTGTAGGTGTGCAGGCCCGCGGACTCGGCGTACGAGTTCCACGAGACGAGCCACCTCCCCGAGGGCTCGCCGGCGCCGTCGGTGGAGAGGATGACCTCGTCGGAATGGCCGCGCAGGGCACCGGCGAGCCACGCGCTCTTATCCGGCTCGGAGATCGAGATCCAGCTGTGCAGCTCCCTCAGCTCGCGGCCGGTATGCGGCGAGCGGACTCGGCCTTCGCGCCGGATCCGGACGGAGAGCGGCCGGCCGGCGAGCTCGATCCGGAGCTCGGGGGAAGCATCGGCGGGCGTGGAATCCTCGGGGGCGTCGGGCACTCTACTCCTCCCCATGAATGTGCGGATGGAGGCGACGAGGGACGAGGACGGAAGAAAGCGGCCGCGGGAGGATGTCGCGCGGATGATTCAGACGGCCTGGCGCTCCACGCCCTCCAGGTTGGACGAGGCCAACCGCTCCAGGTACTCGGGCGTGCAGTAGAGCCGAATCTCGCCGCGCTCGCCCACGCGGACGCGCGGACGCTCGAAGCACACCACCCGGCGCAGTTCGCAGAGCCGCTCCAGAGCGGCCGTGGCGCGGACCACGTCGGGCCCGCCGGGGGTACCGCGGCGGTTCCAACCCAGGTCCGAAGCCACCTGGGCGGCCGAGATGGCGTCGTTCCGGGTCGAGTGCGGCCCCCCGCCCAACCGAAGGATCAGGCGCTCGCGCTCGCGCAGGAAGCGGAGCACCAGCTCCGCGTCCTGGTCCCCTCGCTCGGGGTCGTACGCCTCCCGGGCATGGACGGAGTCGAGCTCGCACCACTCGAGCCCCGGGAAAGCGCTCGGCTCCCCCTGCTGCCAGCGCTCCACCGCGGCTCGCTCGGCCTCCTCGCGGTCGGCCGCGCTCACCCGGTAGATCGCCCGCTGCCGATGGGCCACCTCGACGTCGTATTCTCTGGACTCCATTGCCCATCCCACGAAGGCGATTGCTCGATCGGGCCTCCTTCCCGCCCGTTCAAGGTGCGTGTTGCAAGGGCCGTGCGCGGCGGGATCGCCACCCTTCCGCGCTGTCTCTCCGCCCGACGAGGAGACGGGGCCGAGAGCCCGGCGCGGCGCCGGACGGCGGAAGCCAGCGCACAGGCACGGAAAGCCGGTGTGCCCGGGCTCTCGTGCCAGCCGGGCCGAGGTTTCGGGACAGTCCCGGGCTCCGGTCCTACATTGCCCCCGGGGCCGCCCCTCCGGCCCTTCCTGCTCCACCCGGCCCCAGGACGACCTCGATCTCCGCGCCCGCGGATTCTCCCGTCACCCGAAGGAGCCTCGATGCCCCCGAGAACCCGTCGCCCGCGACGGCTCACCGCCGCCTTCCTCGCGGCCTGTGCGCTGGCTTCCGCGCCCGCGGCCGCGCAGCAGCCGATCGACGAAGCGTACACGAGCAAGATCCGTGAGTACCTGCAGGACCCGCGCATCAGCACCGAGCTCGTGGACCACCTCCCGGCGTCCGCCACCGTCCCCACGCCGCTCGCCTTCTTCGGCCGCATCGTCGGCACCCCCGGCGAGCTCACCTAAGCGCGCGATATCCACCGCTACTTCGACGCTCTCGACCAGGCCTCGGAGCGCGTGAAGGTCTGGCGCATCGGGCAGACGGAGGAGGGGCGCGACATGATCGTACTCGCCGTCGCCGACGAGGAGACGATCCGGCGGCTCGACGCCTACAAGGCGATGCTCGGCGCCCTCACCGACCCGCGGAAGACGAGCGAGGAGGAGGCGCGGCGCCTCATCGGCACGGCGAAGCCCATCTACTGGATCACCACCGGGATCCACTCGCCGGAGAACGGCGGCCCCGAGATGGTGATGGAGCTCGCCTACCGCCTCGCCGTGGAGGAAACCCCTCTCGTGGAGGGCATACGCGAGAACGTCATCACCTTCATCACCCCGTGATCGAGGTGGACGGGCGGGAGAAGCAGGTGGACACCTACTACTTCAACAAGTCGCGTCCGGAGGGGGCGCAGCGGCTGCCCCTGATGTACTGGGGCAAGTACGTGGCCCACGACAACAACCGCGACGGGATGGGGCAGTTCCTCGCGCTGACGCGCAACGTGACGCGCTTCTTCCTCGAGTGGACGCCCACGATCATGCACGACCTGCACGAGGCGCAGACCTACCTCTACGCCTCCACCGGCACGGGCCCCTGTAACGAGGCGCTCGACCCGATCACCACCGACGAGTGGTGGTTGCTGGCCAAGACCGAGGTCATGGAGATGACGAAGCGCGGCGTCCCCGGCGTGTGGACGTATGGCTTCTACGACGGATGGGTGCCCAACTACATGTTCTTCATCGCCCATTCGCACAACGCGATCGGGCGCTTCTACGAGGTGCAGAGCTACGGCCCCGACAACTACGAGGTGCGGCCCGGAGCGACCACCACCAGCCGCGAATGGTTCCGCCCGAACCCGCCGCTTCCGAGCATCCAGTGGGGACCGCGTAACAACGTCAACATCCAGCAGTCGGCGCTCCTCCTGGTGCTCGACCACGTGGCGAAGAACCGCGAGCTGTACCTCGAGAACTACTGGCTCAAGAACAAGCGGTCGGTCGAGAAGGGGAGGACCGAGTCCACGCCGAACTTAGGCGCGCTCGACCAGAGCGACGACATCCGCGGCGGGATGGGATCGGAGGGGCTGATGGAGCTGGTGAAGTTCGTGCAGCAGGGCGGAACCCTCCTCGTGGAGGGCTCCACCGCCACCATCCTGCCCGAGTACGGCGTCACCCCGGGCGTCACGGTGGAGAACCCGTCGCAGCTCTTCGCGCGCGGCTCGATCATGCGGGGGATCATCTCCGACCCGGCGAGCCCGATCGCCTACGGCTACGCGGGCGGGCAGCTCCCCGTGTACTTCAATCAGGACCCGGTGCTGAACGCCGGCTCGAGCGGGATCCCGGCGGAGCTGCTGGCCTTCCTGGGCGGCGGGAGCGGAATCCCGGGCGTGGGGCAGAACACCACCCCGATGGCGACGCCGGTGCACCTCTCCCCGTGGGAGGAGGACTCGACCGCCGCCCCACCGACGCCGCGCGACGAGATCGGGGCGCTGCGCCAGATGATGCGCGCCTTCGGAATCGACCTGGACCAGTCGCGCCCGAGGGTGGTGATGAGCTTCCCGAGCAACCCGAACGACATGCTCCTCTCGGGGACGCTCGCCGGAGGGCAGTACCTCTCCGGCCGGGCGCAGGTGGTGGACGCGCCGCTCGGCGAGGGGCACGTGGTGATGTTCGCCATCCGCCCGTTCTGGCGCTGGCAGACCCAGGGGACCTTCTTCCTGGGATTCAACGCCATCCTCAACTGGAACGATCTGGACGCCGGAGTGGACGCCGAGGGGGCGCGCCCGACCACGAGCCAGCGGCAGCGGTAGGAAGTTCGGATCTCCCTCCCGCCGGAACGCCCTCCCCCGACGCGCGGGGGAGGGCGTTCGCGTACTTCGCGGCCGACGCCTCGGAACGGGGTCCCGCCCGCTCCCGCCACTCAAGGTTCATCTCCCCGCGGCCGACCTTTTCCTTCACCGGAGGGACGATCCCCTCGTCTCGAAGACCCGCAAGGAGGCGGGGCCGATGCCGACTTCCAAGGAGGTAAAATGGCGATCATTGGGGCGGAGCTGGAGCACGCCGGCGCGACGCGAACGACCGAGCGCCCGCGGGTCCTCCACTTCCAGCAGTACAACGCGGCGCTCCAGCACGCGGTCCTGGAGGCCGACCGGATCGACTCGCGGGGGATCCTCGAGCGTGCCGCGGCGGAGGTGGTCTACCGGCACCTGACCGAGACCCCCGACTGGGGAGCGCGGAGCCCCTCGGAGCGGCTGCGCGCCGCCTCCGGCCTCTTCCGCGACAGCGGGCTCGGGCTGCTCGACCTCTTCGGGGTGAGCGCCGAGGGCGGCGAGGCGACGGTATCGGATTCGCACTTCGCGAGGGGGTGGATACAGCGCTACGGAAGCCCCGGCCGCCCCGTCTGCCTCATCCCCGCCGGTTACCTGCGGGGGGCGCTCGCCGCGGTCTACGAGAGGTCGTACCGGATCAGCGAGAAGGAGTGCGGCGCCCGCGGCTCGACCCTCTGCCGCCTGGTGGCGGTGCCGGTCGGTGATCCCCTGGACCTGCACGACGGCGAGCTCTACGTGGCGCCTTCGCTGGCCGCGCCGCCGGAACCGGTTCTCTCGACGGTGGACGAGCACGAGATCGCGGCCGCGCTCTTCACCGGCCCGTTGGGAGGCGACGTCTCCGGACGCATCGAGGCGTTCGGCGCCTCGCTCACCCGGCTCTGGGGAGACCTATACAGCAGAGTCTCCTTCCGCTTCGAGCAGGAGATTCCCCGGGTGATGGGGAAGAAGTTCACCAATCTGGCCGCCATCGTCCTGACCGAGGCGGGACATGTCTGCGCCTTCCACTCCTTCGGCGGGATCCTCGGCTCGCGAGAGTGGCACGAACGGGTGGCGCCGATGCTCGGCTCGCGCGAGGACTGGGTGCACGCGCTGGTGGCGGTGATCAACTCCCTGGGGTGGGGGACGTGGCGGGTGCACGCCCTGCAGCCCGGAGAGCGGCTCTCGATCCGAGTGTACGACGGCTACGAAGCTCTGGGCTACCGGCGCTTTCTGGGCCGCTCCGAGGTTCCGCGCTGCTACCTCGCCCGGGGCGCGGCGGGCGCGGTCATGAACCTCGTCTACGTGGGGGACATGTCCGGCCGTCCGGAGCTGACGACCTCGCTCTACAACCAACTCTTCCGCAGCCCGTCGAGCTACCGCGCGGTGGAGACCCGCTGCCGGGCGACGGACGACCCGTACTGCGAGCTGGTGGTCAACCCGCTCAGCCCCAGCCTCAGCAGCCGCTTCAGCTGGTGACGGGGGACGGGATCGACCGCGGAGGATCTGGATCCGGAGCGTCCGCACCCACGGGCACTCGCGGGCGCTGCGGCTCTCCAGGCGGAGGCGGAGCGGTGTCAGGCGGTTGAAACCGCAGCGACTTCAGTCGCCCACCGCCCTGAGCCCTGGGGCCGGCACCGCAAACGGCTGCCCGCCCCCGTCACCTTGTCACCTGGTTACCCCGCTGGCCGCGGCACGCGACCTGCGGCCGCGTGGTCGATTCGGCCTCGGATCCCGTCCGCGCCCGGGAAGCGCGGACTCGCCCGTATCCGCCGTTCCGAAGGATCATGGATGCTTCGCTTTCCCCCGCTTCCGACGTTCCCGGCGGCTGGCTCCTCGACGCGCTGAGCGACGGGATCCTGATCGTCGATCGGGACTGGCGCATCCTCTTCGTCAACCAGGGAGCGGAGCGGCTGCTCCATACCCGCCGCGACGACATAATGGGCAAGGTGGTCGGGGTGGATCTTCCCGAGCCCCCCGCGGAGCGGATGGCCGTGTACCGCCGGGTGATGGCGTCGCGGAAGCCGGAGACGATCCGCGAGGCTTCCCTCGAGGACCCGGAGCTGGCGGGCCGGATCTTCGAGGGCGAGGTGCATCCGTCGCCGACCGGCGGCGTCGCGGTGGTCTTCCGCGACGTGACCGAGCGCCGGCGGCACGAACAGGCCTCCACTCGCCTGGGGCGGATCCTGGAGAGCTCCTGGAACGAAATCTACATCTTCGACGCGGAGTCGCTCCGCTTCGTGCTCGTCAGCAAGGGGGCGCAGGACAACCTGGGGCGCTCGCTGGGTGAGCTGCACCGGCTCACGCCCGTGGACCTCCTGCCGGAGCAGACGCCCGCCACCTTCGCGCGGCTTCTGGAGCCGCTGCGGGAGCGCCTCGAGGAGCAACTCATCTTCGAATCGGTGTTCCGTCGCGCCGACGGCTCCTTCTATCCGGTCGAGGTGAGGCTGCAGCTCGCCCGCTCCGAGTCGCCCGCCGTATTCATCGCCGTGGTCCTCGACATCACCGACCGGCGCCGCGCGCAGGAGCAGCTGGAGGCGCAGGCGATGGAGCTGGAGGTGCTCAACGAGGAGCTGCGCGAGCGGACCGTCGAGCTGGAGGAGGCGCTGGCCACGCGCAACCGCTTCTATGCGGCGATGAGCCACGAGCTGCGCACCCCGATCAACGCCGTCATCGGCTACAACGACCTCATCCTCGGCGGGATCTACGGAACGCTGGAGACGAAGCAGCGCGAGGGGATCGAGCGCTCGCAGCGCGCGGCGCGCCACCTGCTCGAGATCGTCAGCGACGTGCTCGACATCTCCCGACTGGAGGCGGGGAAGGTGATGGTGAACCCGGAGCCCGTCGCCGTCCGGGCGCTCCTCGACGACCTGGCCGTCACCGCCGAGCCGCTGGCGCGGCGCCACGGCTCGGAGCTTCGGCTCGTGCCGGAGACGTGCGAAGCCACCCTCCACACCGATCCGCGGCACGTGCGGCAGATCCTGCTGAACCTGATCTCGAACGCCGCGAAGTTCGGGAACGGACGGCCCGTGGAGATCCGCTGCGACGGGGAGCCGGGGGGCGGGCTGGCGCTCGAGGTGACGGACCACGGGATAGGGATCCCGCAGGAGCAGCAGGAGCGGATCTTCGAGGAGTTCGTGCAGCTGCGGGCCGAGGACACCGCCGAGGGCACCGGCCTCGGCCTCCCCATCTCCCGCCGCCTCGCCGAGCGCCTCGGCGGCCGCCTGGAGGTGGAGTCCTCGCCGGGGAAGGGAAGCACCTTCCGGCTGAGCCTGCCGGGCACCGAGGGGATGAACAGCGACGACGAGATCAGAGCAGGCGGCCGGATCGATGCGCGCAAACGATGAACGAGGGGTGGATTGGAGTCGTAGGGGCAGGAATCGGCGCCCTGGCGGGAATCGGCGGCGGCTGGCTGACGTACTTCCTCCCGTCCCGGCATGCGCGGCGAAAGGTGATGATGATGTCGCCAAGTCACTGGCTCTAGAGGTTGCCTCGATCACGATAGAGCTGGAGCAAGCGTCGGCGCGGAAGACAGGTCGACGACCTATCCAGCGTGCAATCGATTCGTCGTTTCATCTCCCGTCCGCCCAGCGGAGGACCTCCAGGAAGAGGGGGAGGAGCAGGAGGAGCCAGAGACTGCGCAGCCCCAGGTTGGAGTAGGCGGAGCGGAGGCTGAAGCGGTCGTTGGCGAGCGCGGCGGGGAGCCGGAGGGGATTGGGGAGGAGGCGGGGGAGCCGCTCGCGTCGCTCCGCCTGCACGGGGAACCGGAGCGCCAGGTACTCTTCCTCGCCCATCATGGTCGGGTAGTACACCAGCCCCACGAGCGCCACGAAGAGCGCGATCCCCAGCCCCAGGTCCCCGGCGGTGACGAAGAAGGCCAGGAAGCCGCAGAGGCTGCCGGTGTAGAGCGGGTGGCGCACCAGCTGGTAGACGCCCGTGCGCGTGATCTCCCGATTCTTCCGCAGGTTGCCCGAACCCCAGACGCGGATCGTGACCCCCACCAGCATCAGCAGCCAGGGGACGACGAAGCGCCAATGGGCGCGCGGCTCGAGCAAGCTCGCCGCGCTTTCGCCGGTGAGCAGGGTGTGGAGCGGCGCCGCGAGCACCAGCGCCGCCGTCAGGATCGGGCGCCGCCGGTGGATCCAGCGGATCGCGGGCCAGGGCCCGCCCCGCGCGGCGCGCACTTCGTCGATCTCCGCCTGCGTCCGCCCCGCCGTCTCTCCGCTCGGCTGCATCTCGCTTCGTCCGCGTCCTGGTTCGCGCCGCCTCCCGCCGCCTCCCGGCCCCGGCCCCGGCCCCGGCCCCGGCCCCGGCCCCGGCCCCGGCCCCGGCCCCGGCCCCGGCCCCGGCCGCGTAAAGTGGTACCCGCGGCGCCCGCTGTCGAGCCGCACCGCACCGGATCCGGCCAGGCGGCGGATGCACTTCCGGACCCCCCGCGGGTATCATCCGGGTCGTTCCGGCGCCCGCTGCGCCGGCCCGTTTCCCGCTTCCGCAACGTACCGCCCATGCCGATTCCCGGAGAGCGCGCCCGCGAGATCCTGGCCCGGCGCACCGGAGACCACGACCGGGAGGCGCTCAAGGGCCGTCTCGCCGCCGTGCCACCCGCCGACCGGCCGCTGCCGCCCCGCGTCCCCCGGCCACTCGACTGGAGCCGGGAGGCGCAGGAGGAGCGCCTCCGGCTGCTCCGCTCCCGCGGCGTGGAGGCGGAGTGGCTCTCCGGCCGCGCCGGCCACCCCGACCCCTCGAGCCTCCGCGGCAACGTGGAGCAGTACGTCGGGATGGCGATGGTCCCCGTCGGGCTGATCGGCCCGCTGCGGGTCAACGGCCTCGAAGCGAAGGGCGACGTCTACGTCCCCCTCGCCACCTCGGAAGGGGCGCTGGTCGCCAGCTACGACCGCGGCGCGCGGATCGTCTCCCGCGCCGGTGGGGCCACCTGCCTGCTGGGGGCGGAGCAGGTACAGCGCGCCCCCGGGTTCGCCTTCGACCACCTCGCCGACGCCGCCCACTTCGCCCTCTGGGCCAACGAGCGGATGGGGAGCTTCCGGGAAACCACCCGCCGCAGCTCCGGCCACGCGCGCCTGCTCGACATGGCGACCCTCGTGGAGGGAAACCACGTCTACCTCATCTTCTCCTTCCACACGGGCGACGCGGCGGGCCAGAACATGGTCACCTTCTGTACCGCCGCGATCTGCGAGGAGATCCTGAGGAGCACGCCGGTCGTGCCGACCTACTGGTTCCTGGAGGCCAACCTCTCGGGCGACAAGAAGGCCACCGCGCAGAGCTTCCTCGCCGCCCGCGGGCGCAGCGTCACCGCCGAGGCGCTGGTCCCCGGCCGCTTCATCCGCCGATACCTGCGGACCACCCCGGAGCGCATGTGCGACTACTGGCGCATGAGCTTCGTCGGCGGGGTGCAGAGCGGCTCCATCGGCGTCTCGGGGCATGTCGCCAACGGGCTCGCGGCGCTCTTCCTCGCCACCGGGCAGGACGTGGCGTGCGTCAGCGAGGCCTCGGTGGGCATCACCCGCTTCGAGGCTCGCGGCGAGGACCTCTACTGCGCCGTCACCCTTCCCAACCTGATCGTCGGCAGCGTCGGCGGAGGGACGCGGCTCCCCACGGCGCGGGAGTGCCTCGCGATCCTCGGGTGCCGCGGCGAGGGGAAGGCGGGACGGCTGGCGGAGATCTGCGCCGCCACCGCCCTGGCGGGGGAGATCTCCATCGTCGGCGCCCTCTGCTCGGGCGAGTTCGCGGGGGCGCACCGGCGCCTCGGTCGGGGGAGCGGCGGGTGAGCACCGCCCTCGCCGCCCGGGAGAGGCTCGGCGCGCGGCTCTGGCGCTATCAGCGCGAGCGCTTCCCGCTCGCCGCCTACCTGCCGATGGTGGCGGTGTTCGGCGCCAGCGCGGCCGCTTACTCGCGACTCGCGCGCGGCGCCCCGGGATGGATCCCCTGGGACCGCTACGGGGTGGGCGCCTTCACCGCTCTCGTCTTCTTCGCCGGTCTGCGCATCCTGGACGAGCACAAGGACCGCGAGGCGGACCGCCGCTTCCGCCCCGAGCTCCCCGTCCCGCGCGGACTTGTCTCGCTGGCCGAGCTGAGGCGGGTCGGGATCGCGGCGCTCGCCGCGGCGCTGGCGCTGAACGTCTTGGTGGCGCCGGCGCTCCTTCTCCCTTTTGCGCTCGTAGCGGGATGGGCGGCGCTGATGACGCGCGAGTTCTTCATCCCGGAGTGGCTCCGCGCCCGGCCCGCCCTCTACCTGGTCAGCCACATGCTGATCATGCCGCTCATCGACCTCTATACCACCGGGCTCGACTGGCTAGCGGCCGGCGCGGAGCCGCCGCCCGCGCTCGCCCTCTTCCTGGGGCTCACCTTCCTCAACGGCGTGGTGGTCGAGATCGGGCGGAAGATCCGCGTGCCCGGAGAGGAGCGCGAGGGGGTGGACACGTACACGAAGGCGTGGGGGTCGCGCGCCGCGCCGGCGGTCTGGCTCGGCGTGCTCGTCCTCACCGCCGCCACCGCGGCGCTCGCCCTGCGCGCCATCGGCGGCGGGAGCGGCGAGCTCGCCCTCCTCCTCGCCCTCGCCGCCGGAGTCGCGGCGCCGGCGCTCGCCTTCCTCGCCGCGCCCACCGCCCGGGCGGGAAGGGCGATCGAGGCGGCGAGCGGCCTCTGGACCATCGCCCTGTACCTGCTGCTCGGGGTGGGGCAGCTCCTCCTGAGGGCGCTCGCGTGAGGCCGGGCGAGCGGGAGCCTCTCGTCGTCGTCCCCCGCGCCGGGAAGGTGCCCCCCGCGGCGTCGGTGGGCGGGAAGGCCCACAACCTGGCGCGCCTCGCCGCCGCCGGGGCCGCCGTCCCCCCCTGGATCGTCGTCCCGGTGGACACCTTCCGCGCCCTTCTCCCGGCCGAGCTCACCCCGCCCGGAACGCCGGAGGCGGCCGAGGCGTGGCGCCGCAGGGTCCGGGAGATGCCGCTGCCGGCGGAGCTGGTGGAGGCGCTGCGGCAGGGGCTGGAGGAGGCGGGGCTCTCGGGGCTGCTGCTCGCGGTGCGCTCCTCCGCCTCCGCCGAGGACGGCGCGGCGGCCTCCTTCGCCGGGCAGTTCGACACGCGTCTCGGGGTGCGGGCCGAGGGGGTGGCCGACGCGCTGCGCGAGGTGTGGGCTTCGGCCTGCAACGAGCACGCGCTCCGCTACGGCGGCGGCCTCGTACCGATGGGCGTCGTGGTCCAGGCGATGGTCGACGCCGAAGCCGCGGGCGTCGCTTTCGGCGCCGACCCGGTGAGCGGCCGGCGCGATGTGGTAGTGGTGAGCGCCGTCCTCGGCCTCGGAGAAGCGCTCGTCTCCGGCGAGGCGGACGCCGACACCCACCGCGTGCAGCTCTCCGGCGCCGGCGAGGTGCTGCGGGTGGAGACGGAGGTGGCCGCCAAGCCGGAGGCGCTTCGACTCCTCCCCTCCGGCGGCACGGCGCGCGCGGAGGTGCCGGAGGCGCTCCGCGATGCGCCGGCCCTGACGGAGGCCGAGGTCCGCGCCCTCGCGCTCTCCGTGCGGCGGGTCGGGGAGGCGCTCGGCGGGCCGCAGGACGTGGAGTGGGCGGTGGAGCGCGGCGACGGGGGAGAGCGGCGCCTCCTCCTCCTGCAGGCACGGCCGATCACCGCGATCCCGACGGAGGAAGCGTGGACGGGGGAGCGGCGCGTCTGGGACAACAGCAACATCGTCGAGAGCTACGCGGGCGTCACCAGCCCCCTCACCTTCAGCTTCGCGCGGGGATTGTACGAGGAGGTATACCGGCAGTTCTGCGCGCTGGTGGGGGTGCCGGAGCGCGCGATCGAGCGGAACCGCGCCGTCTTCGCGCACCTGCTGGGGCTGGTGCGGGGCCGAGTCTACTACAACCTCCTGAACTGGTACCGCGTGCTCGCGCTCCTCCCCGGCTTCTCGGTCAACCGCGGCTTCATGGAGCGGATGATGGGGGTGAGGGAGCGGCTCGACGACGCGTTCCTCGCGGAGACCGGGGGGAAGGCGGAGGACGCGGCGCGGCTGGCGCGCACCGCCTGGCGCCTCACCCGCGAGGGCCGACGCCTCTCCACCGCGGTGCCGTCCTTCCACGCCCACGTGGACGCGGTGCTGCGCCCCCTCGCCGACGAGGACCTCGCGGGCTGGGACGCGGACCGGTTGCTCGGCCTCTACCGGCGGCTGGAGGAGGAGCTGCTGCGGCGCTGGCAGACCCCGATCGTCAACGACTTCTTCGCCATGGTCTGGTTCGGAACGCTCTCGCGGCTGGTCGAGCGCTGGCTTCCGGACGCCCCGCCCACCCTGGTGAACGACCTGCTCACCGGCGAGGGCGGGATCGTCTCCACCGAGCCGGCGCGGCGGGTGATGGAGCTCGCGCGGCGGGTGGACGATTTTCCCGCCGTCGCGGCCGCCTTCGCCCACGAGCCGGACGACGGCGCGCTGTGGACGGCGCTCCGCGGCGACGCCGCGGCCGGCACCTTCCTGCGGGAGGTGGACGACTACCTGAGGCGATTCGGCGACCGCTGCATGAACGAGCTGAAGCTGGAGACGGTCGCGCTGGGCGAGGATCCCGCGTTCCTCCTGCAGATGATTCGCTCGTACCGCGCGGGGGGGCTGCCGGAGCGCGACCCGGGGCGGGAGGCGCAGGTCCGCCGCGCCGCCGAGGCCGTGGTGAGGGAGTCGCTCCCTGCCTGGCGCCGCCCCTTCTTCGCGAGGGCGCTGCGGAGCGCGCGGGCGCGGGTGCGGGACCGCGAGAACCTCCGCTTCGAGCGCACCCGCGTCTTCGGCGCGGTACGCCGAATCTTCCTGGCCCTCGGGCACCGCCTCCGCCTTGACGGCGTGCTGGCGGACCGGCGCGACGTCTTCCTCCTCACGGTGGAAGAGGTCTTCGCGCACGTGGAAGGGACGGGGACGGTGGGCGACCTCGCCGCGCTGGCGGAGCTGCGACGGGCGGAATGGGACGGGTACGAGCGGGAGGCGCCGCCGCCCGAGCGCTTCGAGTCGTTCGGGCCGCCGTCGCTGGGACGCTGGCGGGTGGCGGAGACGGCGCGCCCCGCCCCACTCGCAGAGGGCGCTGCGCTGCGGGGGATCGGCTGCTGCCCGGGGGTGGTGCGCGCACCCGTGCGGCTGGTGCGCGACCCGCGCGAGGCGGGGGACCTGGCCGGCCGCATCCTGGTGGCGGAGCGCACCGATCCCGGCTGGACCCTCCTCTTCCCCGCGGCGCGCGGGCTGCTGGTGGAGCGCGGCAGCCCGCTCAGCCACTCGGCCATCGTGGCACGCGAGGTGGGGCTCCCCTGTGTCGTCTCCATCCCCGGGCTCATGGCGACGCTGACGGACGGCGAGGTGGTGGAGATGGACGGCCGCACGGGGGAGGTGAGGAGGAGCGCCGATGGCTGAGCGGACGGTGCGGGAGCGGGTGCGATGGGACGCGATCCGCTACGCGAGCGTGTGGGAGGACGCCGACGTGCTCTGCGCGGCGCTGGCGACGGTGGCGCGCGGCGGGAGGCTGCTCTCCGTCGCCTCGGCGGGTGACAACGCGCTGGCGCTCCTCACCCTCGACCCCGCCGAGGTGGTGGCGGTGGACCTCAACCCGGCGCAGCTCGCGGCGCTGGAGCTGCGGGTCGCCGCCTTCCGCCGCCTGGACGACTCGGAGCTCCCCGGCTTCCTCGGGGTGGAGCCGCACCGCGGCCGGGCGGACGCGTACCGCCGCCTGCGCGGCGACCTCCCGCCGGAGGCGCGCGCCTTCTGGGACGCGCACCCGCGGGAGGTGGAGGGGGGGATCGTCCACGCGGGACGGTTCGAGCGGTACCTGCGGACCTTCCGCCGCTGGGTACTCCCGCTGGTGCACTCGCGGGGCACGATGGAGGGGCTGCGCGAGCCGCGGGACCCGGAGGCGAGGCGCGCCTGGTACGCGCGGCGCTGGGAGACGCCGCGCTACCGGCTCCTCTTCCGCCTCTTCTTCTCGCGGGCGGTGATGGGGCGGATGGGGCGCGACCCCGCGCTCTTCGCGCACGTGGAGGGAAGGGTGGGGGAGCGCATCCTCGCCCGCACGCGGTTCGCTCTTTCCGAGCTCCCCACCCACGACAACCCCTACCTCGCCTACATCATGACGGGGAACTACCCGCCGGGGGCACGGCCCCGCTACCTCCGGCCCGAGCACCGCGGAGAGATCCGCGCGCGGCTCGACCGGCTGCGTCCCCTCCTCGGCGGGGTGGAGAGCGCGCCGGGGCGCTTCCACGGCTTCAATCTCTCGGACGTCTTCGAGTACATGGACCCGGAGGAGCACCTCGCGGCGTACGCCGCCCTCCTGGAGAAGGCGGAGCCGGGGGCGCGGCTGGTGTACTGGAACATGCTCGCGCCGCGCGAAGCTCCGGCATCCCTGCGCCACCGGGTCGCGCCGCTCGACGGCCTCGCGGCCGCCCTCTACCGGGAGGACCGCGCCTGGTTCTACTCGGCCCTGCGCGTGGACGAGGTCGCCGCACCACCACCGACGCGATGACGCTGAGCAGCACTGCGGCGGGGACCGCCCGCCGCCGGCGCGGCGACGCGTCGGACAGTCCCTATCATCGGCACCTCCGCGATGGGCCGGGTCCCCTCGTGCGACCCTCCCGACCTGCCCGCCGCCGACGGGGATGCACCTCGGGTGGATCTCGAGGATTGATTTCAGTCTTACCCGTTCGTCCGATTCGTACACGTCGGTGACTCCGGAGGTAGTTCATGGCGACCAAGGACGACGGCAGCGAGGTTCTGAGCGCGGAGGCGCGGGACCGCTTCTCCGAGCTGCTCGGCCGGGCGGCGTTCGGGGGAGAGCGGATCATCCTCACCCGCCGGGGTAGAGGGTCCGCCGCGCTCGTCCCCCTCGAGGTCCTGGAGCTGATCGAGACGCTGGAGGATCGCATCGGTCCGGGGCCTCCCGGGATGAAGGGCCGCGGTGTAGCCGACTCGAGCGGTCGGCGGAGGTCCGGGTGAGCTTCTGGGCGCGCGAAGCCCTCGGCGCCGCGGCGGTCGGCGCCGCCTTCCTCGCGGTCTTCGCCGCGGCGGAGCTCTGGAAGCGGCTCGGCGACCCGCGTCCCGAGTGGACCCGGAAGGCGGTGCACCTCGGGGGCGGCCTCGTCGCGCTCTCGCTCCCCTGGGTCGTCCGCTCGCACTGGACGGTACTGGGGCTCGGGGCGGCCTTCTCGGCGATCGTCCTGGCCACCCGGCGGCTCGGGCTGCTGGGGAGCGTGCACGGGGTGGAGCGGCGGTCCGAGGGGGGCCTCTACTTCCCCGCCGCCGTCTACCTCCTCTTCCTGCTCGCGGGGCGGCAGCCGGCCTTCTATCTGATCTCCCTCCTCACCCTGGTGGTCTCCGACGCGCTCGCGGCGCTGGTGGGGACCTCGTACGGGCGTCACACCTTCGCCGTCGAGACGGACCGGAAGAGCCTCGAGGGCTCGGCGGTCTTCCTGCTCGCCACCTTCCTGGCCGTGCACCTCCCCCTCCTCCTGATGACGGAGCTCGGCCGCGCGGAGAGCGTGTTGATCGCGGCGCAGCTCGCCCTACTGGTCACCCTCTTCGAGGCGATCAGCCTGCGGGGGAACGACAATCTCGTCGTGCCGCTCGCCACCTACCTGCTGCTGGTGAAGATGACCGGCAAGGAGGCGGAGTTCATCGGATTGCAGCTGCTGGCGCAGCTCGCGATCCTCGCCGCGCTGGTGGCGCTCGCGTGGCGCCTTCGGTTCCTCACCTTCAGCGGCACGCTGGCGGCGAGCGTCTTCTTCTACGGCGCGTGGAGCCTGGGCGGCCCTGCATGGACGGCGGCTCCCGCCGCGGGGCTCGCGGCGCTCCTCGTGGTCCTCCGCCGCACCCGCGACCGGCGCGGCGATCCCAACGCCCGGTACCAGCTTCTGGCGACCTTCTACACGGCCGTCGTCCCGGGGGCGCTGCTGGTGGCGAACAATCTGCTGGAGACGCAGCTCCGCCATCCCGTCCTGGGCAGGGGCGACCCGTTCTACCCGGCGTACGTCGGGGCTCTGGCGGCCCATCTGGCGATCCTCACCCGGGTCTTCCTGGAGGGGACGCCGTGGCTGGAGCGCCCCCTCCTCCGCCGCTCGCTGGCGGCGTGGGGGCTGGGGACGCTGGCGGTGGTCCCGGCGGGGGTGCTCGCGCTCCCCGGCCCCTTCTCCGCGGCGGGGGCGGCCGTGGTCGTCCTCCTCCCGGCGCTGGCGCTCCCCGCCTACGAGTCCGCCTCCCGCTGGCGGGTCTGGCCGCGGGAGGGGAGCTGGGACGTGCGCCTGCAGGCCCTGGCGGTGGGCGCCTCCGCCGTGGCGCTCGGCGCGGCGGCGCTCCGCGCGGGGCGCGGGGGATCCGCGTCGTGAGCGCGCCGCTGCGCGTCGAGGTCCTGCCCGCCGACGCCGTCCCTGCGCCGGCGTGGGAGAGGGCGGACCCCGGAGGCGGGACGGACGATGCACCGGCGCCGGGGTGGAGCGCCCTGCTCGCCTATCGCGGGACGGAGCCGGTCGCCCGCCTCGCCGCCGGGATCGCGGACGGCCTGGCGCGGGCTCCGGGCCGCACCGGGATGATCGGCTGGTATGCCGCGCGCGACGCGGAAGCGGGAACGGAGCTGCTGCGCCGGGCAGTCGACCTTCTGGGGGAGAGTGATCCGGCGCGGGTGGTGGGGCCGATCGACGGAAGCACCTGGGGCCGCTATCGCCTCGCCCTCCCCAGCCCCCCGAAGAGGGACCCGGGGCCGCCCTTCCTGACGGAGCCGACGAACCCGCCGGGGTACCCGGAGCACTTCGCCGCCGCCGGCCTCGCGCCGCTATGGGAGTACGAGAGCCGCCTGGTGCGCCGTCCCGGGGCGATCGGGGCCGATCCTCTCCCCGCGGGGGTGCGGCTGCGTCCGCTCGATCCGGCGCGCCTCGAAGCCGAGCTTCGGGCGATCCACGCGCTGTCGCTCGAGGCGTTCGCGGACAACCTCCTCTACTCGCCGATCGCCTTCGCGCCCTTCGCCGCGACGTACGAGCGGATGCTTCCCCTCCTGGACCCCTCGCTCGTCCTCCTGGCGACGAACGGGAACGAGGCGCTCGGGTACGTCTTCGCCTTTCCGGACCCTCTGGCGCCCGTGGGGAGATCCCGGGTGGTGCTCAAGACGCTGGCCGTCGCCCCGTCCGCCCGCGGCTCGGGGCTCGGTGGGGCGCTCACGGGGACCGTGCACCGCGCCGCCGCCGCCCGCGGCGCCGAGGTGATCCACGCGCTGATGCTCGTGACGAACGTCTCCACCCGCATCTCCGAGCGGCACGGGGCGGAGCTCTTCCGCCGCTACCTCCTGTTCGGGCGGGAGGGCGGGTGAGCGCCAACCTCGCGGACCTTCTGCGGGAGCGGGCGGAACGGCACGGCGGGCGGACGGCGCTGGTCGAATACCGCGGCGGCTCCGCGGCTCGCATCGATTTCGCCGGGCTGGCGCGGCGAGTCGCCGGCTTCTCGGGGGGTCTGGAGCGCGCGGGGGTCGGGCCGGGAGATCGAGTGCTCCTCTTCGTCCCGATGTCGATCGACCTCTACGTGGCGTTGCTCGGCTGCCTCCATGCGGGGGCGGTGGCGGTCTTCGTCGACGCGTGGGCCGACCGCCGCCGCCTGAACGCGGCGGTGGCGGCGGCGCGCCCGAAGCTCTTCGTCGGCGCGCCGCGCGCCCACCTGCTCCGCCTGCTGAGCCCCGCCGTGCGCGGCATCCCGCTGCACTGGACGGCGGGGCGCCGCTGGGCCCGCCTGGCGCGCCACGAGGTGTTCCTCTCCGGTGGCGCCGCTCCTCCCCCGCCGCATCCGGTCTCCGCGGGCGATCCTGCGCTGATCACCTTCACGACGGGGAGCACCGGCGCCCCCAAGGCCGCCGCGCGCTCGCATGGCTTCCTCCTCGCCCAACACCGGGCGCTGGCGGAGCACCTCGACCTCCGGGAGGGCGACGTGGACATGCCGACGCTCCCCGTCTTCGTGCTCAACGACTTGGCACTGGGCGTGACGAGCGTCATCCCCGACTTCGACCCGCGGCGCCCCGCCGAGATCGACCCGGAGCGCATTGGCCGGCAGATGGCGGCCGAGGGGGTCACCACCACGAGCGGCTCGCCGGCCTTCTACGAGAGGCTGTGCGGCTGGGCCGAGCGGCGCGGAGAGGTCCTGCCCCTACGTCGGCTGTGGACGGGAGGTGCGCCCGTGTACCCGCCGCTCGCCGCTCGCCTGGCGGCCCGGGATCGCGGGCGAGGCGCACATCGTCTACGGCAGCACGGAGGCGGAGCCCATCGCGGGGATCGAGGCGCGCGCGATGCTCGCGGCGATGGCCGAGGAAGGAGAGGCGCGGGACGGAGGGATCTGCTGCGGCCCGCCGGTACCCGGAATTCGCCTGCGGATCATCCGCGCGCGAGACGAAGCGGTCGAGCTGGGACCGGACGGCTGGAAGGAGTGGGAGCTCCCGCCCGGGGAGACGGGGGAGGTGGTGGTGGCGGGGCCGCACGTGCTCGGCGAGTACTTCGAGGTCCCGGAGGAGACGCGCCTCCACAAGATCCGCGACGGAGAGACGGTGTGGCACCGTACCGGCGACGCCGCGCGGCTGGACTCCGCCGGGCGCCTCCGGCTCATGGGGCGCGTCGGCAGCCGGGTGGAGAGGGAGGGCGAGACCTGGTGGCCCGTTCCGGCCGAGGTGAGGGCGCTCCGCCTCCCCGGCGTGCGGCACGCCGCCTACCTCGGGGAGGACGAACCGGCGCTGGGGCAGCGGGCGGTTCTCTGTGTCGAGGGCGGGCCCGAAGCCGGGGTCCTGGAAGAGGAGGCCCGGGAGGCGCTGGCTCCCATCCCCGTCGACCGGATCGTGCGGCTGAAAAGGATCCCCCGCGACCCGCGCCACGCCTCGAAAACGGACATCGCCGCGCTGCGCCGACTCCTGCGGAAGCGGCGGCGGTGAGCGCAGAGCCGTGCTCCACCCTGAGCCGCCTTCCCGCTCGGGCCCATCTCACCACGACCGCGACCTCCGGAAGCGACGTGATTCGGCCGAGGAGGATCGGTTCGACGGAGGCGGCTCCGTGGCTCCGTCATGCGACCGCCATGAGCATCCAGGCCATCCCCAGCGTGGCGCTTCCCACGGCGGTGGCCATCCGGAGGACGTGCCCGAGGATCGGAATCCGCCGCCCCGCGCCGGCAAAGGCGATGCCGGCGAGCCCCGCGTAGAGGCCCATTCCGAGGACCGTTCCGACCCCGAACAGGAGCAGGTAAGCGAGAGCCGAACTGTGGGACGACACCATCGCGGCGGGGAGGATGCCGAGCAGCGGCGCCGTTCCGGCCAGGCCGTGTGCCATCCCCACCCAGACCGTGCCCTGCCCGTGGTGCACGTGCCCGGGACCGGACTCCCCCGCCGGGGCGTGCTCGTGCGCCGTCGCATGGAGCAGACTCCAGAGCAGCCAGACCCCCAGGCCGAAGAGCATCGCTCCCACCCCGAACTCGAGCCAATTCGTGAGGGTCTCGGGCGGGCGGAGGTCGAGCAGGATCAGGCACCCTCCGGCGGCCACGACCGCCGCGGAGTGCCCGATCCCCCAGTAGATCCCGAAGCCGAGCGCCCGCAGGGGGTGCGGCCGGCGGGAAACGAAGGTGGTCACCGCCGCCATATGGTCGGGCTCGAGCGCATGGAGGAATCCCGCCACCAGCGCCGTCAGGAACGGAAGCGTGAGCAACGTTCCGCCTGGAGGTGCCTAATCCAGCAGCCGCAACGGCATGACCAGGCAGAGGAAGTCGGGCGTGTCTTCGTTCCCGACGGGCTCCATGGTCGCGGCCCGCTCCGGGGCTCGGAAGCTCATCTTCACCTCTTCGGTCGGCATGTACCGCAGCAGCTCGAGCAGATAGTTGGCGTTGAAGCCGATCTCCAGCGGGTCGCCCTGGTACTCCACCGGCATCTCCTCCGCCGCCTCGCCCAGGTCGGGCGTCTGCACCGAGAACTTCATCATCTCCCCGCCCAGCGAGAGGCGGATGCGGTGCGTCTGGTCCGAGGCCACGATCGCCATCCGGCGGATCGCCGCGGTCAGCGAGGTCTTATCCGCGATCAGGCTCTTGTCGTTGTCCTTGGGGATGACCTGGTCGTAGTTGGGATACGGACCCTCGATCAGCCGGGTATAGATCTGCACTCCGTTGCCGCGGAAGCCGAGGTGGTTCTCCGAGCGCGCGATCTCCACTCCCTCGTCGGCCGAGAACAGCTTCTGCACCTGCGCCAGCGCCCGGGGGTGCACGATGAGCTGGCCCGCCGACCCTTCCGCGGCCTCCGCCCCACCGGAGCGCGGCAGCGTCATCTTGGCGAGACGGTGACCATTGGTCGCCACCATCCGCATCTCCTCCTCGCGCAGCTCCCAGAGAACTCCGTTGAGGATCGGGCGCGTCTCCTCGGTGGAGACGGCGAAGGAGACGTGCGCGATGAGCTGCTGCAGCTCCTTCCCGGTGAGCTTCCAGCTCTGCTCGAAGGGAACGGAGGGGAAGGCCGGGAACTCGTCCTTCGGGAGCCCGTTGAGCCGGAAGCGGGAGCGGCCGCTGGTGATCTGGATGGCGTCGCCCTGAGTGGCGATGTGCGCCGGATCGGGAGGGAGCTCGCGGGCGATCTCCTGCAGCTTCCGCGCGGGCGCGGTGATCGAGCCGGGCTCCTCCACCTCCGCCGGGACCCGCACCGAAACCGCGGTGTCGAGGTCGGTCCCGCTGAGGCGCACTCCGTCCTCCTCGGTCTCCAGCAGGAGGTTGGAAAGCACCGGAAGGGTGGTCCGCGTGGGGATGCTCCCCGCGACGGCGGACAGTCCCTCCTGCAGCTTCTCTCGCGTGATGGTGAATCTCATGATCGATGAGGTCCGGTGTCGGGTTCCCCGGGCGGATTCTCCACGGGAGTAGTTCTATCTCTCTCTACAGATCCAAGAATCAGTAGCAGTAGTAGAGCGTGTGGATTGGTGGATGACCTCCGCTCCACCTCTCCAACCCTCTGCCGCGCCTGTGGCTGCGCGGTCCCTCTCCCCTGTGGAGAGCGCTGTGGACAGCCTCCGGGTTCTCCACCCGCTCCACGATTTCCGCCCGTCTCCACGATCTCCACATTCGTTCCACCCTCCGTCCACGGCGGTTGTCCACGAGAGGGTCCTCGGTCGCCGGACTTCGGTCGTCCGTCCCCTTATCACTCCGGCTGCGGCATCTTACCCTCCGACGGATGACCGAGGACCTTCCTTCACTTCATCTCCTGCCGAAGCTGGTCTACGCGCTGGCGGAAATCCGCCTCGGCGGCCATCTCTTCCTCCACCCGGCCGAGGGAGTGGATGACGGTGGAGTGATCGCGGCCGCCGAACAGCTTCCCGATCTCCACCAGGGAGAGATCGAAGAACTCCTTGATGAGGTACATGGCGACCTGGCGCGGAACGGTCAGGTCTTTGGTGCGCTTCTTCGACTGCAGCGCTTCCGCCGAGACCCCCCACGCCTCCGCCACGCGCCTCCGCACCGTATCCGGCGTGACGCCGCGCCCGTCGTTCGTCGCGGTGCCGGGCTGCAACACCCCGCCCAGCGCCTCGCGCGCAAGGTCGATGGTGATCTCACGCCGGGTGAGGGAGGAGTAGGCGAGGAGCTTGATGACCGCTCCCTCGATCTCGCGCACGGAGGAGGTGCAGTTTCGGGCGATGAAGTCGAGGACCTCCTCCATCCCCGAGATCTCCAGCCCGTCCTCCTCCACCTTCTTGCGCAGGATCGCCACCCGCGTCTCGAAGTCGGGCGGCTTGATGTCGGCCACCAGCCCCCATTGAAAGCGGGAGATCAGCCGGTCCTCGAGACCGATCTCCTTGGGAGGCCGGTCTGAGCTCAGCACGATCTGCCGCTGCGCATCGTGCAGCGCGTTGAAGGTGTGGAAGAACTCCTCCTGCGTACGCTCCTTCCCCTCCAGGAACTGGATGTCGTCCACCAGCAGCACGTCCACCTGGCGGTACTGCCGGCGGAACTCCCCCATGCTCCCCTCCTGGATCGCGGTGACCAGCTCGTTGGTGAAGCGCTCGGAGGAGATGTAGAGGACGCGCTTCCCCGGCGTGCGGGCCAGCACCGCGTTGCCGATCGCGTGCATCAGGTGCGTCTTTCCCAGCCCCACGCCGCCGTAGAGGAAGAGGGGATTGTACGAGCGCGCCGGAGCCTCCGCGACGGCGTGCGCGGCCGCGACGGCGAACTGGTTGTTGTTCCCGACGACGAAACGGTCGAAGGTGTACCGATCGTTGAGAGGGGAGGAAGCGGGGAGGGCGCCCGGCCCCGCGGACGCGGCGGGTGGAGGGCCGGGGGCGGCCGCCGGAGTGGGGGCTGGAGCGGCGGCCGCCGGTGCGGGCGCGCTCCGCAGGCGAATCGGCAGCGGCAGCTCGCCCTGTGAGCCCCCGTCGTGGCACTGTACGGAAAGGCGAAAGCGGTGACCGAAGAGCTTCTCCGCGATGGCGGTCAGCAGCTCCGCGTACTTGTCCTCCACCCAGTCGGCCGCGAAGGGGTTGGGGGTGCAGACGATCAGCGTGTCCTGGGAGATGGCGACGGCCTCCGTGGGCGCCAGCCAGGTCCGGAAGGCCTGCTCGGGGAGCGCCGCCCGAGCCTCCTGCAGAATCCTCGACCAGACCTCGGCGGCGGTCAACTCCATGCATCCCCTCGAAAAGACTGGCGAGCCAGCGGCGGCGTTGCCCGGCAACGTAGAAACGGGGTGTGGAAAAGTCAAGCGGAGCGGCCCCTCCGCAAGCGTCTCCAGCCGACCCCGAGGCGAGTCAGAACCGGACCTGCGGAAGTCGAGGCCACCGACCGGTGCGCCCCGCGCCCTGCCGCGTACAGGGCGCTCTACGCGGCCGCCGCGCATGGGTAGAGCGGAGGAGAGGGAGGCGGTCGCCGGGATCCGCGGCCGGCCGCTCCGCGCCGGCCCTCCCGCCGTTGACGGGAATCCCTTCCGCCGGTATATTCGTCCGTCTATGCCGTGATGTCACGAATTGGATCGAATCGCTCCCGAAGGGGTTCCGATGAAGCCGACGTACCGCCCGCGCAACCGGAAACGCATCAACAAGCACGGGTTCCGGGCCCGGATGGCCACCAAGGGGGGCCGCAAGGTCCTCAATGCCCGCCGCAAGAAGGGCCGGCATCAGCTCGTCGTCAAGATCGGCTCGAAATAGGGCGTCCTCGCCCCGTGCCTTGACTGCCGAGGGGGCGGAAGCGCGCGGCGACGGCGGTCGGTTCCGCCTTCCGAGAACGGCCCGCATCACCGCGTCCGAAGCGATTCGAGCGCTGTTCAGACGGGGGAAGAGGAGGAGAACGCGTCACCTGGACGTGTTCGTCGCCTCTTCCCCCGTTCCGTATCCGCGTCTGGGGCTGGTAGTGCCCCGCCACCGGCAAAGGGTGGTACAGCGCAACCTCGTGAAGCGGCGGCTGCGCGAGCTTGGCCGCACCGAGCTGCTCCCGCGGCTCGTCGCGGCGGGGCGGCCATTGGACGTCATGCTTCGCGCGCGTCCGGAGGCGTACGGCGCCTCCTTCGAGGAGCTGCGGGAGGAACTCGTCCGCCTGACGGAGGCGCTGTGCTCGAGCGAGCCATGATCGGGGCCATCCGCTTCTACCGGAAGGGGATCTCCCCCCTCACCCCGGCTTCGTGCCGCTTCCAGCCGACCTGCTCGGCCTATGCGCTCGAGGCCATCCAGCGCCACGGCCCCGCCCGCGGAAGCTGGCTCGCGCTCCGGCGCCTCCTCCGCTGCCAGCCCTTCTGCAAGGGCGGGTACGATCCGGTGCCGTAGACAAAAGCCATCGGCTACCCGTCGGATCGCTGACGCCCGGGCTGATGTTCCTCGAGACGTATGCTGGCGTCGCTCGGGATATAGATTACCTGCGGCCCTTCCGCCGTAGCTGATAGCTGATAGCCGATAGCTGATAGTCCAATGGAAAAGCGTCTGATCCTCGCGGTGCTCCTGATGAGCGCCGTGATCATGCTCACCAACCTGCTCTTCCCCCCGGCGGATCCGCCGGAGGGCGCAGGGACGGGGGCGGACACCGTCCCGGTCCAGGCGCCCCCCTCCGGCCGTGCGGCGGTCCCGGCCGTTCCGGCCCTGGCGACGCCGGGCATCACCGCCGCCCCGGCAGATACGGTGGTGGTCGGCTCCGACCTCTACCGCTTCGCCTTCTCCACCCGCGGGGCTGCGCTGGTGCAGGCGGACCTCCTCCGCTACCCGTCCTACGTGGACGAGGGAACACCGGTGCAGCTGGTGCCGGAGGGGAGCGAGGACTTCCTGGCGAACCGGCTGGTGGTGGGCGGCGACACCATCGACCTCGCCTCCGCTGCCTTCCAGCCCAGCGCCCGCTCGCTGCGGCTCCCGGAGGGAGGCGAGCCCGCGACGCTGCGCTTCACCTACGAAGGGTCCGACGGTTTCGGCGCCGAAATCACCTACACCTTCCGCCCCGACCGCTACGTCGTAGGCGTGCAGGGGCGGATCACCGGCCTCGGCGGCCGTCCCGCCGTCCTGCTCACCTCGTTGGGACCGGGGCTCGCCCCCAACGAGGCGTCCGACCACCGCAACGAGCAGCAGCTCGCGGCAGTCACCCGCGTTCCGGGCCACCTGGAGCGGGTCCTCCTCCACAAGGTGGAGGGCACGCGGAGCCTCGGCGAGGGGCTCACCTGGGCGGGGATCAAGGACAAGTACTTCCTCGCCGCGATCGTCGCCGGCGAGGAGACTCCCCTCTCGTCCGCGGTGGTGACCCACCTCCCGGACACCCAGCTGGCATACCCGGACCAGGAGGATCCGGTCGCGGTCCCGCAGGCGGAGCTGATCACCTTCCTTCCTCTCGGGACGGATGGGACCTTCGCCTACCAGACGTACGTCGGTCCGCAGGAGTACGAACGGCTCGCCGTGCTCGGAGTCGATCTCGAGAACGTAACGCAGTACGCCTATCGGTGGCTCGAGCCGATCATTCGGCCGGTGGCGGCGGCGGTCCTCTGGGTGCTCGAGACCCTCCACGACACCCTGGGCGTTGCTTACGGGTGGGTGCTCGTCCTCTTCGGGGTGCTGATGCGGGTGGTGCTCTGGCCGCTCAACGCCAAGGCGATGCGCGCCCAGATGAAGAACATGGCGGTGCAGCCGCTGATGCAGGAGATCCGCGAGAAGCACAAAGACGACCCGCAGAAGCAGCAGGAGGCCATGCTCAGGCTGTACAAGGAGCACGGCTTCAACCCGGTGGCGGGGTGTCTGCCGATGCTGGTGCCGTTCCCGGTCCTGATCACTCTGTTCTTCGTGTTCCAGAACACGATCGCCTTCCGAGGCGCGGAGTTCCTGTGGCTCCCCGACCTCTCGCTGCGGGACCCGCTCTACATCCTGCCGGTCATCCTGGTCGTGTCGGCGTTCGGGCTGCAGTGGGTGAGCGCCCACCTCAGCGGGATGGAGCAGAACCCCCAGATGAAGATGATGATGTACTTCATGCCCGTGATGATGGGCGTGATCTTCATCTCCCTTCCGGCGGGGCTGAACCTCTACTACGCCGTCACCCAGGTGGCGAGCATCCCGCAGCAGGTGATGATCGCGAAGGAGCGGGGCAAGGCGCAGGAGAAGATCAGAAGTTCCGATCCCCCGCCGGCTCCCGCACCCCCGGGCCGGGGGCGCGGGAAGAGCAAGCGCCGCGCCTGAGCTCGACGTCCCCCCGAGACGGACCGGCCCGCCGCGGGCCGATCCCCGGCGGGTTGGACGAGAGGTCTCTCTGCCAGATGCGTGGCTCGCGGCGCACTCCGTCGGCTTGGCCCGGAGCGCGCGCCGCGGGGACACCGCCACCCGTACCCTCGAGGCAAGATGGCAGACTCGCAGTGGCTCGTCTCGAGCGCGGCGGCCGTCGGCATGGTCCTCCTCTCCGGGCTCGGCGTCTACGCCGCGCTGTTGCTCCTGGTTCGGCTGTCGGGGTTACGCAGCTTCTCCAAGATCTCCGGCTTCGACTTCGCCATCACGGTGGCGCTGGGCACGGTGATCGCCTCCACCATGCTCGTCCCGGACCCCCCGCTCCTCCAGGGGATTGCCGGGCTCGCCGTCCTCTTCGCGCTCCAGTACGTCATCGCCCGGGGGCGCTCCTGGAGCCCGCGAGTCCGCCTCCTACTGGACAACCAGCCGCTGCTGGTCATGGCGGGGCCGCAGATGATCCACGAATCTCTCGACCGGGCGCGGATCACCGAGGCTGACCTGAAGTACAAGCTCCGTATGGCGGGCGTCACCCACCCCAGCCAGGTGTTCGCCGTCGTGGTCGAGACCACCGGCGACGTGTCCGTGCTGAAGTCCTCGGATCAGATCGACCTCGACTTGTTCTCCGACGTCCGCGGGGCCGAGCGCCTCCGCGGCTCGAGTTCCCGGGGCACCTCGTAGCCCCCCGCTCCCGCGGAGGAGGCGCGAGCCCGCCGATCCGGTTCCGTCCACCACCCGCCCCGCCCCCGCGCCGCTTGCCGAGCCGGGGAGCCGACCCCATTGTCGAGGGATGGCATCTTCCCTCTTCGACGACACCATCGCCGCCATCGCCACGCCGCAGGGGCGGAGTGCCGTAGCGGTGGTCCGCGTTTCGGGCCCCGGCGCGGCAGGCGCCCTGCTGTGCGTCTGCCCCGCCCTCGACGGCGCCCTCCCCGCCCCTCGCGTCCAGCGCCTCCTCGCCGTGCTCCACCCCGAAACGGGGGAGACGCTCGACCGGGCGCTGGTCGCCTGGTTCCCGGGCCCCGGGAGCTACACGGGAGAAGACTCTTTCGAGGTGTCGACCCATGGCGGAGTGCTGACGCCGCAGCTGGTCCTCGGCGCGATCCTCGCCGCCGGCGCCCGATCCGCCGAGCCCGGGGAGTTCACCCGCCGGGCCGTCCTCCACGGCAGGATGGACCTGCTGCAGGCCGAGGCGGTTCTGGACCTGATCGACGGCCGCTCCCCCGCCCTGCACCAGGCGGCGGTGCACCAGATGGAGCGCGGCCTCTCGCGCCGCATCGAAGCACTCCGGGGAGCCGTGCTCCAGGTGGAGGGTCTCGTCACCTACGGGATCGACTTCCCGGAGGAGGACGAGCCGCCGGTACCGCCGGAGCGCACGAGGGCAGCGGCGGCGGAGGTCGTCTCCCGGATCGGCGCCCTGCTCGCCACCGCTCCGCACGGAGAGATGCTGCGGGAGGGGGCGCTGGCGGTGCTCGCCGGCAGGCCGAACTCGGGGAAGTCGTCGCTCTTCAACGCGCTTCTCGGGACGGAGCGCGCCATCGTCACTGAGGTCCCCGGCACCACCCGCGACGCGCTGGAAGCCGCCCTCATCCTCGACGGCTATCCTTTCCGGCTGGTGGACACCGCGGGACTCCGGGAGACCTCCGACCGCGTGGAGGCTATGGGAATCGAGGTGGCGCGCCGCTACCTCCGCTCCGCGCAGATCGTCCTCTTCTGCGCGGAGAGTGGTCGCGGGCTGGAGCGGGACGAGCGCGCCTTCCTCGCCTCGCTGGATCCGGCGCGCACCCTCCTGGTGCGGACCAAGTCCGATCAGAAGCCGACGGGTACCGATGGAGGCGATGCCCGCCTCCTTGCGGTCGAGGTGTCGGCACTGGAGGGGGATGGCCTGGCGGCGCTACGGGAGGCGATGCTGTCGAGGGCGTTCGGCGGCATCCTCGGGGAGCCGGGGGAGGCGCCGCTCGTCACGCGGGAGCGTCACGCGCGGGCGCTGCGGACGGCGCGAGATGAGCTGCTCCTCTTCGGGGACGCGGCGGCGGCCGGGGTTCCGATGGAGTTCGCCGCCACCCATCTCCGCGCCGCGGCCGGTGCCCTCGAGGAGCTCATCGGCGCCGTGACCCCGGACGATGTCCTGGGCCACGTTTTCGGGGAATTCTGCATCGGGAAGTAACGGAAGGGTTGGCCGCCGAATCCTCGCGGGCTCGCGGAGAACCAGGTCCGGAGGAAACCCACCTGGAAGCCGCTCTGCGGAACGAAGGGTGCCGAAGGGAGCCCATTCCCTAGTGAAGGCATGGATCGCGCAGCAGAGGTCGAAACAAGCCCTCTGTTTGTTCGGTGTTGTTTCGGCTGAATTAGCGCACGATCTCGAACCCTGCGCCGGGCACGTCTCCTACCTCGGTCTCCTGCACCTGCCTCACCTGGGCTCCGGGCGGACCGGTGTCGAGGAGAGCCCGAAGCTCGGAGACGGCTCGCGCGGAGCCGCGTGCGCGGACTTCCACCGAGCCGTCCTCGCAGTTGCGGACGGTACCCGTGAGGCCGAGCCGCCGTGCCTGAGTACGCGTCCACCAGCGGAATCCCACCCCCTGGACCCGGCCGTGCACCCGGAAGGAACGTTGGTCCACCCGACGGCGGGCCCCGGGCTAGGAGGACCGGCTGTCGGCGCTCCCGCGGCTCTGCCCGCCGCGTAACGGCGCGCCGGGGTCGCCTTCGTTCTGCCGCTTGCCCAAGAGTGAGTCGAGGAGGCCGCCCTCGCCTTCCTGCGATCCGAGCATGCCGCGCATCTCCTGCGCGAGAGCCGCGCTGATCCCTCCCATGACGGCGCCGCGGACCTGCTGCTTCGTCTTTCCGAAGCGTCCGCCGGAGTCGCTGCTCCCCGCGAGCAGGAACCCCGCGGCGAAGGCGATGCCGAGCGCCGGCAGCGGGTTGTCGCGCGCCATGCGGACAGGGGGGCTGTTCTCCGCCTGGTCGAGGAGCTCGTTGGCGCGGCTGCGGGCCTCCCCCGCCAGCTCGTCCGCGCGTTCCCGCGCATCTTCCACATGGTCGCGGAGCTGGTCGGCGGCGTCGTGCACCTGGTCCCGCGCCTGGCCGGCCATCTCGTCCGCGCGCTGCCTCGCGGCGTCCGCGGTGCCGCCGTCGTATTTGCCGCTCATCCCCTCGCCCTTGGAGGGTTGCACGCCGATCTGCGAATGGACCCCGCCTCCGCCGAGTCCGGTCGTCCGCGTCTCTTCCATGATATGGTTCAGGGTCGGGGGTTCAGGATTTCAGGTCGCGTTTGACCTGCGCCACTTCGGCCTGCGCCCAGCGCTTGTCGGCCTGAAGGCTCTCGAGGGTCTGCTCGGGGCGGAGGTCGTCTCGCTGCAGTCCCTGTTTGCCGCGCATTAGCAGCACGCCGCCGATGAGCGCGTAGACCACGCCGACGATCAGCGCGCCGAGCCAGTACTCGTTTCCAAGTATGTCACCCAGCGCGGCGACCAGGAAGGCCGTCAGGGTGAGCAGTCCGACCAGGAGGAGGCCGCCCCCGATCGCCAACTTGACGAGGTCCTTGGCCAGACTGCGGAAGTTCTCCCGCATCTCCATCTTGGCCAGGGAAATCTCCTGCTTGATGAGCACGGAGCTGTCCTGCGTGAGCTCCTTGAAGAGCTCGCCGAGCGAAGGCTCCGTGGTCTGTACCCGTCCCAGGGGAGGTACGCCGATCGGGCCGTCGGTGTTGATGTCCGTCGCCTTGATCTCGTTCGCCATGCGATCCCCCTACCGTACGATCTTGCCGACCAGCCATCCCGCCGCCACTGCCACCAGGAGGGTCTGGAGAGGGCGCTGGCGCATCTGCCGCTCGAGGTCTCCGCGCAGCGCCTCCGTGTCGTTGCTTCGGAGGTAGCCCGCCACGGATTCCATCGTGTCCGCAAAGGAGTGCGCGACGTCTCCGGCCCGTGCTCTCGCGCCGGTGCCGCCGGCCAGACGCTCGTCCGCCACCTGGTCCAGCCGCTGCGCCATGGTGTCGATCCGGTCCGCGGCCTGCTTCATTCCCGTGTCGAGCTTCTCCTGAGCGCGGTCGGCCATCTGGCTGGCCCGCTCCTGCATCGGTTCGGCGGCCGGCCGGTTCCCCGTCGCCGTTGCGGTTCCGCCGCCGGCCGACTCCGTCGCGGCGTCATGCCTGGGGCTCGTGGACTCGGGGATCTGGTGGTCGGGGGCGGTGCGCATGGTGCTGCCCGGATCGCCGAAGGTCGGGGTGTTCGCCGATCCTCCCGCCCCCATTCCGCCTGGGGTGCCGTCTTGCTGGTCCATGTATCCTCCTCCTGGATGGCGGCGAATTACTAAGGGAAGCCTGGAGGTGCAAGCAGTATGCCATGTCCGGATCGCGTATCGAGTTGCGGCCCCACGGTCGGGACCCGTCCGGCGGCGGAGGTTTCACGTGGAACTCGCTCCCGAACTCCTCCGGGCCTCGTCCTTTTCCCGCGGCGCATCCTCGGCTCGTCGCCGCCGCCGGCCACCCGGTCCGCACTGCCGCCCATCGTTGGAACGCCCGCCGCGGGAAGACATCCTCGCCTTGGAAGCCCATCGGTGGTTGACCCGCGGCGATGCGGGGAGTATATACCGCCCCGGCGCGATCCGGAGGTGGAGCTCATGTGCAAATCGGATCGCGGAGGAGAAGGAGGATCTCGCCGGGGATACGGCGCTGAGGAGCTGGAGGCGACGCGAAGGGGGAGCATGAACAAGAGCTTCGGGGTGATCGTAGTAGGCGGCGGTCACGCCGGGATCGAGGCGGCGGCGGCCGCCGCGCGGCTGGGCGCGCGTACGCTCCTCGTCACGCCCGATCTCGAGCGCATCGGGCAGATGAGCTGCAATCCCGCGATCGGTGGCGTGGCGAAAGGAACGGTGGTGCGCGAGGTGGACGCGCTCGGCGGGGTGATGGGGCGTGCCACCGACCGCGCGCGCATCCAGTTCCGCATGCTCAACCGCGCGAAGGGGCCGGCGGTATGGGCTCCGCGTGCGCAGTGCGACCGCGGCCTCTACCCCCGCGCCGCTCGAACGCTGCTCGAGGAGCTCCCTCTCCTGGAGATGTTCCAGGGGATGATCGCCTCCCTGCTCCTGCGGAATGGACGGGTCGTGGGAGTGGTCACCGAAGGCGGGGCGGAGTTCTGCGCCCGGGCGGTGGTCCTCACCGCCGGCACCTTCCTCCGGGGGCGCATCCACGTGGGGGGGCACCCGGCGACCCCCGCGGGCCGGGCCGGCGAGCCCCCATCGGTGCGGCTCGCGGAGCAGATGGAGGCGCTCGGGCTGGAGGTGGCCCGCTTCAAGACGGGGACGCCGCCTCGCATCGACGGGCGCTCGGTCGACCTCTCGCGCCTGGAGGTGCAGGAGGGGGAGAGCCCCGCCTACCGGTTTTCCGCCTGGGCGCGCGAGCCCCTCCTCCCCCAGCGTCCTTGTTGGATCGCCTGGACCGGGAAGCCCCTGGGAGAGGTGGTGCGGGAGAACCTGCACCGCTCGGCGCTCTACGGCGGCGAGATCGCCGGGAGGGGGCCGCGATACTGCCCATCCATCGAAGACAAGATCGTGAAGTTCCCCGACGCCTCGCGGCACCAGCTCTTCCTGGAGCCCGAGGGGCTGGCGACGACGGAGATGTACGTGAACGGCCTCTCCACCTCCCTCCCTCTCGAGGTCCAGCTGCGGATGCTGCGGAGCATCCCGGGTCTCGAAAGCGTGCGGATGACGAAGATGGGATACGCCATCGAGTACGATTACTACCCGCCACACCAGCTCCGGCCGACGCTCGAGCTGAAGGCGCTCCCGGGGATGTTCCTGGCGGGTCAGATCAACGGCACCACGGGATACGAGGAGGCCGCCGGCCAGGGCGTGCTGGCAGGCGCGAACGCCGCGCTCTCCGTGCTGGAGCGGGAGCCGCTGGTGCTGGAGCGCGACCAGGCCTTCCTCGGCGTCCTGGTCGACGATCTGGTCACCAAGGGGACCGACGAGCCGTACCGGCTCTTCACCTCCCGCGCCGAGTTCCGGCTCCTGCTGCGGCAGGACAACGCCGTCGCGCGCCTCGGCCCGCTGGCGGCGGAGCGGGGACTGCTCACCGAGGAACAGCGGCGGCGGCTGGAGGAGCGGCTGGAGTTGGCGGAACAGGTGGGTGCATGGCTGAACGGGACGAACGCCGAGCCGGCGCGAGTCAATCCGCTGTTGGCGGAGGCGGGCTCCACACCGCTGCGGCAGCCGACGCGCTTGGAGACACTGCTGCGCCGGCCGAACGTGACCGTGGATCTCCTGCGGCGGGGGGTGGACGAACCGGCCTTCGCCGCCGCCGGCGGCCCTGAGCTGGAGGAAGTTCTCGCCGGGGCGGAGATGGAGCTTCGCTACGCGGGTTACCTGGAGCGGGAGCGGGAGCGGGCCGAGGCGCTCCACCTGCAGGCGGGGTTCCGCCTCCCGGCAGGCCTCCCTTACCCGAAACTCGCTTCCCTCTCGACGGAAGCGCGGCAGAAGCTGGAGCGGGTGCGACCTGCCACTCTGGGCCAGGCCGGGCGCATCCCCGGGATCTCTCCCAGCGACCTGCAGAACCTGGTGATGGAAGTACGGAAGAGGGAACGGGGAAGAGCGACGGGGAAGAGAGAAGAGGGGGCGGAAGAGAGGGTGGAGGGTGGGGAGTAGGGGAATAGGAGCAAGAATCCGATGGACATCGAGACAGTGGCAGGGTCTCGGGTCCCTCGCCGTCAGCACCGTTTCTGTCTTGTTCCCCATTCCCTCTCCTTCGTTTCACGTGGAACGCCTGCGTTCGCTGGACGGGGGCCGGCGGTGAGGGTTATATTTCGCCTCCTCGACCAACCTCCGGAGCACAGGCTTACGTTGTCTCGGATTATCGCGATCGCCAACCAGAAAGGCGGCGTCGGCAAGACCACCACCGCCATCAATCTCGGGGCCTGCCTGGCCGTGGCCGAGAAGCGGACGCTGGTCATCGACGTCGATCCCCAGGCCAACGCCACCAGCGGCCTCGGGGTTCCGAAGGAAAAGGTCGAGCGCTCCATATACGACGTGTTGGTCGAGGAGACTCCGCTGGAGGAGATCATCGTCCCGAAGGTGCACTTCCCCTTCCTCGACGTGGCACCCGCCACCCGCGACCTGGTGGGGGTAGAGGTGGAGCTGGTCAACCGCCGCGGGCGCGAGACCATTCTCCGCGATGCGCTGGCACCCGTCCGCGGGCGCTACGACTTCATCCTTATCGACGCGCCGCCCTCCCTGGGGATGCTCACCCTCAACACGCTCGCGGCCGCCGATTCCGTGCTGATCCCAATCCAGTGCGAGTTCTATGCGCTGGAAGGGCTCTCGCAGCTCCTCAACACTGTCCGCATCGTACAGCGTAACCTCAACCCGGGCCTGCAGATCGAGGGCGTGCTTCTCACCATGTACGACGGCCGCCTCAATCTCTCCAAGCAGGTGGCCGAGGAGGCGAAGGAGTACTTCGGTCCCACAGTGTACCGGACCACCATCCCGCGGAACGTGCGTATCGCCGAGGCGCCCAGCTTCGGAGAGCCCATCGTCATGTACGACATCCTCTCGGTGGGCGCCAAGAGCTATCTCGCCCTCGCCCGGGAGCTGATCGCCCGGCAGCGACCGGCGGACGAGCGGGACCGGAAGACGTGGGCGACTGAGCCCGCGCTGGCGACGGTCCGCTCGGAGGAGTAGCGGGCGATGACGGAGAAGATGCGGAGAACGCCGGAGCCGGCGGGGGCGCGGAGCGCTAGGGACGGGAGCGAAGCGGAAACCGCCGACTCGGCGCAGCGGGCGAAGAAGACGAGGCTCGGGAAGGGGCTCGGCGCCCTACTGGGCGAGTACCTGGATCCCACCCGCGGAGAGAGCGGCTATCGAGCGGTCCCCGTCGCGCACATCGGGCCCAACCCGCAGCAGCCGCGCCGCGCGTTCACGGAGGCGCAGCTCGCCGAGCTGGAGAGCTCCATCCGCGAGAATGGACTGCTGCAGCCGCTGGTGGTCCGACCCGCAACGGCCGCAAGCCCGCCCGGCGCCGAATGGGAGCTGGTGGCGGGCGAGCGCCGCTGGCGCGCCGTGCGGCGCCTTGGTTGGACGGAGGTCCCGGTCGTCGTCCGTGAGATGGACGACCGCACCATGCTCGTCCTTTCTATCGTCGAGAACGTCCAGCGCGCCGACCTCTCCCCCCTGGAGGAGGCCGAGGGGTACCGCCGCCTCATCGACGAGTTCGGCTACACCCAGAAGGACGTCGCGGAGCACGTCGGGAAAGACCGCTCCACGATCGCCAACCTGATCCGCCTCCTGCGGCTCCCCGCCTCCGTGCAGCGCCTCGTGGACGGGGGCAACCTCAGTATGGGGCACGCGCGTGCCCTCCTCGGGCTCGACGACGAGCGCCGCATCGCCGACCTCGCGCGGCGCGCCGCGCACGAGGGGCTCTCCGTGCGGGCGGTCGAGGAGCAGGTGCGCCGCCGGCGGACCCCCGTCCCGCCCTCCCCGGCGGCCGCCACCGCGGGAGCCGCGGGCCCGGCCGACCCCCACGTGCGCCACCTGGAAAACGAGCTGCAGCGCCTCCTCGGAACCGCGGTGCGCATCCGCGTCGGAAAGGCGCAGACCGGCCGCGTCGAAATCCCCTTCTACAGCCCCGAGGACTTCGAGCGCGTCGTCGAGGCCCTCCTCGGGAGCGAAGCGAGCCGGATGTGATGCTCCGCCCCGCCGCGTCCACCCTTCCGTCGGTGTAGCATCATGGCGCGCGACGAGCGGCGAATGACCTTCATCGTCGTCCCCCACGGAGACCAGGACCTGAGCACCCGGTCCTTTGAAATCTCGTACCGGCGCTTGCGGGTGGCGGGCCTCGTCCTGCTCTTCGCGGTGGTCGCCTGGTTCGGGATGGCGGCCTCTTGGACCTACATCGCCGCGCAGGCGGCGCGCGTCCCCGGCCTCACCGGCGAGCTGGAGCGGCTGGAGGAGGAACAGGAGCGCGTCGCACAGCTCGCCGAGGCGCTGCGGCGCCTGGAGGCGCAGTACGAGCAGGTGCGGGAGATGCTGGGAGCCGACCGGCCGCGCGACACCGCCAGCATCTGGCTCCCCCCTCCCCCCGGCGAGGCGGGCCGGGAGGAGGACGCCGATTCCGGCCGAGCCTCCATCCCCAGCTCGTGGCCGCTCACGGCGCGCGGTTTCGTGACCCGCGAGCACCTCGGCCGGATCCCCGGCCAGCACCCGGGGATCGACATCGCGGTCGCCGAGGGGTCGTACGTGCGCGCCTCGGGCGCCGGCGTCGTCTCGCGGGCCGGCGAGGACGCCGTGTACGGAAACTTCGTCCGCATCCATCATGGGGACGGCTACGAATCGGTGTACGGCCACGCCTCCGAGCTGTTCGTCGCGGCCGGGGACACCGTGCGCCGCAACGAGGTGATCGCCCTGAGCGGCAACACCGGCACCTCCACCGCACCCCACCTCCACTTCGAGATATGGCGGAGCGGCATACCGATCGACCCACGCACCGTGGTGCAGGTCCCGCGATAGCGATTACTTTCCCTCGGATCCCCAGCGGTCGCGGCGATGCGCGGACATCCAAACCCCAAGGCGTGGAAGGAGTCGCCGCACGCCGCCGCCGCTCGCGAGTCGGCCCGCTGATCTCGATACTCTGCGCTTGGCGAAGTTTCCTTTTCCACATTCGCACGGTGGAAAGTAAACGGTTGCGCGCCAGAGGATTGCGATTTCTCCACAAACCTGCCCTCGAGTTGTCCACGCGACTTTCCCACGATCGTGGAATGTCCCGAACCCTGTCTCGAATGGATCTGCACGAGCTCGTCCGCTACCTGGACGACTACCTCCGGACCGCGGCCGTGCCCGACTACGCCGCGGCGCTCAATGGCCTCCAGGTGGAGAACTCGGGACGTGTTACCCGCGTAGCCGTAGCCGTCGATGCGGCGCAGGCGACCATCGAAGGGGCGGTTCGCGCCGGAGCCGATCTCCTCCTGGTCCACCACGGCCTCTTCTGGGACGGCAACGTTCCCGTCACCGGACGCCGCTACCGGCGGCTGAGCACCCTCCTCCAGGCGGACGTCGCCGTGTACGCCTCGCACCTTCCCCTCGACGCGCACCCGGAGGTCGGGAACAACGCCGTCCTGGCGCGCGAGCTGGGGATCGAGATCGAAGGCAGTTTCGGCGACTACCAGGGACTACCGCTCGGGGTATGGGGAACGCTCGACCTGCCGCGCGACGCACTCAGCGCCCGCCTCGACGAGACGTTGGGAGGCCGGGTCAAGCTGGTGCCGGGCGGGCCCGAACGGGTGCGGCGGGTGGGGGTGATCACCGGAGGGGCGGGCGGCGAAACCGCCGCCGCTTGCGCGGCGGGGCTGGATGCCTTCGTCACCGGAGAGGGCGCCCACCACCACTTCTTCGACGCGGTGGAGGGAGGGATCAACCTCTTCTTCGGCGGGCACTACGCCACGGAGGTATGGGGCGTCCGGGCGCTGGCCCGGCACCTGGAGGAGCGGTTCGGGCTTCCCTGGATCTTCATCGACCATCCCACCGGGTTATGAAAGTGCTGCGTGCTGAGTGCTATGTCATGGGTGCCTGATCACGTAGCACAGGTCCCGCCGCGGGGCCGGGACGTCGGCGCAACGTCTCGGCTCCGCGGCCTAGCTACGTAGCACTCGGCACGTAGCACTCGGCACGTAGCACTCGGCACTCTTCTTACTTCCTCCGCGCCTCCTCGTAGCGGGCGATGAACGCCTCCGGCGGGGTGCTCGCGACCGCGGCGCCGATCACCTCGAGCGGAAGGTCGTCCAGCCGCTTGAAGCGTACGCAGGACTTACCCATGTCGAGCCTCTTCCCCGCCCGTTGGAAACCCTCCCGCAGCCGCTCCTCCTCCTCCGGATCGGTGTAGGCGCAGTACAGATAGAGCGCGTAATGGTTCTTCTGCGCCGCGAGCGCGGCGTATCCCAGCGGCTGCCCGTTGTACGTCTCGGGGTACCGCTCCAGCGGAATCTCGTAGCTGATCATCCCCCAGTTCATCGCCTCGCGGTACCCGTCGGGGAGGTTCCGCACGACCACCTCGCGCACCGCCGCGATCACCTCGCGCCGCTCCGGAGGGAGGGCCGCGAGGTAGTCGCGTACCGTGGTGGCTTCGCTCCGGACCATCGCTTATGGGGGTTCGGGGAGGGAAAGGGAGCCGCCATCCCTACCGCGGCTCGGACGCGGACTGCAGCCCGTCGAGCAGTGCCAGCACCCGCTCGCGCTCGAGGATGAGCATCCCCAGGCGCTGCTCGGAGACGCCTGGGGAGACGCGGTAGTCGAAAGCCGGAACGCCGTCCCGCAGCTCGGCGCCAACCTGGAGGAAGCGCGCTCCGGAGAGCCGCTGGAGAGGCTCCGCCAGCTCCGCCAGGTGCGAGGCGACGAGGAAGGCGCTCCCCCGGCTCGCGGCGAAGCCCGAGAGCAACGCCAGGCAGGCGTCGGAGGCGTCCTTCAGGTTAGTGCCGCGGAAGAGCTCATCGAAGATCATGAAGGCCGAGGCGCCGCGCGAGAGGATCTCCGCCGCCTCCCGCACGCGGCGCACCTCCCGGAAGAAGTAGCTCTGCCCCAGCCGCAGGTTGTCTTCCGTGTCGATCCCGCTGAAGAGGCAATCGAAGGGCACGAGGCGGAAGCTCCGCGCTGGCACCCCCATCCCCAGGTGGGCAAGGAAGACGGCCACGCCGCTCGCCCGCAGGAAAGTGGACTTTCCCGCTATGTTCGGACCCGTCAGGAAGCTCAGCCGCGCCTCCGGCGAGACCCGCAGCGGATTCGCCACCGGACGCTCCAGCAGCGGGTGGTACACCGCTTCACCTTCCACGAACGGCCTCTCCCCCTCCACGATCTCCGGGAAGACCAGCCCCCCTTCCCGCGTGGTGAGAGCCATGGCGGCGAGGGCGTCGATCTCGTAGGCCAGCGAGGCGAGGTCGGCGAGGGGGCGGAAATCCTCGTCGCGCAGCGCGCGGTCCAGACGGAGGACCCGGGGCGGGCTGCGCCGGTCCACGTCCGGCCCGCGGGCGAGGGCGGCCAGCGCCGGCGTGGCGAGGCACGCCTCCAGCTCGGCCGTCCACTCCGCGAGCAGCGGGGGCGGGTCCGCCGCACGGATTTCGCCGGCGACGTGGGCCGCGCCCCGTACCAGCGTCTGCGTCAGAGCCAGCGAGGCCCGGATCGAGGCGAAGACGTCCGCCCGGAGCCGGCGGATCCACCAGCTGTCCAGCCAGAGGAAGAGCGCGTTCGGGTGGTCGATCGGGGTGAAGGACGTCCTTCCGTAGTGCTCGGCCGCCGTCCAGGCGCTCCCGCCCAGGACCGGGTCGGCGAGCCCCGGATGGCTCGCCAGGAACCGCACCGCCTCCTGCGTCCGCCGCAGCTCGGCCGGATCGGAGAGCGGGGCGCGGAACCGCTCCTTCAGGCGTTGGCCGCCGCCGACGGTGCGCGTCCGGTTCACCCAGTCGAAGACGCTCAGCTGCGAGCCACGCGGATGGAGGATCCCCAGGTCCTGGAGCGTCTGCCAATCGATCTTCAAAGAAGTGCGGAGTAGTGAGTTCGCTATGTCCTATCTGGTGATCCTGCGGCGAAACTCCTCGGTGAACGCCGCGCACTCCGCTGCGTGGCGCATACCGTCCCGACGCGGTGCGGCTTGATCTTCCCCCAGAGGCTCTCCAGGCTGCGGGCGGCGAGCGCGGGGTTGTCGGCGAAGGCGGAGGGGGTGGCGCGGAAGCCGGCCAGCGGCGGACGGGCGAGTTCGCGACGCGCCACCGGACGGCGCGGCGGGTGGAGCACCGCTTCGCGTCCTCTTCACCGCTCCTTCCTTCCCTCTCGCAGCAGCTCCACCGCCTTCCGCACGCGGTCGCGGCGGGTCTGCTCCCGCTTCGCCTCCTCGATCCACTCGACGTACTCCCGCTGGTGCGTGTACGACAGCCCGGCGAAGAAAGCGCCAGCGCGCGGGTCCGCTTCCAGGGCCGCGGCGAGGTCCTCGGGCGGCTCCACGGTGCGGGGACCCGCGTCCTCCTCCAGCGTGACCTCCACTTCGTCCCCGGCTTCCTTTCCGATCCGCGCGCGAATCGCCTTGACGACGATCAGCAGGTGGGAGGGGCCGCCCATGCGCACCAGTGATCCCCGGTAGGGTTCGCCGTCGATGGTGGCCCGCACCGGGACGCGCTTCTTTCCGAATACCTTCTCGACGTCGAAAGGAACGGTGACGAAGGCGCCTCGGCCCCTCGGCTCGAGGGTTGCCCGGAAGGTATGCCGTTCGCTCATGCCTCTCCTCCAGCGATCTGTATCCAGGGGTGGTTCGGGTACCGGATCCGGCGTACGTACGACGGGGGTACTTCGTAGAGGGGTTCATCCGCGGCGCACGTCAGCGCGGAAGTTGCCGTGGGTTGGGAGCGGGTCCGCGAGGGGCCCTTACCCCTGAAGGGGAGGGCACAGGGCGCCGCCGCTCTCCACCCGCCGAGCTACCGCGCTAGGCCGGACGGAGGAGGGAGAGGCGGATCTTCCGCTCGCTCAGCGCCAGTACCAGGGTGTCGCCGGGGAGCAGGAGCCGCAGCGGCGCCGCATCGATGAACTCGCATACCGGCTCGTCCCCCACCTGCACGCCGGCGCGGAAGCCACGGGCGGGCGCGATGCGCTCGCCGCCGCGGACCGCGTTGCTGCGCAGGTAGACGCCGCGGTCGTTCATGATCCAGAGCCCCGGCGGCGCCCCGGTCTGGGGCTGCTCCAGCGCGTCGTCCCACCCGTCCGGGGAAGCGTCGAGGTCGATGCCGGCGGCGACGTAGCGCTGCGCCTCCGTGAGGAAGCGCTCCCCGGCCGCGAACGCCTCATCGACCAGCGCGAGCACCTCGGATCCCTCGAACTCGAATCGGCCCTCCATGACCTCTGCCTCCGGCGGGGTGGATCGTGCGGCTCCGGAGAGACGGCGACGCGTCGACCGCGCCGCGTCGGGGTCAGGCGCTGGTGACGACGCTGCTCTTGACGATCTTCCCGCCGCGGACGAGGGCGTACCCCGTGTGGTGTCCGCGCTTCTTCCAGGTGTTGGAGGGGTTCTCGAAGGCCCAGATCTCGTCCTCCTCGCCCGCCTCCGCTTTCAGCTTCTGCCAGGCCATGCGGATGCGGAGAGCGGGCATCTGCGGGAGGTTGCGATGTTGCGCCAGGGGGGCGTTCTCCGCCCGCTGGGTCAGCCATTCGGGGAGGATCTTCATTGCGGTCGCGCGGGAGCGAGAGACGGTGCCGGATCGGGAGGCATCGGTGAAAGCTACGGCTGCCGCCGCCCGGGGGCAATGCGGCCCCCGCGCCGGGGCGGAACCGATGGCGAACCCCGGGGTAAGCAGGAGCAGTATCGCCTGAGGTATCGCTCAGCGGGATCATACTCGCGAAACCGTCCTTGGTGCTCGTTTCCGCCGATGAGCGCCACGGGCGTGTCACCTGTGCGGTCCCGTTCTCCAGAAGGAAAGTGTCATGGCGAAGGAAGAGGGAATCGAGGTGGAGGGCGTGGTGACCGATGTCCTTCCCGACCGAAAATACCGCGTGCGGCTGGAAAACGGCCACATGGTCCTCGCGTACGGCGCCGGAAAGATGTCGAAGTTCAAGATCCGCGTGCTGACGGGGGACCGGGTCACCCTCTCGCTCTCGCCCTACGATCTCTCGCGGGGCAGGATCACCTACCGGCACAAGGGCTGAGGAAGGCCGCGGGTACGGTGGGCGGTGCGGGCAACCAGAGAGGGAGTGACGATGTCCAAGGGGAATGGCAAAGGGAATGGCTCGAAGCGTCTCCGCGCAGAGCACTACCGCATCGACTCGGCGAGCCGGCCGGGATGGGTGGTGGGGAGCGAGCGGGAGATGAAGACCGGAATTGGAGGTGTACTGCATCGGGGGCGAGGGGGTGGTCGCGGCCGTGCGCGGGAAGACCGGCGACGGGAGCCAGCTCCTGGAGATCCGGCTCGCGGACGCCGCGGCCAAGCCTTTCTTCGCCTCCGCATCGAACGTCCTGGTCGCGCCCCGGTAAAGAATCCGTTATCTTTCACATTTACCCTCCGGAACGAAGGGACGAAAGGATAGGGAATGGTCGAGATTCAGTTGGCCGAGAACGATCGCCTGGACTGGGCGCTGAAGCAGTTCCGCCGTCGGATGATCCGCTCCGGGCTGTTCAAGGACATGCGCCGGAAGCGCTTCTACGAGAAGCCGAGCGAGGCGCGGAAGGCGAAGGCCAAGGCGGCCGAGCGCCGCAGGCACAAGGACCGGAAGCGGGCGCGCGCTGCGCGGCGCCTCGACTTCTGACGCGGAGCTTTGCCTGGAGGCCCACGCGAGCGGGACGATAGGGAAGAGACCCGAGCGGCAGCTGCTGCCGCTCGGGCCTCTTCTCCTATCGTCCCCCGGGGCTACCAGCGGCCGCCGCCGCCCCCCGCCGTAGCCGCTCCCCCCGCCGTACCCACCGCGATCGGAGCGACCGCCGCCCTGCCCGCGCCCGCCGCCGCCGCGCGGACCCGCTCCGCCTCCCCCTTCCGGCGCGTCCAGCCGCACCACGTTCTCCGCGGCCGGGCCCTTCTGGCCCTGCACCACGTCGAACTCCACGCGCTCACCGTCGTTCAGGGTCTTGAACCCGCTCCCCTGAATCGCGCTATGATGGACGAAGACGTCCTTCTCGCCGTTGTCCCGCGTGATGAAGCCGAACCCCTTCTCCGGATTGAACCACTTCACGGTCCCCTGTTCCTGCGCCATACGAACCCGCCTGCTGAATCGTGGGAGAATGCCAGCTCTACGAGAGAGCTAAGGTACGCCCCGACGGGGCGAATGCCAAGGCTGCCGCATGGAGGAGTGCACGATGCGGGCCGCAACGCGAGGTCGTGGCCCTGCGGCCGGCCCCGCCCCCGAGACCTTCCCGGCGTGCCCGGAGTGGTCAGAAGAGCCACGCGAGCACCGCGATGGTGGTGCCGATGACCACGGTCGTCACCTGCAGCGCGAATCCCGCGGCCGCCGCGTGCGCTTCCAGCTTCCGGGAGGCCGCCTCCTCCTCCTGGGCCCGGACCAGCTGCTGGTGCTGGCAGAAGCTGAGCATGTTCGCCTCGCCCGGCGTGAGCCGCGCCGCGCCTTCGGTGGCGGCCCGGCGGATGAGGGGCTCGCACTCCGCGGGGATCAGCACCTCGCGCGGCTCGTAGGAGGGGATCTCGATCTCCTCCGGCCGCACGAGCCGGTAGCCGAAGCACCCGCCGAGGAGCGGCGCGAGGATCAGCGGGAGAAGGGGGCGCAGCGAGAGCACGGACGCACCTGGGTTGGGGATCGCGAGAGCCGCCGCCGGAAAGCGGGAGACGACCGGAAGCTAGATCTGGGGCGGGGGTCCGGCAAGGCGCTCGCCCTCGCGCCGCCACCCTCCACACGAGAGCCGTGACCCCGCCCGCCGCGTTGGCGTTGCGGAGGCGCAGGTCGGCCGGGTTCTCCCCCGCGTCGTCGGCGGGCGCCGTGCGGCAGACGGCCAGCAGGAGCCCGAGCGCCGCTCCGATCGTGAATTTCGTGCCGGGCATCCCCGCTCCCGGTTTGCCCTTCACGCCCGGGATGAAACCTCGCCAGATTCATGTCGAACAGCGAGGTACGCGCCACTCCCTCTCTCGGTTGCGTCCGGAGGAGTCGGGAGGAAGGTGGGAGGAGCTAACGGGGGAACTCCTCCGGCTCGTCCCAGGAGTCGCGCCAGAACTCCTCCTCGGCGCGCGCGGCCTCCTCGGGGTCGAGCGGGTCCTCCTCCTCCCCGGCGGGGAGGGAGCCCACCTCGAGGATGCGGCGGAGAGCCGCGTCGTCCACGGGCGGCGGGGGTCCCGGCCGACGCGCCGAGCGGAGGCGGGCGCGGTGCCGGAGCCCCGCCACGCTGGCGAGTGCGCCGAAGACGATCCAGATCCAGGTCATCATCGGTCCGCGGCGAAGAGGGAAATGCGGCGGGTCGGGGCTCAGCGGGAGAGGTCGACCGCGGTGGAGTTCCCGCCGCAGAGCACCACCCCGACGCGCTCGCCGGAAGCGGGTCGGTAGCGGCCGGAGAGCAGAGCGGCGAGCGCGGCGGCCCCGCCCGGCTCCACGAGCACCCGCAGCACCTCCCAGAGGGCGGCCCGCGCCTCGCGGATCGCGCCGTCGCTCACCAGCGCGACCCGCTCGACGTGCTCGCGCGCGAGGGGGAACATCAGCGATCCCACGCGCCGCGCGCCGAGCGAGTCGGCCGGCGACGCCGGCGACCTCCACGTCCATCGGCCGTCCGGCCTCGAGCGCCCGCGCCAGCGTCGGGGCGCGCTCCGGCTCCACCCCCACGATGCGCAGGCGGCCCGCGTACCAGCCGGCGATGCCGCCGATGAGTCCGCCGCCGCCCACGGCCACCAGCAGGGTATGGAGGCCGGGCGCCTGCTCCTCCAGCTCCGCCCCGAGCGTCCCCTGCCCTAGCAGCGTCTCCTCCTGGTCGTAGGCATGGACGGGGAGCGCCCCGGACCCGGCGGCCCAGCGCTCGCTCGCCTCCAGTGCGTCGGCGTAGCGATCGCCGCCCACCACCAGCTCGGCGCCGTAGCCGCGGATCCGCTCCACCTTCGCCGGGGAGGAGATGCTCGGGACGAAGATCCTGGCGGGGACGCCGAGGCGCCGGGCCGCGAACGCCACCGCGGCACCGTGGTTTCCCCCGGACGCCGCCGCCACGCCCACGGCCGGGAGGTCGCGGCCGAGCAGGTTGGCGAAGGCGCCGCGCGCCTTGAAGGAGCCGGAATGCTGCAGCGACTCCAGCTTGAGGATCAGGGGGAGTGGCGGTAGCCCGAAGTCGGCGCCGTCCGCCTCCAGCACGGGAGTGCGGCGCACGAACGGGGCGATGCGCTCGCGGGTGGCGGCGATTCGCTCGCGGTCGATCATTCGGTTCCGGGAGCGGGTCTTCGAGGTCGGGTTCGGGAGCTGGGGCGGAGTGGCGGCGGGGTCCCTCTGGAGACTATTGCCTTGCGCGGGCGAGGGCAAGCGCCGCGGCCGCTCCGCACCCGTGGCATTCCTTTTCCGTCCCACGGCGGTCCCCGCCTTGCCGCGGGGCGACCCCGCCCCCACTTTCGGGATCGCATGCCGGAAGGAGAGCACCCCGCCCTCCTGCCACCGCCCCCGTGCGTGGACCCATCGCCGTGGAGATCGATCGGCAGCACCTGGTGGACACCCTCGCGGAGCTCGTGAGGATCGATTCCGTGAACCCCGCCTTCAGCGGCGGCGCCAGCGACGAATCGGCCGTCGCGGCTTACGTGGCGGAGGTCCTGGAGGAGCTCGGGATGGGTGTCGAGCGGCGCGAGCCGGAGCCCGGGCGGGTGAGCATCGTCGGCCGCCTTCCCGGGAGGGGCGGCGGGCGGTCGCTCATGCTCTATTCGCATCTGGATACGGTGGGAGTCGAAGGGATGGAAGATCCCTTCTCCGCCAAGGTGCGCGACGGGAGGATGTACGGGCGGGGGGGCGTACGACATGAAGGGCGGGACGGCCGCCTGCCTGGCCGCGGCGCACGCCCTGGTCCGCTCCGGCGCCTCCCTCCGGGGCGACCTGCTGGTGGTGGGCGTGGCGGACGAGGAGACCGCCAGCCTGGGGATGGCGGACGTGCTCGCCGCCTGGCGCGCCGACGCCGCCGTGGTGACGGAGCCGACGGAGCTGCAGGTGTGCCTCGCGCACAAGGGATTTTGCTGGCTGGAGGTGGAGACCTTCGGCCGCGCGGCGCACGGGAGCCGCTTTGAGGATGGGATCGACGCGAACCTGCGCATGGGGCGCTTCCTGGGGCGGCTGGAGGGGCTGGAGCGCGCCCTCCGCGAGGCGGAGCCCCACCCGCTCGTGGGGCCTCCCTCGCTGCACGCCGCCGTGCTCCGCGGCGGGAGCGGCACCAGCACCTACGCGGCTCACTGCCGGCTCGAGATCGAGCGCCGCACGATCCCCGGCGAGACGGAGGAACTGGCGGTACGCCAGGTGCAGGAGCTGCTGGACGCGCTCGCGGCCGAGGATCCGACCTTCCGGGCGCGGGTACGACCGTTCCTGACGCGCGACTCGTTCGAAGTCCCACCCGGGGCGGCCATCGCGCGGACGGTGCTCCGTCGGGCGGAGGCCGTCCTCGGCGCCGAGCCGCCCCGGGTGGGGATGCCCTACTGGATGGACGCCGCGCTGCTCGCCGCCACGGGGATCGAGACGGTGGTGATCGGCCCGGCCGGCCATGGGGCCCACGCGGCGGAGGAGTGGGTGGAGCTGGATTCGGTGGCGAAGGTGGCGGAGATCCTGGCCGGTACGGCTGCGGAGTTCTGCGCCTGAGCCGCGGCGGTTCGTCCCCGGCCGCCTTTTGTCCGTCCCTCCGTCCTGGCGAGGGACCGTCGCGCGTTTACTTTCCGCAGCCGATGCCGGCGGTGCCGCACCGCCTTCCCTGTCGAAGGAGCATGGTCATGAGGCCAATCCCACGGTTCGTCCTCCTCGCGCTCGCGCTCGGCGCCTGCGCTCCGGCCGTCTCGGGCGGCGCGCCCGGGGCGCGTCCGGCTCCGCCCGCCCGCCGCGCCGGCGGCCCCCACCCCCGCTCCGGAGCCCGACGAGGTCCTGACGGAGGTGCCGGACCGCTGGTGGCTCCTCGACCGATCGGCCGACCGGGTGCTCGGCATCAGCGCCGAGCGCGCCTACTCGGAGCTCCTCGCCTCGCGCCGGCCGGAGCGCCCCGTGGTGGTCGCGATCATCGATTCCGGCATCGACATCGACCCATGAGGACCTGGACGACGTCATCTGGACGAACGAGGACGAGGTGGCGGGGAACGGGCTGGACGACGACCGGAACGGCTACGTGGACGACATCCACGGCTGGAACTTCATCGGCGGCCCAAGCGGCGAGCAGGTGGACGAGGACACCTACGAGCTGACGCGCCTGGTGGCCGTCTGCCGCGCGGGAAACGGCCGCCGCCGGCCTCTCCCTCTCCGCCGACGAGTGCCGGCGCTACGAGGGCGAGCTGCGCCAGGAGCGTGAGGAGACGCAGGGGCTCCTACAGCAGATCCGCCCTATGACCGCCGCCATGTCCCGCTTCGAGGCGCTGCTGAAGGAGCACCTCGGCACCGACGCGCTGACCCCGCAGGCGGTGGCCGCCATCCGTCCCACGGGCCAGGAGATGTTCCGGGCGCAGCAGGCGTACCTGCAGCTCGCCACCAACGGGATCACCGCCGAGGTACTCCAGGAGCAGGAGGAGTACCTGTCGGACAAGCTCGAGTACGGGCTGAACGCCGACTTCGACCCGCGCACCCTCGTCGGTGACGACTACGCGGACCCGAACCAGCGCGACTACGGCAACGCCGAAGTAGAGGGTCCCGATCCGGAGCACGGGACGCACGTCGCGGGGATCGTTGCGGCGGAGCGCGGGAACGGGATCGGCGTGGACGGGATCGCCCCGGCGGCGGAGATCATGGTGCTGCGCGTCGTCCCCAACGGCGATGAGCGCGATAAGGACGTGGCCAACGCGATCCGCTACGCGGCCGACAACGGCGCGCGGATCATCAACATGAGCTTCGGGAAGGCCTACTCGCCCTATAAGATGGTGGTGGACGACGCGGTCCGCTACGCTGCCTCGAAGGGGGTGCTGATCGTCCACGCGGCGGGGAACGACGCCGCGGACGTGGATGCGGAGCCCAGCTATCCCACCCGCTATCTCACCGGAGGCGACACTCCGGAGAACTGGATCGAGGTCGGCGCCTCCTCCTGGGAGGGCGCGGGCGCGCTGGCGGCGCCCTTCTCGAACTACAGCCGGAGGACGGTGGATGTCTTCGCCCCGGGGGTCGAGATCTACTCGACCGTCCCGAACAACCGTTACAAGAGCATGCAGGGTACCAGTATGGCCGCCCCGGTGGTGACCGGCCTCGCGGCGCTGCTGATGTCGTACTACCCCGACCTGACCGCGGAACAGGTGAAGCAGGTCATCCTCGATTCCGCCACGCCCTACCCGGACCAGCTGGTCGTTCGCCCCGGGACGGAGGGAACCCGCGTTCGCTTCGGCGAGCTCTCGGTCACGGGAGGGTTTGGTGAACGTCTTCGCCGCGCTGCAGATGGCGGAGCGGCTGAGCAACCGCTGAGCGGGAATTCGGGGCGGGGAGCACCGCGCCCCGCTCACGCCGGGCGGAGGAGCAGGAAGACGCCGAACCGGCTCTCCCCCTCAGAAGAGCTCCAGCTCCAGCGGCGGAGGGCCCTCCCGCAGGTAGCGCTCGGCCACTAGCAGGCAGTCCGGACAGGGGGCGGGGTGGCCATACGGAGGGCGGCCCGAGGGGGCGCCGCAGAGGGTCTGTCCCGCCGCGCGCCGACCCTCCCGCAGGAGGAGCTCCTCGCGCACCGCGAAGTGGCGTTCCCGGGTGGCCAGGACCAGGCGGAAGGGGAGACGCCGCAGCAGCGACGCCGTTTCGTGCTCCAGCGCCTGCCGCGCCTCCCTCAGCGCCTCGGCGCGCTCCGCGTTGTGCACGTCCTGGGCGTGCTCCTTCTGCGCCCGCCGGAACTCCTCGATCGACTTCCGCAGGACCGTCCTCGTCATCGGCTGCCTCCCGCGTGGATTTCCCCGAAACCTACCGCCGCCGCACGGGCGCCGTTCCCGCCTCCCGCCCCCGGGCCCGTCCGCCACCGGGCGCGCGGGGCCATCAGCGGGCTGCTGAAGCGGACGGCTCGCCAGGAGCGCACCCCCAAGGGAGGCGGCGCGGCGGCGGTCCCGCGGATCGCGTCCTTCTCCACCACGCCCGAGAAGCGGATGCGGCGCGGCCTCTCCCCCACCGTCTCCGTCAGTTCGAACTCGATGCGGTCGCCCCGCAGGACCGCGCCGTACAGCGGCCGCTGGACGCCGTCCGCGCGCGCGGCGCCCGCCACGCGCTGGTACTCCTGCTCCAGCTCGAGCGCGAACGAGCCGCCTCCGTCGATCTCCAGGTACCAGAAGCCGTCCACGCGCGCCGGGATGGTCCAGAGGTAGACGCTCGTCTGAGAGAAGCCGCGTCGGACGTGCACCACCGAGTCGGGCTCCCAATCGCCCATGTGGAAGTCGTGCGAGACGACGCGGGTGCCGGGACGGAGCTGCTCGAGCAGGCGGGGGCGCAGCAGGAGGTTGAAGTCGGGGCTGAGGTAGAGGGTGACGACGGTCGCGGGGCTGAGGTCGGCCTCGAAGAGGTCGGCCGACTCGAAGCGCACGCGGTCGGCGACCCCCACCTCGCGGGCGGTCCTCCGGCTGAGCGCCACCAGCTCCTCGTCGAGCTCGAAGCCCACTCCGCTCGCGCCGTGCTGCGCCGCGGCGACGATCACGATCCGCCCGTCGCCGGACCCGAGGTCGTACACCACGTCGCCCGGAGCGACGCGGGCGAGCGAGAGCATCGCCCGCACCGCCTCCATCTGCGTGGGGACGTAGGGGACGGGCAGGAAGTGGAACTCCTGCGCCGGAGCGGCCGTGGCGCCGAGACAGAGGGCGGCGAGGAGGAGGGTCGCGGCGTGGATCATGGCGACAGCGTTGCGAGAGGGACCGGGGGCGCGGCGAGCCGTTTGACGGACCGCCCGCCGCCGCCTATCAATGTAGCCCAGTGCCCTGGCCCAATCCACTCGCTCCCCGACCCCGGGTCGATGAACCGCCGCACCTTCGTCCGCGCCGCGGCCGCCTCGGCCGGCGCCGTCCTCCTCCCCGCCAGGGCCGCGCACGCCCTCGGCCGCCGGCGCGCGGACCTGGTGCTGCGCAACGCGCTGCTCTTCGACGGCGGCGGTGGCCCGCCCGTCGCGGCCGACGTGGCGGTGGCCGGCGGCCGCATCTCCGCCGTGGGCGAGGCGCTCGCCGCGCGCGGCGCCGAGGAGCTGGACCTGGACGGCCTCGCCCTCGCTCCCGGCTTCATCGACATCCACTCGCACACCGACCTCTCGCTGCTGGTGAACCCGAAGGCCGAGAGCAAGGTGAGGCAGGGCGTGACCACCGAGGTGGCGGGGCAGGACGGCAGCTCGATCGGGCCGTGGAGCGAGGAGCGCTATCGGCGGGTGCGGGAGGAGTACCGGGAGAGGTACGGCGTCGAGATCGACTTTCGTGACCTCGCCGGCTTCTTCCGCCGCCTGGAGCGCGAGCCGATGGCGGTGAACCTGGCGAGCATGGTGGGGCACGGCACCGTCCGCGGCACCGTGGTGGGCGACGACGACCGCCCCGCCACGGCGGAGGAGCGGGCGCGCATGGTGGCGCTGGTCGAGGAGGGGTTGCGGGCCGGGGCATGCGGGCTCTCCAGCGGGCTGGAGTACTCCCCCGGCGCTTTCGGCGACCTGGGAGAGCTGGTCGCGCTCGCCCGCGTGCTCCGCGGCACCGGCCTCCCCTACGCCAGCCACATGCGGAACGAGGACGACCAGCTCTTCGCGGCGGTCGAGGAGGCGCTGAACGTGGGGCGCGGAGCGGCGATCCCGGTGGAGATCTCGCACCTCAAGGCGCAGGGCGGGCGCAACTGGTGGAAGGCCGGCCCGGTTCTGGAGACGCTCGAGGAGGCTGCCCGCTCGGGAATCGACGTGCGGTACGATGTCTACCCGTACGTCGCCTACAGCACCGGCCTCTCCAACCTCTTCCCCGTCTCGGCGCTGGACGGCGGCACGGACGCCCTCCTGGCGCGCCTGCGCGACCCGGCGCGGCTCGCCGTCCTGGAGGTCGAGGTACGCGATAAGATCGACGAGCTGGGATCCTGGGACGCGGTGCAGATCACCTCCACCTCCTCCTCCGAGCTCGCCTGGGCCCGCGGCCGGCGGCTGGGGCAGCTGGCCAGCGAGCGCGGCGAGGAGCCCTTCGCGCTGCTGGTCCGCCTGATGCTCGAGGACGAGGGAGAGACCGGGATGGTGGGCTTCGGGATGAGCGAGGAGAACGTCGCCCGCATGCTCGCCCACCCGCTGTCGATCGTCTGCTCCGACGGCGGGGCGAGGGCGCCGTACGGGCCGCTCTCCGAGGGGTCGCCCCACCCGCGGATCTACGGGGCTTTCCCGCGGGTACTCGGCCACTACGTCCGAGAGACGCGCGCGCTCCCGCTGGAGACGGCGATCCGGAAGATGACCTCGCTCCCGGCGGCGCGGCTGCGCCTGGAGGGACGGGGGTGGATCGCCCCGGGCGCCTTCGCCGACCTGGTGGCCTTCGACCCGGCGACAGTGGGCGACCGCGCCACCTTCGAGGCCCCGCACCAGTATCCGACCGGCATCCCCCATGTCGTCGTCAACGGCCGCTTCGTCATCCGCGACGGCGAGCAGACGGGCGAGCTCCCCGGGCAGGTGGTCCGCCCCGCGCGGGGATGACGCGCTCTTCCCCTGAATCCAGAACCTCCCCGATGTTCGAGCCGAGGGTCCCGATCCTGGCCGCCGCCGCTGCGGCCGTTCTCCTCTCCGTACCGCTCGCGGGACAGGAGCGAGCCGCCTCGCGCGCCGAGGAGTGCCCGAGCTGCGCCGGCTGGAACGAGCCGGTGCGCCCCTTCCGCCTCTTCGGCGACTCCTACTACGTGGGGACGCGGGGGCTGGGCGCGGTGCTGATCGCCTCCGCGGAGGGGCACATCCTCCTGGACGGGGCGCTCCCCGAGTCCGCGCCGCTCATCGAGACCAGCATCCGCGAGCTCGGCTTCCGGCCCGAGGACGTCCGGCTGATCGTCAACTCCCACGCGCACTTCGACCACGCGGGAGGGATCGCGGCCCTCCAGCGCCTCTCGGGCGCCGCGGTCGCCGCCAGCCCCGCGGGAGCCGCGGTGCTGCGGCGCGGGAGCGCGGGGCCGGACGATCCGCAGTACGGAGCCGTACTCGACTATCCGGCGGTGCCGGAGGTTCGCGAGGTGGCGGACGGCGAGACGCTGCGGGTGGGCCCGCTCGCCGTCACTGCGCGTTCCACTCCCGGTCACACCCCCGGCGGCACGAGCTGGTCCTGGCGCTCGTGCGAGGACGGCCGCTGCCTCGACCTGGTGTACGCCGACAGCCAGACGCCCGTCTCGGCGGACGGCTTCTCCTTCACTCGAAGCGCCACCTACCCGGCCGTCCTCGCCGACTTCGAGCGCGGGCTCTCGCTGCTGGAGCGGCTCCCCTGCGACGTGCTGGTGACCACGCACCCCACCGCCTCGGGGCTCTGGGAACGCCTCGCGGCGCGAGAGGCGGGGGATGCCGACGCGCTGCGCAATCCCGAGGCGTGCCGGCGCTATGCCGCCGCCGCCCGCCGGCAGGTCGAGCGCCGCGTCGCGGAGGAGAAGGGGAAGGGCTGAGGGGCTGCGAGCTACGGATTCCGCGGGAGGTCCTCACTCTCCATCCTCCTCTCCACCAGACAAGGCGGTGACGAGCGAGGAACGAAAGAGCCGGGGGTGAGGGTTCCCACGGTGCGTCAGCCGAACAGACCGAGCTGGCCGCCGGGGTCGGGGCGGCGGAAGGCGGCGGTGGAGAGCTCCAGCCGTTCGAGGTTGAGCCCGAGCCGCCGGCAGCTCACGTGGAAGAGGGCGCGCAGCTGGTCCGCGTACTCTCCCTCGCCTCGCATGCGGGTGCCGAAGCGCGGGTCGTTCAGCTTCCCTCCCCGCATCTCGCGGATCCTCCCCATCACCTTGCCTCTGCGCCCTGGATAGTGGGTCTCCAGCCAGGCCTCGAAGAGCTCCGCGTTCCCGTGGGGGAGGCGGAGCGGGACGAAGCCGGCGCGGGTCGCTCCCGCCGCCGCCGCGGCCTCCAGGATCGCCGGCAGCTCGTGGTCGTTGAGCCCCGGGATGGTGGGCGCCACCAGGACCCCCACGGGCACGCCCGCGTCGCTCAGCTTCCGGAGCGCGTCCAGTCGCCGCGCGGGCGATGCGGCGCGCGGCTCGAGCTTCCGTTGCAGGCCGGCGTCGAGCGAGGTGATCGAGAGGAAGACCGCCGCCGCCCCATATCCCGCCAGCTCCCCCAGCAGGTCCGCGTCGCGCGTGACCAGATGGCCCTTGGTGACGACCGCCACCGGGTTCCGGAACTCCGTCAGCACCTCGAGGCAGCCGCGGGTGATCCGCAGCCGCCGCTCCGCCGGCTGGTAGGCGTCCGTCACCCCGCTCATGGCGATCGGCGCCGGCGCCCACCGTGGCGAGGCGAGCTCCCGCCGCAGCAGCTCGGGGGCGTCGCGCTTCACCATGATGCGGGTCTCGAAGTCCAGCCCGGCGGAGAAGCCGAGATACTCGTGCGTCGGACGAGCGTAGCAGTAGGTGCACCCATGCTCGCAGCCTCGATACGGGTTGAGGCTGTGGGTGAAACCCACGTCCGGGCTGTCGTTGCGGGCGATCACGGAGTGCGAGGCATCGCGGAAGAAGAGGGTTCGCGGCCCCGGGTCGTCCGGGTCTCGCGCCTCGCCGTCGGGCACCACGGAGAGCTGCGTGAAGCGGTTCCCCGGGTTTTCCGCCACCCCCCGCCCTCGGATCCCCGGCTTCTGCTCCTCCTCCATCACCGCCTCCTCGTATTCGGTATATATTCGGTAATGATAAGCACCCGTTGCCCTGATTGCCAGGATTTCGGGGGCATACGCGAAAGGAAACAAGCGGCGCCTTCAACGTAAGGCCTTGAGGCACTGGTAGATACGAACGAGGGGGAGGACGGGCGGGCGAGAGGAATCGAGCGGAGGCGAAACCGGCCGGGGAATGGGCCCGTAGAGAGGACCGAGGGGCGCCCCGAGAAGGACACGGCCCGACAACCTCCCGGACGCGGGAAGGCCGTGACACACCTCGACACCTCAACTGGACGACGACCATGACGACCGTGAAGCATACAGCCCGCAAGGCCGACGAGCACACCCACGCTCCGTGCACTCCGCGCATCTCTCTTGGTGCCAGCCGCTGGGGGAGTCGCCCCACCAGGCCGCGCTTGGTGACCTTCAGCTGGGGAGCCGTGACCCTGGCCCGCTCCCGGCGGTAGCGCGGCGGCGCCGGCAGGCGTACGCAGCGGAACGGCCCGCTCCCTCACCGAGGGCGGGCCGTTCCGCTGCGTACGCTCCCTTCCCGCTCCCTGCGCCCGCGGGGTCGGCACCCCTGTCCCCTGTCCCTGTCCTTGCGCCCGCGCGGAGGTGGGCCCAGGTTCAGGTCCGCTCCGGCACCCCGAACGCCGATCTCCTCCGCTTCGCCATGAGTCACCAGCCCTTCCATCCGCCGCGCCGGGTCCTGATGGGGCCGGGCCCCTCGGACGTTCCGGAGCGCGTACTCCAGGCCATGGCCCGCCCGACCATCGGGCACCTGGACCCGGCCTTCATCTCGCTGATGGACGACATCAAGTCGCTCCTCCAGTACGCCTTCCGCACCGCCAACGAGCTGACCATGCCCGTCTCCGGCCCCGGGACGGCCGGGATGGAGAGCTGCGTGGTAAACCTGGTGGAGCCGGGGGACCGGGTGGTCGTATGCCAGAACGGCGTCTTCGGGGGGCGGCTGCGGGAGATGGTGCAGCGCTGCGGCGGCGAGGTAATCCCGGTGGACGACCCCTGGGGGCGCGCGGTGAGCCCGGAGAAGCTGGATCAGGCGCTCCGCGAGCACCCGAAGGCGCGCGTCGTGGCCTTCGTGCACGCTGAGACCTCCACCGGCGCCCTCTCCGACGCGAAGACGCTCACCGAGATCGCCCACCGCCACGAATGCCTCGCCGTGGCGGACGCGGTCACCTCGCTGGGCGGCTCGCCGGTGCGCGTGGACGGCTGGGGGATCGACGCGATCTACTCCGGCACGCAGAAGTGCCTCTCCGCCCCGCCCGGCCTCTCCCCGATCTCGCTGAGCCCGAAGGCGGTGGAGAGGATGAGGAACCGGCGCACGCCCGTGCAGAGCTGGTTCATGGACCTGACGCTGGTGATGGCGTACTGGGGGAGCGGCGCCCGGCGGTCGTACCACCACACCGCTCCGATCAACGCGCTCTACGGGCTGCACGAGGCGCTCCTGCTGCTCCACGAGGAGGGGATCGAGCAGGCGTGGGAGCGGCACCGCCGCAACCACCTCGCGCTGCGGGCGGGGCTGGAGGCGCTCGGGCTCGGCTTCTTCGTCCCCGAGGCGGAGCGGCTCCCGCAGCTGAACGCCGTCTCGGTGCCGGAGGGGGTGGACGAGGCGCGGGTCCGGGCACGGCTCCTCCACGAGCACGGCCTGGAGATCGGCGCGGGGCTGGGGGCGCTGGCGGGAAAGGTGTGGAGAATCGGGCTGATGGGGCACGGCAGCCGCCCCGAGAACGTGGAGGGCTGCCTCCTCGCGCTGGGCACCGTGCTGGCGGACGAGGGGATGTCGGTGAGCCCGCGGGAGGCGGTGGAGGCGGCGCTCAGCGCCGGCGCCGTCGGGAGGTAGCGGCCGGGCCCGCCTACTCTCCGGCGGGGCCCCCCAGGCCGCGGTACTCGCGGCGGAAGTAGACCAGCGGCCCCGATTCCCGCCCGAACTCGATCCGCTCGACCTCCCCCACCAGGATGCGGTGGTCCCCGCCCGGGTACTCCCGCCAGAGCCGGCAGACCAGCGAGACCAGCGCCCCCCGCAGGACCGCGTCCCCCTCCGCCGGGAGCCGCGGCTCGGGGATCGGCAGCCGCTGCGCGAAGGCGGTCGCGGCGCCCCGCTCGTCGTCCGCCAGGACGTTGAGGGTGAAGCGCCGCTCCTCCAGCAGCATCGGAAGGCTCGCCGACTGCTCGTTGACGCACACCAGCACCAGCGGCGGGTCGAGAGAGACGGCGCTGAAGGCGGTGACCGTGATGGCATCCACCTCCTCGCCGTCGTTGACGGCGAGCACCGCCACCCCGCTCGCCCAGCGCGAGAGCGCCTCGCGGAGCTTCTCCCGCAGTGCCGCCCCCTCCTCCCGCGCCTCGGGGGCCGAGGACCGGATTCCGGCCTGGATCGGCCTCCGGCTCACGGGTGCACCTTCTGTCTGGAGGGCGGTAGATTCGCCGTGCTCACGGGTGGTCCTCCGCCGACGGAGTGCCGTGCTGGCTCATGGCTCTCTCCCGAAGAGGTTCAGACGGAGCGCGAGCCGTCGGCGCACGCCTCGCCCGATGCACCGTCCGCGGCTTCGCCGCCGCCGATCTCCTTCTCCACCGCCTCCAGCGCCTGCAGGAAGGCGGACGCCGGCTGCGCGCCCTGCACGGCGAAGCGTCCCTCGAACACGAAGGTGGGGACGGCGCCAATCCCCATCCGCCGCGCCCGGTCGATCTGCTCCCTCACCTCCTGCGTCCCCTCCCCGGAGGCGAGGTATTCCCTCACCCGATCACGATCCATGCCGCAGTCGGCCGCGAGCTCGGCGAGCGTCTCCGCGTCGCCCACGTCCCCGCCGAGCGAGAAGTGGGCCTCGAAGAGCCGCCGCGCCACGGCGCGCTGCACCTCCGGGCCGTGCTCGCGCTCCGCCAGATGCATCAGGCGGTGCGCGGAGAGGGTGTTGGCGGCGAGGGCACGGTCGAAGTCCATCGCGATCCCCTCGGCCCGCGCCGCCTCGACCACATGGCCGGCCACGTGGTCGGCGCGAGGGCCGAAGCGCCCCGCCAGGTAGTCCCGCAGCGGGCGTGCCTCCGCCGGCGCCCGGGGATCGAGCTGGTAGGGGCGGTACGTCACCTCGACCTCTGCCGCCCCCGGATAGGCGGACAGGGCGCGCTCGAAGCGCTCCTCGCCGATGTAGCACCAGGGGCAGGCGACGTCCGAATAGATCTCGACCTTCATTCTCGTCTCTCCTCGGGCCGGCCGGCCGCCCCCCGGGGAGGCGGGAAGCGGCCGGCCGGCGTCTCCGTTTCGGATGGATCCGCTCAGGCCACGCGGACGACGCGCTCCAGCGGGTGCCGGTGGTGTGGGAAGCCCTCCTCCGTCCCGCGGCCGATGGCGACCAGCGCCGGGACGCGCGCCGTCTCCGGGAGGCCGAGGAGCTCCTTCACCGCGGCGGGGTCGAACCCCGCCATCGGCGAGGTCTGGTAGCCGTGCGCCTCCGCCGCGAGCAGGAGGTAGCCGAGCGCGATGTGCCCCTGCCCCGCGGCCCACGCCTCGCGCTCCGCGACGCTCTGGCCGCCGAAGACGCGGAGGATCGACTCGCGGGCGCTCGCTCGCTTCGCGGCGTCCATTCCCGGGTGGAGGATCTCGTCGACGTGGGCGAGGACGTCCTCCATGTCGGTGTACAGCACGATCACGGCCGGGGCGGAGAGGACCTGCCGCTGGTTGCGGGCGGCGGCCGCGAGCCGCGCCTTCACCTCCGGCGTTTCGACCACGACGAAGCGCCAGGGCTGCGCGTTGAACGCCGAAGGCGCCCGCCGCACCACGTCGAGGATCGCCTCGAGGTCGGCGCGGGGGATCGGCTCCGGCTCGAAGGCGCGGATGGAGCGGCGCTGCTCGGCCGCCTCGCGCACGCTCAGGAGATCGACGGTGGGAGAGCTCAAGGGACTCCTCGATGTATGGAGAACGGGCGGGACGACCCCGCCCGGAACCCGTCTGCTTCTAGGTGTGTAGTAACTATAAAATGATAAGCTCACCTCGTCAAGTACCCCCCGCCCCTACCTGGTGCCCATGGAACGTCCCCTCTCCCTCTGTCCCCGTTATCATCGCGCAGTGGAGCTGATCGGCCGTCGTTGGACGGGGGCGATCGTGTACGTGCTGCTGGGCGGGAGTGCCCGTTTCTCGACGCTTCGCGGCGCCATCCCCGAGATCACCGACCGGATGCTCTCGGAGCGTCTGCGGGAGCTGGAGAGGGAGGGGGTGGTGGCGCGCGAAGTCGTGCCCGACACGCCGGTACGGGTGGAGTACTCGCTCACCGCGAAGGGGCGGGCGCTCGGCGCCGCGGTGGACGCGCTCGCGGGGTGGGCGCACGAGTGGTCCGTCGGGGGCGCGGGAACGGCCTGAGGACGCGATCCGCACCGGCGAGCGGAATCCTCGCTGCCGCGCCCGCGGCCTCCAGTTCGTCTGGACCCGTAGATCGAGCGCCTCCTGCCCTCCCGGAATAGAAGCCCCGTCTCCGCGTCGAGCTCCCGCCCCTGGAAGCGCAGGCCCTGCGGCACCTGCTCCGAGGCGCCCTGCAGCGCTCCGAAGGGCGAGTACGTGTAGCGGTTCACCAGCGCCCCGCTCTCGTCGAACAAGTACCCGTACGTGCTGTCCGGCGCCACCCGCAGCACGTGCGGCCGGTCCATCCCCGGCCCGTGCGTGTAGGCGACCCGCCCGAAGTAGGGGTTCGGATCGAAGTACGGGCTCGGATCGGTGGGGGTCAGGTCCGGCAGCGCAGCCGAGTCGTTCTCCCGGAACGGCAGCGTATCCGGCATCTGCACCTCGTAGAGCACCTGCGCGCTGTCCCACACCGTCCGCCGCACCCGGTCCAGTCCGCAGTCAGTCAGGTCGCCTACGTCGAACACCCCGTCCTCGTAGCACGCCTGCCGCGTGCGCACCAGCACCCGCCGCCCCAGCGCGTCGTAGCGGCACTGCTCAAAGACCAGCGTACTCGTTCACCAGAACGCCGGAGGCATCCAGCAGCCCCGCCACGTTTCCCGGTCCATCCGCCAGGTAGTAGTAGACGCTCCCGCCCCGCTTCACCGTGTGCGGCTGGTCCACGCCCGGGAAGTAGGAGTACTGCGCCACCACGCCGCCCGCCCCGTCCAGCTCCAGCGCCACGTGCGCCCCGTCGTACACGTAGCGCGTCGTGCCCGCGCTCGTGGCCCTGCGCACCCGCCGGTCCCAGCCGTCGTAGCCGTAGGAGACCGTGCTCCCCACCCCCTGCCGCCTCGTCCACACGCTCTCCAGCTGCCCCAGGCTGTTCCACGTCAGCCGCTGGTCGAACACGAGCGGGTCCGCCACGAGGTACTTCCGCGTCACGTTCCCGTCCTCGTCGTGCTCCAGTGCGTACCCCGCGAAGGAGGAGAGCCGGCTCCTCCCCGTAATGGAAAGCCGACCTGCAGGACTTCCTACAGGTCGGCAGCACTCCCACGCCTACGGCAAGCCACGCCTTCAGTTACTCGAGGTGCGAGAGGGCGTACTGGTCCACGTCGGAGACACCCGTGGGAATCTCCCGCCAAGATCCAAGAGCGCTACCGAACTCGAACCGAGCTTGCTGTTCTGCATCGTCTCTGTCCTCATGCCACGTGTCACCAGCAAAGCTTCCGTCCCTTGCAAGCCGGATCAACTGGACGCCTCCTTCGGGATCTGGCTCCATCAAGACAACAGCCGTTCTCGGTAAGCGGATCCGGTCGTCGGGTCCCCCCTCTCTGAAGTGCTGAGTGGCGAGGGGAGGACCAAGTTCGGCAACAAGGGCGAAACGGCGTCGCTCCATCATGTCTCCCTTAGCGGTTCCAGAGATCTACATGCGAGTTCTCGATGATGTCTCGGCCGTTCGGACCGATCGCCTCAAAATGTACGTGGGGTCCGTTACGTCGATCGAGTAGATCAACATTTCTCATGCGGAACTGGCGAGCATTGTCAGCAGACCGGAAGATCCCCGAGGTAATTTCTCGGTATCCTGGTCCTAACCAGGTCTCGGCCTGATCAAGAACGGCTTCTACCGTTGCGGAACCCCCGTGGACATTGCCGAATCCCTGGCCGAGGAGTGTTCCCGCGCCGCGAATGCTCCCGCCACTCAGCGGCGTGATCATCCCCACGAAGGCGATGAAGCGCCCGCCGACGCCGACCGCCTCGCCCGTGATCAGGTTCCTCCCCGTCGCCAGCGTGTAGGCGTCCGCCGCCGTGCTCACTCCGGGGGTGAAGCCCACCGCCAGGTCCGCCGCCCCGGGCACACTGCGGATCGCCTCCCCGAGCAGCTCCCGCTTCCGCGCGTCCGCCTCCGCCTGCTGCAGCTGCTGCAGGTACGCCGCCTCGTCGTCTGGATCGTGCAGATCGGTCAGCGCACCGAACAGCCAGTTGCGCTGATAGATCCGCCCCTGCCACCCCACCGGCTGCGGAAGGTTCGAGATCCCTTCGAGGTCCCACAGCAGACACTGCCCCCCCGTCGCCCGCTTCAGGCACGTCAGCCCCGACGGATCGTTGTGGTTGACCGGATCGTTCTCGGCGTACGCGTACCCGTTGATCCCGCCCGCCAGCCCGATCGGGTCCTCGCTCAGGAAGCGCCCCAGCTCCGGATCATACCAGCGCGCCCGATACTGGTACAGCCCCGCCTCTGCGTCCCACTCCCGCCCCGTGAAGTGGTAGGGCTGCGCCACCTCCTCGCGCTCTACCTCCGCCTCCCCCCAGGCCGAGTAGTGGTACTCGTTCACCAGAGTGCCCGAGGCGTCCAGCAGCCCCACCACGTTCCCCGGCCCGTCCGCGAGGTAGTAGTAGACGCTCCCGCCTCGCTTCACCGTGTGCGGCTGGTCCATGCCGGAGGAGGAGGAGCACAGCAAGCCATTGCGCCGAATGCGAAGAGCCCCCGCCCGAGCGTAGTGCCGAGCGGAGACCCTTCTCAACCGAACCTTGCGTCCTACCCTATGGAATATTCAGAGTCACAGCATCACTGTTGTCCATCGACCGAGCCACGCTACTGATCCGACTCGCTACTCACAAAGTGGGTGTAGCAATAGGAGCATAGCCATCCATAGGTGGATTGGTACACCTGTTCTCCGGGTTCGATATCCCACGGAATCGCGACATTACAGATGATGCAGTGCGAGTGATCCTCTTCTGGAGGGAGTCGCGGATTCCAAACCAACGACCTTGCCTCCGCTATACTATCCTTGAGAAAGGATCGCTCGATCTTGGCTCCCCGTACTAGAATCCATTCGCTCATAGAGCTTTCCTGTGGCTATGGCCATAGATCATATTTGCGCTCGGGGAAGCCACCACGACGACGAATATCGACGTGCGGCATTCCTCCACGATGCAAGGGATCGTGATGCACGTTGTAGGACCGGCCGCTCCTCGGGTTAAACCAAGTCTTCGCCGTAGCACGTATGCTCCTCGGACTACCAAACTTCACCGTAAGGGCACGCTCAATCTCTGCTAGAGTACGACTTCCGAAGTACCGCGCCGGCGTTATCAGTCCGTCGAAGGCTGCTTGCGCCGCTGCTCTACCCGCGACAATCGGGATGCCAACACAGAGCATGTTCGGATCGTCAAAGCAGAACGCTCCGTCGCGGTAGACGATGTCCGGAAGAAGATCGGATTCCAGATCCGCAGTCCCACGCGTGCTACGGACCGCCTGCGCTAGCAGCTCACCCTTACGCTCGTCCTCGCGCGCCTGCTGCTCTGCCTGGCGGAACGCCTCCTCGTCCGCCGGATCCGTCAGGCTTCCGGGCCGGCCATAGGCCGCGCTGCCGAAGATGTGGTGCGTCCACAATGTGCCGAACTGCTGATCTCCGCCGCGGCAGTTCGTGAAGTCGCCGCTGGCATCGGTATGACCCAGGACTTGCCCTCCCGGACCGTTCACGGCCACTCCAGCTCCCCACCCACTGACCCGCCAGCACTCGCTCAGACCGCTTGGATCGCGCCCGTTGACCGGATCGTTCCCCACGTACGCGTATGGGTTGATCCCCCCCGCCAGCCCGATCGGGTCCTCGCTCACGAAGCGCCCCAGCGCCGGATCATACCAGCGCGCCCGGTAGTCGTACAACCCCGTCTCCCGGTCCCACGTCCGCCCCGTGAAGCGGTACGGCTGCGCCACCCCCTCGCGCTCCACCTCCGCCTCCCCCCAGGGCGAGTAGTGGTACTCGTTCACCAGAGTGCCCGAGGCGTCCAGCAGCCCCACCACGTTCCCGGGGCCATCCGCGAGGTAGTAGTACACGCTCCCGCCCCGCTTCACCGTGTGCGGCTGGTCCACCCTCGTAGAAGGATTGCAGGGCACGAACCCTCAGGTTCGTGCCCTGCGCCTATCGACGGCGGCGGACGGATGGTCGGGAGCTGTCCTCGGGTACGAAACTCATGATAAAGCCCCAAACTATAGCTGAGATGAGAGTCACGAGAACTGCTCTCGTATCCCATGCCCGAACCCCGAAGATCCCGTATACGAGGACAAAGGTCACGGGGAGAAAAGCGATAATTCCCACAACTCTCCTGCCCCACCACCACCGTGTAAGGTCCCAGAACAGACCGACAAGAAACCCTCCAGAGATGCCGCCGAATACGTTCAATGCGACGAGGACTGGAAAGCTCGGAATACGTTCCCAATCCCCCTCTGAAGTGAGAAGCGTGCGAAGAAGCGCAAATGGAGAGGCAAGGATCGTTGCTCCGGCAGCGAACGCTAATCCCCAGAACAGACCCCTCTTCACGTTGCGGGCGAGAGAGTGCCTGTTCAGCTTCTCAGAATTCCCTTTCATCAGAACAGCAGGGCAGAGCAGGTAAATCCAGCATCAATAATCGAAATGCCTGTTCCGACACCTGTCACGAGCCCACCCATGAATAGCAGTGCATCCAGGGAATTAAAGCTTTCGTCGGGAGTCAGAAGCGCGCCCCCGAAGTTGACGGACGTCGGAGCCAGGCCAGGCGCTAACGCCTTCACAAAATCCCTCTTGTAGATGCCGAGCGAGTATCGCCATCCAAGCGCAGGAGCAATCTCTGCTGCTCCTTTCAGAGCTTGGTAGAACACCCGTCCGCCAGACAAGTCGAGCGCTGCATTGACAGTAGCAAGAAGAACCTTTTGTCGGCAGCGATCAGCAAGTAAGATGGCCTGCGGGTAAGCGTCCCCCGCCGTACTGACCTGGGGCGTTAAGCCGGCAGCCATGTCCGCCGTCCCGCGCATACTGCGTACCGCCCGTGCTAGCAACTCTCCCTTGCGCTGATCCTCCCGGGCCTGCTGCTCCGCCTGCCAGAACGCCTCCTCGTCCGCCGGATCCGTCAGGCTTCCGGGACGGCCGTACGCCGCGCTGCCGAAGAGATGGTGCGTCCACAATGTGCCGAACTGCTGATCTCCGCCGCGGCAGTTCGTGAAGTCGCCGCTGGCATCGGTATGACCCAGGACTTGCCCTCCCGGACCGTTCACGGCCACTCCAGCTCCCCACCCACTGACCCGCCAGCACTCGCTCAGACCGCTCGGATCGCGCCCGTTGACCGGATCGTTCCCCACGTACGCGTATGGGTTGATCCCCCCCGCCAGCCCGATCGGGTCCTCGCTCACGAAGCGCCCCAGCGCCGGATCATACCAGCGCGCCCGGTAGTCGTACAACCCCGTCTCCCGGTCCCACGTCCGCCCCGTGAAGCGGTACGGCTGAGCCACCCCCTCGCGCTCCACCTCTGCCTCCCCCCAGGGCGAGTAGTGGTACTCGTTCACCAGAGTGCCCGAGGCGTCCAGCAGCCCCACCACATTTCCGGGCCCGTCCGCCAGGTAATAGTAGACGCTTCCACCCCGCTTCACCGTGTGCGGCTGGTCCACCCCCGGGAAGTACGAGTACTCCGCCACCACATTGCCGCTGCCGTCCACCTCCAGCGCGATCTGCGAGCCGTCGTACACGTAGCGCGCCGTGCCCGCATTCGTGGTCCTACGCACCCGCCGGTCCCAGCCGTCGTAGCCGTACGCCACCGTGCTCCCCACCCCCTGCCGCACGGTGCGAACGCTGTCGAGCTGCCCCAGGCTATTCCAATGCAGCCGCTGGTCGAAGGCCAGCGAGTCCGCCGCCAGAGACTTCCGCGTTACATTGCCATCGAGGTCGTGCTCCAGCGCGTAGCCGCCGAACGCCTCCAGCCGATTCCCCTCCTCCACCTGCGCCCCGGAGTCCGTCCGGTTCCCCACCGCATCGTAGGCGTACGCTGAGCGGTCCAGGAAGCCCGGCACCGGCTGCATGGAGCAGATCTGGCCGAGAACCGGGTCCGGCTCGCACACCTCCTGCTGCGTCACCAGCGTGTCCTCCCGCAGCACCAGCCGCCCCACCCGGTCGAAGTCGAAGGAGCGCAGCGAGTCGCCCGCCGCCACCGTCGTCCCCCGCTCCACCACCCGGTCCAGCGCGTCCAGCTCGTACCACACCCCGATCGCCCGGTCCACCGCGGGATCCGAGTAGCGCACCGAGGTCGCCCGCGTGAAGACCGTGTCCGCCGTCGGGAAGGCGACCCGCCCCAGCCGGATCGAGTCTGTGAACAGCACCGAGGTCGTGCTCCCGGCCAGGTCGCTGATCGTCCGCGGCCGGTACGACTCGTCCGCCCGGTGGTACTCGTGCGTCACCGAGTAGTCCAGCGCCGCCGGCTCCGCGGCGTGCACGTTGATCCGCACCCCGTGCTCGTCGTGGAGCGACTCCAGCCGGTGGCGCTGCCCGCCGCGGACCGCGACCTGGTCCACAAAGCGGATCCCCGTCCCGGCGCCTCCCCACCGCGTACGCAATGTGTCCGTGCTCTCCCCGTTCGAGGCCGCCGTCCAGGTGCCGAGCGGATCGTGGGCGTACGTGGTCCGCTTCCCGTCCGCGTCCCGCCAGAGGAGCCGGTCCAGCGCGTCGTACCCGAACTCCACTGCCTGTCCGCGGCGGTTGGTGTGCCGGACCAGGTTGCCGTTCACGTCGTACGCCAGGATCTCGGAGCGGCCTAAGGGATCCGTGCGCGACGTCACCCAGCCGAGGGCGTTGTGGTCGGTGGTGTAGGTCTGCCCCTTGGCGTCGGTCACCCGGACCAGGTCCACGACGTCGTACTCGTAGATCGTGGCGTTCCCCGCCGCGTCAAGGGAGCGCCGCAGCCGGTTCAGCGCGTCGTACTCGAAGCGCACCGAGTCTCCGAACGCGTTCCGGATCACCCGCACCCGTCCGGCCGAGTCGTAGCCGTACGCCACGCGGCTGCCGTCCGCCGCCACGGTGGAGTCGGTGTTGAGCCACCCGTCCGGCGCGTAGTGGTAGTGCTGCGAGCCCGCCGGGCCGTAGACGAATTCCAGCCGGTTCGAGAAGTACTCGTAGTAGTTTGCCTCCGAGCCGACGCGGCTGAAGATCAAGTCGCCCCGGAAGTCGGGGAGCTCGTCGTCGAGCTCGTACTCGTTCTCGATGCTCTGCGCACCTCCGGTGGAGGTCCTCAGCCGGTGGTCGGGGGTGTAGGTCATCGTGATGACCCGGCCCGTGCGCCGCTCGGTGACCGTGAGCAGGTCCGTCCCCGTGGCATCGTACGCGTAGTCCACCGTGTCGGCGGCGGGCGAGATGGTGCGCTCCACGCGCCCGTGCTCGGTTCGCCCCGCGAGGCTCACCCGCCCGAAGGGCTCCTCGACGCGCGTCGGCGCGTTCCAGCGGTCGAGCGCCAGGCGGGTGACGTTCGCCTTCGGGTTGGTGATCTCAGCCCGTAGCCCGGAGGGGAGCCTCGCGTCGGCCGGACTCGGGAAGGTGCCTCGGCCGGAGTCCGGCAGCACCGCCGCCGCCCAAGAGCGGTAGCGCGTGGCGGGGCGCACCGCTGTCCCGTCCGCCGTGGTGATCTGCGGGAGGGTCGAGGCGGAGAGCCGACCCGCCCAGTCGTAGCTGAGGCCGAAGCCGCTCCCCCGGCGGTCCCAGTACTGGGCCAGGCGGGACCCGGCATAGTGCATGCGGAGCGCGGGGACCGAGTCCGGGTCGATGATCCGCACCACCTTCCCCGTGCGGTCCGCCTCCACGTGGGTGACGCGCCCCGCCGGGTCCTCGATCGTGGCGAGTCGGCCCGCGGTGTCGTACGCGAGATCGATCCCGAGCCCCGCCCGGTCCGAGATGCGCCGCAGGACCCCGGCGGAATCGTGGTAGAAGCTCCGGACGATGCCGTCCCGGTCTAGGAGCCACTCCTGGCGTCCGTCCGGGCGGAACTTCGCGCTCCCGCCTCCGGGGTACGTCCGGTAATAGCGCTGCTCCGTAGGATTCAGCGAGAGGCGGGAGAAGTCGCCCTTCGGTGCAGCGTAGTTGCACGTCGTGTGGATGCCGAACGCATCCAGCGTGCACCCCGTGTAGGCGAAGTACGCCGCCGAGCCGTCGCCCTCCGTGATCACCACGGAGCTGTCCGCCTGCACGTGCAGGCGCTGCAGCCCGGGGAGGCTCCACCCCGCGCCGAAGGGGCTCTGCCGCTCGTTGACCACCAGCACCCGCACCGGAGCGCTCGCCTCGGCGAAGCGCCTGCCCTGCCAGCTCCGCACCGCTACCGTGTACGTGTACGCCCCCGTTGGGAGCGCGCTCGCATCGAGCTGCGCCGCCAGGCGCTGCGTCTGTCCACTTCCGGCGGCGTAGAAGTTCTCCGTGCTCCCGTTGGCCAGCCGCACCCGCGTCCCGCTCGCGTCCCGGAGCGAGATCGACAGCTTCTCGGGCACCTCCCCCGCCGCCGGGGTCGCGTCCACCTGCACCAGGGGGCGCGGCTCCGCCTGCGCGCTCGAGTAGAGCAGCGTCACCGCGCGCGGCTGGTCCAGGCTCACGTACGCCGGCGTCGTGTGCGCCAGCACGGCGTCGAACCTCGAGCGAATCGACAGCCCCTCGTTCTGCGGCTCCAGGCTGATCCCGGGCGGCGACTGCCCCCCGGCCGGCGCCGCCCACCCCAGCAGGGCCAGCAGCGCCAGGCGGGGCAGGAGCCCCCACGGCCTCCCCTGCGTTCGTGCGTTCATGTCATACCTCCTCGTTCGTTGATGCGAATAGAAACCGAAAGGTATGGATGTACCTCTCCCCATCGCGCACTGCCGCACAGGGCTACGCGCGCGTCCAGATGCGGGGCGAGGGGTTCTCGGGCGAGGCGTCCACGTGGATCGCCCCCGAGCCGTCCTCTGCCGCCGGGTAGATCCCGATCCGCCGGAACCCGACCGCCAGCAGCGCCTCCACCACCCGGTAGCGCTCCAGGCCGCTCGCCACGCTCAGGTCCACCGCCCGGCACGGCACCTCCCGGTGCGCGCTGCGCCGCGCGCCTCCCACCCGCGCGTTGTGCTCCGGCGGCCGGTGGTCGGAGGTGATCCGGAAGGGCACCCCCGCCCGCCGCCGCGCCGCGCTCAGCAGGCGCAGGAAGGCGGGGTCCATCCGCTCCGGGTGGTGGAAGTCGCGGCGCACGAGCTCCGGGGCGATCTCCCGCCACACCGGGTGCGCGCCTTCCGCCCGCTCCGCCGAGCGCCCGGGGCTCATCGCCCCTCCCGCGCCGGCGCCACTCGCGCGACCAGCTCCGGCGAGGCTTCGACCCGTCAGCGGGTGGCGAGCCGGGCCAGGGGGAAGCTGGCCGCGACGGCGGCCAGGCGGGCACGGATCGCGTTCATGAGGTCCTCCTCTTTCGCGTCGTCCGGGGGCCGGGGCCGGCGTCCAGCCGGTCCAGGCGCTGGAGGATGTGCTCGAGGGCGGCGGCCTGCGCGGCCTGGAGCCCGCCCACCGCCTCCAGCTTGTCGGTGATCTTCTCCAGCGGGCGGATCACCTGCTCCGCGATCCGCTCCCACTGGTGCTTCTGCTCGCGCTCCACGGCCACGGAGCGCTCCCGGGCCTCGTCCGCCGCCTCCCTCGCCTGCAGGTAGAGGCTCTGCAGGCCCGTCAGTCGACTGCCCATCCCGTCCAGCTCAGCGCGGGTGGCGAAGGTGCGGCGCAGCTTCTCCACGAGCGCCAGGAAGAGCAGCGAGGCGACGAAGCCGCTCCCGGCGATCGCCGGCCCGTCCAGCACGAGCATGCCTTCCCCGGTCATGGGATTCCTTTCGTTGGGGAACGCGAAGAGGCCCCTGCCCGGGCGCTGTGCCGAGCGGGGCCTCTCCGGCCGATCTGTCTCTTTGTACGTGCTCCTGCTCCCGCGAGCCGCCTTCCTACCGCGCGTTGCGGAATGCCGCGACGGGAACATCGTAGATCGCGCTGCAGCCACGGCGCTGACACTCGTACGAGCCGAGGCGCGCCTGCGGAAGGAGATCTTCCAGGTTCTCGATCAGGCGATCGCTGACTCGAGACGCGGGGCGCAAGCCGCACCGCGGCCAGTGTATGACGGGCATCCGCAGTTGATCCCTTCCGATCAGATCCCCCTGACCTGCATTCAGAATTCCAGGCTGATGATACTCTCCCGGGCCCTCCTCCGGATGTGGCTGAAAAAATAAGGGACCCGGACCCGGGCACTCTGCCGGGCGGGGCCTATCGCGGCCGAGGTCGTCAATGTCCGCTCCTATGTCATCACTTCGGTCTTTCTTCGGTAAGATTAACGCGCGCCCATATCTGTGTCAAGGCCTCGGTCTAGATTTCATGAATCGGCGCTGAGCGGAGGCTGCGATCACGCTGGCCGCTCTTGCGATTGCTTGCAGATGTCAACCTGTTCCGCGGCCTTCGCGATCGATCCTTCCGGGTCGTGGAGCGGATTGCCATCTCTCCTGAGTATGGGCGGGTGTCGAGGCCAGGGTGGCGACGTGCCGAGGCGGCGTCGGACTTCCTCGAAGGAAACTCCTTCCCGCATTCGGCAACCCTGCCTGGATGGCGGGAAGTCGCGTTCGCCGACTACTCGTAACGGAGCGCCTCGACCGGGTCGAGGCGGGCGGCCTTATGGGCGGGGTAGAAGCCGGAGATCATGCCGATCGCCGCGGCCACCCCGAAGGCGAGCAGCGCCGCCCCGGCGGAGAGCCGCACGGGCCAGTCCAAGAAGTGGGTGACCGCCAGGGAGGCGAGGGACCCCGCGACGATGCCGACCACCCCGCCGACCAGGCTGAGGGTGAGCGCCTCGGCGAAGAACTGCGCCCGCACGTGCCGCGCGTCCGCCCCGACCGAGAGCCGCACCCCGATCTCCCGCGTCCGCTCCGTCACCGAGAGGAGCATCACGCTACCGATGCCGATCCCGCCCACCAGCAGCGAGACCGCGGCGATGCAGGCGAGGAGGGCGGTCATCGTACGGCTCGACCTCTCCAGGGTGGCGGCGAGCTGCTTGAGGGTCGCCTGCTCGAGGCTCGGGAGGTTCCCGGCCACGACTCGCCGGATGCTGGGGTGGAGCCCCTTCGCGAGGGACTGGCTGGCCTGCGTGGAGACGGTGAAGTCGTCGGGCTCGCTGTCCGCGATCCCGTGGAGCCGGCGCAGGAGCGCCTCGATCTCCCCCGCGATCCGAGTCACCTCGCCCGAGGAGGCGGCGGTGACCGTGATGGTGTTGAGGTTGGTGAGGTTGAGGAGCTTCTGGATGGTGGTCACGGGGACGTAGACCGCGTCGATCTGGTCGTCGCCGGGGGCCCCGGGCGTCATCCAGTTGGAGCTGGCGGCGACGCCCACCACGCGGAAGGACTGGTTCCAGAAGACTACCTCCCTCCCCACCGGGTCGATGCCCGCCCCGAAGAGGCGCTCCGCCGCGACCCGCCCGAGCACCACCGCCCGTGAGGAGTCCTCCATCTCCTCCCGGTCGATGAAGCGGCCGTAGGGGAAGACGAGGGCCTGGCGCACGCTCGGAAGGTTGACGTCCGTGCCGTGGAGGCGGGTGAACCACGTCCGCTCCCCGGACGCCACCTCGACGTTCTCGTGGATCCCGGAGGCGACGCCGAGCACGCCGGGGAGGCGCCGGATTGCTTCCGCGTCGCCGACGGTGAGGGTAGCGGCCGAGCCCAGCCCCGCGCGCGAGTCCCCGAGCCGCTCGGCGGCGGTGGGATGGTCGTGCTTCTCCGTCGGATCGTCCTCGGGATGGAAGAGCACCAGCGAGGTCGCGAGCACCGGCCACTCTCTCCCGATCCGGGCGAACCGCGAGCCTCCGGTCCGGGCGGCGGCGTGCCCCTCCGCCACGCCGGCGCCCTCCCCCTCCACCTCGTAGTTGCCGGCCCGCACCACGATTACGTTCAGCCCCGCGGCGCGGATCTGCTCCTGGATGGAGAGCTGCGCCCCGCTTCCCAGCGCCACGGTGGTCATCACGGCGCCGACCCCTATGGCGAGCCCCAGGAGGGCGATCACCGTCCGGAAGCGGTTGCGCCCGAGGGCCTGCGTCGCGATCCGGAGGGTGGGGGGAAGGGAGACGCGTCGCCGGTTCTTCATGGCCGGACCTCCGTGAGCGGCTCGGGGGGAGCCGGCGCGGGGAAGCGGGACCCGGCGGCTCGCCCGGCGCCGGTCCTCGCGTCGGAGACCATCCGCCCGTCCCGGAACTCGAGGGTGCGCGACGCGAAGCGCTCCGCGAGCGCGTGCTCGTGGGTGATCAGCACCACCGTGAGCCCGCGCTCCTCGTTCAGCTGCCGGAAGATGTTCATGATCTCGACGCCCGTGGCGGAGTCGAGGTTCCCGGTCGGCTCGTCGGCGAGGAGGATCGACGGCCGGTTGATGAGCGCGCGCGCGATGGCCACGCGCTGCTGCTGCCCGCCCGAGAGCTGGTTGGGGTGGTGGTCGGCGCGGTCCGCCAGCCCCACCTCCGCGATCGCCGCGCGCGCGCGCTCGCGCCGCTCCCGCGCGGAGAGGCGGGGCGCGCTGTAGAGGAGCGGGAGCTCCACGTTGTCGAGCGCCGAGGTGCGGGGCAGGAGATTGAAGGTCTGGAAGACGAAGCCGATCTCCTCGTTGCGGATCCGCGCCCGCTCGGCGGCGGAGAGCGCCGCCACGTCCCGCCCCCGCAGCTCGTAGCGGCCGCTCGTCGGCCGGTCGAGGCACCCCACGATGTGCATGAGGGTGGACTTGCCCGAGCCCGAGGGGCCTACCACGGCCACGAACTCCCCCTCCCCCACCTCGAGCGTGACCTCCCGCAGGGCCGGGACCGGAACCTCGCCGAGGTGATACGTCTTGGCGAGGTCCCGCACCCGGATGGCGGGCGTCATGGATTCCCCGGCACCGCCGGGGCGGTCGCCGCGGGGGCCTCGGGCGGCGGCGGCAGGAGCTTGCCGGCGTAGGCGTAGAGGAAGGCGGCGACGGACTTCTCGGCGCCCGCCATGCCGTAGACCTTCCCCGCCCCCTCGATCACGAAGAACTCGTTCGCGGCGTGCGAGCCGCCGCCGTGCCCCGCCGCTCCGGCCACGATCGGCATGTCGAGGCCGCTCCCCTCGTCGCCCGCGAAGAGGTAGGCGGGCCAGTACGGCCCCAGCATCGAGGGCTCCGCCGGAGGCTCGCGGTAGGCGATCTGGAACATGTCGAAGGTGCTTTCGAGCGCCTCCGTCTCCTCGTTGTCGAAGCCCATCTTCACCCACGGCACGTCGCCGATCACCTTCATCTCGACGTCCTCGAAGCCCTTCTCGTCGAGGTACTCGCGGACGCGGCGGGTGAGCTCCAGCCCGTCCTGGCTGGGCAGATAGCGGATGTTGTGCTTGGAGGTGATCCGGTTGGGGAGGATCGCGCCGGCGCCCCCGGGATACATGTTCCCGGCCCAGATCCCGTCGAGGTTGAAGGCCATGCCGTAGTTGGCCATGGTGACGTACTCGAGGGGATCGTCCGAGATGAAGCGCGCCACCCCGAGGTTCTCTGCCGCCGCCTGGAGGTCGAGGTCCTCCGCCTGGGTGCGCAGCCGCTCCTTCTCGGCCGGCGTGAGCGGGTCGATGTTGCTGTAGAAGCCGGGGACCGGGATGCGGTTCCCCTCTCCCGGGGCCAGCGTGGCGAGCATCTTCACGTGGCGCCAGGCCGGGTTGTCCACCGAGCGGGACTGCCCTCCGTGGATGTTCGAGTCCAGCGGCCCGCGCCCCCAGCTCTTCCCGGTGGTGGTCAGCTCGATGTAGACGCACCCCTCCGACCCGCCCGAGATGCTGGCCCCGCCGCTCCTGCCCTGCCAGCCGAAGCGGTACATCGCGTCGGCGCCGGCGAAGAGCTCCGGGTGGTCGCGCACGAACTGGCGCAGCCCGATGGACATCCGCTCCTCGTCCCCTTCGGCGACGAAGATGAGGTTCACCGGGAGCGATCCGGTCACCTCCTTGACGGACATGAAGGCGTTCCACTGCACCATCTGCGGGCCCTTGGAGTTGACCGCGCCCCGACCGACCAGCACCTTCTTGAAGGGCGGGTGCTCGATGAGGCGGGCCTCGAAGGGCGGCGACACCCAGGCGTCCGGCTGCGTCACCGGCATGGTGTCGTACATCCAGTAGATGACGAGCGTTTTCTCTGCCCCGTAGTCGCAGCGGGCGTACACCACCGGGTTGCCCGGCTGCCCCCACTCGGTCATCGGCACGTCGTAGACGCGCGACTCCTGACAGCCGAGCTGGTCGAAGTAGCCCTTGACCATCTGCGCGGACTCCGGGATCCCTTCGCCGGAGTTCGAGATGCTCGGCTGCTGGATCCATCTCTGGAGGTTCACGACGTGCCGGTCGATGTTCTCGTCGATGTGGGCGAAGACCTGCCGGAGATCTTCGGGCGCGCGGCTGAGGTCGGGTTCGACCTCCTCGTCGCCCCGCGGCCGGATCGCGAGCTCGCCCGCGGATGTCTGCGCGCCGGTCTCCGCGACCTCGACCTCCGGCTCCCGCGAGCAGGCGGCCGCGAGCACGACCGCGCCGAGGACCAGCCTAAGATACCGCATGGAACGCCTCCTTCTCCCGAGAGGGTAGGGAAGAAACGCCTGGACTTCGGAGGGGGAGTTTGAAAAGGCTGCCGCTCGCACTATCGTCGTGGGCGCCTCCCGCTGTCAAGCGGGAGGCCGGCGGCTCTCCTCTGGCTCGTTCTCGCCCCGGCCCCGGCCCGCGAATGAAACCACCGCCTCGGAGATGAAGCCTCCGCTGCGTCGGTGCGACCCCTTCGCCCGCCTCCGCCCTCCCGCCTCCCCGGGGGGCCGGTCCCGCCGCGCCCATCGGGTGCTCCTCTTCCTGGCGCTCCTCCTCTCCTGCGTCCTGCCCGCATGCTCGAGCGCGGGGCGGGAGCTTCCGGAGATCGCGGAGTCGTACGTCCGGCTGGCGCTCGCCCTGGAGTGGCGCGATCCCGGCTACGTGGACGCGTACTTCGGCCCCCCCGCCTGGGAGGAGGAAGCCGCCGCGGGGGAGCTCTCCCTCGCGGAGCTCGGAGCCCGGACCGACTCGCTCCTGCGGCGCCTGGCGGCCCTCGCTCCCGTGGACGGAGAGGAGGCGCTCCGCCGGCGCCACCTGGCGCTGCGCCTCCGCTCCATGCGGAGCCGGATCGATCTCCTCTCCGGCGCGGAAATGAGCTTCGACGAGGAGTCGCGCGCCCTCTTCGGCGCCGTTCCGGCCCCGCTCTCCGAGGACTCGCTCCGCCCCGTGCTCGCCGAGATCGAGGCCGTCCTCCCCGGCGAGGGGCCGCCGGTGGTACGCTACCGGGCGCTGAAGCGGAAGCTGGTGGTGCCGCGCGACCGGCTCGACGCCGTGCTGACGGCCGCCCTCGAGAGGTGCCGTGCGGAGACCCTGCGCCACCTTCCGCTCCCGGCGGGAGAGCGGGTGGAGATCGAGTACGTCACGGGCCGGCCCTGGCTCGTCTCCCACCGCTATCTCGGGGGCTACCGGAGCGTAATCGAGGTGAACGAGGGGCTCCTCCTCACCCTCGACGACGTACTCGACATCGCCTGCCACGAGGCCTACCCGGGGCACCACACGCTCGACGTGCTGCTGGAGCGGGCGCTCGTGGGGGAGCGCGGTTGGGTCGAGCACTCCCTCCTCCCCCTCTACGGCCCTCACGCCTTCGTCGCGGAGGGGACGGCCCGGTTCGGCGCCGCGGTGGCCTTCCCCGGCGAGGCGCGCGCGCGCTTCGAGCGCGAGGTGCTCTTCCCCCTGGCGGGCATCGATCCGCGGGAGGTCGAGGCGTACCCGCGGGTCCGCTCGCTGGTGGAGCGGCTCGCCCCGGCCGTCGACGAGGGGGCGAGGAGATTCCTGGACGGGGAGATGGACCGTCCGGCCGCCGCCGCCTGGCTCGAGGAGTACGCCCTTCTTCCCGACCCCGAGGCCACCCTCGCCTTCGCGAACCGCTACCGCTCCTACCTGGCGACCTACCGCACCGGGGAGGCCGTCGTCCGGCGGATCGTGGAAGGCCGCGGCGGGACGGTCGAGAACCCCGCCCGCCGCTGGGAGGCGTTCGGCGAGCTCCTCTCCGCCGCCGCGACCCTCCCGCCCGGCGGCCCCTTCGGCCTTTCGCCACCAGCCGCCGCTCGTCGCGAAGACTGACACGGCTACTCGTGCCGCAGCGCGTCGATGGGGTCGAGGCGCGAGGCGCGGTGGGCGGGATAGTAGCCGAAGAAGAGCGCCACCGAGACCGAGAGGCCGAAGGCGAGCGCCACCGCCTCCGCGGAGACCTCGGTGCGCCACTCCAGGAGGCGGGAGAGCGCCCAAGCGCCTCCGAAGCCCACCCCGATCCCCAGCAGCCCCCCGAGCACTCCGATCGTGCCCGCCTCGGCGAGGAACTGGACGAGCACGTCGCGCGTCTGGGCCCCGACCGACATGCGCAGGCCGATCTCCCGGGTGCGTTCGGTCACCGCCAGCATCATGATGTTCATGATCCCGAGCCCGCCGACGAGGAGGGACACCGCGGCGATGCTGGCGAGGAGCACCGTCATGATGTCGTTGGCCCGGGTGAGCGTCGTCACCATCTCCTCCGAGGTGACCTCGTCGAGGCGCGGCATGCTGGCGAGCGCGAAGGCCGCGGCGTAGGTGTAGAGGCCCTGGGTCAGCGCCCGGGCGGCCTCGGTGCGCACGGTGAAGTCGTCGGCGATCGGCTGCCCAGCCCGGTTGGCGGAACCAAAGCCCGCGGCGGGCGCCGCTGCGATGCCGCGCCGCCCGCGCAGAAGGCGGGTGATCTCCTCCGCCACCGCCGAGGCGTCGCCCGCCCGCTCGGCGGCGACCGTCACCCCGTGCAGGTAGCCGATGCCCAGCATCTCCTGCACGAGCGGGTAGGGGAGGTAGGCGGCCTCGGCCTGCTCCGCCTCGGGGCTCGCGACGACGCCCACCACCGTGAGGCGCCTTCCGTGGATCTCCACCTCGCGCCCGACGGCGTTCGCGCCGGGGCCGAAGAGGGCCTCGGGCGGCGGCGCTCCCCAGGACGGCGACCTCCGCTCCGCCGGCGACCTCCGCGCGATCGAAGTACCTTCCCCCGCGCGGGTCCCGGCGGTGGAGGCGGAGGAAGTCCGCCCCGGTTCCCTGGAGCGGCGCGAAGACCCGGCGGCCGCCGGCGCTCAGGAAGGTCCGATCCTCCACCACGGGGCTGAGGCTCTGCACTCCGGGGACCTCGCCGATCGCGGCCGCGTCCTCCGGCGTGAGCGTCGTGGCCTTCCCGAGCCCGGAGGCGATGTTGAGGTAGTCGCCGCCGCGCGTGTAGTTGCCGGCGCGGACGAAGACCAGGTTGGTCCCGGCCGACGCCACCTCGCGGCTCACCTCGGCCTGAGCCCCGTGGCCCACGGCCACCATCGTGATCACGGCCGCCACGCCGATGACGAGCCCGAGCATGGCGAGCGCGGTGCGGAGATGGTGCCGCCCAAGGGCCTCCCAGGCGACGGAGATGCTGGTCGGTAGAACCATGGCCTCTAAAAGGGGATCGGGATGCGCAGAAGCGGAGCGGGCCGCAGGCGGGCCGCGATCGGATCCGGTTCGGACGTCCCGACGGTCCCCTCCGACTCGCCCCCGAAGAGGCTCCCCGCGAGCAGCGCCCCGCCGATCGCGAGCCCCCCGGCCACCAGGGCCGACCGCTTCCAGTCCACCCTCTTCTCCTCCAGGTGGTCGAGCCCGCTGCGGGGAAGGGCGACGAGGGCTCGGGAGGTGCCTCTCCGGGAGGCGTCCGACTGCTCGACGGCCTGCACGGCGATGATCGCGCTGTCGCCCGTCACCCGGATGAGGTCTCCCTCAGCCAGGACCAGGCTCGGGACCATGAGGTTGCCGACGTAGACGTCGCGCGGCTCCGAGAGGTGGGCCCGCACGGGGGTCCCGAGGCGGGCGCTCGCCGTCTCGATCCGCGTATACTCGAAGCAGCCCGCCGCCGGCGGAAGGAGGCCGAACAGGAGGAAAAGTCGCACCCGAGGTCGTGTCATACGGTCTCCGACGGGAGAGTTCGCGCTTCCGCCGTCCGGACTCCTGGGATTCCCCCGCTCCGGACGACGGATTTCCCGGCGTGCCGGCGGTCCCGCCCGGGCGGGAGCGTCAGCTTCCGCCCGGAGTGTCCGGGATGTTGGGGTTCGTGAGACGCTCGTTGATGCTGATCGGGAAGCACGAGGCCCGCCGTGGCACCGGCTCGTTCACGATCTTCCCTCCGTCGAGGAAGGGGTGGTCCCAGCGGTGGAGGTCGCTCAGGCGCTTCCCCTCCAGGTAGAGGTCGAAGTAGCGCTCCCGGTCGAGGAGCCGCCATATCGGGTCGGTGTCGGACCACGAGGTCAGGGCGGTGGCGGGGTAGCTCGCCGGGTCGATCGGGGGGAGCGAGGGCCAGAGGGTCCTCGCCTCGTTCATCCTGGCGATCGCGGTCGCCACGTCGCCGCCGCGCAGCGCCGCCTCCGCGTCGATGAGCCGCATCTCCTTGCCCGAGGTCGCCACGATCTCCGTTCCCCGGTCCGGGTACTTCTCCTCGCGGAGGTGGATCGTCACGCCGTCGCTCGAGAGGTCGCGGACGCAGCTGCCGCTCACCCGGCAGTCTGTATAGGGCGCACGGGGGTCGGGGGGCGAGAAGCTGGCCGCCCGCGTGTTCCAGAGGGAGTTGTTCTGGCGCACGCGCGAGTGGTTGAAGAAGGGGTTTTCCTCGCGCTCCGTATTCCCGGAGTAGAGGGCGTTGAAGACGAAGCTCGTCGGGACCTGCCGGGCGGCCGCAACCGCCGCCGGCCAGTTGCCGAGCCGCGCGTTCGCCGCGGCGATCACCCCCTGAAGCGCCAGCCAGAGGTCCTCCCGGCCGGCCCTCTGGGCGTGGGGGATGCCGTTCTGAGCCCATTCGATGGCCCTCTCCAGGGCCGCGGAGGAGGGCTCCACCGGCCCGCCGTCGAAGGACACCTCGCACCAGTTCTCGCCCAGGGCGAGGTTGCTGAGCGCCGCGAAGACGTGCGCTCGGGCCGTCAGCGGGTTGCCGTCGAAGTCGCCCTCCAGCACCTCCCGCATCCGGCGGATCCCGTCCTCGGCGTTGAAGCGGGCTCGGTGAACGTCCTCCCAGATGCCGTTCACGTCCTCGATCTTCACGATGCCGCGTCCGAGGTTGTGGTTCACGATGCCGCTCTCGGACGCGGCCATCTCATCGGAGAGGTAGCCGCCGGAGACCGCGATGTTGCCCCGGAGCACCGAGTAGTCGGCCGAAATCCCGGTGAGGAGGGTGACCATGGCGTCCCGCCGGTTCAGGTCCTCGTCGAGGATGCGGCCCGGGTTGGTGACCTCGAAGACGTCCCCGCAGCCGGCGAGCGCGAACCCGAAGCTCGCCAGCAGCGCCGCCCCGGCCCGACGCCGTCTCCGGACACGCCCCTCTCTTGCGCGATGAATGTCCATGTCGGCTCACTCGTTGTGTGTGGTCCCCGGCGCGAATCTCTCTCCTCGCGCGGGGCCGGGGATCAGTACGCCACGGCGATGCTCAGGGTGAACCTTCGCGGGATCGGGATCTGGTAGTAGGACGCTCGGCCGATCATGAAATCGCGCCCGCCGTCCTCCAGCGCCTCCGGGTCCAGGTCCGGATAGTCCGTCCAGATGTGCAGGTTCTGCCCGCCGAGCGTGATGCGTCCCGAGGTGAGACCGCCCGGCAGCCAGCGATCGGGAACGCGGTAGGTGAGCGACAGCGTGCGCCAGCGGACGAAGTCCGCGGGGAAGATCGGGTCCTGGAAGCCGATTCGCTGCGGGTCGCACATCGTGCGCTCCTCAACGGTGAGGCCGCTGGTGTCTCCCGCCCTGATCTGCTGGAGTATGCCAAGGCAGGGCGGCCAGACCTCGCGCCGCACGCTCTGCCAGAGGGTGCCCGCCATCAGGTAGTGCCCGCCCTGTCCCTCGAAGAGGGTGGTGAGCGTCAGGTCGCGCAACAGGGTGAGGCTCGTCCCCAGGCTGAAGATCCGCGTGGGCTCCGTGGGACCGATGATCTCCTCCCTGCGCACGGGCGCCTCCCCCACGGCGTCGGGGTTCTGGATGCGCGGTCCGAAGTAGACGGGGACCGGCTCGCCCTCGATGGCGAAGATCGGCCAGGGCCCGAAGTTGATCCGCTGGCCGTTGAGATCCACGGCCTCGTTGTGGTTGAAGGAGAGCTGCCCGTTCACCGACCAGTCGACGCGCGCGGACTGGATCAGGGAGAGGAGCCCGGAGAACTCGGCGCCGCTCCCCCGGATGCGGCCGGCGTTGACGACCTGCTCGTCCACGAAGCCGCCCGAGGGGATCGGGGGGAGAGAGAGGAGCGCATCGTCGGTGGTCCGCCTCCAGTACGAGAAGTCCACCGAGAGGCGGTCCTCGAAGAGGGAGCCCTCGAAGCCCAGCTCCAGCTCGGTGCTCCGCTCCGGGCCCAGCGTCGGAGAGCCGACGTTGCCGGGCGTGACTCCCGGCTGCCCCTCGTCGCCCACCACGGAGTTGAAGGTCCGCAGCGCATCGAAGGCGCCGGGCGCGCGGCCTGAGGAGCCCCATGCTCCGCGCAGCTTCATCGAGCCCCACCAGGCGGGCCAGAAGTCATGGTCCGAGACGAGATACGAGGCCGAGAGCTTCGGGTAGAACTGGGCGCCGAAGTCCTCGCCGAAGCGGGAGTTGCCGTCGACGCGCAGCCCCGCGGTGATGAAGAGGCGGTCGTTGATCCCGAACTGCTCCTGCAGGAAGCCTCCGCCTTCCACCGTCTCGATCCGCTCCTCCTCCACCTGCCGACGGGCGCCGGAGTTCAACACCTTCTTGCCGGGACCAGCGAAGTCCTGTCCTACGCCGGTGACTCGCCGCACCTCTTCCTGGAAGAGCTGCCCGCCCCAGGAGAAGGCCGAGGAAAGCGTCCCGCCGAAGTCGGTCCGCCACGTCCCGCCGTAGTCGAAGGTGAGGGTGCGGTTCTGCCAGGTATTGTTCAGCCGCAGCCCCAGCGGCCGGGAGTAGAAGCCGAAGGGCCACTCCTGCGTGAACTCGGTGACGAAGTAGTCGAGGCCGGTCTTCAGCTGCTGCGTCAGGCTGGGGAGAGGCTGCCAGGTGACGTTCACGCCCGAGATCACGTGGTCCACCTGCTGGAGAAGGTCCGCCTCCAGCGCCAGGCCGTTTCGGTTCTCGGGAGTGTAGCCGCCTCCCGCCCGCATGACGTTCAGCGTGAACCCCTCGGAGTTGTTCCCGTCGGGAATCCAGGTGACGTCGCGGTGACCGAAGCTGCTGTTGAACTGGATGTTGAGGGTGGAGGTGGGGTCGAAGGCCATATTCCCCCGGATTCCCCACTTGTCCTGCCCCTGCGGGGCGATGACGCCCTCCTCCTGGCTGAAGTCGCCGGAGAGGTAGTAGCGAACGTCCTCGATGCCGCCGCGGACGGAGAGGTTGTACTCCCCGATGCTTCCCAGCCGGAGCCAGTCGCCGTCCTCCGGGCAGGTCGGATCGAACCAGATTCCCAGGAGCGGGTCCTCCTCGCGCGTAACGTTGCAGCGGTGGAGCCCCATCCCCGCGGGGTTCACGTCGCGGTCGTCGGGCCCCGTCCAGGGGAGCTGGTTGAAGCCGTGGGTGGTCGTGAGCGTCCACTGCGCCGCGCCAGGGGTGCCGCTCTTGGTGAAGATCTGGATCACTCCCGACGAGGCCTCGGTGCCGTAGAGGGTGGTCGCGGCGGGGCCGCGGATCACCTCGATGCGCTCGATGTCCTGCGGGTTGATCTCGGCCAGCGGGGAGATTCCCGCGTTCACCTGGTCGAAGCCCGTCCCGCCCCCGCTCGGGTCGTTCTGGGGCGAGGTCTTGGTGAGGCGGACGCCGTCGACGTAGATCAGCGGGCTGTTGCCGGTATTCCCGCCGCTGATGGTGTTGACGCCGCGGATGCGGATCGTCGCCCCGGCGCCGACCATCCCGTTGTTCGCGCTGATGGTCACGCCCGAGGTCCGGCCCTGAAGCGCCTCCTCCACCGATTCGATGGGCTCGTTCTCGATGTCGGTGGCCTGCAGCTGCGCAACGGAGTTTCCGACCTCCCGGCGGCGGGCCTGCCCTGCGGTCCCCGTCACCACCACCGCCTCGAGGTCGATGGCCTGCTGCCGCAGGACGAAATCGACCGGGGCACTCTGCCCGGCGGCGACGGTCACCCGCTCGTCCCCCGTCCCGTACCCCAGCACTCGCGCCTCGACCGTCTGCTCTCCCGGTGGGACGTTCACGATGAGGTAGCGGCCCGCGGTGTTCGTGAGAGCCCCGAGCCCCGTCCCGGTGATGCTCACCTGGGCTCCCGGAAGCGGCTGCCCCGTGTCCCCGCGGGTCACCTGGCCGGTGACCGTGCCCGTCTGCTGGGCGTGGAGGGCTCCCGCGCGGGGCGCCGCCACCGCGGCGAGGCAGAGGGCGAGCGCCAGCACTCCTCCGGGCCATCGTCCTTCCGCCGGCCGGCGAACCGAATCCGCTCCAGGGCTCATCGTGCCTCCTCGCATCTGTGGGTCGCGTCGGGGTGGGAGTGGGACGGCTGCACTTATCTTCGCGGACCTCTCGAGCGGCCTCCGGGGCCGCGGGCGATCCCGTCACCGGACGACCCGAGCCGCGGACGCGGCGCGGAAGGCGAGGCGAGGCTCGTCGGGCCTCGGGAAACACGAGTCTCCCGCTCCGGGGAAGCAGTCTGGCGAAGTCGGAAGACGGGAGGAACGGGTGAGAAAAACGCAGAGTCTCCCCTCCACTCATGCGGGCGGAGCCGGCTTCGCGCAACCCTTTCGGGCCCTAGTCCGCCGGTCCGGAGCCCCGCGGCGGGGCCGAAGGCGCGGCGGGGCCTCCGCTTACGGCGGCCGTGAGACCGCGCCGGCCGGCTCCTTGCATGGTCGGGAGGCGCCGGATGCAGCCCACCCGTTCCCCGAACCTGACGAGGAGGCCCATGGCGAAGATGAAGGAGCCGAAGGAGCTGCTGGTCCACGAGCTGGGAGACCTGCTCTACGCGGAGCGCCGCTTCGTGACCGCCACGCGGAAGCTGGTTAAGGAGACAGAGAATCCCGAAGTGAAGAAGCGGCTGGAGCAGCACGTCGCCGAGACCGAGAACCAGGTGAAGCGTCTGGAGAAGGCCTTCGAGAGCATCGGCGAAAAGGCCAAGGCGGAGAAGTGCGACGCCGCCATCGGACTGCGCGAGGAGCACGCCTCCTTCAAGTCCGAGGAGAAGCCGTCGAAGGAGATCCTCGAGGCGTTCGACCTGGGCTCGGGGCTGCGGGTGGAGCACTACGAGATCGCGGGCTACCGCACCGCCATCGCGGTGGCGAACGCGCTCGGCTTCTCCGACTGCGCGAAGATCCTGGGCGAGAGCCTGGCGGAGGAGGAGGAGATGGCGCGCTTCCTGGAGAAGGTTGCGCCGCAGGCGCTGAAGCGCCTGTTCGAGGCGGCGGCGAGCGACTGACGCGGCCCCGCCCCCGACGGGCGAGGAGCCCCGCCCCGGAATCGACCGGGGCGGGGCTCCTCGCTTCGGGGTGTCGCGGCCGGGCCCCTCAGCTATGCAGGCTCCGGACGATGCGCTGCAGCTCGGCGGAGAGCGTGTCCAGCTCCTGCTGCGCGGCTTTGCGAACCTTCGAGCGGCTCGGTATGCTTCCCTGTTCGCATCTCACCCTTCGCGCGTGAACGCCGGGATCGCGCTACGACGGCGTACAATCGATGAGCTCACCGCCCCCTGTTCCGTACACCCGCTGCGCCGGGAGGAGTGGCGGAGCTGGCCCGAAGCCGACCACGACCGCGCGGAGAAGGTGTGGCTCGTCCGTCCACCGCGGCGACCTCCGCGTCGCGCAGAGCGGCGCGGTGCTTCGCCTGGGCGCCCCAGGCGTACACCGGGAGCAGGATCGCCAGCAGCAGCACCAGATTGACGCCCGCGAAGGCGGTGCGCATCGTCCGGCTGCGGTGCAGCGCGATCGGCGGGCGGAAGCCGTGCCCCGGGCCCTCCAGCAGGAACACGATCAGCGCCGCATGGATCAGCGTATGGCCGATCACCTCCGTCTTGCCGAAGACCAGGGTGGTCAGGAAGAAGACCAGGGTGATCACCAGCGCCAGCGGGCGCTGCAGCAGGTTGATAATCAGCAGGTAGCCCAGCGAGAACTCGATGAAGGCGGCGGCCAGCAGGAAGAAGCGGAGGTCCAGCCCCAGGGCGAGCTGCGGGTGCTCCTGCAGCACATACAGGCTCCACTCCGGCCAGACGATCTTCTCCAGCGCCACCCAGCACAGCGAGAAGCCGACGGTGGCGTACAGCGCCAGCAGCGCTGAGGCGACCAGCACGCGGCGGCGCGACCCGGAGGCGATCAGGTAGTACCCGACCCCCACAACCAGCACGTAGTCGAGCATGTAATACAGCCCCGCCTCCCCGACCCCCAGCGCGAACAGCAGGAGCAGCCCTGCGCCGGCCAGCGCGGTAGTGGCCTCGAACAGCAGCAGCCCGGCCAGGACGAACTCCAGCCACCCCACCCAGGGTGCGGGGATCGCAAGGTCGGGCACCAGCACCCGGTCCGCCTGCCAAGCCAGCAGCAGCACCGCGCCGGTCCCTACCCGCATCACCAGCCGGCTCCGGTCCGCGCGCGCCTCCAGCCAGGCATTGGTGCGCCTATACCCGCTGTGCCGCTCCAGCCACGAGTCCAGCGGCACCATGGCGGCGACCACCACGATGCTCAGCAGTGCCAGGCTGAGAAACGTCGGCGTGAACACTTCCGCCAGACTCAGCGGCTGGTCCTCGAAGCTGAAGCGGCTGAACCACTTCACGTGCGCCCACGCCCTGGTCGGGAAGGCGGTCAGCAGGAGCAGGGTGAGCGCCCCCACGGTCGAGGCCCATCTCCCGGTCGCAAGGAGTCTCCCCGCCGGCGAGGGAGAACGGAACAGAGTCGAAACGGTGGCTCGCATGTTCAGGGTCGTCGTGATCGTTGGGGGTCGCAGGACGCGCCACGCCACGGGGCCGGATCCGACCCCGCAGTTCCGAAGATATCACGACGCCGCACCATGAGGTGTGGGAAGCATCCCGCCGGTCGTGTGGGGAATATCCCCCTGCATCGGACCGTCCCCCGGCCCTGTAATCGGATCCTCCGCACGACGGGTCCAGGGGTCCCGCGCAGGGTCTCCAGCCCTCTCCGACAGACGGTGGTCGAGTAGCTTTGAACCCGAGGAGGATGGGAGGCGCCGACGGCCGCTGGGCGCGGCGCGGCGGACCTCCCGGGAATACCCGAGGAGGCCACGATGAACGATCGAGCACGACGGGCGGGCGGTGCCGGCGACGCTCCCGGGCCACCGGCACCGCATCCTACGAACCCAGGAAGCGCCCGATGTGTAGCCCGATTCGTACGATTGTGGTCGGCGTCTCCCCCTCCGAACCTGGCATCGATCCCGTACGCGGTGCGGCCGGTTCACCCGTGCGGGCGACTCCTGCCAGGTCGTCGTTCGGCAGGGATCTCCCCATGGCGCGCTGACGTGCTACGCCATGGAGGTGAACGCCGACCTGCTGGTGGTTGGAGCCAGTCGCCTGGGACGGAACTGGAATGCATCGCTGGGGACCACGACCGAGCGGGTCCTTCAGACTGCACGGACCCCGGTGCTGGCCCCGCATCAGCCGTTCTTCCGCGCCGTGCGGCGCGTCCTCCTCACAACCGACCTGTCGGAGACCAGCGCCCGGATGCACGAGCACGCGCTCGACGTGGAGGAGTTCGCGGCCCGTCGCCGCGAGCGCGCCTATCCCGTGGCGGCCCGGCTGCGGGTGGGGGATCGGCCGATGGAGATCAACGTGGAGGCGGATTCGTGGAACGCCGACCTGCTCGTGCCGGGCACCTGGGGAGGATCGGACCCGGGACGGCCCTACCTGGGGAGCGTCGCCGCGGCGACGCCCCGGGATGCGGTGCGCAACGTGCTGGTGATCCCCGCCCGCTCGGTCGCACGGACATCCTTGCATTGCACGAAATTGTGCAGGAGGAGTACGATGGTGAGTGAAAGTTGACCGACTCCCCCGTGCCGGACCGGGAGGACCGGGACCTGAGCGGGGAGCCGTTCTATAACCTCGCATTCTTCGACGCGTACTTCTCGAACTTCATCGAGGGGACGCGCTTCCGGGTGGAAGACGCGCGCGAGATCGTCTTCGAGGGGAAGATCCCGGCGCAGCGACCGAAAGATGCGCACGACGTGATCGGCACCTACCAGGTTCTCTCCAGCCGCCACGAGATGTTCGTGAGCGCTTCCGAATGGGTCGAGCGGCCGCAGCTGTTCCTCGTCTCCGAGGTGCACCCGTTCGACGACGGCAATGGACGGCTCGCGCGGGGGATGATGAACGCGGAACTCGTCTCGCAGGGCGAGCGACGCTGGAGACGTACGGCGCATTCGGCGAGGGGGGAGGAGGCGCGGATCCGGATGCCGCCGGAGCGCTGATTCCACCTGCCCCGGCATTCACCGGGCAGAGCCTTCCGGCACGGACGGATGAGGAACGGATCGCCGGCAACATGCCGGCGATCCGTTCCTCATCCCAGGCCCCGCCCGGCGGCGTGATCGACGGAGATCCGGAAGAGCCGCGTCCGGTCGGGGACGGAGTCGCTCTCCCGCAGGGCGTTCCGCTCCAGTCGGCGGACCACGTCCTGGGTATGCAGCCACTCCTCGTGCTCCCCCGTTTCCGTCAGCATCCGGAAGGTGCCGTGAACGAGGACGCTTTGCCAGCGACGCATCGACTGCACCTCGTCGACCTCCAAGGCGACCAGGGTTCCCCCGAGCTTCATCGCGGTGAGCTTTCCGCCCTCGGCCGTCCGCCCGTAGATCGAGCCGTCGGAGTATACGTAGTGGATCGGCACCACGTCGATCCGGTCGTCGCGGAGGAAGGCGATGCGGCCCAGTAGGTTGCGTCCGAGGATCGACCGAATGTCGCCCGGGTCCAGCTCGCGTATCCGCAGGGAGGCTCGTTCCGACATGGGAGACTTCCTTTATCCGGCATTTCCTGACAAGCGGATCGGCCCCCTCCCGACTGCGGGAGTCCTTCCCCGGACGTAGGTTGCGGTTGCGCCCGATCCAACCCGGCCCTCGCGCTTGTTGATCGGCAGCGTCGCGGAGTCCGTGCTGCGCAACGCCTCCTGCGACGTGCGGGTGATCCCCGGCGCCGCACTCGCGGGCGCAACGGGTGCCGGCGCGGATCTGGACGAGCTCCACCGCTTCGGCTCGTGGTAGCGGACCACTTCCACAGGAGAGACCCCATGGATGCCACGGACGGAGGACCGGTGATCCGCGAGATGGACCGGCCGGAGATCGAGGCGGTGCTGGCCCGCAACCACGTGGGCCGCATCGGCTACACCCGCGACCGTCGGATGGAGATCCGCCCCGTGCACTACGTCTATTCCGAGGGGTGGCTGTACGGGCGCACGGCGTTCGGCGAGAAGTACCAGGCGCTCGGCGAGACCGCGTACGGGTGGTGGCCGGTGGTGTTCGAGGTGGACGAGGTGGAGGATCTGTTCCGCTGGCGGAGCGTGCTGGTCCATGGCGGCTTCTACCTGATTCCCGAGCAGGGGGGCGCGGCGGACCGCGAGGCGTGGATGAAGGCGCTGGGGCTGCTGCGGACGCTGGTCCCGGACGCACTGCGCGACGCCGACCCCACACCTTCCCGTAGCGTCCTGTTCCGCATTGCGGTGCAGGAGGCGACCGGCCGGGAGGCCGTTCCCCACGGCGGAGAGGAGTCGTGAGGATCGCCGTCTTCAGCACGAAGGGGTACGACCGTCTCGCGCTGGACGAAGCCAACCGGAGGCACGGGCACGAGCTGGTCTACTTCGAGCCGCGCCTCTCGCGCGACACCGCGCCGCTGGCCCGCGGCTTCGAGGGCGTGTGCCCCTTCGTCAACGACCAGCTCCCGACGGAGGTCGTGGCGGCGCTGGCGGAGGGCGGCACGGGCCTGATCACCCTCCGCTCGGCCGGCTTCAACCACGTGGACCTGCGGGCGGCGGCGGCGCACGGCGTCACCGTCGCCCGCGTCCCCGCCTACTCGCCGCACGCGGTGGCGGAGCACGCCGTAGCCCTGATCCTCACCCTGAACCGTAAGTTGCACCGGGCCTACAACCGGGTGCGCGAGGGCAACTTCGCGCTGGAGGGCCTGCTCGGCTTCGACCTCCACGGCCGCACGGTCGGCGTCGTCGGCACGGGCAAAATCGGCACCGTGTTCTGCCGCATCCTGGCGGGCTTCGGCTGCCGCATCCTGGCCTACGACTCGGTCCTCAACCCCGAGGTGCGGGAGGCGGGGGGCGAGTACGTGGGACTCGACGCGCTGCTCGGCGCCGCCGACATCGTGGCCCTGCACCTCCCGCTGACGCCGGAGACGCACCACCTGATCGATGCCGACGCCCTCCGCCGCATGCGGCCCGGGGTGATGCTGATCAACACTAGCCGCGGCGGGTTGATCGACACCCGCGCGGTCATCGACGCCCTGAAGGGCGGCAGGGTCGGGGCGCTCGGGCTGGACGTCTACGAGGAGGAGGCGGACCTGTTCTTCGAGGATCTCTCCGGCAGCGTGATCCAGGACGACGTGTTCGCCCGGCTCCTCACCTTTCCCAACGTGCTGATCACCGGGCACCAGGGCTTCTTCACCCGCGAGGCGCTGGAGCGCATCGCCGAGACCACGCTGGCCAACGCCACCGCCTGGGAGCGGGGCACCGGGACGCTGCACCGCGTCGGCGCTGAGGAGGTCCGGGGCGGATGAAGCCGGGCGCGGAGCGGCTCTCGGCAGCCGGCGAGTAGCGCCGGGAAGGGAGCTGAGCACCCGAGTTGCGGGCCGCCCCTCCCGGCGCCGGTGCGCCCGGCGTTCTGCACGGGGAAGATCGAGTCGGGGTGATCTGGCGGGGAGAACACGACGTCAACCGAACCAGGGAGGAGTGAATGATGAGCGACTCTAGGCATGGGTACGACAGCGCATCTCGGATTCACCCGGCGAAGCGGTGGCTTGGCCCGGCGTCTGCCGCACTGGTCTGCCTCCCGCTGTCGCTGCTCGCCGCCGGCTGCGGCGGAGACGCGGCGCCCGGCGACGCGGAGGACGGCGCCGTCGCCACGGCCGGTGCCCGTCCGGAAGGCGTGTCTCCGCTGTTCCAGCCGCTGCCGGCCGAGGCGCCGCACCCCGCCGGGAATCCCGGCACTCCGGAGCGGATCGATCTCGGGCACCGGCTGTTCTTCGAGCCGAAGCTGTCCCGCTCCGGCGTCATCTCCTGCAACACCTGCCACGTCGTCGGCGCCGGCGGCGTCGACGCGCGCGAGGTCGCGATCGGCGAGGGCGCCCGCACCGGCCCGCGCAACAGCCCCACGGTGTTCAACGCGGCTTTCCTTTCCGCGCAGTTCTGGGACGGCCGCGCCCCCACTCTGGAGGAGCAGGCCAAGGGGCCGATCCAGGCGCACGTGGAGATGGACCTGACGCCGGAGGAGGTGGTTGAGCGGCTGCAGGCCACGGGATACGGCCCCATGTTCTCCGCGGCGTTCCCCGACGAGGCCGATCCGCTGACGTTCGACAACGTCGCCAACGCGATCGCCGCCTTCGAGCGCACGCTGATCACCCCCGGCGCACCCTTCGACCGCTACCTCGCCGGCGATACGGCGGCCCTGACCCCGCTGCAGAAGAGCGGCCTCGCCCTGTTCCAGAGCGCGGGGTGCATCGGCTGCCACAACGGCGTGTTGCTGGGCGGCAACGGCTACGCGGAGTTCTCGCACGTGGAGGGCTCCGCCGACGTCGGCCGGGCGGCGGTTACCGGCCGCGCGGAGGACGAGTACGTCTTCCGGATCGCCCCGCTGCGCAACGTGGCGGTCACCGGTCCCTACTTCCACGACGGATCGGCCGCGACGCTGCGGGACGCCGTGTCGATTATGGGCCAGGTGCAGCTGAACCGGCGCTTCAACGAGGGCGAGGTGGACGCCCTGGTGGCCTACCTGGAATCCCTGACCGGTGAGTTTCCGCTGGTGACCCACCCGCGGCTGCCGCGCACGATCGCTCCGCCGGAGCGCGCCGCGCCGCTTCCCGGCGGCTGAGGCGGAGCGGACCGCCTGGGCCTGTGCGGTGGAGGACGCAGAGGCCCAGGCGTGAGCATGGACCGATCGGGCTCATGCCGTCGCGATCCAGCAGTCCCGGTGATCCTCCGCGAACTGCCGCACCGACAGCGGGGGGCGGCCCAGGAGCCGGGGGAGGTCGCCGCTGACCCTCCCCGCCAGCCCCAGGCGAGCGGTCGTGTAGATGCCGGCCATCACGATCGCCATCCCCCACGGATGTCCCTGCTCGCGCATCCGCAGCACGAAGCCGGGCAGGGAGGATCCGCGGTGGGTGATGGTGCGGCCGAGCACCTCCGACAAGATCTTGGCGACTTCGCCGTAGGTGAGAGCCTCCGCGCCGGTGAGGTCGTAGGCGCGTCCGCCGTGCCCCCCCTCGGTCAGCACCCGAGCGGCCGCGGCGGCGAGGTCGCGCACGTCCACGAAGCTCGTCCGCCCGTTCCCGGCGGGGAGATCGATCTCATCGCGGTCGCGGATGTCGGCGCGGTGGGTGGTGGAGAGATTCTGCATGAAGAACCCGGCCCGCAGAAAGGTCCAGTCCATCCCGCTCGCCCGCAGATGATCCTCGACCGCGCGGTGCGGGACCCAGCGGTTCTTTTTCGCTCCGAGCAGCGAGAGGAAGACGACGTGCCGCACGCCGGCTTCCCGCGCCGCATCCACGAATGGAAGGATGCGGCTCCGGACGTCGGAGATCGCCGGAGGGCGAACGAGGAACAGGCGATCGATGCCCCCGAGCGCGGCGGCGAACGTGTGCGGGTCCATGAAGTCGAGCCGCACGGGCTCCGCGCCGGGCGGGCCGGCCTCCGCCGCCGGGTCGCGCACGCCGGCCCGCACCAGCACCCCCCGCTCGACCAACCGGCGCAACACCTCCGAGCCCACGTTCCCGGTGGCGCCCGTGACCAGCATGCGCTCCCTCATGACCGGTCCTCTCCGGCCGGGCGACCGGATCCTCCAAGGATCGCCAGACTCATCGCTTCCGCTCCGCCGGCCAGAAACCCAGCTCCTGGCGGGTGGAGAGGTAGCCCGCCAGAGGCATGATCACCTCGGAGGGGAGCGGCGGGAAGAGGTTCTCCGCGAACATCAGGAGGGCGATCCCGACCACCCCCAACTCGCGCACCACCTCGACGACCCAATCCTGCACGCGCCCCCCGCTACCCGCGCACCGTCCTCCCGCCCGGCGGCGGGAGGTGGCATCGGCGTGCCAGGCCGCCAGGGAGTTCCGGCGATCGAGCATGCCTTCCGCGAACTCCAGACGGTCCTCGGCGCGACGCAGACGCTCCTCCAGGTGCTCCAGGGCGTGGGCTCCTGGAACGCCTCCGGAATCCGGTCCGATCCGCATCCGTTTCTCCTCGATCATCAGCTTCAGGAGCGCTCTGAGCCGGCCGGTGATGGGCCGCAGGAGAATCACGCTCCCCATGATAGTCAGGAAGACGATCCCGAGGACCGCCACCGCCACTTCTTCTTCCATCGAATACCTCCGCTGCCACCCCGCGGGTGGATGGTTCAGAAAGGGAGTCCGAGCTTCAGGTACACGCGGTGCTCCTCGTCACGCGCGTAGGTGACGCTGGCGGCGTAGCCGAGCGAGGCGAGCCAGAGGCCAGCCCCGTATCCCCGGTGCCAGCCACCCTCCGACGCCCCATCGACGAGCACCCGCCCCACGTCCGTAAAGGCGAGGAGGCCCAGGTCGCCCCGCGCCTCCAGCTCGGCCCGGGCGAGGACGGTGCGCAGCTCCACCCCGCCGTACGCCATCGCGTTCCCCGCGAAGCGATGGTAGGCGAAGCCGCGTAGCGTCTCCGAGCCGCCCAGCGAGACCTGGTCGAAGAGGGGCGCCTCACCCCACACCTGCGCCCCTCCACCTCGGCGAGGCGATAGACCTCCGCCCGCGCGGGCGCCTGCGCCGAGGCGTCGGCCGCGGCCGGCGCCAGAACGCCGGCCCCGAGCACCGTCACTCCGATCTTCTTCGCTCGATTCTGCATGGTACCATCCTTACTGCTCGTGATAGAACTTCCGGAGGGCGCCCTTCGCCCTCCTCCACCGCGTCGCCGCAGATCTCCCGCTTGGACATCGTCATCTCCCACTCGCCGTCCGCCTCCAGCTCGAGCGTGGCGCTCCGGATCTCCTCCGTGCACCCCTGCTCCTCCGGGTACGTGACCGGAAGGGGCCGCCCGCCGACCTCGGTCAGGCGGAAGATTTCTCCGGGCTCGACGTTGCCGTCGCCCGCGCAGGCCGCTGTGAGCAGCCCCGTGGCCAGCAGCGTCCAGGGCGTCGTCGTTCGCATCGTCCTCTCCTCGCTCTCAGTCACGAATCTCCTCGGGGATCCGGCCACCCAGCTCGCGGACGCGCTGGCCACGGGGGTGCCTGCTGGTCCGGTGTGAGGATGGCGCGGACCCGGGGCGGCGCCTCCCCGATCTCCGGCTGCGAGGAATGCCGGGAATAGGTGTGGAGCCTGGAGGAACGGCGCTCCGAGCTCGAGGAGTGGGACGGGCGGCTCGTCCTGATCGTGCCCGAAGCCCGCACGGGCGAGGCCGACGACGCGGCGGAGTCGCCGTCTCGCTTCCCCGTGCTGGTGGACGCGGCGGAGCGGCTCGCCGGTGCGCTGTCGGTCCGTCCGCCTGCGACTGTGGTCGCCGACCAGTGGGGAGAGATCCACTCGGTCGAGGAGACGGGGCGCGAGCACCGCTTCCCGCCTCCGAATGATCTGGTCGAGTGGGTCCGCTACCGGGCGGTGCAGTGCCCGGAGTGCCCGGGCGAGACCCCGTAGGACCGATCCAACGGAATGAACGATGGCTTCGAGACCGGGATAGCCGCTACCTCACGCGGGAGAAGTTCCTTCTATCGCTTACCGGGCTGCGTCTCCGTCACCTCGCGCGCGGCACGGATCGGCGACTGTGGATCTCGGGAGCGCGGCCGACGGACGAGCACGGGGCTGGGCTCAATCCAGCCGCGCCGCCGGAAGTCGCGCTCCAGGAACCAGCACGCCAGCGCCCATGCCGCTCCCAGCGTCCACCCCGCCAGCACGTCCGTCGGCCAGTGGACACCGAGATAGATCCGGCTGACGCCGACGCTCAGGGTCACCCCGATTGTGATCGCCACGACGTACATCTTCAGCCGGCGTTGCGGCAGCACCCGCGCCAGCAGTGCCCCCAGCGTGAGGTACACCACGGCCGCCGTCGTCGCGTGCCCGCTCGGGAAGCTTGGTGAAAGCGTCTGCATCGCGTGCGCGACGAGGTCCGGGCGCGGCCGGTCGAAGCCGAGTTTGAGGGCGAAGGTGACGGCTACCCCACCAGCCACGGCTCCCATGAGGAAGGCGGCGGCGCGGGGACGCCGGTCGAGGACGAAATACCCCACGACAAGGAGCGTGAGGAGCGTCGTCAGCAGGGTGCCGCCGAGCGCCGTAAGATCGCGGACCGCCTCCTCCACCCCCGCGCCCCCAACCGGATCGTTGAGATCGTCCGCATTGCGGAAAACGAGTAGCAGGCGCTCGTCGACCGTCTGCGCCTCGCCTTCCGTAACGACCTCGGCCAGTTCGGCGAAGCCGAACGCCCCGGCGGCGAGCACAACGAGCGCCGCCAGCAGAAGAAGGTCGTAGCGGTGGCGAAACACCGAGAGCTTGCGGCCGAGAGTGCGGAGTCCGCCCATGAACCGCTCCATCCGCCCGGGCGTCCCGGCGGGTTGTTCACGGCGTGACGAGTCGTCGTTCATCGTTCGATCTCCGCGGTGGTTCCTCGTGACGCTGGAGCAAGGGGAAACCCGCCGATGCCCTCGACGCCATTCGCTTCACCCGCTCGGCCGCGATGGAGCTGCACCGCACATGGTCCGGAGCGCCGGCACGATCAGCTGCTCGCGGGCGGTCACTCCCCGCCGTAGCGGTTGCAGTCGGCCTGGCCGCTGTAGCGGCCGTCTGTCCCGAAGGTGATCGTGTACGGCTCGTCGGCCTCCGGCGCCACGGGGTCGCCCCCGGGCGTCTCGATCCGCACGAGCCGCCACTCGGGTCCGACCAGCGAACCCATCTCGCCCGGGCCTATCGGCGCCGTCGTTTGGACGACCCGAATCTCGACGCGGTCCAAGGGCGCGCCGGCGGTGAGAACGGGGTGGAGCGTGTCCGTCGTCCAGAGCAGGCCGTCGCCGGGGCTGCGGATCTCGGCGCGCACGGCGTAGCGGTGCCCCGGCTCGAGGCGCCCGGGGTCGTACTCCAGGGTGAAGGGGATCGGCACCTGCCGTCCCTGCGTCGGGATCGTCTGCTCGGCCAGCGTGGTGGCCGGAGCGTCGGCGAGGCTCACGTCCTCGAGCCGGACGTGGACCACGGCGTCCGGCGGCAGCGCGATCCGCGGGAGGTAGGTGACGGTGCCGGAAAGGGTCGCCGGATCCGCGACATCGGCGCGCGGCGGAGTCACGCACGCGGCAAGCACCAGACACGAAATGCAAACGCCGGAGAGAAAACGGGTTCCGGGGGACCGGAACAGATCAATCGAAGGCATGGGTCCCAAACAGAGCATGAGGAATAACGCGCGACGATGTGGCGGGAACCGCTACTCCCCACCGGCAACACCGACGGGTTGCTCACGCGTAGAAAAATTCACGAGGCGATCGTAATGCCGTAACTTCGGGGCCGGCCCGCCGGGCAAGGATAATGGCAGCACGCAGGTACCGCGGGTCGGCATCGTTCCTCACTGGTGTACGTCGATTGAGATCGGGTTGGGGAGCTCCACGACGTGCTGGTCGGAGTCGTCGCGACCGGCCGTCTCGAACCACGACGCGCTCTTCTGCACGTCCCCATGCGCCATGACGCGCTTGGCCAGCTGAATAGCGATCTCGTCGGCCAACCGTACCGATCCGTGGGAGACGTTCTTGCCGAGGGACTCGGGGCCATCGGTCCCATGGATGGTATAGTCCGGCGCCTTCCACATCATCTTCACCTTGCCCATGGGGTTGTCCGGATCGTCGAACTCCATGTAGCTCTCGTCCTCCGACCACTCGCTCTCCGGCGGCCGCCAGTCTGGATTCCACGTCACCTGCGAAATGGTGAAGTTCCCGGTCGGTGTTGGATACTCGGGCATCCCCACCGCTACGGGGTAGCTCTGCACGTCGCCGCCGTAACGGACGTATAGCGTGCGCTCGGAGAGGTCGATCTCCAGGCGCAGGGGCGCCAGGTGCTGCGCCGAGCTCGTCGTGCCTGCCCTGGCCGACGGCGCGGGGGGCGTCGCCGCGGCGATCCACGGGAGGAGCAGGAATGTCATTGCCAAGATCTGGATCGCATTCGTTCGGGCCATCGATCCTCCTGCGTAGCCGTGTGCGCGTCGTCGTCGACCTCGTGTGTGACGTGCAAGGCATGTTCCCGCAGCCACTTCGAATCCCCGCCCCGGGACCGCGATTGCGGGATGGAGCATCCGCTGACGGGTAGTGGCTCATCGCCGGTTGTTGCTCAGCTCGCTTTTCGAACCGAACCGGAGTGATGTGTCCCGAAACGACTCACGAGCGCTGATCGCCCGTTGGACGACGAGCAACCGCGGCTGGACCACTACCCGCTGACGGTGGATGACCGGGCCGCCACCGCCGCACAACACGCTCGGCGCGATATGAGAGGGACGTGATGCCTCCCCCGATCAGCACCACTTTGCTGTCCCCACCTCCCGTTTAGGGTGCAACGGAATGCGGCCCGTGGTCAGGCCGTGTGGCGTACCTGTCCGGGTAAAACGGGCCTTGCTGCCGCCCACCCGCCGGGTATCGGCCCGCGGAGATCGGCATCGTCGCCGGGTGGCGCCGTCGTACTGGGGTGCTGCGTTCATGTCGCCGGCCGGACCAGCGGACCGGATCACGAGGCTTGGTCTGACGCCCCTGTTCCCTCGGCGCGACCGGCGTACTGGTCCACCGCCCCAGCCATCTCCTGCATCACGCGCTCCATGGACTTCTGGCCGTAGGGGTAGAACGCCTCCTTCTTCCCCTTCTCCCATGCCTCGCGCAGCTCCGGCCGCGTGATGTCCCAGTCCTCGCGGATGGCACGCGTGACCTCGCGGAGATCCTGGTGGAGCTCGGCCGTCGAGGGGCGGCCCCAGTAGTAGTACCCGTTGTAGATGCGCTGGACTTCGAGGCCCGGCCGGAGCACCACGGTGTGCGGGATCATCACGTCGTGCTCGGTGTCGGTGTACTCCTTGATGTCGAGGTCCCGCTGCACCGTCCGCTCCTCGTCGTACAGGAAAGGCCAGTGCGCGTCGAGCTGCTGGCGCAGGTTGTTGGTGATGTGCCAGCCGTCGGTGGTGAGGGTGACGAGGCGCGTGGTGCCGACGATGAGCTGCTTGTAGAACCGCGCGAGCTCCTGGAGCTGGACGCGATCCTTGGGGCAGAAGAACCCCCGGATGAGCACGACCACCATCGGGTCGCCGCTCTGGAGGTCGGAGAGGCGGCGCGGCACCCTGGTGTGGTCGGGCAGGACGTAGTCGGGGAAGGAAGATCCGGGAACGATGTCGGATCGCATGGGAATCGGTGTCGAGGGTGAAGGATCCGCGCGGACGGGATGCTCCCCGGCGCGGGGCCGTCCGGCTCGCTCGGGGCCGGAGGGATTACGCCGTCACGGGGAGCGGCGAGCGCCCCCGCCGCAGCGCCGAAGCGACCGCGACGACGAAGCCGAGCACGCCCATCCCGAGCGCCGCGGCGAGCGCCGGCGCTTCGCCGGGCGAGGGGACGTTCGCCGCGTAGATGGCCGCGAAGGCCCAGACGAGGACGGCGGCGAACGCGACGTCGGCCGTGCGCCTGAGGAGCGCCGTCCCGATGCCCGCGACCAGGAGTACCAGGAGCGGCGGCCAGAGCGCCGCTCCCTCCCACCCCGCCGCCGCGAGCGCCACCGTGAAGTTGAGCGCCGTCGCCACGCTCAGCCACGCCAGGAAGAGCGACGCCGGCACGCCGAGCGCGCACCGCTCGACCGTCGCCATCTCCATCCGGTCGAGCCGCACGTAGAGCCAGACCAGGCTCGCGAGGGTCCCCACGATGATGACCGCCGCCACCCCGAAGAGCCGGGTAAGCCACGGGATCTGCCAGAGGGCGTTGAGCAGGTTGGCCAGGACGAAGGGTGCTGCCAGCGCGTCGAAGCGGGGGCCTCGCGCGCGCGGCAGGGCCTGGTACACGGCGAAGACCAGCACCCCGACGAAGATCACGCTCCAGATCGAGAACGCCCAACCCGCGGGCGTCACCCCCGTCTCCACCGACTCCGAGACGGCCCCGGTGGTGGTGCCGAAGAGGACACCCGCTCCGGCGACCGAGTTGACGCCGATGTTGACCAGGGCCGCCGCGACGACGGCAAGCTGTCGTGGGATTCCGCTCATCGGATCGGAGGTTCGGGTGCCGGGAGCCACGAGAGAACCCCTGCGACTCATGCAGCGTCCGTACCTCCCCGCCCGCGAGAAGCCGAGCGCCTGTAGGATCAGCGGGATCTCGGCCGTGAGAACCTCCCGTACCACGCCTCCCACCACGCCGGTGATCACCCCCATCATCAACCGCGATCCTCCCCGACCGGCTGGCCGCTTCGGCCAGTTGCGTCCTGCTGATCGTAAAGGACGCAAGCCCCAGCGTGTCCGCGATCAGCAGGACGCACTCGGGAGGCTCGCGGAGGCGGACGTAGACAAGTGTGGAAAGCGCCGCCGGAAAGATGGCCCCCGCGGGAGCGGCGAAGGTGGCCGCGGCACGGACGGGCGGCTCGTGGAGCGCGCTCGACGACATCGAGAACCTCGTCGTCCCGGCGGACCTCGCCGAAGCGCTCGCGTCCCGGCCCCAAGCAGACCGGCGGCTACCTCGCGCGGGCGATGGCGCGTCCGCGGTCGGCTTCATCGACTTCTTCGGGGTCGCCGTGCGGGTCCCCTGGCAGGCGAGGCTCCGCCGCGGTCCTCATCCGCCGGACCGCGGCGGCTCCCGCCCTTCCTCCGTCGTCCCCTGCGGGCGCGACTGCCGCGGCGGCTTCCCGAAGTTGTAGGTCACGCGGATCTGGACGCTGCGGATCGACAGGTCGTTCAGGCTCGTGGCGACGTGGGTCCGGTCGCGGGTCTCGAACCGGAACCGGAAGCGGTCGAACGGGTCGGTCACGGAGAGGTCGATCGACGCCTTCCCATCCCAGAGCTGCTGCCTCACGCCGAAGTTGGTCATCGTGCTCGACGACATCGTTCCCTGCGGCATGTCCCGCGGGGCGCTGTAGCGGGCCATCGCCTGCAGGCTCAGCTCCGGGGTCGGCCGCACCGAGGCGTTCACGTTCCCCGACCACCGGGTGGCCCCGCCGGTGAGCCCCTCCGAGACGTTGCTCGCGTCCCACTCCTCGTGATAGGCGGAGAGATTGGCAAACCCGCTGAGCACACCCACCGGCCGCATCGAGGCGGTGAAGCTGCTCCCGTACGAGTCGATCGACGCCACGTTGTCCCACGTGGTGACGAAGACGCCGTCCTCCACCCGCACCACCTGGTCCCAGTTGTCGACCGTCCGACGATAGTAGGGCGCCGCGGTGAGGGTGCCGAGCGGGCCGGTCCACGTCAGGTCCAGGCTCCAGGAGTGCGTGTACTTCGGCTTGAGGTTCGGATTTCCCTCGAAGCGGTTCAGCGGATCGAGGTCGCTGGAGACCGGGTTCAGGATCCAGATCCAGGGCCGCTGGATCCGCTTGGAGTACGCGAGCCGGGCCTGCCTGCCGCCGCCCAGGTCGAGGGCGACGTTCGCGCTGGGGAAGAGGCTCGTGTAGTCGTTCCCGTACCTCTCGCCCGTCGTGGGCAGCTCCAGCTCGGTGTCGGCCGACTCGCCCCGCAGCCCGCCCTGCACCGAGAGCCGGCCGAACCGCCCGCCGAGGGTGGCGTAGGCCGAGTGGAACCGCTCCCGGTGGGTGAAGGCCGTCCGGACGATCGAGGGCGCCGCGCCCGACGGCTCGTTCTCGCGGTCGGAGCCCTGCCGGCTGCCGCGGTACCCCAGCTCCAGCTTCCCCCCCCAGCCGACGGGGTGCGCGAAGTCCACCTGCAGCGAGGTCTCGTCGTCGCTCTCGGCCGTGTCGAGCCAGGACTCCTCCATCGCCGCCTCGATCGGCAGCCCGCCGAGCGCGAGCAGCTCCTTCCCCCTCCACTGGTCGTTCCCTCCGTCGTTCGTGCTCCGCCGCAGCTCCACCGAGACCTGGTTCCGGTCCGCCTCGACCGCGCGGCGCCCCCCGAGCGCGAGGTCGCGCGAGCCGTGGCGCCACTCCATCCGGTAGGGGGAGTCGTACCGCTCGAGGAGCACGGCCGGGGTGAGGAGCGAGTAGGCGGTGACGCCGTTCACGGCGCTCTCGTTCCGGTACGCCCGCAGGGACGACCAGACGAGCACGCGCTCGCTCGCCTGCAGCTCCGCGCTCACGTCGACCATGTCGAAGCCATTCACGTTGCGGGAGGTGCCGTCCTGCTCGAGGGAGGTGAGCGGGACCGAGAGCAGGTCCTGTCGGTGGGAGGTGAAAGTCTGGTCCGAGCGGCGCGAGCTGCGGATCGCGTTGCCGAACAGGCTCAGCCGCCCACGCTGGTAGGCGAGCTGCCCCGATCCGCCGAGGTCGCCCCTCGTCCCGGCGTTTAGGGACACGCTCCCGCCGAGGCCCACGTTCGCGCCCTGCTTCAGCACGATGTTCAGGATGCCCGCCATTCCCTCCGGATCGTACCGGGCCGAGGGGTTGGGGACCACCTCCACCCGCTCGACGCGGTCCGCCGGGAGCTGCCGGAGGAAGTTCTGGAGGGCCTCGCCCTGCAGCGGGGAGGGGCGCCCGTTGATGTGGACGGTGAGGCTCTCCGTTCCCCGGAGCGACACCTTCCCCTCGATATCGACCTCCAGCTCGGGGACGCCGCGGAGCAGGTCCGTGGCCGTTCCCCCGCTCACGGCGGGCATGTCCTCGGTGCGGTAGATCGTCCGGTCGGGGGCGAGCACCACCGGAGACCGCTCGCCCCGGACCTCGACTCCCTCGATCTCGATCGCCTCCGCGGCCAGCTCGATCGTCCCCAGGTCCACCGTGCCACCCTGCGGCTCCACCTGCAAGGCGCGGGTGGCGGGGGCGTAGCCCACGTGGCTGACCCGCACGGTGTAGGCGCCCGCGGCGAGCCGCTCGACCACGAACCGCCCGGCCGCGCCGGTGAGGGCGCCCTGCACGAGGGTAGTGTCGCGCACGCTCCGCACCACTACGGAGGCGCCGGCGATCGTCGCACCGCTTCCCGAGGCGACGACCGCGCCCGCGACACGGCCGGCCGGCTGCGCCTCTGCACGGGGGGGCGTCGAGAGGATCGCGAGGGCGGCCGCGGAGAGAAGGAGGAGAGTTCGCATCGGGGAGGACCCGGTGGATGGGTGCACCGAGGGAGAGCGACCGGGGCAGTGCTCTCCGGGGAAGACGCCCGTGGGGCGGATTCGCGGCTCCCGGCGCGCGGCCGCTCGGCCCCACCGGTAAGATAGGCGCGGACCCTCTTCGAGCAACGGTCGTCTTCAGCGAAGCCAGGTCCCTCCCTCTCCGGGCTCCTCCTTCCCTCCCGCGAAGCGAGCCGCCCGGCCTTGCTCGGCCCGGACACCCCGATTATGCTGGGAGCAGCCAGCCCCCGTGCTCGGGCCGCGGCTCGCCGCGACGGCCGTCGGCACATACCGGCGGCGCCTCGGGTCACGCTCACCTCCCCTTTCATCCGGCCATGCTCGGCTCCCTCCCGCTCCTCTTCTCGATCCTCGTCGCCGTCCCCGGGATCCTCATCCCTCTTTACGTCGCCTCGCGAATGCTCCGCGTGCTCGCCGACCCGCAGCGCGAGACGACGGAGAAGGCCTTCGCCCGGGGAACGATCGTCGTGATGCTCCTCCTGGTGGGCGTCGCCGCGTACGCCGCGCTGGAGATCTTCCGGACCCTGAGCGCCCTGGCCGCCCCGCTGGAGGCGCCGCGCGCCGCCCGCGGCCAACCCGACGATGTGCGCGCCCTCCCCGCTCCCGACGCCGCCGGATCCATGCGGGAGCCGGTGCAGATGGACTCCGCGGCGCTTGCACTGGACGGTGAGGGGCTGCGCGTCTTCCTTCTCCCGGGCGGCACGGTGCGGCCGGTCCCCTTCGGCACGCCGGAAGCCGCCGCCCTGCGGGTGATGGAGCGCGTGCGGGGCTCCGGGGTGGAGAGGGGCGAGAACCTCGCCTGCCGCGCCTCCTACGTCTCGTGGGACGACGGCCTCACCGTCTGGTTCGTCCGGGGCCGCTTCGTCGGCTGGTCGCTGCGAGGTGGCAGCGTGCTGACCACCGCGAGCGGCGTCGGCCTCGGCTCCACACGCGCGCAGCTGGATTCGGCGTACGACGCTGGGGTGAGGGAGTCGTCGCTGGGGACGGAGTTCCAGGCGGGCGGCCTCACGGGCCTCCTCGAATCGCCGGCGGAGGATGCCCGGATCTCACACCTCCGGGCGGGGGCGACCTGCGTGGCGCGGTAGCCGCCCCCCGCCCCCGCGGCGCTTGACCCCCGGCCGCCGCGGGCTACCTTGCTGCAGAGCAACAGGACCGGTCGTCCTCCCTCTCATCCCCGTGATCATGAGCCGTCGCATCACCCGATTCTCGGGCATCGCCTTCACCCTGGTCGCCTCCGGCGCGCTCCTGGCGTCGGTCCAGGCCGCCTCCCGCGGCCGCTCCGGCGCCTCAACCCCTCCCGTCGCCGCGCAGGCCGCCGGGTGCCCCGCCGGGCAGACGGAGGTGCGTCCCGGAAGCTGCCGGGCGCCGGAGCTTCCCCCGCCCAGCATCGTCGACTACCGCCCGCGCTCGACGCTGGTCACCGGGGAGCACCTCGTCCCCCGCGCCCGCTTCCCGGTGGTCGACGTGCACGGGCACGCCCGCGGCCTCGCCTCGCCGGGAACGCTCGACGAGATGGTCGAGGCCCTCGACGCGCTGAACCTCCAGATCTACGTCGCCGCCGACAACCTCTCCGGCGACCGGCTGGTGCAGGCCGTGAACGCGATTCGCGCCAGCCCCCACCGCGACCGCTTCCGCGTGCTCGCGGGGATCGACTTCGACGGCGTGGGTCCCGGCTGGGGCGAGCGCGCCGTGCGCCAGCTCGAGGCGGATCTCGCCGCGGGAGCGATCGGGGTGGGCGAGATCTCGAAGAGCTTCGGCCTCACCGTCACCAAGCCGGACGGCTCCCGCCTGCGGGTGGACGACCCGGAGCTCGATCCCGTCTGGGAGGCGCTCGCCCGACGCGGGGTACCGGCCTTCATCCATACGGCCGAGCCGCAGGAGTTCTTCCGGCCTCTCGACTACCAGAACGAGCGCTGGCTCGAGCTCGCCCTCTTCCCGAACCGGCGCAACGAGGGCTCCGTCTCCTTCGACGAGCTGATGCGGGAACGCGACAACCTCTTTCGGCGGCACCCGAACACCACCTTCATCGCCGCTCACTTCGGCTGGCACGCCAACGACCTCCAGAACGCGGCGCGGATGCTCGACGAGTTCCCGAACGTCTACGTCGAAGTCGGCGCGATCCTCTACGACCTCGGCCGCCAGCCGCGGGCGGCGAGAGACTTCTTCGTCCGCTACCAGGACCGCATCCTCTTCGGCAAGGACAGCTTCCAGCCCTCGGAGTACCCGTACTACTGGCGCGTATTCGAGACCACGGACGAGTACTTCGACTACTACCGCGACTACCACGCCTTCTGGAAGCTGTACGGGATGGACCTGCCCGACGAGGTGCTGAGGAAGCTGTACTACGGGAACGCGCTGAAGCTGTTCCCGGGGCTGCCGCGGGAGGGGCTCGGAGGGTAGGCCGATCCGCGCGCCACCACCCCGGGCGCCGACGAGGACTTCCACCGCCCACCGGAGCCGCTCGATGTCCGACGAGCCGTCGAGACGCGGGTTCTGGGGCTCGGTCCCCGGCATCCTCACCGCGGCCGCGGCGATCATCACTGCGGTCGCGGGGCTGGTCGCCGCGCTCTCCCAGGCCGGCCTGCTCGACGGCCCCGGGGCGTCCCCCTCCGAGACCGCCGCGCCGCTCACCGGCCGCTGGACCGCGCAGGTGGATTACCCCTGGAACGTCTCGCGCAGGGAAACCTTCTCGCTCCGGGTCGAGGACGGCCGGGTCCTCGGCATGGCAACCTATCTGGGGGTTCCGCGCTCCATCGAGGAGGGCCGCGTCGAGGGGGACCGACTCTCCTTCGTGACGCGGGTCGAGGAGATCCTCGGCGGCGAACGCCGTGCCTACGAGAACCGGTACGACGGCCTTATCTCCCTCCGGGGGATCAACTTCGTGCTGCAGGACTCGCGCGGGATCGGGCCGATCGAGTTTACGGCGAGACGGGAGGAGTGACCCACCGCGGTCCTCCTCGGCCGCCCCCCCAGGCCGGCTCCAAACCCACGGCACCTCCGCGCTCGCGTACCCCTTTCCAGGCCCTTTCCAGGAGAAGTGACGATGAAGACAGCGAACCCCTACCTCAACTTCGCCGGGAACACCGAAGAGGCGTTCACCTTCTACCGCTCCGTCTTCGGGGGAGAGTTCGTCGGCGGCGTGCGCCGCTTCCGCGACTTCGGCGGGAACGCGATGGGCATCCCCGAGTCCGAGCTCGACCGTGTCGCGCACGTCGCGCTCCCTCTCGGCGCGGGCAACCTGCTCATGGGGAGCGACGTGCCGGCCGGCTACCGACCGCTCACCGTCGGGAACAACTTCTACATCTCCCTCGAGACGGAGAGCGGGGAGGAGGCGGAGCGGCTGTTCGAGGCGCTGTCGGCCGGAGGCCGCACCGAGATGGCCCTCGGGAGGACGGATTGGGCCGAGAAGTACGGCATCCTGACGGACCGCTTCGGCGTGCAGTGGATGGTGATGTACACCGGCGACGTAGAGATCTCCGGATCCCCGACCGGGTGACCGACCCTCCGGGAGACCTCTCGCCGGCCCGCGATCCGACCTCATCCCTCGACGCCACGACCGGAGGAAGAGCATGATAGCGAAGCAGAAGATCACTCCGTGCCTGTGGTTCGACGACCAGGCGGAGGAGGCGGCGCGGTTCTACGTCTCCATCTTCCCCAACTCGCGCATCGGCCGGATCTCGCGCTACGGCGAGGCCGGGCAGGAGGTCCACGGCCGCCCCCCGGGGTCGGTCATGGATGTCTTCTTCGAACTGGACGGCGCGGAGTTCAGCGCCCTGAACGGCGGCCCCGTCTTCAAGTTCAACGAGGCCATATCGCTGCAGATCTTCTGCGAGACGCAGGAGGAGGTGGACCACTACTGGAACCGTCTCTCGGAGGGCGGAGATGAGACGGCGCAGCAGTGCGGCTGGCTCAAGGACCGCTATGGCCTCTCCTGGCAGGTCGTCCCGCGGGTGCTCTACGAGTTGCTCCGCGACGAGAAGACGGACGCATTCCAGCGGGCCATGCAGGCGATGCTCAGCATGAAGAAGCTCGACATCGGGGAGCTGGAGCGGGCGTTCGCCGGCCCGTCCGCGGCAGAGCCGGCCCCGGGACCGGTCAGGTAGCTCGCCCCCCGCTCCGGAAGCGCACCTTCCGCGCCGTCGCGATTGCCGTCCGCGCGCCCGCGCGGTAGCATGGAAGGTCGGGCCGCCGCCGCTCGGCGGCGGCGCCCGCCCCGATGCGAATCCCGTCCCCGGAGGAGACCCATGCACCGCCCTTCGCACCTCTTCGCCTGGCTGGCGGCTCTCGCGGGCCTCACTCTCGCCGCGCCGGCGCCGCTCCCCGCGCAGCTCGCGAGCTCCGACTCCCTCTTCACGGTCGAGCGCTACCTGGATTACGAGACGGTCTCCGATCCGCGCATCTCCCCCGACGGCTCGCGCATCGTCTACACCCGCCGCTGGGTGAACCGGCAGAAGGACCGCTGGGACTCCAGCCTCTGGATCATGGACGCCGACGGCTCCCGCCACCGCTTCCTGAGCGACGGCTCCGGCGCCGTCTGGTCGCCGGACGGGCGGCGCATCGCGTACCTTGCGGAGGGCGACCCCGAGGGGACGCAGGTGTGGGTGAAATACCTCGACGAGGAGGGCGCGACGCAGGTGACGCGGGTGCAGGAGTCGCCCGCCGACCTGAAGTGGTCGCCGGACGGCCGCTCCATCGGCTTCACCATGTTCGTCCCGGACGAGGAGCGGGGGAAGTGGCGGGTCGATCTCCCCGCCGCGCCGGAGGGGGCCGAGTGGACGGCGGCGCCGCGGGTGGTGGAGGAGATGCACTACCGGGCCGACCGTCGGGGGTTCCTCGACCCCGGGTACACCCACCTCTTCGTTGTCCCGGCGGAGGGAGGGACCCCGCGCGAGTTGACCTCCGGCGCGTGGAGCCTCGGCGCGCGCTTCGACCAGCTTCCGGGCGGCGTCGGCTGGGACTGGACGCCCGACGGCGGGAGCGTGGTGGTGGAGGGCCTGCGGATCGAGGGCGCGGACAGCGTCTACCGGGACTCCTACCTCTATTCGGTGGATGTGGCGACCGGTGAGGCGCGCCGCCTCACGCCGGAGCGCGGGACCTGGGCCTCCCCCGCCGTTTCCCCCGACGGGAGAATGATCGCCTTCACGGGCGACCCGTACAGCCGGATGAGCTACCGGGCCGCCGGCCTCTACCTCATGAACGCCGACGGCACCGGGCTCCGGCCGCTCTCCGCCGAGCTGGACCGCGACCCGGAGAACCTGATCTGGGCCGCCGACGGCAGCGGCGTCTATTTCACCGCCCAGAGCGGCGGCGCGAGCAACGTCTACTTCGTCTCGGTGCGCGGCGGCGCCCGCCCGGTCACCACCGGCGAGCACATGCTCGCGCTCTCCTCCGTCTCGCGCGACGGGCTCGGGGTGGGGGTGCTCTCCGCTCCCCTCGACCCGGTGGACGTGGTGAGCTTCCCGCTGCGCCGGCCGGCGGTGATCGCCCCCCTCACCGACGTCAACGGCGACCTGCTGGCGCGGATGAAGCTGGGGGAGGTGGAGGAGATCGCCTACACCTCGGCCGACGGCACCCCGGTGCAAGGATGGATCGTGAAGCCGCCCTCCTTCGACCCCTCGCGGAAGTACCCGCTCGTGCTGGAGATCCATGGCGGTCCGCACGGGATGTACAACGTGGGCTTCAACCCGATGTTCCAGAACTTTGCCGCGAGCGGCTTCGTGGTGCTCTACACCAATCCGCGGGGGAGCACGGGATATGGCACCGAGTTCGGGAACGCGATCCAGCGAGCCTATCCGAGCGTGGACTACGACGACCTGATGGCGGGGGTGGACGCGGTGCTGGCGCGCGGGTACGTGGACGCGGAGAACCTCTTCGTGGGCGGGTGCAGCGGCGGCGGGGTGCTCAGCAGCTGGGTGATCGGGCACACGACCCGCTTCCGGGCCGCGGCCGTCCGCTGCCCCGTCATCAACTGGCTGAGCTTCGCCGGCCAGACTGACGTGCCGCTCTTCACCTACAACTTCTTCGACCGCCCCTTCTGGGAGGATCCCGAGCCCTGGCTGCGGCAGTCGCCGCTGATGTACGTGGGCAGGGTCGAGACGCCGACGCTGCTGATGACGGGCGAGCTCGACCGGCGCACCCCGATGGCGCAGACGGAGGAATACTTCGCCGCCCTGAAGATGCGCGGGGTCCCCTCGACCCTGCTGCGCTTCCAAGGCGAGTATCACGGCACGGGCTCCAAGCCATCGAACTGGATGCGTACGCAGCTCTACATGATGGACTGGTATGCCCGGTGGGGCGACTTCGACGAGAAGCGGCAGGGGAGGCCGACGCAGGAGGGCCGTTGAGGGCGGTGCCGGTGCACCGAAATTCGGTCCCTTCCGGGGGTTGTGTCGAGCGGAATTCGGATTATATTGGGGGCAGTGCCGCCGCGCTTCGCGGTGGCGGGCCGACGGATCCCTTCCCGCGGGGAGGGTCCGCGGACCACCCGGGCTCCGGCCCGAGCGAGTCCACGCCCGATGTTTCCCTCAACCAAAGGAGGTGATCCCTTGTTCCATGGCAAAGCTGTCGTCCACCCGACACGGGCAAGCGATCGCCGCCTCGGCGCCTGAGCCGAGAGCACGAGGCGAGAACCTCACCGCGTCGGCGGGTTGCCTAGCGGCATCGCGTCGGGTTGCGGCAGATGGTACGAAGCCGCCGGAGCCAACGCTCCGGCGGTTTTCTCGTGCGCAAGGGAACATGCCAGCCGATCAAGACTATCTGGAGGAGGGGTTTCCCCCGGGCGACGGCACGGCCGACACCGCCGGGGAAGCGCTCTGCCCCTGCTGCGGGGAGCGGGTCCGCCTCGCCCTCGACCCGGGGGGCGGGACGACGCAGGAGTACGTCGAGGACTGCGAGGTCTGCTGCCGCCCCTGGAACGTGCGGGTGACCTATCATCCCGACGGCTCCGCCGAGGTCCGGCTGGCGGCCGCGGACGACTGACGCGGCCGGCGCCCGAGGTCGCTGCCGCGGTCCGGTTCGCGTAGCGCCACGCGATCTCGAAGTCGGCCTTCGTCCTCCGCCCGGCCCACGCACCCAGCACGTAGCGCCACTTCTCCGAGACACCGCCATGGACCGCCGACTGCTGCTCCCGCTTCTCGCGCTCTCGGCTTCGCTCGCCCCCTGGGGAGCGCCGGAGGCGTCGGCGCAGGCCGCCGGGGTGGGAGAGCCGCTCCCGGTGGATGGCGCGGTGCTGCAGGGGGAGCTGGAGAACGGGCTGCGCTACTACATCCGCGCCAACGACGAGCCGCGCGACCGCGCCGAGCTGCGCCTGGTGGTGAACGCCGGGAGCGTCCTCGAAGCCTCGGACCAGCGCGGCCTGGCGCACTTCCTCGAGCACATGGCCTTCAACGGCACCCGCAACTTCGAGAAGCACGAGCTGGTGGACTACCTGGAGTCGGTGGGGATGCGCTTCGGGCCGGACGTCAACGCGTACACCAGCTTCGACGAGACCGTGTACATGCTCACTCTCCCCACCGACAGCGTAGGGGTGCTGGAGACCGGGTTTCAGATCCTGGAGGATTGGGCGCACGGCATCACTTTCGACTCGCTGGAGGTCGAGAAGGAGCGGGGGGTGGTGGTCGAGGAGTGGCGTCTGGGACAGGGCGCCGGGAACCGGATGCAGAACCAGCAGTTCCCGGTCCTCACCCGCGACAGCCGCTACGCCTCCCGCCTGCCCATCGGCACCGAGGGCTCGCTGCGCTCCTTCCGGCACGCGGCGCTGCGCCGCTTCTACCGGGACTGGTACCGCCCCGACCTGATGGCGGTGGTCGCGGTGGGCGACTTCGACCCCGCGCGTGTCGAGGCGCTGATCCGCGAGCGCTTCGCCCCGATCCCGCGCCCGCGCCGGGCGCCGCGCCGCCGCGAGTTCCGGGTGCCGGACCACCGCGACACCCGCGTGTCGGTGGTCACCGACCCGGAGGCCACCGGCGCCTCCGTCAGCCTCTACCTCAAACGGCAGCCGCAGCCGTGGCGCACCACCGCCGCCTACCGCGAGTGGATCGTCGAGTCGCTGGCGAGCAGCATGCTCGTCAACCGCCTCAGCGAGCTCACGCAGCGCCCGGCCGCCCCCTTCCTGGACGTCTCCTCCTTCCACGGCCGCTTCCTCCGGCCGCTGGCCGCGTACGTCCTCAGCACCCGCGTCCCGGAGGGGGGGATCTCCTCCGGGCTCGGCGCCGTGCTCACCGAGGTGAACCGCGCCGCGCGCCACGGTTTCGCCGATACCGAGCTGGAGCGAGAGAAGCGCGAGATGCTCCGCCTCATGGAGCAGCGTTTCGCCGAGCGGGACAAGACCACCTCCGGCGGCTTCGCGGCGGACTACGTCTCGAACTTCCTCTACGGCGGGTCGCTCGTGAACCTCGACGCCGAGTACGCGCTCTACCGGCGCTTCGTCCCTTCCGTGAGCCTGGACGAGGTGAACGACGCGGCGCGGCGGTGGATGCGGGAGGGGAACCGGGTGGTGCTGGTGAAGGCGCCGGAGCGGCCCGGCCTCGCCGTCCCCGGCGAAGAGGAGCTGCGGCGGGTGATCGCCGCCGCCCGGAGCCGCGCCGTCGTCGCCTACACCGACTCCCTCTCCTCCGCCCCGCTCGTGGGCGAGCCGCCGCACTCCGGGACTGTCGAGACGGAGCGGGAGATCCCGGAGATCGGGGTGACGGAGTGGGAGCTCTCCAACGGCGTCCGGGTGATCCTCAAACCCACTGATTTCCGCGAGGACGAGGTCCTGCTCGTCGGGCGCAGTCCGGGAGGCACCTCGCTGGTCTCGGATTCGGATTACGTGGCGGCGCTCACGGCGTCGGCGGTGGTCCAGGTGGGGGGGATCGGCGAGCTGAGCTCCATCGAGCTGCGCAAGCGCCTCGCGGGGAAGGTGGCGGGGGTGGGGGCGAACATCGGGGATGCCTACGAGGGGCTCTCCGGCGCGGCCTCGCCGCGGGACCTGGAGACCCTCTTCCAGCTCGTGTACCTGAAGTTCACCGCTCCGCGCGTGGACACCGCGGCCTTCGAGGCGTACCGTGAGCAGGCGCGCCAGTCGCTCCAGAGCCGTTCCGCCAGCCCGGAGGTGGTCTTCTCCGACTCGCTGCGCTCCACGCTCACCCGGGACCATCCCCGGGCCCGCCCTCCCACGAGCGCGCTCTTCGACGCGCTCGACATGCACCGCTCCTTCGAGATCTACCGGGACCGCTTCGCCGATGCGAGCGACTTCACCTTCTACCTGGTGGGGAGCTTCGACCTGGAGACGATCCGCCCGCTGGTGGAGACGTACCTGGGCGGCCTCCCCGCGCTGCACCGGGTGGAGGAGGGGCGGGACCTGGGGATCCGTCCGCCGGACGGGATCGTGCGCAAGACGGTGCGAAAGGGGATGGAGCCGAAGGCGCTCACCCAGATCGTGTTCACCGGCCCCCTCGACTTCAGCCGCGACCACCTCTACGGGCTCGACGCGCTGGCGGACGTGCTGCGGATCCGGCTGCGCGAGGTGCTGCGCGAGGACCTGGGCGGCACCTACGGCGTGGAGGTGCGGGGGACGGGATCCCTGACCCCCGAGCCCCGGTACCAGGTCTCCATCGGGTTCGGGACCGACCCGGGACGGCTGGAGGAGCTCACCGCGGTCGTCTTCGCGCAGATCGACTCCCTGAAGCTTCACGGCCCCACCGCGGAGGACATGCGAAAGGTGCGGGAGATGCAGCTCCGCGCCCGGGAGACCGACCTCCGGCAGAACCAGTTCTGGATCCAGCAGCTGATCGCCTTCCGGCGCTACGATTGGGACCCGCGCGACATCCTCGGCTACGGCGGGTGGGTGGCGTCGCTCGAGGCGGAGACCCTCCGCCGCGCCGCTATCGCGTACCTCGACCCCGCCAGCTTCGTGCAGGTCTCCCTCCTCCCCGAGGTTCCCCCAGAACGGCCGGATGCCGACCCCGGCACGGAACTTCCATCGGGGAGAGGGGTATCCGATACGTCTGGCCAACCGTAAGACGCGATTCTCCGCCGACACGCGCTGCCGGCGGAGAGATTCGGCTTTCAACCCATTCCAGGAGGCAATTTGAGCAAGTTCCAGCGGACGGACCTCGATTCTGCGCGCGACGATCTGATGAGCCACATCCACCGCTGCGGGGTGCTGCAGGCCGCGCCCGATCAGCAGGCGGCGTGGATGGACGATACCCTCGGCTACATGGCCGAGCGCTTCCCCTCGCTGAGCCCGGAGGAGCTGAACGAGCTGCGCGAGATCGGGATGCGCTTCTGTCAGCCCGTCATCCCCCACGGCAAGCGGCACACCGCCCTGACGTCCGCCGGTGGCGAAGACGAACAGGAGGCGGAGGTGGAGGAGCCGGAGATGGCCGGCGCGGTCTGAGCGCCCGCCGACGGGAAGTGGGGCGGGCGAGTGCCCGCCTCTTCTTTCGAGCCCCCGCTTGCCACCCGGCGCGGGGGCTTCGCATATTGAGCCCGACCCGGCCTCGCGGCCGGCGCGCCAGCTCGCCGCCTCTGCGGCGTTGGAGCGGAAGGGCGAAGGGAACCCGGTGAACGCCCCCATCTGCGGAGGATTCCGATGACCACCGATCCACGACCCCCCCGAGCGCTCGCCTCCGGGCTGCCCGCCTGTGCGGTGCTCGCATGCGCGGCGCTCGCCGGAGGGTGCGGCGCGGCCCCCGTGGACGAGGCGCCCCTCGGGAGCGTCGTCGCCCTGGAGAGTCCGGCCGGTGCGGGGGCAGCGGAACCGAATCTCTCGGTCGGTCCGGACGGCGGAGTGTACCTCAGCTGGCTCGAGCCCACGCCCGACTCCGCGCACGCCCTGCGCTTCGCCTCGCTCGAGGGCGACCGCTGGTCCGAATCCCGGACCATCGCCGCCGGCGCCGACTGGTTCGTGAACTGGGCCGACTTCCCTTCGATGGTGGTCCTGCCCGGCGGGCGGCTCGCCGCCCACTACCTGCAGCGCCACCCTGGGGCCGAGGAGGGCTATCACTACGACGTGCGGATCGTCCAGTCGGCCGACGGGGGCGCGACCTGGAGCGCGCCGGTGGTGCCGCACCGCGACGGAGTGCCGGCGGAGCACGGCTTCGTCTCCCTCTTCCCCGCCGAGGGCGACTCGCTCGGCGCGGTATGGCTGGACGGCCGCAAGTCGCACGCGGATCACGGAGGGACGCAGGAGATGACGCTCCGCTACACGACGCTGGCCCCCGACGGATCGCTGGGGGAGGAGATGGCGGTGGACGAGCGCATCTGCGACTGCTGCCAGACCTCGCTCGCCCGGACTTCGCGGGGGCCGGTGGTGGTCTACCGCGACCGCACCCCGGGCGAGGTGCGCGACATCTACGTCTCCCGGCGGGTGGACGGCCGCTGGACGGAGGGGCGGCCGGTGCACGCCGACGGTTGGGAGATCGCGGCCTGTCCGGTGAACGGCCCTTCGATCTCGGCCGACGGCGAGCGGGTGGCGGTCGCCTGGTTCACGGCGGCGCACGACACCGCTCGCGTGCAGGTGGCCTTTTCGGACGATGCGGGCGCCGCGTTCGGCGCGCCGGTACGCGTGGATGCCGGGGACCCGGCGGGCCGCGTGGACGTGGAGCTGCTGTCCGGAGGAGGCGCGCTGGTGAGCTGGATCGAGCGCACCGGAGCGGACGCCGCGGAGGTCCGTGCCCGCTACGTCTCCCCATCCGGCGAGACCGGGGCACCGATGACCGTGGCGGCCTCCAGCGGAGAGCGGGCGAGCGGCTTCCCGCGCATGGTGCGCACCGGCGACCGGGTGGTCTTCGCCTGGACCGAGCCGGGGACTCCGTCGCGGGTCCGGGTGGCCCACGCCGCCGTGGGAGGATCGTGAGCGGCGCGGGGCGCGCGCTGCTGGCCCTCCTCCTCCTCGCCGCGTGCGAGGGGGCCGAGGGGCTGCCGCAGGTGGTGGAGGTGGGCCGGCCCGCCCCGGCCTATGCGGCTGCGTCACTGGCTTCGTCCGACTCGGCCTCGCTGCGGGAGCTTCGGGGGCGGGTGGTGCTGCTCAACGTGTGGGCCACCTGGTGCCCCCCTTGCCGCGAGGAGATCCCGGCGCTCCAGGAGATCCACGAGCGCTACGTGGCGCGGGGATTGGACGTGGTGGGCGTCACCGTCGACGCGCCCGGGGAGGAGGAGGCGGTGCGGGAGTTCGTCGACGACTATGGGATGACCTATCCGGTCTGGCTCGACCCCGCGGATCGGGTGAGCACCACCTTCCGCCTCACCGGGGTGCCGAGCACCTTCCTGATCGGCCGCGACGGGACTCTCCTCTGGAAACACCTCGGCCCGATCGTCGCCGACGACCCCGCGCTGACGAAGCTGCTGGAGGAGGCGCTGGCGGAGGGATGAGCCGGCCGGCCGCGACGGAGCGTCCGGGGCCACCCGGCGCGACGGCGGGTGGCCCCGCGTGCGTCCGGAGGTGATGCGCACGGGACGGATGTATTATGTTTCCGCTCCACTCCCGGGACCGTACACTTCGACAGGGTCAGCCACCGGATGAACGCAGATCCCGAGTGCCCTCTCGCCGTGGCGCTCGCGCGGCACTTGCGTGCCGAGCAGCTAAGCCTGGTGACTCGCTGGCTCGAGCGGATCGTCGCCCGCGTCTCGATCGATCCCAATCGTGTCTTCCCGACCGACGACCTCCTGGACCACATGCCCGTCCTGGTGGAAGGCATCGCCGCCTACCTGGAGAATCCGGCGGAGGAGGTAGGATCGGACGCTCCGCTGATCGAGAAGGCGATGCATCTGGGAGAGATGCGGCACCGGCAGCGCTTCGAGGTGCACGAGATCCTGAAGGAGTACGAGATCCTCGGCGGCATCCTCTTCCACTTCCTGGCCGGGGTGGCGGACGGGATCGAGGAGCCGTGCACCCGCGGGGAGACGCTGGCGTGCGGTCACCGCCTCTACCGTGCGGTGGCGATCATCCAGGAGGTCACCATCGCGCAGTACATGCGGCTGGCGCGGCTGGAGGTGGCGGAGCGGGAGGAGCGGCTCCGCGGCTTCAACCGCGCCCTGTCGCACGAGGTCCGCAACCGCCTCGGCGCCCTGCGCGGCGCGGTCAGCATGCTGGAGGAGGACTTCGTGCTGCGGGACGAGGCGAAGCGACGCACCTTCCAGTCGATGGCCACGCAGAACCTCGAGGGGATCGAGCGCACCATGACCAACCTCATCGAGCTCTCCCGGGTGGGCGAAGAGGTGCGGCAGCACCGCAACGTGCTCCTTCCCCAGGCGGTGTTCGAGGCGGCCCGCCAGCTCCGCCAGTTCGGGCAGAACCGGGGGGTGGAGGTGCAGATCGCGCAGGATCTCCCGGGCATCGAGGTGCCCGCCTCCGTAGTCGAGCTCGCCCTGACCAACTACCTCTCCAACGCGATCAAGTATCACGATCCCGGGAAGGATAGGCGATGGGTGCAGATCCGGGGCTGGGAGCAGCGGCATCCCGAGACCGGCAGCCCCGAGATCGTCGTGACGGTGAGCGACAACGGCCTTGGCGTGCCGGGAGAGGCGAGGCCGAAGCTCTTCGGGCGCTTCTTCCGGGCCCACGCGGAGACCGCGGCGCAGGTCGAGGGGACCGGCCTCGGCCTGTCCATCGTCAAGGAGACGATAGAATCCATCGGCGGGCGGGCGTGGGCGGACCTGGACCGCGAGGGCGAGACGGTATTCGCCTTCTCCCTTCCCAGCCGCCGGGCGGAAGACACCGCGGTCGCCGCGTCCTGACACCTCTCCAGCCGCCCGGGACCGGGTCCCGGGCGCTCCGTCCTCCCGGAAGTACCCGGGCAGCTCCGGGTGGCGCAGCGCGATCTCCGCGCCTTACGCGCCCGGAATACCCGGGAAGAGGAGGATCCCCGCTCCGTCGGCCAGGTGGGGCGCTCCCGGCCGGGAGACGAGCCCCGCCCGCGGGTTTCGTCCGCGGCGTGATCGGCTGCACCCCGGCAGACGCAAGGCAGCCCGGAGCGAATCTCTCGCTCCGGGCTCCGCCGGCTCCGGCGGCTTGGCTACCCCGAAGGGAGCCGCCGGCGGATGTCGCGGGCTCCGGCGGCCACTCCCGCGCCGACGCCGGCGCCGAAGAGGAGCGCGGTCCCCGCCCCGACGAGCGGGAGGACCGCCACCACGGGCGCCGCCACCACCGCGGCCGCCGCGCCGGCCATCACCGGCACCCCGGCGCGCTGCACCAGGTCCACGTATTGGAGGCGCCGCCGCACGAAGCCTCGGCTCTGCAGGTATCCCCCCGCGGTCGCGGCGCCCGTCGCGATCAATCCAATCAGCTCGAACACCTTGAACTCCTTGTGCGAGAATGAGCTTCCGTCGCTCTCCCTACGATAATCGCGGGGGAGGGGTTTCGCACGCCGCCCGTCCGCGGCCGCCGCGCCGAGCTCAGCCGCCGGGCCTGCGCAGCGGGGGGCGGGGTCGCGCGCGCCAGGCGGTGGAGGGGTGGACCCCCGCCCTCTCCCCTCCCTCGACCTCCAGAGTTCCCTCGATGCGTTCGCCGCCGGCCGTTCCCACGAACCGCATGCGGACCGGCTCGGCGCCGCCCCGTTCGGTGAGGGTGAAGGTCACCCGCTCTCCGTCGACCCGCCCCTGCTCGAAGGTGACGAACCGCGACCCCTCCTCGTGCAGCGACGCGAAGAGCCGCTGGAACTCCTGGTCGATCACCAGCCGGAGCCTCTCGCCCGGGCGGGTGGGAAGCTCCCACTCCCACACCCCCTCCACCTGCGCCGGGACCCTCCAGAACATCACCCGGCGGCCCTCGACCTGGATCTCCCGGTCCGGCGCCCAGGCATCCATGTCGAAGGCGTGCGAGACGATCCGCGTGCCGGGTCGCAGCTCGCTCAGCAGCTTGGGGCGGAGGCGCAGGTTGACCATCGGAAGGAGATAGAGGGTCACCACCGTCGCCCGCCGGAGATCGGTCTCGAATAGGTCCCGACGCACGAAGTCCACCCGGTCCGCCACCCCCGCGAGACGGGCGTTCTCGCGGGCCTTCTCCACCAGTTCCGCGTCGAGGTCCACTCCCGTCCCGCGCGCGCCGAAGTCCCGCGCCGCGGCGATGACGATGCGCCCGTCTCCGGATCCGAGGTCGAAGACCACGTCGCGGGGCCCCACCGCGGCGGCCCGGAGCATCGCCTCCACCACGGCAGGCGGAGTGGGGACGTAGGGCACGTCGCTCGCCACGTCCTGTGCGGCCGCGGGGCCGGCGAGGAGCGTGGCGACCGCGGCCAGGGCGAAAATCGTCAGGCGCATGATCGCCTCCGTTCGGTTCTCGGCGAAGGAGGGCTGGCGCGGATCCTCCTTGCCCTCGCGTGCTCCGACCGTTCAATTTCCGACGGGAGCATTCGCGGATCCTCCGCCTCGCGCGGCGGGTATCGCGATACTCTCTCCGCACGACCCGGCTTCCGTCCGATCGACGACAACCGTTCACCTCCCCCTTCGGAGGCTCCCGTGCGCCGCATCCTGCCGGTCCTTCTCCTCCTCGTCGTGGCGCTCTCCGTCGCCGGCTGCGGTGGGCGCCGCTCCCGCGGCCCCGCGCCGCCCGCCGTCGCGCGCACGACCGTTCGCGTCGAGAACCAGAACTTCCTGGACATGAACGTCTTCGTGCTCAACGGCTCTCAGCGCGTGCGGCTCGGCACCGTCTCCGGGGTGAGCACCCGCGTCTTCACGATCCCCGCCAACCTGATCTTCGGGATCTCCAGCCTCCGCTTCATGGCCGACCCGGTGGGATCGAGCAATACTCCCATCAGTCAGGAGATCAGCGTAAGGGCTGGCGACGAGGTGCTCCTCACCATCCCCAACCGGTAGAAGGCAGCTCCGGCGAAGTAGCTTTCGCTCCAGCGGGAGGGAGGGGTCAGTCGATCGCCCCCTCCTCCGGCTGCGGCAACAGCCGGCGGTGATAGTTCACCTGCCCGAGGTGGTAGTCCAGGTGCGAGAGGAGGTGGACGAGCATGAACTCCACCGTGGGGCGGGTGTCCCGGTACGGGACGGGGAAGGGTTCCTGGAGAGCCCGATGGTCGAGCGCGGCGAGCGTCCGGTCCACCTCGCGGATGGTCTCGTCGATCTCTTCCACAAGCTCCGTCCGGGAGACGCCGCGGCGGTCGAATTCCGCCTGGCGGTCGCGCTCGTAGCCGCTCCCGCCGAGCACCGCTCCCACGAAGTGACGGAGGTTGCCGACCAGGTGGAGCGCCAGCGTCCCGCCCGGGTTGGAGATCCCTGGCGCCGCTCTCCACAGCTCCGCCTCACCGGTGTAGGCGAGGACCTCCTCCCGCAGCTTTCCCAGCTCCCTCTCGAAGACCGTCCGCAGCACGTCCGTGGTCATGGGCTCTCCTCTCTCGGTTGTGGCCTCCCGGCGGGCCCTCCGCGCGCCGCCGCGGTTCCTACAGGTACTGGTCCAGGTCCGGGTGCCGCAGGTGGAAGTCCGTCGCCTGCTGGTAGGCGTTCGCGACCGCCAGCACCTCGCCGTCCTGATAGAGCCCGCCGAGGAAGGTGATGGAGACGGGAGTGCCGTCGTCGCGGAAGCCGTTCGGCAGGATCACGGCGGGGTGGCCGGTCAGGTTGGTGGCGGTGAGCTGCGCCGACCCCGACGTGGGGGTGACGATCACGTCCACGCGGTCGAAGAGCTCCTTCCACTTCCGCATCGCGAGCGTCCGCACCCGGTTGGCGTTGATGTAGTCCACCGCGGGGATGAAGCGGGCCGCCCGGAAGGTGTTGGGCCAGGCGCTCTCTTCCTGGCGTACCAGCAGGCGGTCGCGGCCGGAGCGCGTCAGCTCGTCGAAGGCCGCCGCGGCCTCGGCGGAGAGGATGATGCGCATCGCGTCGTACCCCGCCTCCGGCACCTCGAGCGGGATCAGGTCGGCGCCGAGCGAGCGGAGCACCTCCAGGGTCGCCTGGTCGAGGGCGCGCGTGGCGTACTCCTCGTCCTCGCGCTCGAAGACGCCGCGGAAGTAGCCCACGCGGAGCTGTCCCGGGCGAAGTCCGGCGTTCCACTCGAAGGGCGCGTCGCGCACCGTGAGGTCGAAGCCGTCCGTCCCGTGGATGGCGTCGAAGACGAGCGCGCAGTCCTCGACGCCGCGGCACATGGGACCGAGCTTGTCCATCGTCCAGGAGAGCGCCATCGCGCCCGTGCGCGGCACCCGGCCAAAGGTGGGGCGGAGGCCGGTCACGCCGCTGCGGGTGGAGGGCGAGGAGATGGAGCCGAGCGTCTCGCTCCCGATGGCGAAGCCCACCAGGCCGGCGGCGGTGGCGGAGCCGGGCCCCGCGGAGGAACCGCTGGAGCCCTGCTCGGGGTTCCAGGGGTTGCGGGTGCGGCCGCCGAACCAGACGTCGCCGCTGGCGAGGGCCCCCAGGGTGAGCTTCGCCACCAGCACCGCCCCCGCCTCGTCGAGGCGCTGCACCACGGTGGCGTCCTCGTCGATCACCTGCTCCCTGTACGGCATGGCGCCCCAGGTGGTCGGATAGCCGCGCACCGCCAGGAGGTCCTTCGCGCCCCAGGGGATCCCATGGAGGGGGCCGCGGTAGCTGCCGCGGGCCAGCTCCTCGTCCATCGCGCGGGCCTGCCGCATCGCGCGGCCCTCGGTGAGGGTGACGACGGCGTGCAGCACGCCGTCGTACCTCTGCAGCCGGTCGAGGTACATGCGCGTCAGCTCCACCGAGCTGACCTGGCGCGTGCGGACCAGCTCCGAGAGGGCGGTGACGGGGAGGAAGGCCAGCTCCTCCAGGTCCGCCGGCCGCGTGACGGCGGGGACGGGGCCTCGGACCAGAGGGCTCCGGATGGAGGGCCGCGGCGCCAGCTCCATCCCGGGGAGGAGCGGGCTGAAGTGGATGGCGGGGGCCACGCCGTTGGGAAGCGGGACCTCGTGGATCTCGTCGATCCGCTTCCGCTGCTGTCGGAGGTCGTCCACCATCATCTGGCGCTGCTCGTCGGTGAACTGCAGCCCGGCGATCTCCTCGGCGCAGGCGATGGTCTCGCGGGTGATCTCGGCGCCACCGGCGGCCTGCGCCCAGAGGACGCCCGGGAAGAGCGAGGATCCGAGGCCGAGGCCTCCGAAGTAGGTCATGAAGCTCCGGCGGTCGAGCCGGGGCGTGGCGGACGAGAGGGGGTCCATGGGAATCCTGGGAACAGGGGAGGAGGACTCCTGATGTTTAGGTCTACCACGAGATTTCGGCAAGGGTGCGGGCGCTACGCGCGGGCATCTGCGGAACACTTTTCGGGAGCGGGGCGCGGGGCTAAGTTAGGGAGAGGCCCGATCCAGGAACCGCCATGAAGAACGCGACCACCGAGGCTCCGCTGGCGCTCGTCACCCTGCGCGCCTACCATCCCGCTCCCGCCCGCGTCGAGCTGGTCTACCTGCCGATGCCGGGGCGTCTGCTGCGGGCGGCGCTCTGCGTCGCCATCTTCTGGGGGATCATCCCGCTGCTGATCTGGGTCCCGCCCGGTTATCCCTGGGTGGTAGGCTCCTTCCTCGCGGGGATCTACCTGGCCTACCGCCAGTGGACGGGCCGCTACTACGTGCGGGCTTTCGCGGGGCTCTGCCCGCGCTGCGGCAACGCGCTCTCGCTGGGGCTGGACCACACCATCGACCTCCCGCACACCCTCACCTGCTTCCACTGCCACTTCGAGCCGCTGCTGGAGGTGAGGTTCGGCCGGCTCGCGGTGGGGCCTCCCGAGGCGCCGGGGCACCGCTCGCCAGAGTGCGTGGGGCGGTGGCGCCTGCGCTGGCTGGCGGACGAGGCCTTCCTGGTGTGCGAGCGCTGCCTGGCCCACGCTCCCGCCACCCCGGAGACCCGCCGCGCCGCCGACGCCGAAAACGAGCGCGCCGCCCTCCTCGAGCGCCTCGCCAGCGAGGGACGGACGCTGCTCTGAGAGCCCGGGCTCCTCAGCGGGAGCCTGGCGAGGCGAGCCGGAGCTCCACCCGGTTCTCCCCCACCCGCACCTCCACGGCGAGGCGCACCGCTCCCCCGCTCCCGTCTTCCGCGGCGATCACGTAGGCGTCCGCGGCGATTCCCGTCATCAGGAAGCGTCCGTCGGCTCCCGAGACCTCTCGCAGGTCGGTCCCCTCCAGCCGGACCATGGCCCCCGCGGCCGGGGATCCGGCGGCGTCCGTCACGCGTCCGCGGAGGAGGGCCGCCGCCCCCGGCCCGGCAATCGTCCGCCGCCCCGGCACCGGAACGGGACGCGTCCCGAGACGGAGCGCCAGGTCCACCTCGACGGGATCGACCGACCCGAGGCGCAGCTCGCGCGGCGCGCCCGTGCGTCCCAGCAGGAGGGCCCGGACGCTCAGGGGGACCTCCAGTGGCGCGCCGCAGAGGACGAAGCGCCCGGCGGCGCCCGTCACGCGGCTCAGACGCCGCGCCTCTCCTGAGCCGGCATCCGTCCAGGAGAGCGCGACCTCGGCGCCGGGGAGCGTCGTCCCGCTCCGCTCGTCGGAGACGGTGCCGACCAGGAGCCCGGTCCCCGCGGGCGCAGGCCCGCCGCAGAGCGCCGCAGGGGGCGCCGCGGCGGCGGGGATCGCGAGGTGGACGTTCGAGGCCCGGCCGCGCCGGAGAGAAACCGGTCGCGTCACGGAGAGGCCTAGCGAGTCGAGGCGGGGATGGATGAGGCCCACCGTCTGCTCCCCGTCGGGGACGGAGTCCATCCGGAAAAACCCCGTTGAGTCGGTCCCCGCCTCGAAGGTCGTGCCGCTCAGGAAGACGGTGGCGCCGGCGAGGGGAGCGCCGGCGGTGCTGTCGAAGACCACCCCCACGAGCCGGGCCCGGTCCACCAGCGCCGCACGATCCAGGCGCCTCCCGGGAGCCGCTCGTACTCCACGCGTCCTCCCTGCGCGGCGTCCCGGCGGATCGGGATTCGGGTGTAGTCGAACTCCACGAAGCGCAGCTCCGCGGTGCGCGCGTCGAGCCAGAGCACTCCCTCGATGTCGGGCAGGCGACGGGAGCGGAGCGGCTCGAAGCCGAGCCCCACCATCTCCCGCGTCTCGCCTTTTCCGGGGCGCACGCGGAAGCAGTGGGTATCGAGGAAGGCGTCGGAGAGGAGGGCGGCGGCGTCGGGGGCGTAGTAGACGGACTCCCCCCCTTCGGAGCGGACGTACCCCCCGCGGGCGAGGTCCTCGGCGTCGAGGCTCTGAAAGGGCTGGCTTCCGATGCGGGAGCGGATCGCCGTCTCCTCCTCGCGGGCGCGGAGGAACTGCGGGTCGAGGCGGCGGTCGAAGACGCGCACGCGGAAGCGGACGAGCTGCTGCGCCTCGGTGAGCGCAGCGGCGTTGAGCGCCTTGCGTGCCTCCTCCCAGAGCGTCGCGGCGCGCATCCCCTCCGCCGGCCGGAGGACGCAGCGGCGCTCGCTCTCGACCTCCACCCCGTCCAGCTGGACGGCCTCCGTCGGCGCCAGCAGGTCCTGTTCCGCCGTCTGGCCGGCCGCGAGCGCGAGAGGGGGAGAGAGGGTGCTGCGGAAGCCGATCCGCTCGGCGCGCAGCCGGTAGCGCCCCGGCGCCGGGGCGCGGAGGGAGAAGCGTCCCCCGGCGTCGGTGAGGGTGCCGGCGCGCTGGACCCCCGCCTCGTCGAGGAGCACCACCACCGCCCCCTCGATCGGGCGGCCCGTCCCCTCCTCGCGCAGCCATCCGCCCACCGCCTGCGCGGAGAGCGCGGGGACGGCCAGGAGGAGAGCGAGGAGGACGAGAAAGGTGCGCATGGCGGCGCGCGCGCAAAGGGAGAGGCGTCGGGCGGCGATCCCTCAAGATGGGCGCGCGATCCCGCGCGCGCCACCGCGGCGGGGCGCCGTCTAGCGGTAGATGCCTTCCATGGCCGCCTCCAGGGCCTCGCGCAGCTGCCGGTCCGTCGCGCCGAGGTGGAAGGCGGCGACCGCCACCGGGCGGAGCAGCCCCATCAGCACCTCGGGGCGCTCCTCCTCCGGGAGCGACACCTCCCGCCGCTCCGCGACGCGGGTGCCGCGCGCGCCGTCCGTCGTCACCACCCCGCGCCCCTCCAGCTCGGCGTACGCCCGCGCAACGGTGCCCGGCGCAATCTCCAGATCGTCCGCCATGCGCCGCACGGCGGGGAGCCGCGCCCCAGGGCGCAGCCGTCCGGTCGCCACCCCCTCCTGGACCTGCGCCACGATCTGCTCGTAGATCGGGAGGTCCGAGGCGTCGTCGATCGCCACCCGGAAGTCGTCCCGGGGCTCCGGCTCCCCGCTCAGGAGGCGCAGCGTCTCCGCCCGCGTCCTCTCCAGGGTCGCGCCGAGCGCGGTGAGCACCTCGGCGGCGAATCCCTGCTCCTCGCGCAGCAGGCCGAGGAGGAGGTGCTCCGTGCCGACATAGGAGTGGTTCAGCTCGCCGGCGGTCGCCATCGCGCGCTCCAGCACCACCTTCGCTCGCGACGTGTAGCGGATCTCGCCGAGGGAGGGCGCGGCGCTTCCCGGCCGCACCCGCGCCGCCACCTGCTCCCGCACCTGTGCCGGACTCACGCCGAGGTTGGAGAGAACGGCGTGGCTCACCCCCATCTCCTCACCGACTAGAGCGAGCAGCAGGTGCTCCGTGCCGATGAAATCGTGCTTCCACGCGATCGCCTCCTCCCGGGCGCGGGCGAGCACTCCCCGGGTCCGATCCGTGAAGTTGAAGTTTTTCCCACTCCCCCGATTACCCTTGCGCCCAAAGAACATGGCGGCCTCCGCTGCGGGTGCCCTCTTGTACCATACTCCATGGAACAATGAGCGCGCCGCCCGGTTGTGTCAAGGGGGCTGATACAAGCCGGCCCCCACCCCCGGCGCTGCCGGACTACGCCACCGCCGCGTCGCCGCGGCGCGCGGCTTCCTCCAGCATGGAGACCACCTCCTCGAGGGTGGTGAGGCCGCGGTCGCGGGCATACCAGCGGCGCACCTCGCGGTAGCGGTCCTCGGGCTCTAGGCGCTTCCCCTCGGTGAGCACCCACGCCTGCAGCTCCCGCGGGCGCGGCCCCCACCAGCCCCGCTCGCGGAAGGCGTCGTCGAGCGCGATCACTACGGGGATGGAGCGGGAGCCGTTCGTCAGGTGCGTGTCCATCAGGTCGGGGTTCCGGTCGCGCTCGAGGACGCGCAGCTCCAGGTTCTCGGCGGCGTCCGCCAGCGCGGCGACCACCGGCACGATGTTGACGGCATCGCCGCACCAGTCCTCGGAGAGGACCAGGAGGTGCCAGCGTCCGCCGAGCGCCTCCGCCCTCCGCACCATCTCGTCGGGGATGCGGGCGCGGGCGCGGGCGCTCAGAGACTCCCACAGCTCGCGGTTCTCCTCCGCCGTCCGCACCGCCTCCTCGTAAGTCGCGGCGCTCCGGAATCGTTGCTTGAGCACGTTGGATCTCCGTTTCCTTTCGGGTCCAGATGTCATGCGGAGCTCGGGTCGTCCTCGCTCCATTCGCACGTGTCGTCGTCCTGCGCTCCTTCTCGTCGTCATCCTGTAGGTCCCCCTTCGTCGTCCGGAGCGCGGCGGAGGATTTCGGAGTTGGACCGGCGTCGAGATTCCTCGCCGTGCTTGAAACGACGATCCCCTCGGTCCGACCTCCGATTCCGAATCTTGAGGAGGAAGCACACGCGCGCAAAAAATCCGCCACCCCCGGAAGCGGGGAGGCGGGAGGCGGAGCGGCTTTCGTCCTAGCGCTCGCCCGGGATGTGGAGCACCTGGCCGATTCGGAGGCGGTCGGAGCGGAGGCCGTTCGCCTCCTTCAGCCGCGACACGCTGGTCTCGTGGCGGCGGGCGATCCCCCAGAGGGAGTCGCCGCTCCTCACCCGGTAGCGGGCCTCCTCGGCGGAGGCCGTGCGCACCGCCGCCCCCTTCCCCTGCACGTAGCGCGCGTAGGGCGAAGGGAAGACGGCGACGTGGAAGTGGGGCGGGCGGAACTCCTCGGTGGCCTCGATCAGCCCCGCGCGCTCCAGCTCGACCAGCGTCTCCCGCAGCCAGTCGCGGCAGCGGCGGTCGTTCGACTTCCGCAGGTCCACCGCGATCCCGGTGGGATGGACGGAGCGGTCGGAGCCGTTGATGAGGCGCATCGACTGGGGCCGCGACGCGCTGGTGACCACCATCCGCTCGCCACAGGCGCGCCGGTACTGTCCCGCGAGGCGCTCCACGAAGGTACGCGTCTCGGCGCGGACGTAGGGGAAGCTCACCCGGGCGGTCGCGTAGTCGGCGTTCCCGGCGAGGCGGGGTGAAGCGTCCCCTCCCGCGCCGCGCGTCGAATCCCGTCGGAAGTCTTGTAGAAGTAGATGCCGTGGTCCACGGCGTGGAGATACATGCGGTTGATGCTGCTCCGCGACCCTCGGAGCGACTGCGCCGCCGCCTCACGGGGCGGCAGGAGCGGCAGGAGGAGGACGCCCAGGAGGGCGAAGAGCGGAGTACGGTTCGGCAGCATGGCGCTCGCGTCTGGCACTGCGACCCGCCGGGAGTCACGGCCCCCCGGCTCGCGGGTCGACGGCGATCGTCAGGAAAAACGGAAGCGGGTACAGCGCCCTTCTCGCGGGCGCCGCACGCTCTTCGATGTACCGGTTCTCGACGGGATGGTTCCACCTGCGTCGAGAACCCATCTTACGCCGCAACGTGTGGAGGCGCAACCGGAGGAGCTCGGGGCTCCCCCTCCGGCTCGGGGAGGTAGCCCGTCCCCCCGACGAGCCCTACCAGAAGCAGCACCCTCTAGATGAAAGGGTGAAAGAGGTCGGCCTGCGAGCGGAGTGCCGGCCCCTCGTCCCCCCCCACCCACGGTTCGTCATTCCGAACGTACGGAGGAATCTCAAAGCGGTCGACGGCGCCAAAGGTCCGGCTTCAGATCCCTCGCTGGCGCTCGGGATGACAGCTATCTTGCTTGGTCCTCACCCCCTCCGGACCCGCACCGCGCCGTTGGTGGTCTCGATGCGGATGAGGGGGCCGCCGCTCCCCAGATCAGCCTCGACGCGGCGGCCGTTGCGGCCCTGTACCGTGACGGGGAAGTCTACCCGCGTTCCGCCGTTCACCGTGCGGGTCTCCAGGCGGGCGGAGTAGCCCTCCGGGAGGGTCAGGGTGACGGAGCCGTTGGTGGTCTCCAGCTCCAGTCCCCGCCCGTTCCAGCGGTCGCCGGCGAGGCGCACGTCGAGGCCGCCGTTGGTGGTGCGGCCCCTCACCTCCCCCGCCACGCGCTGCAGCGAGATCCCGCCGTTGGTGGAGGAGAGCTCCATCTCCCCCTCCACCGCCGTCACACGCAGGCCGCCGTTGGTGCTCGTGAGGCCGAGGTCGGTGCGGCGCGGGACGAAGACCTCGTAGCTGACCGACCATCCGCGTCGGTCCCAGTCCAGGTTGCGCGGCCCCTCGGAGGCGATGCGGCCGGCGTCGGTGTGGACCCTCACCTCCGAGGCGAGCTCCCGCGCCTCGGCCTCGGTGCGCGCCTGCGTCCTCACCCGCGCGCGCACCCGGATCTCGTTCCGGTCCCACCCCTCCACGGTGATCCCGCCGTTGGGGCGGGCGTCGACCGCCAGCTCCGGCAGCGCGGCGAGCGTCGTCTCGCGCACCTCGCAGTGCACGGCGCGGCCGCGGCGGTCGCCTTCGCGGCGGCAGCGCTCCACCCACTCCCCGGGGCTCTCCTGAGCGGCACTCGACGCCATCGGGAGGAGCGACCCCGCGAGCAGCGCGGCGGCGAGGAGCGGATGGCGGACAGTCGGAGCGGGGCGGATGGCGGCCATCGGGGATTCCTCGTGTCGTGGAAGGGAGCTCCAGGGCGCCGCGGATCGGCGGCTCACGAGGTTGGACGCGCGGAGAGGAGGGATCGTTTACCCGCGCGCCGCTGGGGGGCCGAGCCGACCCCCGGCGGCGACCGCTCAGCGCTGCGCCGAGCCCGACCCGGCCGAGCCGGTGAGGTAGTCCACCGCGACGTTCGCGAGCGCCGTCACCCCCACCGGGAGGGCGCCCTCGTCCGCGAAAAAGAGGGGCGAGTGGTTCGCAGGCGCGGTGGCGGGATCCGTCCCCTCCGGCGTCACGCCGAGGAAGAAGAAGACCCCGGGAACCTCTTTCTGGTAGAGCGAGAAATCCTCCGCCGTGGTGGTGGCCTGCGCGACGGAGTACTTGCCCTCGCCCGCCACCCGCCGCAGCGTCGGCCCCATCCGTTCGGTGAGCGCGGGATCGTTGTAGGTCACCGGGTTCCCGCTGGCCGGGATGAAGAGCTCGGCCTCCGCGCCCGCGCTGCGCGCGATCATCTCGGCGGTGCGGCGCACCCGCTCGTGGATGCTCTCCCGCATCTCCGGGTCGAAGGTGCGGATCGTCCCCTCCATCACCACGCTGTCGGGGATGATGTTGTAGCGGACTCCGCCATGCAGGGTCCCGATCGTCACCACCGCCGGCGCCTTCGTGAGGTCGATCTGCCGGCTGGTGATGGTCTGCAGCCCCGCGACGATCTGCGACGAGACCACGATCGGGTCGACGCCCCCCCAGGGCATGGCGCCATGCGTCTGCCGCCCGCGCACCACGATGCGGATGTGGCCGCTTCCCGCCATGATCCCCTCGGGCTTCCCAGGCGAGGTGTCCCACGGGATAGCCGGAGAAGACGTGCAGTCCGAAGACGGCGTCCACCTCGGGACTCTTCAGGACTCCCTGCTCCACCATCATCGAGGCGCCGCCGTCCTCCCCCGTGGGCGTGCCCTCCTCCGCCGGCTGGAAGATGAACTTGACCGTCCCGGGGAGCCGGTCGCGCATGCCGGCGAGCACGGTGGCGGCGCCCATTAGCATGGCGGTGTGGGTATCGTGCCCGCAGGCGTGCATCACCCCCACCTCCTGCCCGTTGTAGGTGCTGCGCTCGGTGGAGCGGAAGGGGAGGTCCACCTGCTCGGTGACGGGGAGCGCGTCCATGTCGGCGCGCAGCGCGACCACCGGGCCGGGCCGGCCCCCGCGGAGGACTCCCACCACGCCGGTGTGCGCGACCCCCGTCTGCACCTCGATCCCGAGGGAGCGCAGGTGGTCCGCCACCAGCTTCGAGGTGCGGACCTCGCGGTTGGAGAGCTCCGGGTGCTCGTGGATGTCCCGCCGCCAGGCGATGACCTGGGGCATCACCTCCCGGGTACGGTGATCGATCTCCGCGAGAGAGAGGGGCCTCCGCCTGGGCGGCGGCGGGACCGGCGCCCGCCGGGGTCAGGGCCGCGAGGCCCAGGAAGAGCGATGCGACGGCGATGCTCGATGCGCGGACCATGGAGGACTCCTGGTGACTCCGGGGCGAGGATGCGACGAGAGCGGAGGTAAGATACAACGCCGCCGCCCGATCCAGGAAGCCCCGATCCCCCGCGGGGGACGAAACTTTCACACCTCTCGCACAACTCCGTCTTGCTCCCCCGCCGCTCCATCCGTAGCGTGAGAGAGGGATGGAATCCCGCACCCCCCTCCGACCATGCACCGGAACCCGCACTCCGACCGCTCCCGTCCGCGGCGCGCCTCTCGCTCCCGTCCGCCGCTACCTCAACGACGCTCTGCACCAGCCGCTGACGCCGGTGTGGAGCTACACGGACGGCGGAGGGCGGGCGCGCCCGCCGACGGCGGAAGACCTCCTCGCCTACCGGCGGAAGCGGTCCGTGGAGCTCCCTCCGTAGCTCCGCGACCTCCCGCCGGAGCGACTCGATTTCGCTCCACGCGGCGACGGTCGTGTCGTGCTCCCGCAGGCGGAGAACAGCATCCACGAGCGGCCTGAGCCCAAGCCTCAAGGTGAGGCCGACGCTTGGAAGACCGACGACGGCCCCCACAAATGCCCACTGAAGCAGGGTCACGAGCTCCGCAGCGGTATTGGTATCCATTGCACTCCTATTATGAGATGGCACGCCGTTCCCGCGCCCGGTTGAGCCCGATCAATCGGCCCGGATCGGGATCGCCCCATCCTTCGAGGCCCGCCCGGCCGGATACGAGAAAGGCGGTCAGCAGCGTCGCAGTCAGTAGAGCCGAGCTGGCAACGAGGTAGGTCGCGGGGTCTCCGGGCGTGACTCCGTAGAGCATACCCCGCAGCAGGCGAGCCGAGATCGTCGCTGCCCCGAGACCGAGGGCAAGCCCGATAGCCGCGATCCGGATCGACCGTTTGAGAACGAGCGTCCGGATGCGACTGGGCGAGGCTCCCACCGCCATGCGGATGGCGAACTCGGACTGCCTGGTCTGGATCCCAATGAGCATCATGCCGACGAGACCGGCGATCGCGAGAAGCGTAGCGGCCAGCGCAAGTCCACTCAGGGCGACCGCTAGGAAGCGAGGACGCGCGAGAGGGACTCCCAAGATCTGGTCGCCCGTCTGGAGGACGCGGATGCCGAGCCGGGGATCCGCTGCTCGCACCAGGTCGCGTAGCCAACCGAGGGAACCCGTGGGATCCTGCAGGGGTCGAACGACCACGTATCCGGCGCTGAAACCCTCCATCTGGGCCGCAGGGAGGTAGAGAGTTGGGCGTGACTCCAAGAAATCGCGGTAGCGGGCATCGGCGACCACTCCGACGACCGTCCTCCATCCCGGCCCCGTGTGCAGCCGGAGGCGCTTTCCCAGGGGGTCATCCTCCGGCCAAGCTCGCTGGGCGAACGACTGCGAGACCACGACGACCGGTGGGCTCCCCGGCTGGTCCCCGGCGGTGATCTCACGGCCTCGTAGCAACGGGAGGCCGAGGGTTCGGAAATGTCCTGGATCCGCAAGCTCGGCGTCCGCTATGTTCCGTACCTCGTCCGGCCGCTCCTCGTCGGCACCCTCCCGCCAATACCTTGCCTGCAGCCCTCCGTTGCTGGCCGGAAGGCCGGTGGCGGAGGTCACCCCGTACACCCTTGCATCCGCGCGGAGTGTGCCCCGCAGGTCGAGTAGCGCGCTTCGAAAAGCTTCGCGGGAGTCGATCGCTCCGCCCAGGGGCTCGATACCGACGAACACGAGGCGATCCGGCTCGAATCCCAACTCCCGATGGCGCAGCTGGTCCAGACTGCGAAGCAGCAGGACCGCGGTTGCCACCACCATGACTGCTAAGCCCAACTGCACACCCACGAGAATCTCTCTGGGAGCGCGTCCGCGGCCACCTACGGAGGAGCGGCTCTCGACCCGCAGCCCGGATTCGATCTCGGATCGTGTCGCGAAGAGGGCCGGCCAGAGCGCGAAGATCGGCAGGACAAGCCCTGTGGCCAGCAGAACGATGCCGAGCAGCACGGGGTCCACCGAACTTGGCAGAGACTGCGCAACCATGGCGGGCGCCTCCCGACGGACGACGAACAGGAGGACGAGCGCCAGGAAGAATCCGATCGCGCCGCCAGCAAGCCCGATCAGCGCGTGCTCTGCAACGAGTTCCCGAACTAGACGGGCTCGTGTCGCCCCGAGAGCCACACGGACAGTCAGACCATGAAGGCGGGAGAGAGTACGGGAGAGAAGGATTCCGGAGACATTGACAGCGGCGACCAGCAGGACCAGAAGGCCAGCGATAGCGAGCAGGACCACGGTAGATCCGTACTCACCAATGACGTGACTGCGAAACGACGTGACGACGAACTTCCCGCCGTTTCGTTCCGATCCCGGACCATTTGTAAGAAGCACTCGATCGAACTCGGCACCTGCCTCGCTGGGCGACACCCCAGGTCGGAGGCGGGCGACCAACGTGGCCCAGGGGGCGTCCGGCTCGTCACGCATCTCGGGACGGGCTGCTAACATCGGTGCCCAGGCATCGGTACCGTGGGGGAACTCGAACCGAGGAGGGGCAATGCCGACGACAGTGAAGCTGGTACCCAAGACCTGGATGGTGCGGCCCACAACGCCAGGGTCCGCGAGGAGCTCTTGCTGCCAAAAGCGGTCGCTGATCACCATGACGGGACCATCCCGCGAGCGATCGTCATCCTGAAGGAGAAGCCGGCCTTTCTGGGGGATCACGCCGAGCACCTCGAAGAAGGAAGCGCCGACCAGGGAGATTCCCAGCGAGAGCTGCCGGGTGCCGAGCTGCGCCGCGGATTGCGACACGCCGACCTGGTGAACGGGCGCGACTCCCGCCACGCCCCGGGCACCCTCTCGGATCGCCGCCAGGTCATCGAGCGACACCGCGCCGCGACCGTCCGCGGATTGCGCGTTGAGAGGCCAAGCGGCCACCAGCCGATCGGGATCGTCTACGGGGAGCGGTACAAGCAGTAGGTTCCGCACGAGGGCAGTTCCGCCCGCCGCCGCCCCGACTCCGACCGCGATCGTCAAGACGGCAAGCCACCACGTCGAATCGGTGCGGCGGAGGCTACGGCAGGCAACCCGAACCTCGGAAATGATTCTGCTCATATGAGGCCCTCCTCCTGGAGGTCGGGGGGTGCTGGGGAGAGGATCCGCACGCGGAGGCACTCTTCGACGAACGCCCCAACATCTGGGAGCAGGAGTTCCCTGTCCGCTTCATAGCTCGCCGCCAACCCCTCCACGATCTCGCCGACCTCCTTACCGAGCGCCAGCTCTCGCCAGACCTCAGCGGCGATGCGGTCCAGTCCGAAGTACTCTCCGGAGCCCAGGTCCATCAGGACCATGCAGTGGTCCAGCTCTCGAAGATGCACCTGGGAGGAGGAGCGGAAGCAGTCGGTAGGGGTGATCACACCGCAGCACCGGAAATGGGGTAGGGCCATCGCTTCACACGAGGAAAGGCGAGGCGACGTCTATGGGCCGCAGCACGCGGCCACCCTGCATGTGGACGACTCGATCCGCGACGGCCTGCCACTCTGCCGAGTGCGAGACGAGCAGGATGAACTGCCGCGGGAAAATCTCGCGGATTTCGTGACGAAGATACGCGTCGGCGGTACCGTTCAGGGCGGAGGTCGACTCGTCCAAGATAATGAGGTCGGCCGAGGCGACCAACAGCCACGCGATGGCGAGACGTTGGCGCTGCCAGGCAGATAGACCCGCCCCGCCGTCACCCAACACCGTGTTGTATCCGCCGGGGGGGCTCGCGACGAAGCGATGGATCCCCTGAGCACAAAGGGCGCCTCGAGCAGCCCGCACGCCATACTGCCCCTTCTGGAGCAGACCACCGCCGCGCCCACCACCCGGCCGAGCTACACCTTCGCCCCCGGCCTCTCGCTGCAGCTCTACGCCTAGCCTCTCCCATGTCTGGAAAAGGGGGTGGCGCGCAGCGCCGGGGGTGAGGGCGCCCGCACCCGGTACGTAGCGCGTCGACGGAGCCCTTGACACCGCTCCGCCGATTATTTACCATTCCATCCGGATAAAAGGATGAAAATGATCGCGGAGAACCCCTCCCTCTTCCAGAGCATGTCGGCGCTGGCCGACCCCCTGCGCGGCCGTCTCCTCCGGGTGCTGGAGCACCACGAGCTGACGGTCTCCGAGCTGTGCTCCATCTTCCAGCTCCCGCAGTCGACGATGAGCCGGCACCTGAAGGCGCTTTCGGACGAGGGGTGGCTGGTGGCGCGGGCGGAGGGAACGAGCCGGCGCTACCGGATGCTCCCGGAGCGGCTCGGGTCCTCGGGGCGGCGGCTCTGGCAGTTAATCCGGGAGCAGGTGGCGGCGCTGGTCGCGGCGGAGCAGGATGCGCAGCGGGTGCGGAGCGTACTCGCGCTGCGGCGGAGCAAGAGCCAGGAGTTCTTCTCCACCTCGGCCGGGGAGTGGGACAAGCTGCGCGGGGAGCTGTTCGGGCGGCGGGTGGACCTGCTGGCGCTCCTCGGGCTGCTGGACGGCGGCTGGGTGGTGGGCGACCTGGGGTGCGGCACCGGGCAGGTGACGGAGGCGCTGGCCCCCTTCGTCGCCCGGGTGGTGGGGGTGGACGAGTCGCCGGAGATGCTGGCCGCCGCGCGCGGCCGGCTGGCGGGGCGCTCGGACGTCGAGCTGCGCCGGGGCTCGCTGGAGGCGCTGCCGGTGGAGGACGGCGAGATGGACGCCGCGGTGGTCTTCCTCGTGCTCCACTACGTGGTGGAGCCCGAGCGCGCGCTCGCCGAGGTGGCGCGGGGGCTCCGGCCGGGAGGACGGCTGCTGGTGGTGGACATGACCCCGCACGACCGCGAGGAGTATCGGCAGAGCATGGGGCACGTCTGGGCCGGCTTCGCCGCGGCGCAGCTCGGCGCCTGGCTGGAGGCGACGGGCTTCGACGCCTTCCGCTACGCCGCCCTCCCCGCCGACCCCGAGGCCAGAGGCCCGACCCTCTTCGCCGCGAGCGCGAAACGACGGACGATTGACGACCGATGACCCTATTCAAGGAGGCCTGACGTGAGCACCGTACTCGATTCCGCCGTCCATCCCTTCGAGGCCGCCCGCGAGGCGGGCCGCGACCCGTTCAGGGTCCGCGACCTCTCGCTCGCCGAGTTCGGCCGCAAGGAGATCATGCTCGCCGAGCAGGAGATGCCGGGGCTGATGGCGCTCCGCGAGGAGTACGCCGGAAAGAGCCCGCTGGCGGGCGCGAAGATCATGGGCTCGCTGCACATGACCGTGCAGACCGCGGTGCTCATCGAGACGCTGGTGGACCTCGGCGCCGACGTGCGCTGGGTTTCGTGCAACATCTTCTCGACGCAGGACCACGCCGCGGCGGCGGTGGTGGTGGGCCGCGACGGCTCGCCCGAGGACCCGCGCGGGACGCCCGTCTTCGCCTGGAAGGGGGAGACGCTGGAGGAGTACTGGTGGTGCACAGACCAGGCGCTGCTCTGGCCCGACGGCTCCGGCCCCACCCTCCTGCTCGACGACGGCGGCGACGCCACCCTGCTGGTGCACCGCGGCGCCGACTACGAGAAGAGCGGCGTGATCCCCGGGTTCGACGCCGAGAACGAGCCGGAGGAGTGGGGGATCATCCTCGACACCCTGCGCCGTACTATCAGCGAGGACCCGACCCGCTGGACGCGCACCGCCCAAGGCATCCGCGGCGTGTCGGAGGAGACGACCACCGGGGTGCACCGCCTCTACGAGATGGAGAAGGCCGGGACGCTGCGTTTCCCCGCCATCAACGTCAACGACTCGGTCACCAAGTCGAAGTTCGACAACCTGTACGGCTGCCGGCACTCGGTGGTCGACGGGCTGAACCGCGCCACGGACGTGATGCTCGCCGGAAAGGTGGCGGTGATCTGCGGCTACGGCGACGTGGGGAAGGGGTGCGCGCAGGCGCTGAAGGGGCAGGGCGCGCGGGTGGTGATCACCGAGATCGACCCGATCTGCGCGCTGCAGGCGGCGATGGAGGGGTACCGCGTGACGACGCTGGAGGACGTGCTGGAGGAGGGCGACATCTTCATCACCACCACCGGCAACTTCGACATCGTCACCGCGGACCACATGGCCCGCATGAAGGACAAGGCGATCGTCGGCAACATCGGCCACTTCGACAACGAGATCGACATGGCCGGGCTGAAGAAGATGAAGGGGATCCAGCGGACGAACATCAAGCCGCAGTACGACATGTGGACCTTCCCCGACGGCCACAGCGTGATGATCCTGGCGGAGGGGCGGCTGATGAACCTGGGGTGCGCGACCGGGCACCCGAGCTTCGTGATGTCGGCCTCCTTCACCAACCAGGTGATGGCGCAGATCGAGCTGCACGAGAAGGCGGACCAGTACGAGCGGAAGGTGTACGTGCTGCCCAAGGCGCTCGACGAGAAGGTGGCGCGCCTGCACCTCGACAAGCTGGGGGTGAAGCTCACGAAGCTGAGCCCGAAGCAGGCCGAGTACATCGGCGTGCCGGTGGAGGGGCCCTACAAGCCGGAGCACTACCGGTACTAGCGGGCCTTTTCGCCCCTTTCGCGGACGGGATGGCTGCGGAGGGGGCCCGGAAACCGGCGTTCTACCGTGAATAGGGGAATCGGCGGCCGAAATGGCCGCCGATTCTTTTCACATCCGTTTCCCTGGCGCAGGTGGGCGGCGAGGAAGCAGCCCTCGCTCCAGGCCCTCCTGGTTCTCGGGGGCGGAGAGCATCTCCTGGAGCGGGTGCGGGATGCGCTCCGGGGCGCGCGGGTCCAGCAGTTCGCGCTCCAGTAGGCGCGAGAGCCCCGAGCAGTCGAAGAGTTCGCGCAGGAGGAGGGTGCCGGCGTCCGCATTCAGGTGCTGGGGCCGCGCCTCGACGCGCACGCCGCGGTTGAAATCCGCCTGAAAGAGGCTACATTGGGACTCACCCATAGCGTGTGTTCCGGTTGGTTCGTCTCGATGGTTGGTCGGCGCCTCCATCTTACGACCCGCACGGGAGATGCGCGATGGGCTTTCTCGCGCCTTCTGCGCAGCCACTACCCGCCTGGTGAACAACCCGGGGCGAAGATCACGGGCGCCTCGCTGGCTCCGATCATCGAGACCCTCGTCTCGGCGGAGCTAGTCGAGAGCATCCAGGACCCGATCCGCGAGAACCGCCCCACGTACTATCCGGCGGATCCGCTGATCCGCTTCCACTACGCGGTCATCCGGCGCCATCAGAGTCGCCTCTCACGCCACGACGCGGATACCGCACGCATCCGGCAGCACGTGCTCCCCACGTTCGACTCTCAGGTGGCGGGACCCTGCTTCGAGGCCGCCGCACGGTACCGGACGATGCACTTCGCCGAGCGGGCGACCCTCGGAGGCTACCCCGATCACGTCGGACCGACGAGGGTTGTGCCGGAGGATGGCGCCGAGCGGTCCGCTCTAGGGAGCGCGCTGCCGTCGCCAGGCTGCTCCTCGTCGGGGCAAGGCATGCTGCGGAGCTGCTCACGGCGGCAGCGCGCCGGACCTACATCGAGCCGACCGATCTCGAGTGGCTGTGCAGGGGGAGCTGAGCGTGCCCGCCGTGACTCGTGTCGCAGCCGGAACCCCGTTCCATGACCGCGATCCATCGTACCCATCTTTACGCCCGTGAAGCTCGACACCCTCGGTGAGCTGACGCCGGCCGCGCGCCGGCTGCTCCTCTTCCTCTTCGGGGCGGCGTGCGCCGTCGTGGTCGTCGCCGGCGTGCGGGCGGTCTCGGCGCTGCTCAACCCGGTGCTGATGGCCGGCTTCCTCGCGCTCCTCCTGCAGCCGCTGCTCGACCGACTCCGGTGGCTGGGCGGCTTCGCGGTGGCCATCGTCGTGCTGGCGGTGCTCCTGGGGGGGCTCGCGCTGATCGGCTTCGTGGGCGTCTCCATCCGGCAGCTCGCGCTGGAGCTGCCGCGCTACCAGAGCCAGCTCGAGGGGCTGGCGACCTCGGTCGCTGGGGCGCTGGCCGAACGGGGGATCGACGCGGTCGCGTACGTCCAGTCGGCGCTCACCGGCCCCGCGGTCGCGGGAACCCTTCTGACCCTCTCCGGCTCGGTGGCGAGCGCGTTCGGCAACCTGGCGCTGACGCTCTTCATCTTCGCCTTCATGCTCGGCGGAATGTGGGAGCTGGAGCGCCGGGCGAGCGGCCAGGCGCTCGACCATAGTCCGCTGGCGGCGCGCTTCCTCGCCTTCTCCAGCACCATCCGCGGCTACATGGGGGTCCGCAGCGTGCTCGGGCTCGCCGCCGCGGCGCTGAACTACCTCCTCCTCGTCGTGCTGGGGGTGGACTACGCGCCCCTCTGGGCAGTGCTCTCCTTCCTGCTCAGCTTCGTCCCGAACATCGGCTTCGCCCTCTCCATGCTCCCGCCGATGCTCCTGGCGCTCCTGGAGAAGGGTTGGGTGAGCGCAGTGCTCGTCTTCGCCGGGTACCAGGTGATCAACACCCTGCTGGACAACGTCATCGGGCCGCGATACATCGGCCGGCAGATGAACATCTCCCCGCTCCTCAGCTTCCTCTCGGTGATCTTCTGGTCCTGGGTGCTCGGCCCCACCGGGGCGATCCTCTCCGTGCCGCTCACCGTCCTGATCCAGGACCTGGCGTTCGGACCAGCGGAGCGCCCCGAGCTGGGCCGGCCGGAGCCGGTCTCCCCGTCGAGCCTGCCGGCCCCCGAAGACGGACCGCCCTGACGCGGGGCTTCTCCCCGGTTCGTCGGACGTTGGGTGGGCGAGGGACCCTGGGCGGAGAGGAACTCTCGAGCTTCTCGGTGGTGAGGACTTCAAGAAAGGGGTCGGCCGCCGATTCTTTCACACCCTGGAAGCGAATGAAGCGTGGCCAACATCCGCGGGTCAGGCTGGAAACGAGAGGAGCGCCGACCCCCGGAGCCTCCTGTACGCTGTCGCGCCGCGGCGGGGCGCGCTACATTTCGCCGCCCGCCGCTCGATCCGCTCCCCACCACGCGAGGAATCCGCCGCATGCGAACCGCCTTCGCCGCGTCGCTGCTCTGCCTGTCCCTGTCCGCGCCCGCCGCGGGACAAGCCGCCGTCCAGCCCGGCCGCATCTCGCCGGAGAACCCGGTGCTCTCGCACCGCCAGCAGGCTCCCGTCGTCAAGGAGTGGATCGCCCGGCGCTTCGAGACGCTGCTCCCCGAGCTGATGCGGCGGGAGGGGATCGACATGTGGATCGTGGTCTCGCGCGAGTACAACGACGATCCCGTGTTCCGCTCCATGGCCCCCCTCACCACCTACTCGTCGCGCCGGCGCACGGTGCTGGTCTTCGACGACCGGGGAGAGCGGGGCGTGGAGGCCGTGTCGGTGGGGCGCTTCGACTACGACGGCCTCTTCCGCCTGGAGCGCACCACCAACGATGGACAGTGGGAGGGGTTGCGCAGGCTGGTGGAGGAGCGCGATCCGCAGGTGATCGGCATCAACACCTCGGAGAGCTGGAACCACGCCGACGGGCTCACCGCCAACGAGAAGGAGAACCTGGTGAGGGCGCTGGGACCGAAGTACGCGGCGCGCCTGCAGTCGGCGGAGATGCTCGCGGTCGGGTGGTTGGAGGCAAAGCTGCCGGAGGAAACGGAGGCGTATCGTCACGTGATGCGGATCGCGCACCAGGTGATCGCGGAGGCCTTCAGCAACCGGGTGATCGTCCCCGGCGTCACCACCGAGGAGGACGTGGAGTGGTGGATGCGGCAGCGGGTGGCCGAGCTGGGGTTGGGCGGGTGGTTCCACCCCTCGGTGACCATCCAGCGGAAGGGGGGCCTTCCGGAAACGGCCCCGCCGGGCGGGCAGGTGATTCGGCGCGGGGACATGCTGCACACCGACTTCGGCATCGTGTACTTGGGCTTCAGCACCGACACGCAGCACAACGCCTACGTGCTCCTCCCCGGAGAGACGGAGGTGCCGGCTGGGCTCCAGGCGGGGCTGCGCGCCGCCAACCGGCTGCAGGACCTGACGCTGCAGCACGCGCGCATCGGCGGCACCGGCAACCAGGCGCTGGCGGGCGCGCTGGAGCAGGCGAAGCGGGAGGGGATCACCCCCTCCATCTACTCGCACGCCGTCGGCTATCACGGGCACGCCGCCGGCCCGCCGATCGGGATGACGGACTACCAGGACGGCGTCCCTGTGCGCGGCGAGTACGTTTTCCGGCCGAACACCTGGCACTCGATCGAGCTCAACGTCCAGCACCCCGTCCCGGAGTGGGACGGGCAGGTGGTGCGCTTCGCGCTGGAGGAGGATGCCGCCCTGCTCCCCGACGGCTGGGACTGGGTGGACGGACGGCAGACGGAGTTCTATCTGGTGAGGTGAAGCCGCCGCCCGCCGGCCGCGGACGGGGCAGGCGGGGTCCGGGCATCACGAGGATGCCCGGACCCCGGTGCGTTCCAGTGCCGGAGACGGGATCGTCGTCCTACTTCCTCCACTCCGCCCCCAGCAGCAGCGAGCGGCCCGCGGCGGGATAGCCGAGGATGTCGAGGTAGTCGGCGTCGAACAGGTTCTGCGCGTCCGCGAAGACCCGCGCCCCGTGCAGCGAGTACGAGGCGCGGGCGTCCGCCCGCAGGTACGCCGCCTCCTCCGCGCGGCGAGTGCGCGTCGCCCGCAGCGAGAGCGCCAGCCCGCCCGCGAAGGCGCGGTCCGCGGAGAGGGCGAGCGTCTCCACCACCGGACGGAGGGCGTATTTCGAATCGAACCCCGCCGCGGCGGAGCTCTCGAGGGAGAGCCAGCTCCCATGGCCCGTCCAGCGGATGCCCAGCACCTCCTCGGCCGCCAGCTCCGCCTCGAGACCGCGGAAGCGGGCGCTCTCCACGTTGCGGGTGCGCCAGGGGGCGTCGGGCTCGTTCGAGGGGCGCGCCCAGTCGATCAGCTCCTCGGCGTCGCGGAGGAAGCCGGCGGCGCCCAGGCGCAGGCCGAACGGGAGGAGGAGCTCGAACCCCGCCTCGGCGCTCCAGGCGCGCTCCGGCGAGAGGTCGGGGTCGCCGACGTTCGCGGGGTCGCGGTAGTAGCGCTCCGTCCAGGTGGGGGCGCGGAAGGCCCGTCCCCCGGAGGCGCGCAGGCGCAGCCGCTCGGCCGGCCACCAGGCCGCGGCCAGTGACGGGGACCAGACGGTGCCGTACCGCTCGTGCAGGTCCGCCCGCAGCCCGGCCGTCGCCGTTACGGCGCCGATGCGGCCGGCGGCCACCTCGGCCAGGGCGGCCGCTCGGTCCTCGGCGCGGTCGCCGAGGGAGGCGCTCTCCAGCTCGTCGCGGTACGCCTCCACCCCCGCCGCCAGCCGCAGTCCCGGCGCCGCCGCGAAGCGCCCCAGCAACTCGCCTCCCCACTGCATGGTAGTGTGACGGTTCCGATAGCGCGCGGGGTCCTCACGGAAGAGGACGAAGTCGTCCCCGTGGCGCCGCAGGCTCAGCAGCGGCTCGAGCGACAGCCGGGGGCCGGCGTCGGCGCGCCAGGCGAGGGAGGCGGTGGCGGTACGGGTCTCCTCGTAGGAGGGATAGTCGCCGTAGAACCCCTCGGCGCCGAAGTCGCGCGCCGCGATGGCGGCATCGGCGCGCAGCGGCCCGCCGAGGACGGGCGCCCGCAGCGCCATACGCGCGGTCCCCGTCTCGTAGTCCGTCCCGGGCCGATGGCCGTCCGCGCGGCGCAGCTCCCCCGCGACGTCGACACGCGCCGCCCCGATCGCGGCGCCGTGCGAGAGCGCGAGGCCGATGGTGCCGAAGGAGCCCGCCTCCGCGCGCGCGGCGGGGCCCGGAGCGTCGCGGCGGGTCACCACGTTGATCACTCCGCCCACCGCGTCCGCTCCGTGCAGCGAGGAGGCCGGCCCGCGCAGGATCTCGATCCGCTCCACCTGGTCGAGCGGCACCGCCAGGTCGAGGTCGAAGTGGCCAGTCTGCGCGTCGCTCACGCGGATGCCGTCCACCAGCACCAGCACCTGCTCGAAGGAGGAGCCCCGCAGCGCCACGTCGGTGAGCGCGGGGGAGCGCGGCATGAGGTCGACTCCCACGCTCCACTGGAGGAGGTCGGCGACCGAGGAGGCGGGGGAGCGGCGGATCGCCTCCGCCGGGATGACGTCGACGGCGCGGGTGGCGGCACCCAGCTCGCCGGCGGCCAGGGAGCTGGCGTCCACGCGCAGGGTGTCGAGCGGGATCACCCGCTCCTGCGCCGCGAACGGGGGCGGGGCGGAGAGCAGCACGGCGGCCGCCGCGGCGAGCCGCAGGGCCGTGGTCGTTCTGGGCATTCGCTTCGTCCGGAGCGGGGGCGGAAGTGACTGATACACCCGCAGCGCACCATGGCTGGGCACGATCCGCTCGGGCCGCCTGAGCACGGCGGCGACGATCAGGGAGTCGATGCCCTCGCGCTCGATCTCCTCCCGAGCGGGGCGGGAGAGGGTACGGTGTGGCGGAAGAGCGACGGAAGATTACGGGTGCCCGCCTACCGGCCGGGCGCCGGCGCCAGCCGCACCACCGCCTCGGCGCGGTGCGCGCCGAAGCTCGCGGTGACCGTGTACTCCCCCGGGTCGTAGCCGATGAAGATCCCATCGGGGCTGATCACGCCGCCCTTGGGCGATACCGTATACACGGCGGTGAGGCCGGAAACCTCGGCCCCGGCGGTGTCGAGCGGAGTGGCCTTGAAGCGGATCACCTGCCCCGGCCTCGCCTGCACCATGGAGGGCGTCAGCTCGATCCGCGCGATCGGCGTGCCCACCACCTCCACCGGAAGGTCGGCCTCGGTGCCGCTCCCCGCCGCGGTGATGGTGGCGCGGCCCGGCGCCAGCGCCGTGAGGCGGCCGCGCTCGTCGACCTCCAGGATCTCGGGCGCGGAGCTCGTCCAGGTCACCGGCTCGCGGCGGATCTCGCGGAGCCGGGAGTAGATGGTGGCGGTGAGCGCCCACTCCTGCCCCACCGCCAGCCTCTCCACCGGCGGGGTGATCTCCACGTACGCCGCGTCGCCCGTCACCATCCGTACGACGATCGTCTCGCTCACCGGCTCCGCCCCCGGCGCCGTCGCGGTCACGACGACGGGGAAGCGGCCCGTGTTGCCCGAGACGACGAGACCGTCGAGCGTCACGGAGGCGCGGTGGTACACCCCCTGGGACTCGAAGCGGATGACGGCGCCCGGCACCGGCCGGCCGGCGGCGTCCAGCGCCTCGGCGCGGAGCCGGAGGGTGTCGCCGGACGTCAGGGTGGGCTCGGCCGGGTCGACGACGATCCGCGCCACCGCGGGGGCACCCGTCTGGGCGCCGAGACGCGACGGCGCCAGCCCACCGAGGAGCGCCAGGAAGAGGAGAAGAGGCATCGGCATGGCATGTCCGGTAAGAGGTTCGGTTCATCATCGCCGCTCGCCGCGAGAACCGCAAGCGCCCCCCCTTGACCCTGACGTTGCGTGAGCCCCTACCTTCGTCGACGTCCGCGGAAAGAGGAGCCAGGGATCGATAGCATGAGCGCGAAGAGCTACACCGTGAGCCGCGTGGCCCGCATGGCCCACGTGACGGTGAGGACGCTGCACCACTACGACTCGATCGGGCTGCTGGTGCCCTCGCGCCGCAGCGGCAACGGGTACCGTCTGTACTCGGCCGAGGACCTCCAGCGGCTCCAGCAGATCCTGCTCTTCCGACAGCTGGGCTTCTCGCTGGAGGCCATCCAGCGGCTGCTGGACGAGCCGGCCTACGATTGCCGCTCGGCGCTGCGGGCGCAGAGGGATCTCCTGCGGAAGCGGGTCCGGCAGGCGGAAGCGGTCATCCGGGCCGTGGACGCCACCCTCGACGCATTGGAAGGAGGCAGGGAGATGGAGACCGCGAAGATGTTCGACGGCTTCGAAGGGTTCGACCCCGCGCAGCACGAGGAGGACGAGGCCGCCGACCTGGCCGAGCGCCACCGGCTGCACATCGACCGCTGGTTCTACCCGTGCGGCCACCAGATGCACGTGGGGCTGGGCGAGATGTACGTCTCGGACCCGCGCTTCCGCGAGAACTACGACCGGCGGGAGGCGGGGCTGGCGGAGTTCGTGGCGGCGGCGATCCGCGCCAACGCCGCGCGGGCGGCGGACAACCGCGCCTGAAACTCCGGGCCGGGAAGGGGCGTAGAAAGGAGGAATCGACCTTTTCCCCCATGAACGGACCTTCCCGTGAGCGAGCTCGAGATCCTGATCCCCATCCTTGCGATCCTCGTGGGAGGGGTCGCCGTCATCCTGCCGATCGCGGGCCTCACGGCCCGCTTCGCCCTCAAGCCGATGGTCGAGGCCTTCGTGCGGCTGCGGGAGTCGCAGGGCTCGGGGGAGCGCCAGGCGCTGATGGAACAGCGCCTGGCGCTCGTCGAGGAGCAGCTGCACGCGATGGAGCGGGAGCAGGCGCGCCTGATCGAGGAGGCGGAGTTCCGGCGCCAGCTCGACCAGCCGGCCGAGCCGGGCCTCTGAAGCGGGTCCCGGCGCATCTTACTCGGCCCGGAGCGCCGTCAACGGGTCCACGCGCGTGGCGCGCCGCGCCGGCAACCAGCTCGCCAGCGCGGCAGCCCCCAGAATGAGGGCGATCGCGCCCCCGAAGGTGACGGGGTCGGTGGGCGCGACGCCGAAGAGGAGGCCGCGGATCGCCCGCGACCCCACCAGCGCTCCGGCCATCCCGAGGGCGCATCCCCAGAGCGCCAGCCGCAGCCCCTGCCGCACCACCAGCCCCCTCACCTGCTCCCCCGTTGCGCCCAGCGCGAGCCGGACGCCGATCTCGCGCGTGCGCTGCCGGACCGAGGCGGCGAGCGCGCCGTAGATCCCGACGGCCGCCAGGAGGAGGGTGATCGCGGCGAAGGCGCCGAGGAGGAAGGTGGGTAAAGCGGGGCCGGGCGAGCGGCTCCGCCAGCAGCTGACGGACGGAGCCGCCGCCCACCAGCCGCCAGCCCGGATGGACCTCCCGCAGCGCCGTCCTGATCTGCTCGGCGAGCACGGCTGGGTCGCCGCCGGCCCGCACCGCGAAGCTCGTCGGCATCGGCCCGAACTGCCGCGTCGGAAGGTAGATGCTCGGTCGAGCGTCCACCAGCTCGCGGTACCGGGTCTCCCCGACCACGCCGACCACGGTATGCCACTCGCCAGGGCCGTCGGGGGGCCCGAGCTTGATGCGCTTGCCAAGCGGATCCTCACCGGGCCAGGTGCGCCGTGCCACGCTCTCGCTGACGATGGCGACGCGGGGGGCGTCCTCCCGGTCGCGCGTGTCGAACGCGCGCCCCCGCCGGATGGGGAGCTCCAGCGTCCGGAAGTACTCGGAGCCGACCGACTCCAGGTTCAGAATCGGGTTGGCCGCCTGCGCATCGGACGACTGTCCCTCCCCGGTATAAGGGGCATCCCACCCGCCTCCGCCGGAGAAGGGCTCCGCCGGGAGCGAGGCCGCGGCGACCACGCCCGAGATCGCGCCCAACCTTGCGAGGGCCTCGTCCAGCGCCGCCGTCTGCTGCGCCGGCTCCGGGAAGACCTCCGGCGGCAGGGAAGTCCGGAAGACGAGGAGCCGCTCTTCGTTGAAGCCCATGTCCACGGTCTCCAGGAGGAGGAGGCTCCGCACTAGGAGCCCCGCCCCGGCGATCACGAGGATCGCGAGCGAGATCTGGCCGATCACCAGGGCGTGCCGCAGCGCCTGGCCGCCCCGGTCGGCGGTGGAGGTGCGCCCCGCGCCGCGGAGCCACGCGCTCAGGTCTCCCGCGGCCGAGAGCATCGCCGGCAGGAGTCCCGAGAGGAGCGCCGCCACGGCTGTGACCCCGAGCGCGAAGAGCAGCACGCGGGCGTCGACCCCGATCATCTCGCTCCGCGGCAGATCCGGAGGAGCGAGGGCTACGAACGTCCGCACGGCTACGAAGGCGAGTGGCACGCCGAGCGCCCCGCCGAGAAGCGCCAGCACGCCGCTCTCGGTGAGGAGCTGCCGGACGAGCCGCCGCCGCCCGGCCCCGAGTACGACCCGGACCGCCAGCTCCTGCGCCCGGACCGAGCCGCGGATCAGCAGCAGGTTGGCGACGTTGACGCAGGCGATCAGGAGAAGGAGCCCGACTGCGACGGCGGCGGCCCAGAGGGTGGCGCGGGTGTCCCCGGTGAGCAGCTCCGGGAGCGGTGTGACAACCGGCCTCATCTCCCGGAACCCCGGGGGGCGCTCCGCATCGCTCCTCCGCAGGAAAGCCGCGTAGTCCTCCCGCGCATTCGCGAGGGACACCCCGGGGCGCAGGCGACCGACGACGTCGTGGATCACGTACCCGGAGCTGCGCTTCGCCGCCTCCTCCGGGAAGGCCGCGAACACCGGGACCCAGAACTCGGCCAGGCTGGGGAACTCGAAGCCGGGCGGCAGCACCCCCACCACGGTGTAACGCGTCCCGCTCCACTCGAGGACGCGCCCCACGGCTGCCGGATCTCCTCCGAAGTGGCTCCGCCAGAGCCCGTGCCCGATCACCATCACGGGTGCGGCGCCCGGGACGTCGTCCGAGGGGAGGAGGGCGCGGCCCAGAACCGGGACCACCCCGAGCGTCGGAAAGAAATCTCCCGTGACCCAGGTGCCGTGGACGGTGAGCGGACGGTCTCCATCCTCCACCACCTGCTCGCTGGCACCCTGGTAGGCGACGCCCGCGAGCGACTCGAAGGCGCGGGCCTGCTCGCGGTAGTCGGCCAACTCCCCCTGAGACACCGGCACGTGCTCCGAGGCGGGCGCCTCGGTCCAGAGGACGACGACTGCCTCCTCCTCCCGCACCGGGAGCTCGCGCAGGAGGATGCCGTCCAGGACGCTGAACATCGCCGTTCCCGCGCCGACGCCCAGTGCGAGGCTCAGCGCCGCGACCGCGGTGAAGCCGGGGCTCCGCCTCAGCGAGCGGACGGCGAAGCGAACATCCCATCTGAGGTCTGCGAGGAGGGGGAGACGCCGGTCGTCCCGCACGGCTACACGGTGCTTCTCCACTCCGCCGAGGTCGCGCGCCGCGAGCCTCCCTGCCTCCTCGGAGCTCATCCCGCCGCGGAGGTTCATTTCTGCCTCCATCTCCGGCGGTACGGGGATCTCCTCATCCATCCTTCTCTTGGCGGCACCGCGTCGGAACAGCCGGCGAAGACGGGACCGGAATCCGGAGGTCCAGCTCATGCGGGGGGCTCCCGCGGCGCCACGGATCCGTTCGCCGAGCGCCCCCTCCTCCTCCAGCTCCTCCAGGGCGAGCCGGCGGGCCTCCGCCTCGCTCGCTCCGTGGGACCGGAGCTCGTCGAAGCGGTCGTCGAGGTGCTGGGCGAGCTCCTCGACGATCTCGGCCTCGGCGCCGCCGTCGAGTCTGGCGGGCTCGAGGCGGCGGCGCAGCTCCGGGATCCAGTCAGGCATACTCCACCCGTGCGACGCGGGAGACGGCGCGCACGAACTCGCTCCAGCCGCGGCGCTGCGCCTCCAGCTGCCGCTGCCCCTCGTCGGTGAGATGGTAGAAGCGGCGGCGGCGCTCGCCGGCGCGCTCCACCCAGCGCCCCTCGATCCAGCCCTGCTTCTCGAGCCGGTAGAGGAGCGGGTAGAGCGAAGCGGCGTGCACCCGCACCACCCCGCGCGACCGCGACTCGATGAGCTTGCTCAGCTCGTAGCCGTGCCGCGCCCCGGCCTCCAGCAGGGAGAGCACGAGGAGCGGGGTGGTGCCCTTCTTCAGCTCGGCGGTGAGCATGGCGTCTCTATAGATGGGTCTGCCACATATATGAAGAGCGGTCCCGGGATCGTCAAGAACGGCGCGGGCGGGCGGCGGCTGGCGCGGGTCCGGAGGTGGGGATAGCTTCCCCCTCCGCCCGCTCGGCACCGGCACGCCCTCTCCGACGATTCCGCGATGAACGCCCTCCGCTTCCTCCTGCTCGCCGGCGCGGCCGGGCTGCTCGCGGCTCCGCCGGCCTCCGCCCAGGCGCCCGCCTCCGCACCCCAGGCGCTCCCCGGGTGGGTCGCCCTGCACGCGCCCCCCGGCCGGGAGCACCTCGCCACCGACGTCCTCCTCCGCGCCCTCCCCGGCTGGGAGCGCGACACCGCGGGGAACCTGGTCCGCAGCGTCGGGCGCGGGCGGCCGCGGCGGGTCGTCGCCTGCGCGCTGGACCGCCCCGGCCTGGTGGTCAGCCAGGTCACCGACGAGGGCTACCTGCGGCTGCACGGCGCGGGGAACCAGCGGCGGCACCCGCTCTGGGATCAGTTCCACGAAGGGCAGCAGGTGAGCGTCCTCACCGCTTCCGGCGCGGTGCCCGGGGTGGTCGCCATCGCCAACGGCCACTTCTCGCGGCAGCACCGCGCCGACACCGCGGTGGTCACGGTGGACCAGCTCTGGGTCGATCTGGGCGCCGCCTCCCGCGCCGAGGTGGAGCGGATGGGGGTGCGCCTGCTGGATCCGGTCGAGCGGGAGCTGCCCCCCTGGCGGATGAACGGCTTCGTCGTCGGACCCGACGCCGGAGGGCGGGCCGGGTGCGCCGCCCTGGCCGCGGCCGCCCGCCGGTCGCCCGGCGGTGGGGAGACGGTCTTCCTGATGACCCGGCAGCGGAGCTTCGGCTGGGTGGGACTGGGCGCGGCGCTGTCGCGCCTGGGGCCGGTGGACCGGGTCGTGCTCGTGGGTCCGGGGGAGGAGGGCGGCGCGCGGCGGTGGATGGCGCTGAACTCGCTGAACCGCTCCTTCCCCGACCTTCCCGGGACCGACTCCGCGCTCTACCTCGCCGCCGACGTCCGCTTCCCGGGCTCTCTGGTGGAGAGCGTCGGCGAGCGGGAGGCGGACACGCTGCTCGGCGCGGTCGCGGCGGAGGCGGGCGTGATGGAAGGCGCGGCCTCCTGGATCGCGCTCCCTACGCCGGCGGAGCCCGAGGTCCCGGTGGCCGGCCCGGCGGCGGAGGCGGAGGCGCTGCTCACCTCCCTCGTGGAGCTGCCCGGCGTGCCGGGGCACGAGGGGCGGGTCCGCGAGGCGGTGCTCGCGGCGCTCCCGGCCTGGGCGCGGGAACGCGCGACGGTGGACGGCGCGGGAAACCTGCTCGTCGGCGCCGGTCCCGAGCGCGACACGGCGGTGGTGATCGCGCACCTCGACGAGGTCGCCTTCGAGGTCGTCGGAATCGCGCCGGACGGAACCGTGGCGCTGGAGGGGCGCGGCGGGGTGATCCCCTCCGCCTGGGAGGGGCAGCCGGCGCTGCTGCACTTCGACGCCGCGCCGGGCGCGCGGGCGCCCGCTCCGCTCCGCGGCGTCTTCGTCCCCCGCGAGGAGGCGCGGGAGAAGCGGCCGCGGCAGGTCACCGCGTGGTTCGGCATGGACGCCGCGGCGCTGTCGGCGCGCGGGGTGGAGACCGGGATGGGCGTAACGGCCTACAAGCGCGGAGTGCGGCTGGCCGGCCCGCGATTCACCGCCCGCTCCCTCGACGACCGCGCCGGCAGCACCGCTCTGGTGATGGCGCTGCGCCGCATCGACCCGGAGCGGCTGGACCACCGGCTCGTCTTCGCCTGGTCCACGGGCGAGGAGGGTGGTCTGGTGGGGGCGCGGGCGCTGGCGGCGCGCCTCGGTCCGACGGTGCGGCGGGTGTACACGGTGGACACCTTCGTCTCCTCGGATACCCCGCTCGAGTCTCCGCACTTCGCCTTCGTCCCCCTCGGCAGCGGCGCGGTGCTCCGCGGCCTGGACGACGCCAGCTTCGTCCCCGACGCCGAGCGGGAGCGCGTCCTCCGCATCGCGCGCGAGGAGGGAATCCCGGTGCGGGAGGGTACGACGCACGGGAGCACCGACGGCTCCGCCTTCACCTTCTACGGGGCCGTGAACGTCGGGCTCTCCTGGCCCGGCCGCTACAGCCATTCCCCCGCCGAGGTGCTGGACCTGCGCGACCTGGACGCGCTGGCGCGGCTGATCGCCGCCGTCGCCACCCGTCCGGGGACGGCGCCCTGACGCATTGAGCCAAGCCGCGGAAAGAGTTAGCTTTGAACCATATGGAAAGGGACCAGCGCGGGGCAGACCCGCCCAGCCACCGCGAGGAATGAATCGACTCACGGAAGAGGTCCGCCGGCGGCGGACCTTCGCCATTATCAGCCACCCGGACGCCGGGAAGACCACCCTCACGGAGAAGCTGCTGCTGTACGGCGGCGCGATCCATCTGGCGGGGAGCGTCAAGGCACGCCGTTCGGAGCGGCACGCCACCAGCGACTGGATGAAGATGGAGCAGGAGCGCGGCATCTCCGTGACCTCCAGCGTCCTCCAGTTCGAGTACCTGGGGAAGCAGATCAATCTGCTCGATACTCCGGGGCACGCCGACTTCTCGGAGGACACCTACCGCACGCTGATGGCCGCCGACAGCGCGGTCATGCTGCTCGACAACCGCAAGGGGGTGGAGGAGCGGACGCGGCAGCTCTTCCAGGTCTGCCACCGGCGCCGCACCCCGATCTTCACCTTCGTCAACAAGTGCGACCGCGCGGGCACCTCGCCGCTGCAGCTGCTGGACGACGTCGAGCGCGACCTGGGGCTGCGGTGCTGCCCGATCACCTGGCCGATCCACTCGGGGGACCGCTTTCGGGGGGTGTACGACCGGGTCGAGAAGCGTATCCACCTCTTCGAGCGCGGCCTCGATCACGGCTCGACGCGGGTCTCCACGCAGGTGGGCGGGCTGGATGACCCGGCGGTGCGCGAGCTGGTGGGCGCGGCCGCCCACGACCAGCTCGTGGAGGACGTCGAGCTCCTCGATCTGGCGGGGGTGGAGTTCACCGGGGAGGCTTTCCTCTCGGGGGAGGTCTCGCCCGCCTACTTCGGGAGCGCGCTCACCAACTTCGGGGTCGAGCCCTTCCTGCAGTCCTTCCTGGAGCTGGCCCCTCCGCCCGTCCCGCGCGAAGCGGAGCAGCGTCGGGTGGATCCCGAGGAAGAGGACTTCAGCGGCTTCGTGTTCAAGATCCAGGCGAACATGGACCCGAAGCACCGCGACCGGATCGCCTTCGTGCGCGTGGTCTCGGGCCGCTTCGAGGCGGGGATGCAGGTGAAGCACGTGCGGAGCGGAAAGCAGATCCGCCTCGCCGCGCCCACGCAGTTCCTGGCGCGCGACCGGACGCTGGTGGAGGAGGCGTGGCCGGGAGACGTGATCGGGATCCACGACCGCGGCTCGCTGCGCATCGGCGACACTCTCTCCGCCGACGGGGACCTCGAGTTCAGCGGGATCCCGCGCTTCTCGCCGGAGCACTTCGCCCGAATCCGGATCGGCGACCCGCTGCGGCGCAAGCAGCTCGACACCGGGCTGCAGCAGCTCTCCGAGGAGGGGGCGGCGCAGGTCTTCTACCAGGAGTCGATCGCCGGCCCCGCGCCGATCGTCGGAGCGGTGGGGATGCTGCAGTTCGACGTGCTCCTCCACCGGCTGGAGCACGAGTACGGGGTGGCCGCGAAGCTGGAATTCCTCCCCTATAAGAACGCGCGCTGGGTGGAGGGCCCCGAGGCGGCGATCGACCGGGTGGTGAACGGGATCGGCCGCACCCTGGTGTTCGACACCCGCGAGCGTCCGCTGGTCCTCTTCGAGAGCGAGTGGGCGCTGCGCACGGCGCAGGAAAAGGAGAAGGAGGTGCGGTTCCACGACAGCGCGCCCTGAACGAGGAGTGCGGCGGGAGCCGTCCGGTGCGCGATCGGCGGAGTTCGTCCGATACTCTCCAGCGGGCGGAAGCGCGGCCGCCACCACCACTCTCGACGAGTGTCCGTTTTCGGCTTATATTCGGCGGAGAATCGTGTTCCTCGCCGTTCCTCCAGCCTCGAGGCAGGAATGATCCCATCGCTCTCCGATCCTTTCGCGCCGGAGCCCGACCTCCGGCGCGTGCTCGAGGCACTCCAGGACGCACTGGTCGAGCTGGAGGTCTGGAGGCAGAGCGCCCGCGCGCCGGAGGAGTGGGCCGCCCTGCGGCGAATGGCCGCCGCGCTGTCGATCGCACTACAGGAGGTGACGGAGAGCGGCGCTCTCCCACGCCGCACCGCCGACGCCGCGCAGCAGAGCCTCCTGCCGGGGGGTGACGGGATGAGGGGGTGACAGGGGCCGGCATCCCGCTACGGCGCCGGCCGCCTGGTTTCGGGCGCCCTGGCGGAAGTGCCGTGGGTTGGGAGCCGGTCCGCGAGGGGCTCTCACTCCCGGCTCGCTCGTTCCTCGCTCGCCACTCCCCGAGCGACTCTCCTGGCGGGCGACCGAAGTCGCTGCGACGACTACGGAAAGCCGGCTTCCTCCGACTGGGGTTCCGCACCCACACCGGCCGTTCCGGAGCCCGCGCAGGCGGGCTTCCCCTGGTTGGCGCGGTGGTTTCAACCGCCCGGCCCGGTTCGGCTCCCCGTCTCACCTCCCCCTTCACCGCCGCACCCGATCCACCCGGAGAGCCGCAGCGCCCGCGCCTGCCGACCGGCGCGGAAGCTCCGGGTTCAGATCCCTCGTGGGCGATCCGGACGCCCCTTGCCATTCGGGAGGGGTCGGATACCCCGTCCCCCTTGTAAACAGCGCTGACGAATCTTGACGGGAGAGGAGGCGCAGTGCACATTGCGCTAATGAATTAGCGCTAGAGATACACGCACGGGAAGATCGGCTGAGCCCTGCAGGTGGCGACCGGGGACTCCAAAAGCCACGCTCTTCCGCGCCCGGGTAACCCGCTCCGCCGGTTCGGGCAGCGGCGTAAACCTTCGCGCGGCGGGCGGCGTCGAACAAGGAAACGAAGCCCTTGCGGACGTGCTAAAAAAACAGCATCATGCTAGTAAATTAGCATATTCCGAGCGGGGTGGTGCTCCCTCCGGCCCATTGCGATCATGCGCGCGCCTCTCTCCCTCTCCGCGGCCGTCCTGGCGGCCCTGCTCCTCGCCTCCCGCGCCCTGGCGCAGGACGGGGCGCGGAGCGAACCGGCTCCCTCCGCCCGCGCCTCCTCGGCGATCCGGACCGTGTACGGCGCGCGCGTCGAACGCGGCGCGCCGGCGATCGACGGACGGCTCGACGACGAGGCCTGGTCGCAGGCGGAGCTCGTCACCGGTTTCGTGCAGATGCGGCCCGATCCAGGCGCCCCCGCCTCGGAGCGCTCCGAGGCGCGCGTGCTCTACGACGACGAGGCGATCTACGTGGGGATGCGCCTCCTCGACGCCCACCCGGACGAGATCGCCGCGCAGCTCGCCCGCCGCGACGCCTCCGGGATCCACTCCGATTGGGCGCACGTCCTCATCGACAGCTACCACGATCGCCGTACCGGCTTCCGCTTCTCCGTGAATCCGCGCGGCGTGCAAAAGGACGTCCTCCACTACGACGACTTCAACGAGGACGTGAACTGGGACGCCGTCTGGACCGCCGCCACCTCCATCGACTCGCTCGGCTGGACGGCGGAGTTCCGCATCCCGCTCTCGCAGCTCCGCTTCAGCGCCGCCGCCGAGGGAGAGCGCGTCTGGGGCGTCAACTTCAGCCGCGAGATCGCGCGGCGCGGCGAGTGGGCCTGGTGGTCGCCGGTGCTCCCCGACTTCGGCGGGATCGTCTCGCAGGCGGGGGAGCTGCGCGGGGTGGAGGGGATCAGCGCGCCGCGGCGGCTCGAGGTCCTCCCCTATACCGTCGCGCGCGTCACCCGCGCTCCGCTCGAGGCCGGAAACCCCTTCTACGACGCCACGGCCGGCAATCTCGCCCTTGGCGCCGACCTCAGGTACGGGGTCGCTTCCAACCTGACCCTCTCGGCCACCCTCAACCCCGACTTCGGGCAGGTGGAGGCCGACCCCTCGGAGGTGAACCTCTCCGCCTTCGAGTCCTTCTTCCCGGAGAAGCGCCCCTTCTTCATGGAGGGGTCCAACATCTTCTCCTTCGGGATCGGGACCGACGACGGCTCGGGCGAGCAGCTCTTTTATTCGCGGCGCGTCGGCCGTGCGCCGCAGCGCTCGGTCCACGTGGACGACGGCTGGCTGGAGGGCCCGGAGTCCACCACCATCCTGGGGGCGGCGAAGCTCACCGGGAAGACGTCGAAGGGGTGGACGCTGGGCTTCCTCGACGCCGTCACCGCCGCGGAGGAGGCGCGGGTCGCCGCCGGAACCGGGGTGTTCGGGACGGAGCGGGTGGAGCCGCTGACCAACTATTCGGTCCTCAGCGTCTCGCGCGACTTCCGGCGGGGGCGCAGCACCCTGGGCGTGCTCGGGACCTCCACCCACCGCCGCCTCGGCGGGCGCGAGGAGTTCGACTTCCTCCGCGAGGCCGCCTACACCGGAGGCTTCAACGGCCGGCATCGCTTCGCCGACGACACCTGGGAGGCCTCGGCCTACGCCGGGGGGAGCCACATCCGCGGGAGCGAGGAGGCGATCACCCGCGTGCAGAAGTCGTCCGCCCACTACTTCCAGCGCCCCGACGCCGGCCACGTCGAGCTGGACTCGACCCGCACCTCGCTGAGTGGCGCGGTGGCGAGTCTGTGGGTCGGGAAGATCGGCGGAGGGAAGCTGCGCGGCGGCTTCGGCGGCCACGTCCGCACGCCGGGGCTGGAGGTCAACGACCTGGGATTCATGACCGAGGCCGACCAGATCCAGGCCTTCGCCAACCTCAGCTACAACCAGTTCGAGCCGATCGGGATCTTCCGCAACTTCCGCGCGGGGCTCAATCCCTTCAGCATGTGGAGCCACGGCGGCGAGCGGATGTACACGCAGCTCGGCCACTGGACCAACTTCGAGCTGAGGAACCTCTGGAACGGCGGCTGGTGGATGGGGAAGCAGTTCGAGGCGGTGAGCACCGGCTCGCTGCGCGGCGGCCCCTCGATCGTGCGCCCCGGCGGGCTTCGCTACAGCACCTGGCTCAGCACCGACCCGCGCCGGCCGCTCGGGGTGAACTTCAACCTCTGGGGCGGTGCGGAGGAGGAGTCCGGAGCCTGGGACTTCGGGCTGGGGTTGGGCGCCACCTACCGGCCCTCGGCGCAGCTCAACCTCTCCTTCCAGCCGAACCTGACGCGCCGCGACAACACCTGGCAGTACGTGGACCAGGGCGACGCGCTCGGAGGGCGGGAGTACCTCTTCGGGCACCTGCGCCAGCGGACGCTCAGCCTCACCACCCGCCTCAACTACACGGTGAGCCCGGCCCTCTCGCTGGAGCTGTACGCGCAGCCCTTCGTGAGCGCGGGACAGTACGACGACTTCAGGCGGGTGGCCGACCCGCGCGCCGGCGCCTTCGCCGACCGCTTCCGCTCGCTCGACGGGCGCCTGTCCTACGATGCCGGCGAGGACGAGTACGCGCTCGACCTGGACGGCGACGCGCGGGGCGACCTCACCTTCGGGAACCCGGACTTCAACTTCAAGCAGCTGCGCACCAACGCCGTGCTGCGCTGGGAGTACCGTCCGGGGAGCACCCTCTTCGTGGTATGGAGCCAGGGGCGCACCGACGAGACCGGGGACGGCACCTTCGGCGCGGGGCGGGACTTCCGCCGGCTCTTCGGGATGGAGAGCGGGTACGACGTCCCCGCGACGAACGTTCTCCTGGTCAAGCTCAACTACTGGCTCAACTTCTGATTCTGGACCCGAAGCCCGCCCGACCCCACCAGGTCACCGACCTCCGTGCCGGTGGAGGCAAGCGTCCCCGCGGGCAGCTCCAGCACGCTGGCGGCCGCGGCATGCCAGGATGTCCGGTGGCCCGGGGCGAGCGAGGGGTACAGAGCGACGATCCTGCCCGACGCGTCCAGGTATGCGACGTCGATCGGGTACTTCATGCCGTACGTGTGAACCGCGCGGCAGGGAGCGAGCAGGAGCCCCTCGCCGCTCCGGAGGGGCGGACGGAAGAGCAGGCCCCGTAGCCGCGGCCACCAGCGGTTCGCCAGTGCGACCCGGGTCCCCAGGGTCCGCGAGCGGGTGAGATTCACCGCGTGGACCCGCCTCACCCGCACCTCACTTGGAGAGCATGGCCACGACCTGAACCACCGCGGGGCCCAGGGTGACGACGAAGAGGGAGGGAAAGATGAACAGCACCAGCGGGAAGATCATCTTCACCGTGGTCTTCGCCGCTGCCTCCTCCGCCCGCTGGCGCCGCTTCTCCCGCAGCGTGTCGGCTTGCACGCGCAACGCCTGGGTGACCGAGGTGCCGAAGCGGTCGGTCTGGATCAGAGCGCTCACCAGCGAGCGCATCTCCGGCAGGCCGACGCGCTCGGCGAGATCGCGCAGCGCCTCGTCGCGCGGCGCGCCCGTGCGCATCTCCACGTTGGCGAGCGCCATCTCGGCGCTGAGAGGCGGGCACATCTGCCGGCTCTGCTCCGAGACCCTCAGCAGCGCCTGGAACAGGCCCAGGCCGGCCTCCATGGAGACCACCAGCGCATCGAGCATGTCGGGGATGGCCTTCTGCATCTGCGCGCGCCGGCCGCGGGTGCGATGGCCGAGATAGAAGGCGGGGGCGAGCCAGGCGATGAGGAGCGTTCCGGGCGCCGCGAGCCACCCGGCGGGTCCCATGAACGCAACGAACAGGGGGATGGACGCCAGGGCGGCGAGCACGACCGCGAGGCGCGCACCGAGGTAGACGCGCGGAGCCGCCGCACCGCGGAACCCCGCGTGCACCAGCTCTCGGCGGAGCGGTTCGACGTCGATGGAATCCGGCGCCATCCTCCCCAAGCGCTGGAGGAGGGCGCTGAGCCGGTGCGAGACCGATCGGTGCGCCGCACCGCGCGGTCCCGTACGCGTCCCATCCGGCGGCTCCAGGGTCGCCAGACGGACGGCGATTCCGTGGCCGTCGCTCGAGAACCGGCCCGCCGCCCAGCAGACGAGGGCGGCCGCGGAGCACGCCGCCAGCACCGCGATCAGGTATTCGGCCATGATCAGAGCTCGATGTTCGTGATCCGACGGATCCAGAGGAAGCCCATCACCTGCATCAGCGCGGCGGTGGTCACCATCGTCCGCCCCAGAGGGTCCTGGATGAAGGCCAACATGTCCTCGCGGTTGATGAGGTAGAGGAGCCCGCCCAATCCGATGGGGAGCATGGCCAGCACATAGCCGCTCATCCGCCCCTGTGCGGTGTAGGTGCGAAGCTCGCGGCGGAGGGAGAACCGCTGGCGGATCACCTGGGCGAGGTTGTCCAGGATCTCCGAGAGGTTGCCTCCGATCTCCCGCTGGATGAGGACCGCCATCGTGAAGATCTGCACGTCCGCGATGGGGATGCGGCGGGCCATCTGCCGCAGCGAGTCGTCGAAGGCGAGTCCGTAGCGCTGGCCCTCGAAGGCGAGCCGGAACTCGGCGGAGAGCGGATCCGGGAACTCCTCCGCCACCATCCGCAGCCCCGTGGCGATGGGATGGCCGGCGCGCAGGGCGCGGCCGAGCAGATCGAGCGCCTCCGGGAAGTGCTCCTCGAAGGCGGCGATCCGCCGGGCCCGCTGACGCCGCAGGTACAGGTAGGGCAGCAGGGCCCCGAGCGAGAAGGCGCCCACGGCCACCACGGGACTGCGGCTCGCCAGCAGCGCCAGCATACCACAAGCCGCCGCCGCGGCGAGGGAACGGACCAGATACTTCTCCAGGCTCCAGTCCATCGCGGCCTGCGAGATCAGGTCCTCCACCGCGCGGAAGTGCGCCCAGCCGTGGGCCCGCTCCGGCAGCCAGCCTTTCGTCCTCCCGGGATTCCGCAGCACCCCGCCGCCCTCGACGGCGGCCTTCAAGCCCGGAGCGGAGATGAGGCGGGCGAGGTTCGCTTCCACCTCGCGCCGGTAGCGCCGCTGGCGCGCGCGGTACCAGAGGAGCGGGACCGCCCAGGCGAGCAGCGAGGCCGCCAGGCACGCCAGGACGGCCACGGCCCATGCGCGGAGCGGCACGCCTACCATGCCTGCCCCCGGCCCGGATCGGGCGCGGCGGAAAAGATGTTCGCCGGCAGGTCGAAGCCGTGCGCTTTGAGCTTGTCGGTGAAGCTGGGGCGGATCCCCGTCGCGAGGTATCTCCCAATCACCTGGCCGGTCTCGCTCACGCCCTGCTGCTCGAAGGCGAAGATCTCCTGCATGGTGACGATGTCCCCCTCCATTCCGATGATCTCGGAGATGGAGGTGACCTTCCGGGTGCCGTCCTGCAGGCGGTTGACCTGGATGATGACGTCCACCGCGCTGGCGATCTGCTGGCGCAGCGCCCGCTCCGGGATGTTCAGGTCCGACATCATCGCCATGGTCTCGAGACGGCTGATCGCGTCGCGAGGCGAGTTGGCGTGCAGGGTGTTGATCGAGCCGGCGTGGCCGGTGTTCATCGCCTGCAGCATGTCGATGGCCTCCGCCCCGCGCACCTCACCGACGATGATGCGGTCCGGCCGCATCCGCAGCGCGTTCACGAGGAGGCTCCGCTGCGTCACCTCGCCCAGTCCCTCGCTGTTCGAGGGCCGGGTCTCCAGCCGCACGACGTGCGGCTGCTGGAGCTGGAGCTCGGCCGCGTTCTCGATCGTGACGACCCGTTCGTCGTGCGGGATGAAGGAAGAGATGATGTTGAGCAGGGTGGTCTTTCCCGCCCCCGTGCCCCCGGAGATCACGATGTTCAGGCGGGCCTTGACGATGCCTTCCAGCACGCGCAGCATCGGCGCGGTGAGACTGCCGTTGCGAAGCAGGTCGAGGCCGGTGAGGGCGTCCTGCTTGAACTTGCGGATGGAGAGGTGCGGCCCATCGATGGAGAGCGGGGGGATCACGGCGTTGATCCGCGATCCGTCCAGCAGCCGGGCGTCCACCATGGGCGACGACTCGTCGATCCGACGCCCGACCGCGGACACGATCCGGTCCAGGATCTGGCGGAGGTGGCGCTCGTCCTGGAAGCGCACCTCCGTCAGCTCCAGCTTGCCCCGGCGCTCGACGAATACCCGCTGGTGGGTGTTCACGAGGATGTCGGAGATCTCGGCGTCCTTGAGGAGCGGCTCCAGCGGACCCAGGCCGAAGATCTCGTCCAGCACCTGCCCAACGAGCCCCTCGCGCTCCTTGAGGTTCAGCGGGGTCTTCTCCTCGACCAGCAGCTCGTGCACCACCTGCTGGATCACCGCCGCCGCCTGAGCGCGGTCCGAGGACTCCAGGTTGCTCAGGTTGAGGCGCTCCAGCAGCCGGCGGTGGACGCGCCCGCGGATCTCGTGCATCGCCTGCCGGTTCCATCCCGCCGGGGACGCTTCCGGGCGCGAGACCGGCGGGGCCGGGTGGGGGCCGGACTTGGGCCCGAGCTCCCAGCCTCGCGCCGCCGACGTGGCGGTCCCGCTCCCGGCGCCGGACCGGTCGCTCGCGGACATCAGCTCGGCGAAGCGGTTGACCGGCTCAGCCATGGTTCAGCGCCTCCCGCTTCCGTCCCGGGAGCACGGTTCCCTCCGGGAGCAGCGCGCGCAGCGGGGAGAGGATGCGCTGGACCGCATGCAGCGAGGCGCCCGGCGTCTTGACGGAACTCGGCAGGCCGAGGAGGTCCGCCGCGAGCAGCCGGAGGTCCCGCGCGAAGGGGGAGCGATCGTCGTACACCACCGGCTCGCCGGTGTTGATGGCCCGAATCGCCGCCGCATAGTCGTTGGCGAGCGTCCGGTAGACCCGCATGTCGAGGGTGCTCTCCACCTCCTCGATCGGAATGGTGCTTCCGGATTGGTGGCGGTTGATCACCAGGCGGAGCTTGGCGGGGTCGTCCTGCGTGACCTGGTCCAGGAGCGGCCGGCAGCGCTTCACGTTGCGCAGCGAGGGGATGTCGACGGTGGCGATCATCAGCACCGCGTCGGCATTCTCCAGGGCGGCGACCGTGGCCGGGGCCAGGGACTTGGGAGTGTCCACCACCACGTAGTCGTAGTGCTGGCGGAGGAAGTGCAGCACGCTGCGGATTCCCTCTCCGGGGATCTCCCCGTTCTGACGCGGGTGGAAAGGGGCGGAGAGGAGATGGATCCCGGAGGGGTGGCGCTCGATGTAGGAGGCGAGCAGCTCGGCGTCCATGCGGTGGAAGTTGCTGATCAGGTCCGCCATGCTGAACTTCGACTGCGTGCTCAGCAGCACGGCCACCTCGCCGAGCTCCAGGTTCAGGTCCACCACCAGCGTGCGCTTCCCGGTGAGCTGGTTGAGGAGGATCGCCAGGTTGGTGGCGACGGTGGTGGAGCCCGAGCCCCCCTTGGGGCTGAACACGGCGTAGAGGCTCCCGGGCTTGCGCGGTTGCCCCACCCCCGAGTGGCTCATCTGCCGCTCGATACGCTGGAGCGCGGCGGAGAGCGCCCCGGCGGTGACCGGCTTGGGCAGGTACTCCGAGATCCCCGCGCGCATGGCTTCGAGCAGCATCTCCGGGGCGAGCACCGGCCCCGAGGCGATCAGACGCCGGCGCGGGTCGGCCTCGGTGAGGGCCCGCGCGAGGTGCAGCCCCAGCTCGGGCCCGCTCTCCAGGTCGAGCAGGAGCACCTCCGGGTTGGCGCGTCGCACCATCGCCAGCCATTCGGCATCGATGCTGTCCAGCGGCACCGGGATCTCGACCTCGACCGCCACGTTGTGCCTCGGCTCCTGGACGACGTTCCGCAGCAGCTCGCGCAGCGCGTCGTCGGAGGAGATGATGGCTCCGGGAATGGATCGTTGCTCCATGGTATCTCGCGATGTGGGCATAGGTTGAGCGGCGCCCGGTTCAGCGCCCCGGAGAACCGGCGGGACGGCCCAGCAGATGGCGTTCCCAGTCCCACGTCTCCGGCTCTCCGCCCGGCAGGGGCGGCGGCGTGTCCGTGGGCTCGACCAGAGTCGGGGTCACCAGAACCAGCAGCTCGCTGCGGTTCTGCTGGACGTTGCGGGAGCGGAAGAGCGCGCCGAGGATCGGTACGTCGCCCAGGAAGGGGATCCGGCTGTCGCCGTTCTGCATCATGTTGTCCAGGAGCCCGGCGATCGCCAGCGTCTGGCCCGCCCGCAACTCCACCTCCGTCTCCGCCCGCCGCGTCAGCAGGCTGGGAATACGGAAGCCCGTGAGCTCGAGGCCGTTCGCGAAGTCCAGCGACGACACCTCGGGAGCCACCGCCAGCCGGATGCTTCCGTCCGGGGTGACTCGCGGCAGGAACTTCAGCCGGATCCCGTACTCCTTGAACACCACCGTGACGGCGTTGGCCGCTCCCGGCTGGGGTACAGGAAAGGGGAACTCGCCGCCCGCCAGGAAGGAGGCTTCCTGTCCCTCCAGGGCGAGGAGGTTCGGCTCGGCGAGGCTCCGGAAGCTCCCGTCCGACCGCAGGGCGCGGAGGACGGCGTCCACCTGGATGCCGCGCTCGAACAGGAAGAGCTTCACGAGGCCGTCGGACAGGGTCTCCACCACCCGATCTCCCTCCTCGCGGGTCCGGGAGGGGTTCAGGGTCACGCTCGTTTCCCCGACCCGGTAGTCGGCTCCCAGCTGGACCGCGGCGGTACGACTCACCTCGGCGAAGCGCACCTGCAGGAGGATCTGCTGCGGCGCGGGTTGCATGAGGTTGTCCACCACCGTCGCGCCGCTCGCCCGGGCGATCTCCAGCGCCCGGCGGCCGATCTCGGCGTTGCGGATGCGGCCGGAGAGGACGATCACGTTGCCGCTCGCGCTCACCGAGATCGACTCGCCGGGGAAGAGCTGGCGGAGCTGGCGCTCGATGGCGCCTGCGTCGATCGTCACCTCGATGGTGTAGAAACGCCTCTGCCCGGCGACGTCCCAGACGAACACGCTGGTGCTGCCGATCTCCCGCGCATTCACCAGCACCTCCTGCGGCGAGACCACGATGGCGTCCGCCACCTCGGGATCTCCCACGGAGAGCCGCTCGATCGGCGCGGACTGGGGGAGGAGCGCCGAGCCGCCGCGGGCGATGGTCACGACCTCGGCCGGCTCCTCCTGGGCCGCCACGGGTTTCGCCGCCGCGGGTATCGCCGCCACGAGGAGGAGGAGGACGAGCAGCCCCCCGCCGCGCGGGAAACCTCTCTGGGCGATCATCGGGGACCCTTCGCGAAGGTGGAGACCGAGCGCTCGCCACCCCGGAACGTCTCGACCGTATGAGAGGGGGGTGCCGGCGCCTGGGGCTGTGGAGCGGTGACCGACCTCGGCACGCTCGTGCTCCGGCGCGCCTCCGACGCACGTACCACGGTGTTGAGCAGGTTGAGCGTCTGGACCCCCCCCGTGGCGATGGAGTCGAGGTCGAGCGTGTTGCGCAGCGCGAGCTGGATCCGTCCCTCGCTGGCGGCCAGCGCCAGGCTCTCCGCCTGGGGCGGGGTGACCAGCAGGGTGATGACGTGGACGGTCTCGGGTTTGGTCGAGAGGTCGCGCTCGACGCGCTGTCCGGCCGCGAGGACCTGCACGCCCTGCAGGATTACCCGGGTGATCGTGCCCGGGACCGAGCCGCCGAGCGCCGCCGCGGGAAGGGTGACGAGCACGTCCACCCGCGTGCCGGGGAGCACGAAGCCCGCGACCCCGATCACGTCGTCCACCTCGATGCTGATCGCGCGCATTCCCCGGGGAATCGTGATGGGGAGGCCACCGCCCGCGTCGAGGTCCGCCAGCTTGCTCTGCAACAGGGGCTCGCTGGCGCTGATCGGAAGGATCACCCCACGGCCGACGACCTGGGAGGTGGAGGCGGAATGCCCGGCGGGCAGCGCCGCCTGCGGCCACCGCACCACCCGCACGTCGCGGGGACCCAGGATGGAGCCGGGTGCCAGATTGGCGGCCGCGACCACCACCGGGGCGGTCTCCATCGAGTCCGCGGCGGCGGTGTCGGTCTGGCGCCGCAGGAGATCGAGCGTGAGGTAGCCGGCCAGAAGGCCGCAACCCAGCGCCGCGGCGAGCAAAGGTCCCGTTCGTGGTTGGCTCATGAGTAGATTCGTATGGACACCCGATGAAACGACCGGAGCGCGCGGACGCCGCTCCTATCTCTCCCTACGTCAGCCACGCTCCCAGCGCCCCGATGGAAACGGCGATCCCATAGGGCACCGCCACCGCCCCGGGCGTTTCCAGGGTCCGGCGCACCCCGTGCCGGCCCCGCGTCGCGAAGAACAACGCCAGCCAGGCGGTATCCTTCACGAGGTCCAGCAGCCTCCCCCGGCGAAGCGCCTGCGCGATCCCCAGCGCCGCGCCCGCCAGAACGATCAGCACCAGCGCCTCCGGCAGCCTCTCGAGCCCGAGGAACATTCCCACCGTCGAGAGAAGCTTCGCGTCCCCGGCCCCCAGGGCGCCGCACGCATAGGCGGGGAGCGCGATCACCAGCCCGAGCCCGGCCCCCAGGAACCCGCTCACCACCGCCGGCGCGCCGGAGCTCGCGTGCAGCGCCAGCGCGGTCGCGAATCCGATCGCCACCAGCCCGTTGGGGATTCGGCGCCAGCGGAGGTCCGTCCAGCTCGCCCCGACGATCAGCACCAGGAAGGCGGCGGTCAGGTAGGGGGAGTTCATGGGTGTTCTCTCACGGTTCGGTTGCCATGCCGGAGCATCGGCAGATCGGGATACGAACTGAAGGAAGAAGGATGACGAAGGGGCCAGCTCCGCGCTGACCCCTTCCTGCGGTGCGGTGGATGGGCCAACCGCTCTACTCGATCTGCCCGTCCAGCGTGTCCAGGTCGCCGTTCAGCTCGGTGAAGATGTCCTGGATGTTGTCCCGAAACGCCACCAGCACCGCGATCAGGACCACCACGACCGCGGCGAGGAGCATGCCGTACTCGGTCAGACCCTGACCGGATTCGTCCTTCCAGAAACGCGTAACGAAACTCCGCATCGTACCCTCCAGACCTGGGTAATGGGTGCCGCGATAGGGCAGGGAGCGAGCGGCAGGCTCGCGGTTACCGTCTCCCAGATCATCGGACGGACCACTCCAGTTCTTTAGCGCCTCCGCTCTGCCTCTCCGATGCTTCTCGCCGGCGTGAACCCCCTCTCCGCCTTCGGCGTCGGGATCGTGCGAGGCGACCCGCCTGCCGATACTCCCCGAAACGGCACGCCCATTCACGTGCGTGCGGAGATACCCGCTGCTCGCGGCACACGGAGGCGAAGTGCGCGCGGGAACCGACGGGCGATGATTCACGGGAGCGGAGCACAGGTGCTGAGGCAATCTACCGGTACGGCGAGAGGGATCCTCCGGACGCTGCGCGGGATCGGCGGGCGGGAGGAGGGGCAGGCGCTGGTGGAGGTCGCCCTGACGCTGCCACTCCTGCTGCTGCTTCTCATGGGTACGGTGGAGGTCGGCCTCCTGTACTACACCCGCCTCACGGTGCGCCACGTCACCCTGGAGGCGACCCGCTTCGCGGTGACCGGCAACCGGCTCGTGGACCCGGAGAGCGGCGGAATGCTCACGCGCGGTCAGTCGATCGAGCGCGCCGTGCGGGTGCGAGCCAGCCGGTTCAGCGTGGCGGTGGACAGCATCGCGATGGACCCGGCGGACGGCGGCCGTCCCAACGAGGTGGTGCGGGTGACCGTCCACTACCGCTACACCTTCTCCCTCCCCCTGGTCGGCGCCGCCTTTCCGGAGCCGATCCGGTACTTCCAGGTGAGCACCGCGATGAAGAATGAACCGTTCCGCTAACCGCGCGCGGCCCGCCGCGTCGCGGATATCCGCGATCCTCCCTGGGCTCCGATGCCTGGTCCGCTCCGAGCGCGGCCAGGCGCTGGTGGAGTTCGCGCTCGTCCTCCCGATCCTCCTGATCCTGCTCCTGGGGACCGTGGAGTTCGGCCGGATCCTGGAAGTGCAGCACGCCATCACCGGTCTCAGCCGCGAGACCGCGAATGTCGCCTCCCGCGGCACTTCGCTCGCCTCGGCCGTGGAGCTCGCGCTGACCAACGGGTCGACGATCGGGCTCCGGGATCGGGGAGGGGTGGTCGCGAGCAGGATCGTGTTCGATAAGACGCAGGCGATTGTCCAGGAGCAGGTCGCCAGCCTCGGGTACGAAGACAGAAGCCGGATCGGGGTGCTGGGACAGGCCACGGCTGGCTTCGACGCGCTCGGCATGAAGGACGGGGACGTGCTCTACGTGGTGGAGCTGATCTACTCCTACCAGCCCCTCACTCCTCTCGAGTCCATCACCCAGCTGATCCTCCCGGAGGAGCTGTATGATCGATCGGTGTTCTGAGATCCGCTCGGGCGAGCCGACCGGACGCCTCTCCGCCCGGAGCGGGTGGTGGGCGCTCGCGCGTCGGGCCGCCGCCCCCGCGCGGAACCGCCGCGGAGCGACGCTGGTGGTGGTCGCCGCCGGGATGATGGTCGCGATCGCCACCATGGCCGTCGCGCTGGAGTCCGGCCGCATGTACCTTTATCGCGCTCGCTTCGTCCGCGCCGCGGATGCGGGGGCGCTGGCCGCGGTCCGCGCAATAAGGCAGGGACAGGACGCCGCGCGAGAAGCCGCGCTGGCGGTGACGGAGGCGAACGGGCTCGCGGACGGGCAGGGCGGGGTCACGGTCGAGGTCGAGTTCGGCACCGCCCCGACCGGAGAGGAGACCGTCACCCTAAACGCGATGATGCCGGTTCCCTACGTCTTCTCCGTGCTCTTCGGGCGGGAGACCCTCTCTCTGCGGTCCACGGCCACCGCCGCCGTCGCTCCCATCGATCTCGTGCTGGTTCTGGACCAGTCCGGCTCTCTCAAGACGGGCGGCGCCTGGGACGATCTCCAGAAGGCGGTGAAGGAGTTCGTGAAGCACTTCAAGGAGGACTACGACCAGGTCGGCATGGTCTCCTTCCATCTCCGGGCGGTCCACCGCATCTATCTCGGGGAGAAGTTCTCGGCGGGCGTCCCCTCCAAGGTGAACGTCATGAAGTCGGAGGGAGGGACGAACACCGGCGACGGGCTCATGTACGCGCTCCAGCAGATGCGGAGCCAGGCGGTGCGGGACGGATCGGTGAAGGTGGTCGTGCTGTTCACCGACGGTCAGCCCACCATCTACCGCGGAACCTTCGGCGGAAAGGAGCGGCTGCTGGCGGCCAATCAGTACCTGACCAACCAGGGCCGGTTCTACAACTCGAGCGTGGGCGGATACTGGAACGACCCGGAGTCGCTTCCCACCGATAAGATTCCCACCCGTACCAAGTGCGAGAGCAGCACGACCTGCTTCGGGCTGACCGTGCCGCAGATCGTGGAGGCGGCGAACCAGCGGGGGCGGGATATGGCCGCGCAGCTCCGCGCGGAAGGAGTCTACGTCTACACCATCGCGTTGGACGATCCGCTCCAGTTCGAGTTGACTATCGGCGGCAAGAAGTACATGATCGATCTCATCCCCGACATGGACTATGTTCGCGGGCTGGCCAACGAGAACGGGGTGGCCGATCCCGATCAGCCCCAGGGACGAGCGTACTATGCGCCGACGCCGAGCGATCTGGAGCGTGTCTTCAACCAGGTCGCCCAGGACATCAAGGTCCGTCTGTCCTTCTGAGGGGGGAATCGACGCCGTGCTCCCGGGCGAGCTCGGCTGCCGGCTCGACTTCCACGGATTCCGCGCGCGGGATGGCGGCGGAGGGAGCCCCGCACCTCCCGCCGGCGGGTCCGGGCAGGGTGCGGCGGAACGAGGTCGTGCGCCGTGCAACCGGGGGGACACTCCGGGAAGAGGCGGGGTCTCCGCGAAGTCGGGGACTCAAGAAGCAAGCGGTTGCTGCCGAAACGGTTAGAGGAACGGCGCCGGGCGGGGCACGCCTTTTCCCCGGAATCGGGGACGCCAAGCCCCTCGCGCTGGACCGGGCGTCCGGCTATCTTGGACGCCCCACTCGCCGCCCCCTCGGTATGACCCGATGAACAAGTATGCGCCGTACCTCCTCCTCCTGGCCGCGCTCTCGCCCCTCCGGCTGCACGCCCAGGCGAGCACCACCTTCTCCTCGTACGTCGCCGCCGATGGCGGGGTGAGGGGCGGCCCCACTCTCGTGGGCGGTGCGATCGGCGCCGAGGCGGGCCGGCTCGGGATCCGCCTCGGCGGAACTTTCGACCCGCGCCTCTCTCCCCCGGCGGACGCCGGGGGGCCCACCGGGTTCTGGAGCGGCGAGGCGGACGCGCTGATCTATCTGAAGGATCCGAACGGCCCCATGACCGTGGTGCCCTACCTGGTGGGGGGAATCGGAATCCGCTCCTTCCGCGGCGAGCACGCCGGCCCCACGGCGGGGACGATGAGCTTCGGCGCGGGCGGGCGCCTCCCGCTCTTCTGGGGGCTCGCGGCCGAGGGCGAGGGGCGCTACCGACGGCCGCTCGCCTCCTCCCCCGAGACGGTCCCGGAGGGGATCTCCTCCGGCTTCGAGGTCCGGCTGGGGCTGAGCTTCCGCGCCGGCTCGCGCTCCCGCGTCGACACCCGCCCGGCCGGCCGCCTGGCGCCGGTGCTTCCGCGCTCGTTTCCGTTCGCCTCCGCGCGGCCGGACGACGCGGAGGCGAGCGCCCGGCTGGCATGGGCCCGCGACGCCCTCGACACCGGCGACGACTTCCTGGGGGTGAAGTACGCCTGGGGCGGCAACTCCCCCTCCAGCGGCTTCGACTGTTCCGGCTTCATCCGCTATGTATACCGGCGGCACGGGGTGGACCTGCCGCGCGTCTCCCGCGACCAGGCGCGCGCCGGGGTGCCGCTCCCTCTGAACCTGGCGGCGCTGCAGCCGGGCGATCTGATGGCCTTCGCCTCCCGCGGGAGCCGTATCGACCACATCGCCATCTACGCCGGCGGGGGGCGCATCCTGCACTCCAGCTCCAGCGGCGGCGGCGTGCGCTACGACGACCTGAGCACGCACCGCGGCTCCTGGTACGTGAACCACTGGGTCGCCGCCCGCCGCGTGATCGATGGGGCCGCGCTCTTCTCGCAGTGAGCCGGCCGGTCCGCCCCCTGGGGCCGAGCGGGGTACCGATCAACGAGGGAACCGGAAGGTCCGCATGCGCCTCCTCCCCGAGGAAAGCCACACCTTTGTCACCAGCCGCCTCGGCTACGTCGGCCACTCGGAGAAGTCGCAGGTGCGTGAGGGCAACCGCCTCATCGTGAACCTCCTACCACCACGTGGACTGGCTCCTCAGCCACGGGGGGCGGCTCCCGCCGATCTGCGTCGTCTGTTGAGCCGCGGGGGAACGGTGGGCCAGGCGCCGCCTCCCTCCTCCGCTTCCGTGCCGAGCTCGCGCCGCGGGGTGCTCCGTCGGCTCGCGGGCCTCCTCCACGTTGAAAGGGCCCTCGCCCTTCCCCCGCGATTGTCACGCCGGCCCGTCCGCCCTACTTTGTGCGGCGATCGGCCTCGGGATCGGGGCCGCTCCTCACATTGCAACCCAGAGGTGGACGTTGGCGGACAACAGCTTCGACATCGTGGTGATCGGCGCCGGCCCGGGCGGATACGTCGCCGCGTTCCGGGCCGCGCAGCTCGGCTTCAAGACCGCCTGCGTCGAGGAGCAGTTCCTCGGCGGCGTCTGCCTCAACATCGGCTGCATCCCCACCAAGGCGCTGCTGGAGAGCGCCGCTATGATCACCCACCTGGGGCACGCCAAGGAGTTCGGGGTGGAGATCGGTCAGCTGAAGACCGACATGGCGCAGGCGGTGAAGCGCTCGCGCCAGGTGTCGGACCGCCTGGTGAAGGGGATCGGCTTCCTCTTCAAGAAGAACAAGGTGACCCACATCGACGGCCGCGGCCGCCTGGCGGGCGGCGGGAAGGTGGAGGTCACCGCCAAGGACGGAAAGAAGCAGACGATCGCCGCGAAGCACGTCATCGTCGCCACCGGCTCGCGCCCGAAGGACCTCCCCTTCCTGAAGATCGACCACGACCGCGTCTGGGACTCGACCGACGCCATGATGGCGCAGGAGGCCCCGAAGACGCTGGCGGTGGTCGGCGCGGGCGCCATCGGCTGCGAGTTCGCCGACGTGTACGCCGCCTTCGGCACGAAGGTGATCGTCATCGAGGCGATGGACCGGATCCTCCCGCTCGAGGACAGGGACTGCTCGGCGGTGGTGGAGAAGAGCTACAAGAAGCGGGGGATGGAGGTCTATACCGGCGCGCGCCTGGAGAAGGCCGAGGTCGGAAAGGGCGGCGCGAAGCTCACCATCCGCACCTCCAAGGGTGAGACGAAGACGATCGAGGCGGAGCGGGTGCTGAGCGCCATCGGCCGGGCGCCGAACGTGGAGGACGTCGGCCTGGAGAAGGCGGGGGTGAAGCTCACGGACCGCGGCTTCATTCAGGTGGACCGGCAGATGAGGACGGGGGTGGAGGGCATCTACGCGATCGGCGACGTGGCCGGGCCGCCGCTGCTGGCCCACAAGGGCTCGCACGAGGGGGTCGCCTGCGTGGAGGCCATCCACGGCGACCCGCACGCCGGGATCGACTACTCCAACATCCCCAACTGCACCTACTGCCACCCGGAGGTGGCCTCGGTGGGGCTCACCGAGGAGCAGGCGCGCGAGAAGGGGCACGACGTCGAGGTGGGCGTCTTCCCGTGGACGGCGAATGGCCGCGCACTCACCGCGGGCGAGACGGACGGTTTCGTGAAGGTGATCCGCGACCGGAAGTACTCGGAGGTGCTGGGGGCCCACATCGTGGGGCCGCACGCCACCGAGCTGATCGCGGAGTTCGTCGTGGGCCGCCACCTCGAGACGACGGTGGAGGAGATGGACCGGGCGATGCACCCGCACCCCACGCTCTCCGAGGCGGTGGGCGAGGCCGCGCTCGCCGCGCTGGGGCATGCGCTCCACATCTAGAGCAGCCGCTTTATCCCGGACGCGGGTGGTTCCCGGCGTCGGCCCTCACCCCGGGGACGGGAGTGAGAACTCTCGAGCCCTCATGATTCAGCCGGACGGGAAGGATCGGGGAGCTGCTCCGGCGGCAGGAAGGAGGCGGCGCCGCTCCCGGAGGGTCGGCGCTGCACCGCTTTCGTCTCTTCGGCGGCGACGAGGCATGTGCTGCGGCAGATCAGGCACTCTCCGTACCCGTGCCAGAAGGAATCCGGGTACGCATTGTAGAATTCGACGTTGATGAAGGGCCCGCAGTGGCCCCGGATCGCGCACACGCTCTGATGGTTCGCGAGCGCCTGTTGAGCACTCGCGATCGGATGCGGAGTACGTTGCGCGGGTAGGGTCACGGCGACTCGCTCGCTGCAGAGGAGTGAGGTGATGGGACTTACTCGCCAGAGCAAGCGCGGGGCCAGCCGACGCGCCGCCCCGGATGGACCTTGCCAGTCCTATATGTTTAAGCAGGAAAAGGTTTTGGCGGGTTCTATAAACGCCCGGCGGAGATGCGCGGTCGCCTCTGGTGTCCCCATCCGACCGCAGGTGTAGGCGGGGAGCAACAACAGTCAGAGGCGGCAGCGCTCGACGACGAGGCGAATCTACGGCTCCCGAAACAGGTCTCCCCGCGACTTGACCCGGAAGTAGGGAGCTTCGCCGAAAAGCTCGAGCCACCCCCGGTGATGCAGGTCGGCGAGCGCGTTGACCATCCGCGCTTCGGAGACATTCATGAGGCGGGCGAGCAGCGGCACGCTCAAACGACCCTCGTTCTGGAGCTGCTGGCGAACCTGGTCCAGCACGAAGGAAGCATCGAGAGGCGCAAGCGAGTTCCTGTCACGCATGGAGGTGCGGGGGGTTACATCCAACGGCACCAGGCCGTGAGGGACTCGACGGGATCGGTCCATGAGGATCGAGGCGTGAGGGCGAGAGACGCATCCGATTTCCCTTAGGTATCGGCAGCCGGAAAAAAATCGTGAGTGGAGCCCTCTCGGTCGACTCAGCCCACGAGGGCCGCCTGGACACGCTCCAGCAGCACCTGAGGCGCGAACGGCTTCTGGATGAAGTCGGACCCCTGAGTCGCGGTGCCCTGACGCACGCTCCGATCGTCGGCGTAACCGGACATGTAGAGCACCCGGAGGGAAGGGTCCCTCCCGCGCAGGTGTGCCGACAGCTCCCGCCCCCCCATTTGCGGCATCACCACATCGGTCAGGAGAAGGTCGATCGCGCCTCGATATTGGTCGAACTGCCGGACGGCCTCCCGGCCGCTGGCCGACTCCACTACCCGGTATCCTGCCTGCTCCAGCAGGCGACGGGTCACGGTCCGGACCGGCTCTTCGTCCTCCACCAGAAGGACCGTCCCCGATCCCCGGGGTAGGACGGGAGCGGAACTCGGAAGCTTCACCTCCGCCACCTCATTCACCGTCCGCAGGTAGATCTCGAACGTGGTCCCGCGACCGAGCCGGCTGGATGCCCAGACGTAGCCATCCGACTGCTTGATGATTCCATACACGGTGGAAAGCCCCAGCCCCGATCCCTTGCCCTGCTCCTTGGTGGTGAAGAAGGGCTCGAAAACCCGGTCGAGAACGCTGTCGGGCATTCCGTGGCCGGTGTCCTCGATCGACAGGCGGACGTAGGGTCCGGGCACGACCCGGTAGGGAAACCGCTCCGCGTCTTTCGCGGTCAGCTCGGCGTTTTGGGTCCGGATGGTGAGGCGGCCTCCGCCGGGCATGGCATCCCGGGAGTTGACGATCAGGTTCAGGACGACCTGTTCGAGCTGCCCCGGATCGACCCGCACGCACGACAGGGAGGGGCACAGCTCGGTGCGGAGCTCGACGTCTTCACCGATGACGCGCCTCATCATCTTGTGGAGGTCCTCCACGACGGTGTTCAGGTTGGTCACCTTGGGGCGCAGGACCTGTTTCCGTCCGAACGCGAGCAGCTGGCGCGTCAGGGTCGCGGCTCGCTCCGTGGCCCGGACGATCTCCTCCAGGTCGGCACGGTGCCGGTTCTCGGAGGCGGACTCCATGAGGATCAGGTTCACCGAGCCTTGGATCACCATGAGCAGGTTGTTGAAGTCGTGGGCGATTCCTCCCGCCAACCGACCGACCGCTTCCAGCTTCTGAGCATGCCGGAGCTGCTCCTCCCTCTCTCGAAGGGCCGCTTCCGCGCGCTTCCGCGCCGTGATGTCCAGCAGGATTCCGATGAAGGCGGCCTCTCCGTCGATCTCCGTGCGGGTCCCGTATACCTCCAGCTCCACCCGCTCCCCGTTCTTGCGGACCCCGCGGAGCGTCTGGCGGGCCTGGGACGGCTCGCCCTTCAGACGCCGCTGGATCAGGCTCCGCATGAGCGGCCGATCCTCGTCGACCAGCAGGTCGGTGATGTGGAGTCCGGCGATCAGCTCCTCGGCGGGGTACCCGAAGATCTGCGTGAAGAGGGGATTCACGTACGAGAGCCGGTCGTGGCGGAGGATGTAGATTCCGGCGAGAGGCTGCTCCATCAGGTGCCGGAAACGGGCCTCGCTCTCCCTCAGCGCCCGGTTCAGGCTCTCGCTGCCGCGTAGCGGCGGCTCGATCCGCGCCTCGCGCGGCGGAGCATCGGGGCATGCGCAGGCGGCGGGGGATCCTTCGGGGCTCTCCTGCACCACCCCCTGCACGCCGACGACCTGCCCCGCTTCCTGGACGGGGATCATGCGGACGCGAACCGTCCGCCCCCTCCCGGCGAGCAGGCACAGCTCCTCGAAAGGCGTGTCCATATGGCCGCAGCGGAGGGTGTTCCGGTCCCTCTCTCCGGGCTCGCGCCCTTCTCCCCGTTCGAAGAGGTCGGTGAAGTGGCGGCCGATCAGGTCCTCTGGGGCGCACGAGAGCAGCCGGGCGAGGGCAGGGTTGACGTGGACGATCGATCCGCCGGTGCTCGCGAGAAAGACCCCATGCGGATGGGAGTCGATCAGCGAGCGGTAGTGTTCCTCTACCCGCGGTTCCACGTGGAGGACGAGCATGCCCGGAGGGAAACCCTCGGCCGTCCTCGATATCAGGTCGAGTTCCATTTCGCTTCCACCGATCCGGGAGGCTACCAGAGGCCCCAGCTCCCCGAAAAGAAGACGTAGACGTAGAGGACGAGATTGGTCACGGCGTGGGCGGTGATCGGAGCGACCAGGTCCCGCCGCACGATCCACAGCCCGGCCATGAGGAGCCCGTAAACGAAAGCGGCGGTCCACTGTGCGGGCGCGTGCCCGAGCGCGAACGCCGCGGAGGAAAGGACCACCGCGGCCCCGGTCCACGCGCCCGGCGCGATCCGGTGCACCGACCGCGCGTCGAGCGCGGTGCCGAGCGGATCGGAGGCGCCGGAATCGCGAGCCTGCTGCCACTGGGTCACGAGGCCGAGGAGATAGCCGCGGAAGAGGAGCTCCTCGGCGAACGGCACGACGAGCGTGGCCGCGGCGAGGCGGAGCGCGAACGCAGGCGCCGTGAACGGCGACCCCGCGTCGGCGTCCTGAAAGGGGAGCAGGAGCGCGATCCACACGAGTACGCCCGCCAGTCCCACGGCCGCTCCCACCAGAACCGATCGCAGCGCCGGACGAGGCCCGCCGATGGGCTGATAGCGCTTCCACAGCACCACCAGCAGCCCGCCGGTGACGGCGATGCGGAGCGCGTAATCGGTCGTGCGGCCGAGGTCAGCGGCCAGAGTCGCGATGCCGACATACGCGACGTACGGGAGCAGGTAGGGCAGGAGGAGGTCGGCATTGGCCGGGGGACCGGGAGGGGCGGACCGATCCCGGTCGCGGAGGTCCGCCTCTCCACCGGGGGCTCGCCGCGATTCCTCGCCGCCGCTCCCTGGCGCGTGAAGTCGTTCTTCCGGCATCTCGGTCATCTAGAGACGCGAATCAAGGGTGAGCGCCACGGGAAAGGCCGTGGGTCGACGCCGGGGCTAGCGGAGCCATTCCGCTCCGGCCCAGGCGTCCAGGAGGAGATCGGCGGGACGGGTCGCCGCCGGCTTCCGGGCAACCCCTGCCGCACTTCCGTTGCCGGAGGAACCGGGGGGGGGCGTCTCCTTCGAGGAGAGCTGGGCTCGCACCTCCGGCCGAGACGCCGGCGGGCCGGTCTCGGGCTCCACCTCCGCTTCGCCGGGGCGGCTGTCCGTGTCGCTCGATGGGATCGGCTCCGGGTCGTAGGGAGCGATCTTCCGGTAGTCGGTGTGAACGGCGTTCTCGACCGCCTGGGGGCGGACGTACTCGAACTCCTTCACCCACTCGCCGGCGCGGGCCCACTCCGGCCTCCCCTCCTCGTTCAGCCGCCGGACCCGCCTCCCGAGGGCGACTTCCACATCGAGCCAGAAACTAGGGCACGACAGGGGATCCGCGCATCCGTTCACGGGAGGCTCTCCGTCGGTCCACCAGGCGTTGTCCACCAGGCGCCGGAGGCACTGCGCGACGAAGCCGCGGGGGAACCCGGTCCGCAGCACGAGGCGGTCGACGTTGAGGCCGACCGCCGGGATCAGCAGAAGGAGCACCGCGCCCTGACGTTCGGGCGCGTCGGCGGGCAGGTCGGGACGGGTACGCCCGATCAGCCGGAGCAGCTCGGCCGCATCGGGAGGGCCGACCGCCTGCGCTGACCCGGGCTCGCCCTCTGCAGGGAATGGAAGCATTCGCTACTCCGGAGGAAAGAGGTCGATCACGTAGAACCTGGAGACCCACCGCCCCCTCCCGTGCAAGGGTCCGGCTTGCGCTGGACGACCGCTACATGTATTGTAGCAGAGAAGGCGACCAACCTCAAGCGGCTGACCTCGACAAGTATCGGCGGCAGGAGCGGATATCGGGAGCAAGGGTCGCGAGACGGCGCGGTGGACGGGCCTTCAGCCATGCGGGGCGATCCGCCGTAGCCGGCGTCCTGAGCCGGAGGCGGTCCCGCGTCGTCGAGAGGGAGCGGCCGCCCTCCCGGTCCCGTGCTCGATTTCGGGTGGGCGTACAGGGCATGTCGTTTGCCCGTGTGGAGGCCGAACCCCTGGCGCTTGCCATTTTCCGCTGGTCTTCCGGGGTCCGGATATTCTTCACTCCAGCATATTTGCGGATCTTTGGACCCTTCCCTGCCGTGGGGTGTCGCCATTGGATTCGCTCTCACATTCTGTTGTACGACATCCCCGGTTGTAGCGTCGATGCGACAATTCGTCCACGTTCTTCCGCCGGGTTCGGGCGGCCGGAACGACTCCTCGCTCGCGGCCGGGACGGGCACGAATGCGGGGTACGGTCTGCGGTCCGTTCCTCTCCCTGCCTTCGTCTCTCTGGTGGGCGGGCCCGCCGAGGGGATGTGGCTGCTCCTGCTGGTCGCGATCATCCTCGCGGTCGTCGCCGTGCGGGCCTGGCGGGAGCGGCGAAGGAGTCGGGAAGTCGAAGCCATGGACGGTCCGTTTCTCGTGTTCCCGAACATCCCCCCGGCCTCCGGAGAGCCGGCTCCGATGATCGCTCCGATTCGACCGCCTGTACCTCCGCCCCCACCTCCGCCCGCGGAGGGCGGAGGTGAGACCATCCGCTTCGAGCCGCCTTTCGAGGAGACGGTACAGCTCCTTCCGGGCCGGCTGGTGGTGGTCGGTGGGGAGGACGCGGGGCGGGAGTACCGCTTTCTCCGCTCCAGCGGGCAGGCGGTGCCGGAGGTCACAGTGGGACGGGCCGCCGGACCCTCGGGCCGCCACCTCCAACTCCGCGTACCTACGGTGAGCCGGGTGCATGCACGCCTGAGATTCCTCGACAAGCGGTGGACCGTGGCGAATGCCTCTTCGACCAATCCGGTCCGCGTCAATGGGGAGGAGTTGGGCCCCGACGCGCAGGTCACCCTCTCGGACGGAGACCGTATCCAATTGGGTGAGGTGGAGTTACGTTACCTGGAGTCGTACTCGTGAGCCTGCAGGGGCGAACCGCGCTCCTCAGCCTCAGGGGGATGCGGGCCAGCAACGAGGACGCCGTCTTGGAGACGGAGCTTCCGCAGGGAGGGCATCTGGTGGTGGTCGCGGACGGAATGGGGGGACACCGCTCGGGCGAGGTCGCCAGCTCCATGGCTGTCGAGGTGCTCGGCCGCGAGATCCGCTCCGGCCGCTCCCTGGAGGATTGCGTTCGATCGGCCAACGCAGCCGTTCTCGAGGAGGCGAATCGGAATCCGGAGCGCGCGGGAATGGGAACGACCCTGGTGGCGGTCTTCCGCTCCGGTTCCGCCTACCAGGTCGCCAACGTGGGGGACAGTCGAGCCTACCGGATCGACCGCGGCGGGATCCGGCAGCTGACCGTCGATCATTCCTTCGCGGCGGAGGCGGCGCGCGCCGGTGGCATGTCTCCGGAAGAGATCGCCCGCTCTCCCTGGCGCAACGCCCTCACCCGCTCGCTGGGAACCCAGGCCGAGCTGGAGGTCGATCTGTTCGGTCCGTTCGAGATCGCGGGTCCGCCGCACGTCGTGCTGATGTGCACCGACGGCGTGTACCGGGTGCTGTCGGACGAGACCCTCTGGAAGCATCTGCTGTCGGCGTCCAGCCCTGCCGCCGCCATCCGGTCGCTGGCCGCCCTCGCGGTCCAGAACGGGAGCGACGACAACGTCTCCCTGGCCGTCATCGACTTCGGGGCGCTGCTCGGACCGGACGGCTCCGGCAGGGGAGGAGGGGACGCGGCGACCGATGTCTCTCCCGGGGAGGGGCGGCAGGACACGGCATGGCAGGCTCCCCTCCCGCCTCGCTCCGGCGCCGCGGCGCTTCCCACGCGGGAGCAGGTGACCATCCTCGGCTTGTCCGGGCTGTCCGGCTCCCAGCGTCGCGAATCCCGGGGGTCGCGGAGCCGGTTCGCGAGGCTGACGAGCAACGACTCGCTCTTCCTCCTCTGCGCCGTCGCCATCATGCTTTGGCTGGTCCTGAACTTTTCCGATCCGTGAGGCCGCAACGAGTTCCCCCGTACCAGGCGAAACATGGACGTTCATAAAGCGACCCCGGAAGCCCACGACCTGGGCCTCGACGCGGAGTACGAGATCCTCGCCGAACTCGGCCGGGGAGGGGTTTCCGTCGTCTACCTGGCCCGGGACCGGGTCCTCGGCCGCGAAGTCGCGATCAAGGTGATCCGGGAGGCGCACCTCGAGGACGACGAGGCGATCACGCGCCTGGAGCGCGAAGCCCGGGTGCTGGCTTCGCTGCAGCACCCGAACATCGTGACGCTATTCGCGGCCAAGCGTCTGCCGGCGGGATCGCTCGCGCTGGTGATGCAGCACGGGAACTGGAGGACGCTGAAGAGCGCCCTCCGCGAGGAGTCGCCGCTCTCCCTCGCGCAGGTCGAGGGCGTTCTCCGTGACGTCGGATCGGCCCTCCTCTATCTGCACGAGCACGGGATGGTGCATCGGGACGTCAAGCCGGAGAACATCTTCCTGGAGCGGGAGACGGGGCGCGCCCTGCTCTCGGACTTCGGGATCGCGAAATACCACGACGGGCAGACGAGCGTGACGCTGACCGGCGTCGTCATCGGCACGCCGGCGTACATGTCTCCCGAGCAGATCGACGGTGCCGAGCTGGACGGGCGCAGCGACCTGTACGCCCTGGGGATGGTCGGATACGAGATGGTGACTGGCCGCCGGCCCTGGGAAGGGGAGAGTCTCTACAGCGTGATCTTCAAGCAGAAGAACGAGCGCCTGCCGCCGCTGCAGAGCCTGCGCTCCGATCTGCCGGAGAACTTTTGCGCGGCGATCGAAAGGGCGGTGGAGAAGCGGCCGGAGGACCGCTGGGCCGATGTAGAGGGTTTTCTCGCCCGGCTCTCGGACGCGGGATCGGAAACCCTCCCGCCGCCGCCGGCTCCGCCGTCGCTCGGCGAGGAGGCCGCGGGCCCCTCGCACGAGTCGCTCATGGCGCGGGTGCACATGGTCGTCGAGGAGACCGAGTTCGCGGAGCCGGTGCAACCGGCGCGGCCGCGGAGACTCGCCCTCACGGCCCTGGGGATCGGGGTGCTGGCCACGGGAGGGGTCGCGGCCCTGGCTCTCGCCAGCAGCCGGGACGAACCGTACTCTCCGCCGCCGCCGTCCCTCGCCTTGGAGAGGGCCGGTCCTCCCGCGCGGGAGAGCTTCCCCGCTCCAGGGCGGCTGGCGGCGGGCGCGGAGTCGGCGGGCGCGATCGACGGACCTGCGGCGATTCCTACGCCGGCGGCGATTCCGGCCTCGACGGACGCCGCTCCCGCTCCCCCGGTTTCGGAACCGTCCGCTCCCGCGGCCCCGGCGGTTTCTGCTTCCCGGGCCTCGACGGCGCCCGCTTCCGCGGCCTTGAGGACCCCCGCTCCCACGGCCGCGGCGCGTCCCCGTCAGGCGGCGGGTGCCGACAGGCAGAGTCCGCGGGCGCCGGTCGGGGATGCCGGAGAGGCATCTGATCCCTCTCCCTCCGTCCTCGGGGTTCCCAAGCAGAGTCCGTCGACGCCGGCCGCGGAGACCCCGGAAGCGTCGAATCCCTCTCCCTCCGTCCTCGGGGTCCCCCTAAACGCGAGCGGAAGCGGAGGCGGAATCGGAGTCGTCGGGAGAAACCCGGTGGAGCCGCGGATCCGCACGGGCATCGTGCGTCGGGCTGCCTCGCCACCCGCCGCCGGTGCCACCGCGGCCACGCCTCGGCTCCTCAACCGGAGCGACATCGGCCGCCTGCTGGACGAGCTCCACCCGTCGGCGATGAAGAAGCAGGGGATCGGAGGCAGAGTGGTGCTCTCGCTGCTGGTGGCGGAGAACGGGTCCATCATCAAGATGGGGATCGTGAACAGCAGCGGCTCGGCTCCGCTGGACAACGCCGCCCTCCAGATCGCGAAGTTCATGCGGTTCTCCCCGGCCGAGGATCTCTCCGAGTCGCGCCGGGTGTGGGTGAACATCCCCATGACCTTCGCGGGACGCTCCCTGGATCGGCGCGAGGAGATCCGCTGAGCCCAGGCGCTTCTTCCCGTCGGCTCCAGGCTCCCCCTTCCCGGGGGCGAGGCCTCTCGGCGAGTCCTCTCCCCCCCTCCCGGGGGCGGTTCAGGCACTCAGGTGAAACGGTTGGGAAAGTGGGAGCACGTCGACGGGGCCGGCACCGATCTTCGGTGCCGGCCCCGCTCGCCTCCAGGAGAGAAGACTATCCCGCGGCGAACACCACGGGAAGCACGATCCACACGGGGACGACCTCGCCCTCGTCGCGCGCCGGGGAGAAGCGGGCCCGGAACATCGTGCTCCGTGCGGCCTCGTCCAGCTCCGGCCGGCCGGAGCTGGCGGATACCCGCACCTCCTCCACCTCTCCGCTTTCCCCGATGAGCACCCAGAGCATCACGGAGCCCCCGATCCCCGCGTCCCGGAGGAGCGGCGGATAGGCCGCCTCCAACGACTGGCCGAACTCCTCCCGGTTCACGAGCGACGGCTTCTCGGTGAAGGGGGTGAACGCGGGACTCCACACCGGTGCCTGCGCTGCCTCCGCCGGGACCGTGGCGCCGGAGGGGAGCAGGCGGTCCAGGTCGGGGCGGGCGGGGTCGGGAAGCTCGCACGCGACGCCGCGGCCGGCGGGGCGCCGCCAGCAGCCGGATCCGCCGCTCCAGAAGCGAGCGCGGCTCGCCGAGCGCCGCCGCGGGGAGAGGCATCCTCGACGCCCGGCGGCCGACCTCCAGCAGGAGGATCCCGTACGCGCGCGGCCGCGGAAGCCGGCGCAGCACGCGGGCGTCGCAGTCCACCTCGACCGCGAGCCGCAGCCGCCGCACCTGCCACCAGAGCGCGAGGTTCCACGGCGTCAGCACGAGGGCGACGAGTGCCGCCAGCAGCAGGAGCGGGTCGCCGCTGCGCTCGTGCTCCGTCTCGTGGGAGACGACGAGCCGCTGCGCCTCCTCGTCGCAGTCGAGCACCCATCGCGGCACCACGATCTCTGGCCGGAGGACGCCGATGACCGCGGGACCGGTCCCTTCGGACAGCAGCACCGGCCTCCCCGCCACCGTTCCGCGCCGCCATTCCCGCCGCCGCCGCTCCAGCCGGAAGACTCCGGCGAGGACCGCGGCCGCCATCCCCGCCGAGCCGAGCAGCCACACGGCGGCGAGGACCCGCTCCGCCACCAGGCTCGACAGGAAGCCCGCGGCCCCCGCCGCGGGAGCGCCGGCCACGATCCGCGCGCTTCCGACGGCCACTTCGCTCATGCCTCCCGCCGCTTCTCCGGCGAGGAACCAGGCGGAGAGCGGGAGGAGGAGCGAGAGCAGGATCGCCCCGGCCCACGGCCAGCGCGTGGGGCGGCCGAGCGCCCGTGCCGCACCTTCCAGCGTCAGCGCCGAGAGGCCGAGGAGCGTGGCGACTCCGACGGAGTACAGCATCCAGGTCGAGATCATTTCTCCTCCTCCTCGTTCAAGCGGTCGTCCAGAAGGGCGCGCATCCGCTGGAGCTCGTCCTCGCGCAGGTCGCGGTCGGACACTAGGTGGGTGAGGAGCAGCTCGGGAGAGCCCCGGAAGAGCTTTCTCAGGAGCCGCTGGAGGGCGCTCTCCCCCGCCGCCGCCCGCTCGACGAGCGGGAAGTAGCGGTGCGCGCGCCCCTCCTCCTCGTGCCTCACGTGGCCCTTCTCCTCCAGGATGCGCAGGATGGTGAGCACCGTCGTGTATGCGAGATCGTCCGCCAGGGCGGCGCGCACCTCGGCCACCGTCGCCGGACCTTCGTCCCAGAGCACTCCCATCACGTCGAGCTCGCGGTCGGTGAAGCTGATCTCCATGTGTCCTCCTGAATCGCCGAATGGATGGGAGCGGGGCTGGCGCTCGGGGGCTCCGGGCGGCGGTGCTCCAGCCTGCCGTCCATCCCGAGGCGGGAGCTACGGGAGCGAGCGCATGGAGCCGGTCGAGAATCCCTCCGGCTCAACGACATACTAAGTACTTAGTAGTAGTGTAGCGGATCACGTCCCGGTTGTCAACGATATTCTTAGTAGAAAGAATCAGGGGCGAATCCGAAACTCGGCGGGGCTCTTCTCCATCTTGATCATCGTCTCGAGCGAAGCAGCTGTCTCCGAGGCGACGGTCCGAGGCATCCGCCCTGAGCGATCTCGCGGCGGTCGAGCGGGCCGACGGCAACCGCTCGCGTACGGAGGAGCTGTTCCGCGAATCGTTCGCCATCCGGCGGCGCCGCTACGGCGACGGCCACATCGCGACTGTGAAGACCCGGAACCACCTGGCCCGCGTGGTGGAGGCCGCCGGGCGCGGGACGGAAGCCGCGGAGCTCTACGCCGCGGCGGTGTCGGTCTACCGCCGCGTACCGGGCGGGGGGCATTCGGAGGTCGCGGATCTGGCGGAGGATCTCGGCCGCCTGCGCAGGGAGGCGAGGAGGTATGGCGAGGCCGAGGCGCTGCTGCTGGACAGTTACCCCGCGCGGGGACGGCATCCGGACCGCGAGGTCGAAGAGCGGACGGCGCTGTCGCGCCTCGTCGCGATGAACGGGGCGTGGGGGAAGCCGGACGAGGCGGCGAGGTACCAAGTGCTGCTTTCGGGACCGCGACCCGGATCCACCCGCTGAGCGGCGGCCGCCCTCCGTTTTGAGGAACCTCTCGCCCCTCTCCCGCCGGTCATGCGAGGTCAGCGGCCTCGCGCTTCCTCCGCTTCCCGCAGCAGACGCCGATACACTGCCCGGGCCTCCTCAAACTGCCCGATCACGTGCTCCTCCTCGCGCGGCGAGCGCCACCCCGGCCACGCCTCCGCCATCGCCTGCAGCTCGTCGAGCCAGCGCAGGGCGTACTCGGCCGCGGCGCGGTCGCGCACGGGCCGGCCCCCCACGCTCACCCACACCGGGTTGGTGAAGGCCAGGGCGTACTCGGCGTCGAGCGGGAAGCGCTCCTCCGGGCTTCCCTCCACCCGCAGGTGGTACCAGCCGCTCTCCCGCACGGGCAGGGTCCGGCGGAACTCCACCTGCCGCCGGTCGCCGGGAAGGGGCACCTCCTCCACCACCTCGCCATTGAAGATCAGCATCACCCTCTCCAGCGGGGTGATCGACTGGACCCGTCCCAGCAGCTCCACGGTCCCTCCTCCCGCCGCAAGCTCCACCGTCCCGCCCGGCATCTCGCCATCCACCGTGAGCTCCACCAGCGGGCCGGTGGTCACGAAGGCCCGACCTTCGCGCAGCCCCTGGTACCAGGCATCCATGTCCAGGCCCCGGTCTCCGGTGTGGACGTAGGTGCGCACGGATCCCACTAGCTTGCTGCGGTGGAGATTGCTGATGGCGTCCTCCCCGCCGACCGCGGTGACGCGCAGCCCGTTGTTCCAGAGGGCGTAGGTGGGATGAAAGCCCGCGCGGCTCGCCTCGGACCACTCGACGGCGTCCGTGGTGCCCAGCGCCGCGTCCACGAACAGCCCTTTGGCCCCGCCCAGGTTCCCCTCCAGGGGATCGCGCTCCCCGAAGAAGGCATGCACGTACCCGACGGTGGCTCCCTGCGCGCGGGCCTTGCGCAGCATGTCCGTGTTGCTGGGATACAGGCTCTCGATGGCGGTCCCCTCGTAGCCCATGGTGAAGGGGGAGATCAGGTGGTCGCGCAGCCCCATCATGAAGACGTGGCCGTAGAACGGCGGCCGGTACTCCTGCCCGACGACCAGCAGGCGCTCGGGGGTGGAGAGGGGATGCGGCTTCCCGCCGGGCACGAAGAACTGGTGGTCCAGCACGCGGTTATCTTTGTTCGCCACCTGCTCATTCACGATGTCCTGGTCCTCCGCGGCGGACATCATCAGGAGGTTCTCCAGCGTGTTGTGCAGGTTTCCGGCGTAGTTCATGTGCACGTGGGTGGAGCCGCTGTACCAGCCGCGGTCCGACATGTCGGTCATCCGCGGGAGGTCCACGCTCAGCTCCGTGGCCTGGCCGGCGCGGATTTCCGCCTCGACGCGCTGGGGCTGGAACTCGAAGCCCTTCATCGCCAGCAGCTCCACCCGTCCCGCGGGGAGCTGGAGGGAGAAGCGGCCGGGGGTATGGAAGAGCGGGTCGCCGCCGCCCTGGCCCACCCGCGCGTATGCGTCCTCGGGCGCGTAGAACCGGCCGTCCGCGGCGGTGAGCAGGATGCGCGCTGCGGTGGGCGATCCGGCTTCCGCGTCGCGAACGGTGACCGTCAGGGTACCCACCGGACGCGCCCAGCGCCGTCCGGTGATCGCCACCCTCCGCCGGGCGCCGCCGTGGGTCTCCAGCAGCTCCAGCTGCGGCAGGCCTCCCTCGTTGGAGATGTAGACGATCCACTCCCCGTCGGGCGACCAGCGGGGATGGAAGGCGTCGTGCTCGAAGAAGGTGAGCTTGTACGGCTCGCCGCCTTCCGTGGGCTGCAGGTAGAGGTTGTTGAACTGGTCGGCCGCGCCGCGGGTGGAGGAGTAGACGAAGCGCTTCCCGTCCGGGGACACGTCCGGCTGGGCGCGGTAGAGCGTCTGCTCCCGCAGCACCACCCGCGCCCGTTCGATCCCGTTCTCCTCGGCCGGGACGCGCAGCACGTTGCCCGACCCGAGGGGGGTGTCGCGGTTGGAGACCAGGAGCAGCTCACGCCCGTCGGGGAGCCAGGCGGGCGTGATATGCATGTCCCACGGCCCGAAGTAGAGGCGGTCCGCCGGGTAGCGGTGGTCGCGGGTGACGGCGACCTCCGGTCCCCCCCAGCGGCCGTCGCGGATCGGGCGGACGTATGCGTTGAAGTAGCCGTTCGGGTGGGTGGAGACGTAAGCCAGCCGGGTGCCGTCGGGGGAGAAGACAGGGTCGGTGTAGATGCCGTCGTCGTCGGTCAGCGCGCGGCTCTCTCCGGTGGAGACGTCCAGGACCCGGAGCTGGATGGTGCCTCCGCCGTCGTCCGCCGTGTGGACGATCCATCTCCCGTCCGGCGAGACATCCGGGGAGGAGTGGTACTCCGGTCCCTGGGTGAGCTCGCGGGCCTCGCCCGTCCCGGGGTCGACCCGCCAGAGGGAGCCGCTCATGGACACCACCAGCGACTCTCCGTCGGGCATCCAGGCCGGAGCCCAGGGGGTGGAGCTCGGCGCCGGGGGGAAGTAGTAGTTGTGCATGTAATTCCCTCCGTGCCGCGCCGCCGGGTACGGCTGCTGCGCGCTTCCGGAGTGGGGGGCCGGGAGGGGCAGGAGGATCGCCGCGGCGAGGGCGGAGAGGAGGGATCTCGGGACGGGAAGCGATGTCATCCGTGCTTCTCCTGGGGGGGTATTTCCCCCCGGGCTTCGTCGTGCGCCGGGTCCAGCTGCAGGCGAGCGCCACGAACCTCCAGGTGCGGAAGCAACGCCTCCCGGTACCGCACCCGTGACGCCGTCGCGCCCGCGGTTTCCATCCGCCAGCTGGAGACCTCGGGCAGGCCCGCGATCAAGCCCGGAAGGACCACTAGGCGGATGTTTTCGGAGAGCTGACCTGGGACGTGCGCGGATCCGCGTACAGCTCATGCGCGAGCGGCTCGAGCTTCCCCTGCGCAACGAGCCGCCTCACCATGCGGGTGAGGCTCTGGGTCCACGCCCGCAGCTCTCCCGTGCGGTAGACCCGCCCGGGCTCGGGATGGAAGCGACGGGGGCGCCGCTCGATGGTGGCCATAGGCCAGTCGGGTGCGAATTCCTGCGAAGAAAGCATACCGAAGGCCCCGCTGCCCCGCAAGGCGAAGGCGGATTACAGCGGCGGGACCGAAGTCGGAGGAGTCGCATACGGTGAGAAGCCGGTTTCGACCTCCGGAGAGCCGCTCGCCGTTTGGCCGGCGAGCCGAGGAATTTGGGCGTCCATTCGTCCGTTCGCCCTCCGCTGCGCCGCGATCTGCTGTCGGCCGGCTCCTCCCGTCGCTGAGGAACAGGGGATCGCGCTGTAGACCGAGTTCGACCCTATTCTGCCGACCTTTCTCGTCGATTCGCGGCGGACCGATCAGATTCTGTCGAACCTGATCGGAAACGGGTTCGAATTCACGACGGCGGGTGGTTCCATCACCCTTCGGGCCCGGCAAGGTGACGACGGAGTCTGGATCGCGGTCGCCGACACTGGAGCCGCAATCGCCGCGGAAAGTATCCGGCATCTGTTCGATCGGTTCTGGCAGGCGAGTCGGATCCGGGCTCGGCCTTCCGATCGTGAAGCACCTGGTGGAGGCCCAGGGTGGGACAATCGAAGTGAGCAGCGTGGTAGGGGAAGGATCCAGCTTCCGCTTTTTGACTGAGATCCTGACACCATCCGCGGGCGGAGCAGATCCGATCTCGCCGGTACGGCGGAGCACCGTCGCCTGATGGGTTATCGAAAGCCCCCGCAACGATCTGGCCGTGTCACCCTCCCTCGACGATTGCCCTCACCCTATGAGCCGCAAGGGCGACTGCTACGACAACTCGGTGGCGGAGAGCTGCTTAACCCCGCGTCCGTTCACGGGGGGACGTCCAATCAGGAAAAGGTCGATATCGCTTCCGGGGCGCGTGTCGCCCCGTACCGTCGAGGGGCCACGGGATTGCGCCCGTGGCCCCTCGGCCGCGATTCCGCAGGCGTGCCGCGACTCAGCGAATCTCCTGCTCCTCGGCGGCGCTGTGCGCCAGCGCGTTGAAGAAGAGCTTGAAGGTGCCGTGCGGCTGCGCCCGGTAGAGGATCTCCGGCCCGAACAGGTAGAGCGTTCCCCGTCCGACCGGGGCCTGGACGATGGCCGCGCCGCCCTGCAGGTGCTCCTGCCCCCACGCCCAGCCGCTGCGCAGCGGGCTGGCGCTGTCGAACCAGGCGACCGGCTTCACTCCCTGCGCCTCCGCACCCGCCTCGAGCTTGAACACCGGTGAGTGGTCGAAGAAGAAATCGGTCCGCTCGTTCATCCCGAACGCCAGCGGCTGGCTCGTGTCCACGCGCGCCTGCAGGACCGAGCCCGGGATGTAGTACTCCTCGCCCACGAGCGGCACGCCGCTCTCGTCCACCAGCTGGTTCCCGATCGGGAGGCCCAGGTGCTCGGCGAGGGCGGTCGAGCTGCCGATGGTGATCACCGAGCCGCCCTGCTCCAGGAACGTGCGGAGCTGCGGGACCGTCTTCTCGACCGTCACCGATCCGAGGTGGCCGCGGAACTCGGCCGGGATCTCGTCCGGGGCGGGCTGCCGGCCGCGGAAGAAGGCGGCCATCGGGTTCTCCCGGGTGCCCGGGATCGCCCCGTCCACGAAGACGATGACGTCGTACTTCTGGCGTAGGTTGCCCGCGTCGAGCTGCTGCGGGTAGACCACATCGAAGGGGATCCCCTGCTGCTCGAGGATCCAGCGCGTCCACCCCGAGGGCATCGATCCCCCGTACTGATCCCAGAGCGCGATGCGAGGGGCGGAGAGCCGCTCCGCCGCCACCCCGGGGGCCGAGGCGGCGGCCTGGAAGCTCAGCCCCGTCTCCGCGGCGACGCGCTCCAGCCGGGCGCGCGTCGCCCCGCCGGCGGGGATGTAGTAGGTGCCCGCGGCGAAGCTATCGCCGCCCTCGGAGAAGGGCGCCGAGGTGCGGTACACCCGCTCCCCCTCCTTCATCAGCCGCACCGCGGCGGCGTACCCGTCCACGTACCGCGGCGAGAGTAGGTAACCGGCCGCGGTCCCCGCCTCGACCGTCCCCGCCGGGGGCGCCAGGTTCCAGGCCTCGACCACCTCGAGCGGCGCGTCGAAGCCGTCGAGGATGCGGTCGAAGTCAATCCCCATCTGGTAGGCCAGCGTCCACCCCGAAGCGTCGTAGGGCGGGATCGGCGGACCGCCCGGATAGAGGAAGTCGTTGGGGTGGTCCTGCGGCTCGAACATGTCAAGGATGTGCGGCCGGAAGGCCTGCGCCGTCCTGACCACGAACGACCCCTTCGGGTACGTCCTCCCGCCCGCGGAGAAGTCGGCGGTGGCCCGGTGCACGGTGATCCCGTTCTCGAGCAGCGCGTTGACGAACTCGACGGCCGTCGGGAAATCCGCCTGGTCGGCCGGGAGCACGTACCCCCGCGCGTCCCGGTTCTCCGGAGTCCGCAGCATCGCGAGGTAGCGCTGCGACTCCGCGGCATCGGGGGCGTTCCTCGAGAAGCCGCCGGCGTTCATCACGCCGTCCGCTCCGGTGGAGGCGGCCGCGCGGTCCTTCTCCATCGTCGCCCGCACCGCGTCCACCCGCTTCGGGTAGACCGTCCAGGTATCGCGGCTGCCCCGCTCGATGGAGTTCTTCCCCATCTGGTAGATGTTGAAGAGGAAGGTGTCCTTGTACCGGCTGGCGAGGTCGAGCACCGCGTAGTTTGCCGTCACCGAGTAGTCGACCGAGTTGCGGAAGTGCCACGTCTGCGGCGCGATCGGCGCGGGCAGGTCCGCGTTGGGGATCTGCCGTGCCGGGAGGAACGGGATCTCCATCGGGGTGGGATGCCCGATCGTCTCCGTCAGGAGCCCGATCATGTTGTGGAAGTACACCGTGGTCCGCAGGCCGCCGTTCCACCAGGTGGAGTAGTTGGCCCCGCGCCGCATGGTCACCCCCGGCTTGTCCTCGGCGATGAAGCGGTTGTGCATCGCCGCCCCCACGAGGTCCAGGCCGGTGATGATCAGCGGATCGTACACGAAGTTGAAGGGGTCCCGGAAGGGCGGCGCGAACATCACCGTCCCCGTGGGCCCGGTCTGGTGATGGTTGTACATGATCTGGGGATACCAGACGCTGTACAGCTGCCGGTTCATGTTCTCCGACTCCGGCTGCGTCGACATGTAGAAGTCGCGGTTGTTGTCGTGCCCCACGTATTTCTGGTAGAGCCGCGGGATGTTGCCGGTGCTGCGCTCCTTCGGGTCCGGGTCGCGCATGTACCAGTTCGAGACGAGCTCCATGCCGTCGGGGTTGGCGTGCACCGCGAGGATGATGACGTCGTCGAGGATGCGGCGCGTCTCGGCGTCGTCGCGGCTGACCAGCTGGTAAACGGTCTCGATGAGCTGCTGCGCCCCTAGCACCTCGGTGGCATGCAGGCCGCCGTCGATCCAGACGACCGCCTTCCCCTCGCGGGCGAGCTCGTGCGCCTGCTGCTCGGTGAGACCCTCCGCGCGCGCCAGGCGCTCCGAGATCTCACGGTAGCGCTCCAGGTTGCGGTGGTTCTCGGGGGAGGTGATGATCGCCATGAGCTGCGGGCGGCCCTCGGCCGTCTCTCCGATCTCGAGCACCTTCATCCGCTCCGAGTCCGCGTCGAGCTTGTTCCAGTACGCGGTGAACTCGGTGTAGTTGGGGAGCACGTAGTCGGCGCCGATCGCGTGCCCGAAGAACTGTTCCGGGGTGGTGACGGGGGCCTGCGCCCCGGCCGCCGGAGCGAGCGAGAGCGCGACCAGCGCGGAGAGCGCGGGACGTCGAACGAGCGTGGTGAACATCCTCCCTCACAGGGTAGCGGGAATATGGAGAGCGGCGAGCGGGGCTCGCCGCCGCCTGGCCGGCGTCCTCCCTCTCCGGCGGAATCGTGGCTCCAACGGGGCGGAAGACGGAGTTGGAATGGATATGATAAGATTTCCACCGGGCGCGTGCGTGTCAACCCCGCCCCCCGCGTCGCCCCGGGCGCGCGTCGCCTCGCCACGGTGCGCGGCTTCCAGCGCGAGGCGGGCTCCGAAGGCCCGCTGCAGCGCGCGGGTGCGCGAGAGCACCTCGAAATAGGCCACGTCCTCGGGGGTAGGCGAGGAGGAGGCGCGCGAGGCGCACTCCGGAATCTGCGCCATCACCGAGCGCCAGGCGCAGGTGTGCCCCACGCCCAGCGCGTGCATCAGCTCGTGCTTCACTAGCCGCCTCCCGTCCCGCTCCGAGAATACCCTGGCATCGCGGATGCGGATGGCGCCGTAGACGATGTCGCCCGCCTGCGAGATCGTGCTCCCCCAGCCGACGCGCCGGAGGCGGGGGTCGGACTCCACCAGCACCACGTCCTCCGGCGCGCCCCGCTCGTCCGGGAGGGTTTCGCGGTACCGGGCCGGTCGGAGGAGGTCGCGGCCGAAGTCGGCCTCCAGCTCCTCGGCGATGCGCCAGAAGGCGGTCGAGTCGCGAGGCGCGACCGGGGGCGAGGGGGGCTCGCCGCCGAAGGCCATGCGCAGCGGGAAGGCGCCGGCGGGCCACGTGGGAGTGGGGGCGATGCGCCCGCTCGAGGGGTCGCGCAAACCCGCTCGGAAGAAGGAGGAGCAGCCTGGGCAGGCGGGGGCAAACGCGCGCTCCAGGCTGATCTCCACCCGAGCGCCCGCGTGCCGGCCGGTGCGGACGACCCAGCTTCTTGGGACCATCACCACGACCAGATCTCCGGCCAGGTCGGCGGCCTCCAGCCGCGCCACGGCGGGGTGGTAGCGCCGCGCGGCGCGGTCCGGGGCGTCCACCGCCAGCTCGAGCGGCTCTCCGCCAGGGGCGCCGCGCACCGAGAAGCGCCCGTCCGCCTCCACCTCGGCGGAGTCCATCCTCGCCCCCTGGCGGAGGAAGACGCGCATTCCCGCGACGGGACCCGCATCGGCGGAGACCAGCCGCCCGGACACCTCGTCCGCGGGCGGGTCGAAGGAGGCCAGAGCGGGGAGGAGGAAGAGCAGCCCGAGGGAGGCGGAGCGGGTCACTTCACACCCGGGAAACGGGTCGTCGGTCACCCGCCGAACCGCCGCGGATGGCCGACGACCGACGACCGGCGGCCTACTTCGCGACCGGGTCGATGTGGAGGTCGAGGTTGTGGTTCACGCGGTAGCCCCAGTACCCATCCGTGAGAATCTCGCCCTTGGGGCGGCGGGCGACTTCCGCGCCGTTCACGGTGAAGACCACCTCGTCCCCGTGGACCTCCGCGCCGAGCACGTTGATCTGTCGGCCGGTCGCCTCCTCCTTCTGGATCGCCTCGTTCGGCGTCCAGTTGACGAGGACGTTCCGCTCGGCGCCGTTGCGCGTGGCGATGAAGAACTGGCCGTCTTTGCGCACCAGGAAGTAGGAGTACTTCTGGTCGGCCCCGGTCATATCCGCGGCGCCCAGGACGAGCCCGTACGCTTCCGGGTGCTGCGGCGACTTGGTCTGGACGAAGCGGGCGGCGACCTCGTAGTCGCCGGACTTGGCCTCCCGCACGTTGTAGAAGACGGCCGCTGGGCCCATCGTGGCGTGAAAGCCGTCCCCCATGGTGCGGAACGAGACCTGGTCCACGGGCGCGTCGCGGTCCACGCGCGCCATCCAACCCTCGGGGAGGACGCCGCTTCCCGCCACCTTGTTGTCCGGATCCGGGTTCGCCTGCCGCTGGGCCGAGGCGGGCACCGCCACGAGCAGCGCCGTGAGGACGAAGAAAAGGTTTCGCATAGGAGATTTGTCTCGCGATCGGTGAGGATGGACTCCGAAGGGGCCAGGGCGCAAGATGCATGGCGCCGCCCGGCGGAGTCAAGCCGCTCCCGCGATCCCTGACACACGATTGACAACCTGGCCGGTGTTGCCTAACGCTCGATCACCGAGCGGGTGCGCAGATTGTAGCGGGTTCCCGGCGAGAGGAAGAAGTACCCGGGCCCGTCGTCGGCGCCTCCGCCTCCGTAGACCGCGACCTTGCTCGCGCCGACCACCTCGAAGCTCTCCCCCTGCACCACGATCGTCGTTCCCTCGTCGATCCCGATCCCCAGCAGCTGGGGGTGCGCCTCGAGTACCTCCAGGAGATCCTCCTCCCGGTTGCGGGCGAGCAGGTGCTGGTCCACCGCGGCGTTGCGCAGGAATCCGAGGCCGCGCTCGTGCCCCGGGGACATCATGATCTCGTTTCCTTCGGGGGCGCCCCGCACCAGGTACGACGCCTGGATCGAAGCCCCGGCGGAGCTCCCGCCGATCACTCCGCCCCGCTCGAGGAGTGCCGCCAGCTCTCGGTGGGTGCGGGTGTCGAGGTAGGCGTCCGCCAGGCGCCACTGCCGCCCGCCGGGAAACCAGACCGCGCGGGCGCGGCGCAGCGGCTCCACGAAGGCCTCCGAGTCCGCCTCGCGCGGGTCGTAGGTGTGGAGCACGGACAGATGGGTGGCGCCGGCCGCGCGGAGGATCTCCAGCCCCTCCCAATCGGTATCGTACGACGCGGCTCCGCCGGCGGTGGGGATCACCACGATGGGGGCGTCAGGACCCCCGGCCAGCTCGAGAAAGCGGCCCATAACCTCGGGACCGAGCCGTCCGCCCCCCGCGATCACCAGCGCGCCCCGTTCGGGGCCGGTGGTCGGGATCGGCGCCCGCTGCGCAGCGCGCGGGGGGCTCGCGCACGCCGCGAGAAGGAGGGGGGCGGCAAGCGCCGCCGCGGCTCTCCAGCGGGTCGTCGACGTCATGCGGAACCTCCGAATTGCGCGGCGATCGCGTCGAGGCGGGCGCGGATCTCCTCGCGGGGGAGCCAGCGGCCGCGGACCATCACCCCCGCCCGGTCGGCGACCGCCTCGATGTCGCGCAGCGGGTTCGCCTCGAGCAGGATCAGGTCGGCGGAGCGACCCTCGGCCACCGTCCCCCAGGCGTCCTCCTCACCGAAGAAGACGGCCGGGTTCCGGGTGCCGGTCTCCAGCGCCTGGTAGGGCGTGAGCCCCGACGCCACCAGGTAGCGAAGCTCGTGCTGCAGCGCGAACCCCGGCACGTTGAAGATCTGCGGCGCGTCGGAGCCGAGCAGGAGGCCGGCGCCGGCGTCGTGCAGCGCCCTGATCGTCTTCCGCCGCGCCTCGAGGTAGCGGCGGCCCTTCTCGGGAGTGTAGCCGGGCTGCCCCACGAAGTCGCGCTTCGCGTCCATCCACTGCGACACGGTTCGCGGCGGCATGTAGCGCAGCTCGGGGCGCCGCGCCATCTCCTCCGCCGACTCGGGCGAGGCGAGGTGCTCCATCAGGCTCTGCGTCGGTACATTCCACACCCCCGCCGCGCGGGTGGCGGCGGCCAGCTCCGGGATGCGCTCCTCCCGGAAGTCGCCGACGAAGTTGATGCCGAAGAGCCCCGACTCCTCCGCGCTCCACGTGTCGCGCCCGGAGAGCGCCTCGGCATAGCCGTCGAGATGGTCGATCGAAGCGTACCCCGCCTCCAGCGCCCGCCGCAGCCCCACGTCGGCCGAGACATGGCCGGAGAAGGTGAGCCCCGCCCGCCCCGCGACCTCGGCCATCGCGTCGAACGTCTCGCGCGAGAGGCCGGGATGGAGCTTCAGCAGGTCGTAGCCCGCCGCCTTCTGCTCCTCGACCATCCTCCGCGCCGCCTCGGGCGAGGAGGCCGAGCTCCCGTTCAGCGAAGGGCCGGAGGTGTAGATCCGCGGCGAGAGGATCTCGTCGCGCGCCGCCTTCTCGCGCAGCACCAGGTGCGCCGGGTCGCCCAGCATCCCGCGGATGGTGGTGACGCCGCCGGCGAGATAGAGGAAGAGGGTACGGTCGATCGCCTCCGCTCCGGCCTGCGGCGGCGGGATGTGGGCGTGCATCTCGGCGAGGCCGGGCATCAGGTACTTCCCGCGCCCGTCCACCACCTGCGCGCCGGCCGGCGCGTTCACGCTCGCCGCCGGCCCGATCCGCGCGATCCTTCCTTCCCTCACGATCACCGTCTGGTTCTCCAGCACTCGCTCGCGGTCCATGGGGACAACGTCGACGTTCACGAAGGCGACCTCGCGCGCCTGGGTCACCGGTCCGGAATCTTCGCCGGGGAGCACGGACCCTGTCTCGGGTGGGGCGCAGGCGATGGAGGTGACGAGCAGAGCCAGCGCGGCGAGGGACGCGCCCGCCCGCCGCAGGGTCGGTTGCAGCATGGTCACGGCTCCGGAAAGAGGGGGGACGAAAGTTCGCCGTCTGCCTCCCAGAGTAGGCCGGCCGCGACCGCCGCACAAGCGCTCGGGGACCAGCCGGAGCGTCGCGGGATGAATGCGTCGGGACGCGTGAAGGACATTGACGGCACCCCCCGAGCGGCCATATCGTGCGAATTCCGGCGGCCCTCCTCCCGCGTCCGCTTCCCCGGAGCCGTCCCCTCCCCCCGGATCCCTCTCGGGCGGTCTGCCTTCCCGGTCTCCGTCCCGGCGGCCGGGCTCCGCCTTTCCCGCACCCCGGAGGTTCGTATGGCCCTGACGATCAACGAGAAGTTCCTGATCCCTCTGGAGTCGGGGCAGGCGGTCGGCGCCGGCTGGCCGGCGGCGATCGGCGGCAAGCCGCTCGGGATCACCTGGCACTGGACGGTGACGTGGGACCTGGAGCTGTGCAGCCGCATGCTCGGCGGTGACTGCGCGGAGCGGAAGGGGGAAGCCTCGGCACACTTGGGCGTGGGGCGGAGCTTCGCCGAGGGGGTGCACCGCTACGTTTCGCTCGAGAACCGCTCCTGGCACGCGGGGATCCACCAGACCCTCCGCTGGGACGGGAAGGCCCTCACCGATCTGAACTACAAGGGCTCCCGCTCCACCATCGGCATCGAGACGGTGAACATCGGGTACGCGACGGGGAAGGTGAAGGCGCGGCCCGGCTGGATCCGCGCCGACTCCCCCAACGGGAAGCAGCGCATGCTGGTCCAGCCCTGGACGGAGGAGCAGGTAGCGCTGATGATCGGCGTCGGGAAGGAGATCGTCGCGCGCTGGCCGCACATCCGCCCGGAGGACCACCACGGGCACCACGATCTCTGCCCCGGCTACAAGGTGGACGTGAGCGGCTTCCCGTTCGCGCGCGTGCTGCGCGGCATCTACGACGACCCCGCGCTGCCGGACGTCTGGACCCCCTTTTGGACCGTGGGGCAGAGGCAGAGGGCGCTGATCGCCCTCGGCTACGACCTCGGGCCCTCGGGCGCCGACGGAGACTGGGGGAGCCGGAGCGGCGCTGCGCTGCGGCGCTTCCAGCGCGGACACGGGCTGGTGGAGGACGGGATGTGGACGACCTTCGTGAGCCGTGCCGCTTTCCTCGCGTTGCGCGCCTCCGGCAGGGACGACATGCGGGTGGCCGGCGCGCCCTTCCCCGCGATGCTCTGACCTTCCCCATCGGGCCGGGGCGGATGCCCCGCCCGCCGCCTTCCCCCGCCCGCGGCGTCTCCCGGTGAGCGCCACCCCTCCCCTCTCGACTTTGCCCATGCAGCTCGCGGCCGCGCCGCTCCCCACGGGCTCCGTCCGCAGGGGCGGGGAGCTGAATCGCCCCCTCACGCGGCTGACGCTCCGGCCCCGGCGGCCGCAAACATCGAGGGGCCGGCAACCGCGACGGTCGCCGGCCCCTCCCCGGCAGCCCCACCCTCCGGCGACCCGAGCGAGCTCACCGCCGCGAGTCGCGAGACTTTCCGAGCGCCGCGGAGACGCCGACGTGGAAGGTGACGAGGTCCGTCTCGCTCTCGATCGGCGTGTAGGAGATGCTCCCGTTCGGCTCGTCCCGGATGCTCCCCTCGCGGAGGTAGCGCGCCCGGCCGTTCCGGTGAAAGCGCGCGCCCACATCGATCGAGATCGGGAGCCGGCCGCCGCGCACCGGCACGTACACGCCCGTCCCGCCGCCGTACGCGAAGGTCAGGTCGTCGAAGTTGGTCGTGTTGGCGAAGTCCTCCCCGCCCCGGGTCCCGCGAAGCGACGACTCCGTCACGAAGTAGGCGAGCCCCGCGGTCCCGAACAGGTAGGGACGCACCCGCCCGCTCGGCAGCATCAGCTGCGGGCCCGCGCCCAGCAGGAGGATGTTGTTGCTGGTGGTCACGTCCACCAGGATCCGCCCGCCGATGGTGGAGCTGATCGGGGAGGAGTACCTCTCGCTCCCGTAGTTCACGAACCCGCCGTCCACCCGGAGTCCGAGGCCGGAGGAGGGGGCGATCGCGTAGAGGAAATGGCCGCCGAGGCCGAAGCCGGCGCCGATGTAGTCGCCGAACTCCCCCACGGGCTGCGCGACCTGCAGAGAGCCGCCCGCGAACGCCCGGGCCGGGCCCGCCGGCTCCGGGTTCTGCTGGGCTCCACCGGAGGAGGCCGCCGCGAGGAAGAGGGTGGTGGCGAGGAGTGCCGAGCGCGTGAACATGGTGTCGTCTCCGGGTGAACCGTACGAGGAGGCCTGCCGCCCACCGGAGAGGGCAATCCGCGGTCCGTTGGAAGTTCCCCCGCCACCCCGTTGTCCGGCAACGGGTTGCCCGAAACCGAGCCGCCCTCCGGGGAATCCCGCTGGCGCCCGCGGGGGACACCGGCCGTACCCGGGTCGGGACAGGGGAGGTAGCGGCCGCGCCTTGCTGGGCGACTTCGGGAGCGTCGGGAGCCCGCCGCTCAGCTGGAGTAGTAGGCCGCGTTCTCGTCCACGTAGCCGTGGGTGAGGTCGCAGCCGTAGGCGGTGGCGCGGCCGTCGCCGCGGCCGAGGTCCACCCGGATCTCGACGGGGTCGCCGGCGAGCTCCGCCCGCAGGGCGCCTTCGTCGTACTCCCGCTTCCTCCCGCGCTCGAAGACCAGGGTGTCGTTGATCCAGACGGAGATCGAGCCGGGGTCCTGGTCCACCTCGAAGCATTTCCCGACCGCCATCAGCACCCGGCCCACGTTGGGATCGGCGCCGAACGCCATCGTCTTGACGAGCGGCGAGTTGATGATCGACTTCGCCACGCGTCGGGCCGCCTCGCGGTCGGCGGCGCCCCGCACCGTGCCTCGCAACAGCTTGGTGGCGCCCTCGCCGTCGCGCGCCAGCATCTCCGTCACCCGGATGCACCCCGTCCGCAGCGCGGCCGCGAACTCCTCCTCCGGCACCTCCCCCGCCAGCCCGTTGGCCAGAAGCACGCAGGTGTCGGAGGTGCTGGTGTCGGTGTCCACCGAGAGCATGTTGAACGAGTCCTCCACCGCCGCGCGAAGCATGCGGTCGAGGGCGGAGGCCTCGAAGCGGGCGTCGGTGAAGACGTAGACGAGCATGGTCGCCAGGTTGGGCTCGATCATCCCCGACCCCTTGGCGATCCAGGTGAGAGTGGCGTCCCCCACCGAGAGGGAGAGCGCCTTCGGGTACGTATCGGTGGTCATGATCCCCTCGGCGCCGCGCAGCGGATCGTCCACCAGCTCCGCCGAGATCCCCTCCAGTCCCCGCTCGATCCGCTCGATCGGGAGCGGCTTGCCGATCACCCCGGTGGAGCTCATCAGCACCTCGCCGGCGGGGACGCCCAGCTCCACGCTGGCGGCGATCCCCATACGGCGGGCGTTGAGGATCCCCTCCTCGCCGGTGCCCACGTTGCTGATCTTGCTGTTGACCACGATCGCCCGCACGCGCCCGTTCCGCGTGATTTCGCGCCCCACGATCACCGGCGCGCCGGGAAAGCGGTTGCGGGTGAAGAGGGCCGCCGCCGTGGTGGGCACTTCCGAGAAGAAGACCGCCAGGTCGGCGCCGCTCGGCTTCAGGCCGATGTTCCTACCGGCGCAGCGGAAGCCGCGCGGGAAGACCGGCCGGTGGTGAAAGGTCATGGATGGTCATCGGTCGTCAGTCGTCGATCGTCGGTCCACCCGGGACCGACGACCGGCGACTGACGACGAAGGGTGGACGGACGCCGGAGGAGATTCACCGCCCCAGGTTGTCCCGGAGCCAGGCGAGGGTGCGGGGCCAGGCGGCGCGGGTGGCGGCCAGGTTGGCGCCCTCCTGCCCGTCCTGCGCCCGGAGAAATCCGTGCCCGGCGCCGGGGAGGACCACCGGCTCGTATGTCTTCCCCTGCGCCTGGAGCGCCGCCTGCGCCGGCGCGATGGTGGAGTTCACCCGCTCGTCGTTCTCGCCGTAGAGCCCGAGCACCGGAGCGCGCACGCTGTCGAGCGCCGCCGTCTCGGGCGAGGTGCCGTAGAAGACCACCGCCGCCCCCAGGTCGGGCGCGTGAACCGCGTGCGCGAAGGTTGTGCTGCCGCCCCAGCAGAAGCCGATGATCCCGTACTCGTCCTCCGCGGCGGGGAGCGAGGTGCCGTAGGCCGCCACGGCGTCGAGGCGGCGCTGCACCTCGGCGGGGTCGAGGGTGCGGATCGCCGCGCGGGCGGCCTCGGGGTCGGCGCCCTCGGGGCCGTCCGGGACTCCCTTCCCCGTCAGCAGGTCCGGCGCAATGGCGATGAAGCCGTCTGCGGCGAGCTGGTCGGCCACGGCGCGGATCCAGTTGCTCAGCCCGAAGATCTCATGCACCACCAGCACCACCGGCGCCGGGTCGCTCCGCTCCGGGTAGACCACCCAGGCGCGCACGCTGTCGCCCGCGCCCGCCTGGACCATGACCCACTCGCCGTGCCGCGGCGAGGCGGCGAGCCGCGCGTTGGCCTGGGCGCCCGAGGCGGGGAGGGTCGGGTCCTGCACCGTCGCGGCCTGCGCCGTCGTGACGGCGCCCGGCAGGTGGTCTGCGTGCTCGTCCGGGTCCGGGGTCCCGGAGCAGGCCGCCCCGAGGGGAAGGAGCAGGGCAGCGAGGAGGATCGGTTTCGCGCGCATGGTGCCTCCGTTTCGGGAGTGGGGAGATCGGCCCACAGCGCGAACACTATACGCGCTCGCGTCGTGCTTCGGCAATCGCCGCGGCGGGTTTGGAGCCGCGCCGCCCGCGCGCTATCTTCTCCGCTCGGTCCCGAAGCGAAGACTCCCAGCGGAGATGAGATCATGATTCCCAGACCCCTTCCGGTCCGCCGCGGCGGCGGCCGGGCGACCCTGGCCCTCCTCGTGGCGCTCGGCGCCGCGGCCTCCTCCGTGTCGGCGCAGGCCGTGTACTATCCGGACGCCGGGGGGTGGGAGCGGCGCACCCCGGAGCAGGTGGGGATGGACGCGGGGCGGCTGCAGGAGGCGGTGCGGTTCGCGCAGGAGGCCGAGGCGCGCGCGCCGCGCGACCTCGAGGTGGCGCACTACCAGACCTTCGGCCGCGAGCCCCTCGGGCAGGGGATCGGTCCCTTCAAGCCCCGCGGCGACGCCACCGGGGTCGTCGTCCGCAACGGCTACGTCGTCGCGCAGTGGGGGGAGCCGGACCGGGTGGACATGACCTTCAGCGTCACCAAGAGCTTCCTCTCCTCCACCGTCGGCCTCGCCGTCGACCGCGGGCTGATCCGCAGCGTGGAGGATCCGGTGCGCGACTACATGGGCCCGATCGTCGAGGTGCGGAGCCTGGGGGTGGCGGAGCGTGGGAGCCCGGAGAGCCTGGGCGAGTCGGCTCCGCTCGATCTCTTCGACACCGAGCACAACCGGAAGATCACCTGGGACGACCTGCTCCGGCAGGTCAGCGACTGGGAGGGGACGCTCTGGGGGAAGCCGGAGTGGGCGGACCGTCCCGACCGCGACGCCTCGACCTGGCTCACCCGGCCGCGGCGCGAGCCGGGGTCCGCGTACGAGTACAACGACGTGCGGGTGAACGTGCTGGCGCTCGCCGCCCTCAACGTCTGGAGGCGTCCGCTGCCGGAAGTGCTGCGCGAGGAGGTGATGGACCCGATCGCCGCCTCGCGCACCTGGCGTTGGTACGGCTACGAGAACTCATGGGTGCTGATCGACGGCCTCGCGATGCAGTCGGTGAGCGGCGGCGGGCATTGGGGCGGCGGGATGTTCATCAATGCCTGGGACCAGGCGCGCTTCGGGCTGCTCACCCTGCGGCGCGGGCGGTGGGGGGACCGGCAGATCCTCTCCGAGGAGTGGGTGAGGATGGCGTTGACGCCCACCCCCGCGCAGCCGGACTACGGCTTCATGAACTGGTTCCTGAACCCCGGCCGAACCCGCTGGCCCAGCGCCCCGGAGAGCGCCTTCGCGCACATCGGGAACGGCACGAACCTGGTCTACGTGGACCCGGAGAACGACCTCGTGGTGGTGGCGCGCTGGATCCAGAACGACCAGCAGGACGGCCTGATCCAGCGCCTCCTGGCCTCGCTGTCGCCGGCCACGCAGGCGAGGTGACGGTGCGGAACGTACCGGAGGAGATCGGCCCCACCGAGGACGACAGCCGCTTGCGCATCCGCTGGCGCGACGGGCACGTCTCCGAGTTCGAGTCCCGCTACCTGCGCCTTCGCTGCCCCTGCGCCGGCTGCGTCGAGGAGATGACCGGCCGCCCGATCCTCGACCCCTCGACCGTTTCGGAGGAGGTGTACCCCGAGCAGATCCAGTACGTCGGCCGCTACGCGCTCCGATTCGACTGGAGCGACGGCCACCGGACCGGCATCTACCCGTTCGACAGCCTGCGGGCGATGTGCCCGTGCGAGCGGTGCTCGGCGTGAGGGGGTGAACCGGGATCCTGCACCGGCATGGCGACTTGTCCGATCTCGCCTCCGGGAAGTAGGGACCGGGCGGTGGAAGTGGCGCTGAGGCGCTCCTGGGCTCGCAGCGGCTCGGTCCACCGGAGTTGCACGTACGTCTTCGGGGCAGGCGTGGTCCGCTCCCGGACAGGGTTTGCTGATAACGACGAGATGAACAGCTCCCGTAGGCGATCCGCCGGGCGAGATCGACACTCCTTGCAGCAGAGGATCCTTTGCGCTCTACCCGTACGATGCCGTTTTTTCTCGGCCTTTTCCTCATAGGTGCCTGCAGCGGAGGAGATGCCACAGATACCACGGGGCCGTTCCCACCTCCGAATCCCCAGACACCCATCGTAAGCTCCGTAAAAGTCTTCCCGGATACGCTGTCCCTTCAGGTCGGCACCACCCGGCGATTGAGGGCGGCCGTGCTGGATGCGCAATCGGCCGAAATCGCTGGTAAACAGGTAACATGGTCGAGCTCGGATACGGCGATCGCCCGAGTCTCTTCCTCTGGAGTCGTTACGGCCATAGCCTGGGGAGGTGTACTAATCCGCGCGAGCGCGGAGGGGAAGGAGGGCCAGGCAGCGATCACGGTGAACCCGATCCCGGCGGCGACCATCATCGTTTCGCCGAGCGACGCGATCGTTGGGGTGGGCGAGGGGCTTCCGTTCACGGCCGTCGCTCTGAGCGCTCGCGGCGACACGCTCCTCGATCGCACGATCACCTGGAGCGTTTCGGACACAGCCGCGCTCTCCGTCAACGTGGCCGGTGTCGTCACCGCCCTCCGCGCGGATGAAATGATGAAGGAGGTGAGCGCGAGTGCACGGGATGCTTCGAGTAATGCCCGCGTACGGGTGGCGGAAGCAATCTCCCCATCCCATAACGTCCGGCTCGAGGCGCGCGATGCGATCACAGGAGCGCTGCTGAACGGAGCCCGCATCGGAGCGGAGACATCCGATAGCGTGAACTTCTTCGGCATCGTGGCGCCCGCTGGAATGAAGCTCGGCGGTATCGAGGGTGGGACGCCGGGTGCAGGGCTCTACTCCTTCCCGTTGCCCACGGCGAGGTGGAAGCTGACGGTCGATCAGGAAGGCTACCGAACGGCAGTCGTAGACAGCGTTCGCGTCACATCAGGCCGGCCGACATCCATGTTTGTTCGCCTCCAGCGTCCCTGAATGAGCCCAGACTCCGACGCCTCCGATCAGCGTGAGTCGAACGCCTCCATCCCCCACGGAGCTCTGCGACCGCCTCGGCCTCTACATCGCCGTCGCCGCGCAGCCAGGACACATCGATGTCGAGGCGCTGCACGAGTCTCACACGGTCCAAGAGGCAGCGCGGGAGCAGCAGCCCCGCCCCGTCTGTCGGGTCACTGGCGGAGTGGCGCAGCCGCAGCGGCGCCGAACTGCCTTGCACGTGCGGTCGAGAAGCGATCGTGTGGACGCATGACATCGGGGTGCCTCCGCGTCTGAGGATTCGTTCCGGAAAGAACGCCTTTAGCAGGGCCTCAGGCGGGGTTTCACATGCCTATTTCTCGTCCCCCCTGCACCACTGCCGCAGGTTCCGGGGTGACAAGGTGGACAAGGTAACCAAGGGCCGGCATCCGTTTGCGATGCCGGACCCTCGGTTTCGGGTGTCGGGGCGGCGGGTGATTGAAGTCGCCGCAACAGGGAGGGGAAGTCGGCCTTCGCCAACTCCAGTTCCGCACCGTTGCCGGCCGTTCCGGAGACCGCGCAGGCGGGCTTCCCGTTTTCGTGATGCTGCGCTTCGCGCACCAGGCGATAGCCGCGACTTCCGCCACCCGCGGTTTGTCATTCCGAACGTAGTGAGGAATCTCAAGGCGGACGATGGCGCGCGAAGCAGGCTTCGGATTCCTCGCTGGCGCTCGGAATGACAGGTTCCTTCTCGCGCAGCCGTCTTCACCCCGTCACGGATCCCGCGCTCCGAAGCGGGTGCGGAGGGTGCGCGCCGGCCCCTCCGAGGGGACGAGAACCACGAAGAGGTTGTCATAGTCGCCGCTCGACAGCGGTCCCACCTCGGCGCCGCCCAACGCGCGGACGATCGGCGGCACGGTGTTGCTGTGTCCCACTACCAGCACCGTCTCCCCGGCGTGCTCGGAGCGGATCTTCCGCGCCAGCGCGGCGGCGGATTCCTCGGCGCTCCCCCCCGTCTCCTCCACCCGCACCGGCAGGCCCAGCCGCTCGGCCAGGGGAAGGGCGGTGTCGCGGGTGCGCCGGTACTGCGTGGCGAAGAGGGTGCCGATCCCCGCGTCCGCGAGCGCCGCGGCGAGCGCCACGGCCCGTGCCTCGCCCGCGGGGCTGAGCGGCGAGTCCGGATCGCTCTCGGAGGCGCGCTCGGCGTGCCGCACGACGATCACGGTCGTGTTGGACGGTGTCGGGCGGGCCAGCGTCGGGGCGCAGGCGCCGCCGGAGAGGAGAACGAGGGCGAGGGCGAGTGGCAGGGCTCGGCGGGAAGCGGACTCGCGCATCGGGCTCGGGAAGGCGGGAGGAGTGGAGCGGCGGCCACCGCGGCGGTCCGCGCCATCATACCCTTCGCTCCGTGCATTGTCCACACCCGGGGCGGCGGCATAGATTGGCGGCGTGTCCCTCACCTCCCGCGTTCTCATCGGCCTCATCGCCGGCCTCGCCGGCGGCTTGGCCCTCTCGGCTACGGCCTCCCCCTCGGCGCCCGGGATCGTCTCCCTCGTGGAGCCGATCGGGACGCTCTGGGTCAACGCCATCCGCATGACCGTCGTCCCGCTGGTCTTTTCGCTCCTGGTGGTGGGCGTGGGGTCCGGCTCCGACGTGGGCACCGTGGGCCGCCTCGGCGGGAGGGCCCTCCTCCTCTTCCTCGTCCTCCTCTTCCTCACCGCGGCGCTGGTGGTGGGGGTCGCCGCACCGGTCTTCCGCCTGCTGGCGATCGATCCGGCGGTGTCGGCCTCGCTGCGGGCCGGCGCGGCACGGACGGTGGGCGTGGCGGCGGAGGGGGCGGAGCAGATTCCCTCCGTCGCCGAGTGGCTGGTCGGCTTGGTCCCCACCAACCCGGTGCGGGCCGCGGCGGACGGGGCGATGCTTCCGCTCATCGTCTTCGCGCTCGCTTTCGGTCTCGCCCTCACCCGCGTCGCGGAGGAGGTCCGCGCGCAGGTGATCCTCGTCTTCCGGGGAGCGGCGGACGCCGTGCTGGTGCTGGTGCAGTGGGTGCTGGCGGCGGCGCCGGTGGGGGTCTTCGCTCTCGCCCTCCCGCTCGCCACCCGGATGGGGATTTCGGCCGCCGGGATGCTCGCCTTCTATGTCGGCGTGGTGGTGCTGCTCTCGCTGACGACGATGGCGCTCCTGCTCTACCCGGCGGGGGTCCTCCTGGGGCGCGTGCCGCTCGCGGAGTTCGCCCGCGCGGCTCTGCCCGGGCAGACGGTCGCCTTCAGCTCGCGCTCCTCGCTGGCGGCCCTCCCGGCGCTCATCGAGGAGTCGGAGCGGCGCCTGCGCCTCCCGCCGCAGGTGATCAGCTTCCTTCTCCCGCTCTCCGCCTCCGTCTTCCGGGTGGGAGGCGCGGTCGGCATCCCGGCGGGAGTGCTCTTCGTGGCCCGGCTCTACGGGATCGAGCTGGGGATGCCGCAGCTCCTGACGATCACCCTCACCTCGGTGCTGCTCACCTTCAGCATCCCCGCGATCCCCGCCGGCTCGATCTTCATCATGGCCCCCGTCCTGCTCGCGGCCGGCGTCCCGGCCGAGGGGCTCGGAATTCTCCTGGGAGTCGACACCATCCCCGACATGTTCCGCACCACCGTCAACGTCACCGGCCACATGGCGGCGGCCAGCGTCCTCTCCCGCGGGACGCGGGCGCCGTCCCCCGCTCGCGCCGAACCAGCCGGGCTCGCGTGAGCCCGATCGAACCGAGGAGCGGCGGACCGGCCGACCGGCGCCGCCTCGACCGTCGGCTCGGCTCGCGCGTGGCCGAGCTGACTCTCCCCGAGCTCCGCCGCATCGTCCTCACCTCCGTACTCTTCGCCCTCGTCCTGGCGCTGTTCCTCTGGATGGTGCGCACGGTGATCATCGCGGCTTTCCTGGGGCTCATCATCGCCTTCTACCTGGGGCCGCTGAACCGCCGGCTCGCGGGCCGGCTCGGCGGGCGGCGTCGGCTCTCCTCGCTGCTCACCCTGACCGCGTTGATCGTCCCTCTCGTGGCCGTCGTGCTGTACAGCTATCTCGAGGTGATCCGGGTGGCGGAGTACGTGGTGACGCACCAGGAGGAGGTGGCTGGCGAGATCTCGCGCGAGGCGCGGCGCCTTCCCTGGGTCGGCCCCGAGCGGGATGAAGGCGAGGGGGACGAGGACGACGACGAGGGGGTCTCGAGGGAGCGGGTCGACCGGACGGTGCGCGGAGGGGTGGCGAAGATCGCCGCGCTGGCCGACGACCTCCCGGCGGCCATCGGCCGGTCGCTGGGGAGCTTCTCCATCGCCGCGACGCTCTTCCTCTTCACCGCCTTCTACATCCTCACCCGCGGCGAGATGCTGGGGGCGCAACTCCGCAGTCAGATTCCCGGCCGCTACGCGGAGCTGGTGGGCGCGCTCGAGCGGAACGTCCGGGGGGTGCTCTATGGGGCGATCTACTCGTCGCTGGTCACGCAGGTGATGAAGTCCACGATCCTCTTCGTGCTCTTCCTGGTGCTCGAGGTGCCGCTGGCGGCGGTTCTCGCCGTGGTCGCCTTCGTGATCGGCTTCTTTCCGGTCGTGGGCTCCTGGAGCGTCTACCTCCCGGTGGCGGGATGGCTCCTGATCTTCGCGGACGAGCCGTTGGCGGCGCTGCTGGTCGTGGGAGTGGGGGCGGGGGTCAACACCCTCTTCATCTCCACCTACCTCCGCCCCAAGCTCGCCGCCGACAAGTCACAGGTCCTCGACTTCTACTGGATGCTGGTGGGGCTGGTCACCGGCGTCTACACCTTCGGCCTAGCCGGGGTCGTCCTCGGCCCCATCGTGATCGGCCTCCTGAAGGCGATCCTCGACACCGTCTCGAACCGCGCGAGCTGGCGCCTCATCGAGGAGGAGTACGACGGATAGGGAACAGGGAACAGGGGAAGATGGGCGTCAGGCTGGAGCTCGTCCACGGGGGTCCGCGGCGGGGTGGTTGAGGGCGGGCGGGAGGTATTATCTTGGAGGCCGCTTCCGAGAGCGATTCCGCGCGAAGAGGATAACGATGAGCAAGCCCGGCCGGTTTGCACCTTACGCTTGGGGCGTACTCGCCTACAACCTGCTGGTGGTCCTTTGGGGAGCCTTCGTGCGCGCCAGCGGATCGGGGGCGGGGTGCGGCAGCCACTGGCCCCTCTGCAACGGCGAGGTGGTTCCGCGCGCGGCGGAGCTGGAGACGCTGGTGGAGTTCACGCATCGCATCACCAGCGGGCTCGCGCTGCTGTCGGTGGCGGCGCTGCTGGTGTGGGCGATCCGCGCCTACCCGGCGGGGCACCGGGTCCGGCTCGGGGCGAAGCTCTCGATGGGCTTCATGATCCTGGAAGCGCTGGTGGGGGCGGGGCTGGTGCTGCTGGAGCTGGTGGCGGAGAACGCCTCAATGGCGCGCGCCTACTGGATGATCGCCCACCTCATCAACACCTTCCTCCTCATCGGCTCGATCGCGCTGACGGCTTGGTGGACCTCCGAGGGGCCGCCGGTGCGGCGGGAGGGGAGGGGGGGGCTGCGGCTCGCACTGGGCGCCGGGGTCGTGGGGATGCTCGCGGTGGGGGCGAGCGGAGCGATCGCCGCGCTGGGCGACACCCTCTTTCCCTCGTCCTCCCTCGCGGAGGGGCTGCGGCTGAGCTTCTCCGCCGACGCCCACCCGCTCCTCCAGCTCCGCAAGCTCCATCCGCTGCTCGCCGTGCTGGTGGGAGCGTACCTGGTGGGGGTGGCGAGGTGGGCGGCCCGCCTGCGGCCCTCCGCCGCCACCCGGCGGCTTTCCGCGCTGGTGCTCGCCCTCTACGGGACGCAGCTTCTGGCGGGGGCCGTGAACGTGATCCTCCTCGCCCCGCTCTGGCTGCAGCTCTTCCACCTGCTGCTGGCGGACCTGGTGTGGCTCTCCTTCGTGCTGCTCGCCGCCTCCGCGCTGGCGGTCCCGCCCGTAGGGCCACCCGCGGCGCGGCGCCCGGAGGAGGCGCCTATCCCCGCGTCGGCGGGGGCGGGTCGGACGGCCCCGGCGCCTCGGGAGGGAGGGAGGCGGGGAGGGTGAGGCAGAAGGTGCTCCCTCTCCTCGGGGCGGAGCGCACCTCCAGCGAGCCACCCAGCACCTCCGCCAGCCGCCGCGAGATCGGCAGCCCCAGGCCCGTCCCACCCGCCTGCCGCGATTCCAACTGCATGAATTCGTCGAAGATCCGCGGTACGTCTTCGGGTGCGATCCCGCGCCCGTGATCGGCGACGTCCACGCGCACCCCTCCCTCCGGCCGCCGCTTCCATCCCACCTCGATCGGGCTTCCCTCCCCGAACTTGACGGCGTTGCTCAGCAGGTTGAGCAGGATCTGCCGTACGCGCCGGGGATCGGTGACGACGGTGAGCGGATCGCCGTCGTCCCGCAGGCGCAGCTCCGAGCCCCGCTCCTCCGCCATCGGTCGCACGGTGGCCAGCAGGTCCGCGAGCATCTCGGGGAAGTGCACGTGCTCCACGAGCAGCTCGATGCGTCCCGCCTCGATCTTCGCCAGGTCAAGCACGTCGTTGACGAGCTCCAGCTGGTGCCGTGCGGCGCGCTGCGACTTCTCGACCGCCTCCGCCTGCTTCGGCTCCATCTCGCCGTAGATTCCGTCCTGCAGCAGCGAGTTGTAGCCGATGATCGCGTTCAGGGGGGTGCGCAGCTCGTGACTCATCGCCGCGTAGAAGCGGTTACGGGCGGCGAGGGCGTTCTCCAGCTCTGACGAGCGCTTCTGCAGCTCGAGGTTGACGCGGGCGAGCTCGGCGGCCTGCTCCTGGAGACGCGCCCGCTGCGCGTCCAGCTCCCCGGCCTGACGCTCGAGCGCGCCCTGCGTCCGGCGCATGGCCGTGACGTCGTGCAGCACGACCGAGCGCACGCGGTGCCCCGCGGCGTCCACCGGAACCACGGTCACCTCGGCGATGCGGTCCCCGCCGGGGCGAAGGAAGGCCCCCTCGCCGCGATGGACCGAGCGCGCGCCCTCGGCGAGTCCCAGCTCCAGCCCCGCGCGGTTCTCCGGACGCAGCGCGTCGAGCACGTCGCGCCCCACCGCTTCGGCGGCGGAGAGCCCGAAGAAGGCTTCCGCCGCCGGATTCCAGGAGAGCACGCGATCGCGGTCGTCAATGGAGATCACCGGGTGCGGGAGAACCTGGAGGAGGGACGCCAGGTAGGCGTCGGACACCAGGGCGCGGCGGCCTCTCTGCGGCTCGACGACGGCAAGGTCCTCCTCGATCTGAAGGCGGGTCGCGCTGTAGCGGCGGCGCTGCCTCGTGACCTCCGCCGCCGCCTCCACCTTGTCCGCGTCCACCTCCCGCGGGGCGGTAAGCCAGACCTCCCCCAGGCCGGGGGAGAAGAGGAGGGCCCGCTCCAGCTGCCGGCGCTCCGCGTCGGGGACCGACAGAACCACCTGGAGCGCCGGCGCGAGCGAGTGGAGCCGGCGGACGGCGGAGAGAGCCGCGTTCGGATCCGCCACGACCACCGCGCAGTCCGCGGCCTCGAGCTCAGGGCGCGACCCCGCACCGAGCTGCGCGAGCGGGATCTCGGTGACGCTTCCCGCGGCCGCGAGCCGCTCCCGCAGCTCGCCGGGCGCGTCGGAGACCAGAGCGATGGTCCGAACCCCGTTCACAGCAGCGGCTGGTTGAGAAGGGCCCGGCCCACCCAGGTGAGGAGGACGTCGGTGGTGGGGGACATGACGTGGCTGGCGCGGGCGTCTCGCAGCATGCGGGCGAGCTTGCTGTTCTCGCGGTAGGCGGCGCCCCCCGCGAGGGTCATCGCCTCGTTGGTGATCGCCACCGCGGCGTCGGCCGCGGCCGCCTTGCACGCGAGCACCGAGACGAGCGAATCCGCCTCCCCTTGGTCCGACTGTCCGGCGGCCGAGTAGACCAGTTGCCGGGTCGCTTCCAGCCGCGTCCAGAGCTCTCCCAGCCGATGGCTCAGGACGGGGCTGCTTCCCAGCAGCTCGCCCGTGTGGCTGTGACGGCGGGTGCCGAGGTGCTCGCGCGCGACCTCGAAGGCCGAGTGCGCCACCCCCAGGTATGTCCCCGCCATCGCCATCAGGAAGTAGGGGGCCACCACCTCGAAGACGTACCAGAGCTGGTCCCCCTCCTCGCCAAGGAGGTTGCGGCCGGGCACCCTCACCCCCTCCAGCCGCACCGTTCGTGAGCTGTTGGCGCGCATGCCGAGCCCGCTCCAGGGGGCCTGCCATTCCATCCCCTCCGCGCCGGCATCGAGGAGAACGCAGCTGAAGGTCCCTTCGCCCGAGGCCGCCTCCGCCGCGGAGGTGGAGACCACGTAGGAGTCCGCCCGCCCCCCGTTCGTCACGAAGCTCTTCGTCCCCTCCACCTCGAACCCCCCGCCGGAGCGGGAGAGGCGGGTCTCCGGGATCCAGAAATGGACGCCCGTCCCGGGCTCGCTGAGGGCGAGGGTGGTGATGTGGTCGCCGCGTGCGATCGGGCGGAGGTACTCCTCGCGGTGGAAGTCGGTCGCTTTGGCGGCGATCACCGCCGTCCCCACGCAGTGCATGGCGAAGCAGAGAGCCGTGGAGCCGCTCTCCCGCCCCAGCACCTCCGAGACGGCGACCAACCCCAGCAGCCCCTCCCCATGCCCGCCCAGCTCCTCCGGGACGTGCAGCCCGAGCAGCCCCGCGCCGGCGAGCGCCCGCATGGCAGGCTCCGGCCAGCGCGCGTCCCGGTCCTCCGCCTCGGCGTGGGCGGCGACGACCTCCGTCGCCACCGTCCGGGCACGGGCGACCAGCTCGCGGAGCTGGGAAGAGTACAGGTACATCAGACGGGAGCTCCGGGTCCGTGGGGGGGGCCGCGCGCGTTGTGGACCTTGATAGGCTGCGCCCGTCCCGGTGTCAAGCGCCGGGCGCCTTGACGGAGAGGTGGGGCGAGATATCTTTGTGGTGAGATGAACATCAGCGAATCCTCGGGCGGGACCGCTCCCGAGGCGGGCCGGTCGCTCGCGCTCAAGCTCTGGGTGGTCCTCGCCCGCGCCCATAGGACCGTCGAGGACCACCTCCAGGCGAACGTCGCCGAGCGCGGGTTGACGCTCACCGAGTTCGGCATCCTGGAGGTCCTCTACCATAAGGGTCCCCTGCTGCTCGGCGAGGTGCAGCGCCGCATCCTCGTCTCGAGCGGCGGGATCACCTACCTGGTGGACCGCCTGGAGAAGAAGGGGCTGGTTGAGCGCCGGGAGTGCCCCGAGGACCGGCGGGCACGCTATGCGGCCCTCACTCCCGCGGGGGAGGAGCTGATCGCGCGCACCTTCCCGGAGCACGCCGCGTGCATCGAGCAGCTGGTGGAGGCGCTGGGCGAGGAGGAGCAGCGGCGGGCGGTCGAGCTCCTGCGCACGCTCGGCCGCTCGGCCGCCGAGCGGCCCCGCCTCGGATGCGGGGCGGAGTAGCTCGATCTTTCCCTCGAATCTCATCACGGAGGAGATGCGAATGACTTTCCTGGAGCGCTACCGGCCGGAGTTGCAGGGGATCCTGCGGATCGTGACGGGACTTCTCTTCATGCAGCACGGCGCGCAGAAGCTGTTCGGCTGGCTTGGCGACGGCGATCCTGTCGCGCTCCTGTCGCTGATAGGACTGGCCGGGGTCCTGGAGTTCTTCGGGGGCGCGCTCATCGCGCTCGGGCTCCTGACCCGTCCGGTCGCCTTCGTGCTCGCCGGCCAGATGGCGGCGGCCTACTTCATGGCGCACGCGCCGCGGGGGTTCTGGCCGGTCCTGAACTTGGGCGAGCTGGCGGCGCTCTACTCCTTCGTCTTCCTCTTCTTCGCGGCCGCGGGCCCCGGCCGCTTCAGCCTCGATGCCGCCTTGGGCCGGGAGAAGGGCGAAGCGCGCGAGGCCCGGCCGGCGCACGCGTAGCGCCGGCGGGTCGCGCCTCCGGCCCCTCCCCGGCCTCCATGACCCCCCCATCCGCCGGGTGGGGAGGGACTCCGCCGCGCCGTAGGTGCGTCCGGCGCGCGCTTCCATTACCTTGCCCTGGGCGAGGGACGTCGTTCCGGAGCTCCACTCATTCCTTCGACGGAGACGATTCGATGAGCCGCATGAGGAGAGGGGCGCTGCTGGCCGCGCTGCTGCTTGCCGGGTGCGAGGCGGGCGGGGAGCCGGCGGAGGGGGTGGCGGAAGGAGGGACGGGGGCCCCGGCGGAGGTCCCCTACGCGCCCGAGCTGGACGTGTCGATCGACGAGATGACGCGCCTCCCCTCCGGCGTCTACTACGAGGACATGGGCGAGGGAGGTGGCGCCACGGCCGCGCCGGGCGACCGGGTGGCGGTGCACTACACCGGATGGCTCCCGGATGGGACGAAGTTCGACAGCAGCCGGGATCGCGGCCAGCTCTTCGTCTTCCGCGTCGGCGCCGGCGAGGTGATCGAGGGGTGGGACCAGGGGGTCACGGGGATGCGCGTCGGCGGGCGCCGCAAGCTGGTGATCCCCCCGGAGCTGGCCTACGGCCAGGAGGGCGCCGGCGGCGTCATCCCCCCCAACTCGACCCTCGTCTTCGACGTCGAGCTGGTGGAGATCGAGTGATCGCGGAGGGGGCCGGGACCCGCCGGGTTTCGTACGGCCCCGGTTCTTCGAGCACTCCATTCAGCACCTCGTGCAGGGCCTCCACCGTCCCGTCGATCGAGAACCGACGCGTGGCCCTCCGCCGCCCCTCTTCCGCCATGCGCGAGCGGAGCGCGGCATCTCGCAGCAGCGCGCCCATCGCCGCCGCCAGCGCCTCCGCCTCCCCCGGCGGCACGATCGCCCCGGAAACCCCGTCCTCGACCAGCTCGGGGATGCCTCCCATCGCGGAGGCGACGACCGGCACTCCCGCGGCCATCGCCTCGACCACGGAGAGGCCGAAGGCCTCCGACCAGAGCGAGGGGACCACGCTCAGGGTGGCGGAGGAGAGGAGCGCGGGAACATCGTCGCGCTTGCCGAGGAAGTGGACGCACTGCAGGCCCAGCCTCTCCGCCTGCCGGCGCAGCTCGGGGAGGGCGGCCCCCTCCCCGCAGAGCACGATCGCCAGCCCCTCGATCCCCTCCCGCGCGAGGATGGCCGCCGCGTCGAGGAGCACGTGGAATCCCTTGTAGGGCTGTATGCGTCCGGCGGCGAAGACGATCGCCGCGCCCGGCGGGAGCCCCAGAAGGCGGTGAAGCGCCGCTCGGTCGGCCAAACGATAGGGCGCGAAATCGATCCCGTTGTAGACGGTGAACGTCCGGTCGGGCGGAGTGCCGTTCACCCCCAGGAGGCGGCCGGCGACGAACCGCGACACCCCGATGAAGCGGTCGGCGGCGAACGGCCCCCTCCGGTGGGCCGCGCGTTTCAGCCCCAGTACCCACGGCGGACGCTCCGTCCGGCTTCCCGAGGTACGGTCGTGCACCACGATGGCCTTCACCCCCGCCCACCGGAAGAGCGGATACCGCCAGGAGATCGTGGAGAGGTCGGTGAGGTAGAGCACCGAGATCCGGTGCCTGCGGAGCGCGCGCAGGGTACGCCAGAGCGCCGCGGGTCCGGCGGCCTCCGCGAAGTCCATCTGCAGCACCTCGAGAGGCGAATCCCGGGTCCAGACCGGGAGCCCGCCATGAAACGACGGATAGCTGATGAAGGCGCGGTGGCCGGCCGCGGCCAGTCGCTCGCCGACCCGCCGATACACCATTTCGATCGTCTTCCAGGCGTACCCCGTGCCGGTGTCGAAATTCGCGGCGAACAGGATGTTCATGGCGCCTGGGCCGTCGAAGCGGTCGGCGGCGCTCCGCGGGCCGTCCGCCGCGCGCCGACCACGTAGATCAACGCGTTTCGCGCCAGAAAACGGATGGGAAAGCGGCGGCTGCTCCAGTTGAGGAGGCGCGTGACGGCCATCTCGATGCGCCAGGGAAGGAGATGGCGGCTGCGGAGCTGCAGCTCTCCGAATCCCGCCCCCCCTTCGGCGATGACCTGGAATCCGAACCGGGCGAGCAGGGCGCGCAGATCCTCCGGCGCGCACTTCGTGAAGTGGGAGGCGTAGAACGACGGGCCGGGCTCCTGCCCGGCCGGCGGCGGGCGCCGCGTCGCGATCCGTCCCAGCGCCGCGAGCGGAACTTCCAGCACCCGGCTCAGACGCCGGAGGAGGACGCGGTCCTCCGGGTTGCCCACGTCGCACACGATCTGCCCGCCGGAGCCGAGGACTCGGCGCAGCTCGCCGCAGAGCCCCTCGCGATCCGGCACGAAGCCGATCAGGCCCAGGGCGATCGCGGCGTCGAGGCTCCCGTCGCGGAACGGCAGCGCCGTCGCGTCGGCCACGACGACGAGCGCGGGCCGATCCGGGGCGTCGCGCGCCATCTCGAGCGAGACGTCCATCGCGACGACGTGGTGGCCGGCCCGCAGCGCGTCGAGCGTCTGCCTGCCGGTGCCGCAGCCGAGGTCGAGGATCCGCGAGGGGACGGAGAGCCGTCGCAGGAACTCGCCCGCGAACCGCGCCCGCCCGACGTAGGTCTGGTCCCGGTAGCGGAATTCGTCCCACTCGTCGACGTTTCGATCGAAGTACTCCCGTACCGCTTCAGTCCGCAGATTGGGCATGGGCCTGGAGAGGGGGTCTGCTTCCGAGGATGCGTGAGTCGATCTCTCCGAAGAGCCGCTCCGCCTGCTCGCGGCGGCTGAAGCGAGCGTCCTCGACGAGAGGGGTGCAGCGGATGCCCCGGGAGAACTCGTGGAAGCGCCGCCGCACGACCGCCGCGATCGCTTCCTCGTCGTCCGGGTCTACGACGTCCGCGCGGCTCCCGCGCAGCAGAGTCTCGGTCGCGCTCCCCGCCCTGGCGAGGACGAGGGGCCACGCATGGAACTGCATGTACTCGAAGATCTTCGAGGGGATGGAGAGGTCGGTTCCCTGCGGAAGGCTCACCAGCACCGCGGCCTCGGAAAGGTGCTGGAAGAGGTCGGCCCGGCTGCAGCGCGGGAAGCAGGACACAACGTCTCCCACCCCGAGCGCCCGTGCCAGCTCCATCGTGGGCACCCCCCCAAATTCGAAGACGTGGCCAATGAAGTGGACCCCCACGTCGTCCGGCGTCAACCCCTCGCTCTCCACCAGCCGGGCGACGGCTCTCAGGATCGGTCGGGGATCGCGATCGATGTAGATGTTGCCGGCGTAGGCGATCACGAACCTGTCGGTATGGCGCGGCGGGTGGGCCGAACCGTCGTCGAATCCGTTGCGGATCGTGATGAAGCGGTCGCGGAGCGCGGGGTACTCCTGGATCAGCGCCTGGCGCGCCGGCTCGGTGTTCGACACCACGAGGGTGGCGGCGCGCACGGACTTCCGCTCGTGGTGCCGCGCGAGGGCGAACCAGAGGGGCGTCGCCATCTCCGGCGGGAGGCCCGGGACTTGGCTCCAGGGGTCCCGGAGGTCCATCACCAGGGGTAGGCCGAATCGGCGCGCGAGGGCGGCTCCGCCCGCGTGTATCCTGTGGGGCGGACCGCAGGTGACGATCCCATCATAGGAGCCGCTGCCGAGGAGGCGAGCGCCGAGGCCGGTCGCGGCTCGAGCCCAGCGGCCCTCCTCGGCGAAATCCCGCCAGGCGCGGAAGGCGCGCTTCGCCCCGCCGGGCGTGAGCCTCCAGCGGATGTCGGGACGCCTCAGTACCGTCGGCGCCGTCGCGGCGCCGTCCGCCGCGGCGGGGGCGGCCATCCCCGCGTTTCGGCGGCGCGAGCGCTTCAGGAGCCGTCGCAGCGCGCCCGCGATCGGATGGCGCCCTGCGGGTGGGGGGGCGACGCCGAACAGGCGCGTTCCGGGCGGCAGCTGCTCGAGGAGGCTCCACTGGGGCGCGGCGAGAGCGGACGGCTCCAGCGTGACGACGTCGAAGGTCAGGCCGCGCTCGTAGGCGATCCGCACCATCTTCTGCCAGCGCTGACCGCCCGTGGCCGTGGTGGGAGGGAAGTGGTAGCTGATCAGCAGCATCCGCCCCCGACCCGGAGGCGCCGGAGGGGCCGCGTGGAAGGGCCGGGGGGCGGTCATCGCGTCCACCGCATCGCCCAGCCCTGGAAGACGAGGACGGCCCAGATGGCGAGTCCCGCCCGGGCATCTCCCTCCTTGAGGCGGCTCCAGGCGGCGCGGATCGGCTCGGGGCGCAGCATGCGGGAGCGCCGCAGCGCCTCGGGCGTCAGGAGGTCCTCGGCCCACGGACGCAGCGGCCCGCGCAGCCATTCGGCGATCGGCACCGAGAACCCCATCTTCTCCCGCTCGACCAGGGCCGGCGGGACGTGCCGGTGGAGGATCTGGCGCAGGATCCACTTCCCCGTGTTCCCGCGGATGCGCATGGAGTGCGGCAGTCGCCAGGCGAAGGCGGCGACCCGGTGATCGAGGAGGGGAACTCGCGCCTCCAGCCCCACCGCCATGCTCGCGCGGTCGAGCTTGGCCAGCAGATCGTCCGGGAGGTAGGTGACCTGGTCCGCGAGCATCATCCGCTCGGCGAGGCCGAGCGGGGTGCCGCCGGCGAGGATCCGCTCGACCGCGGCCGGCGGCTCCTCCAGCCCCGGGACGAGCTCGGCGGGGTCCTGCCACGCGGAGAGGAGCGAGCGGTACATGGACCCCGCCCCCTGGCGCCGCAGCAGGGCGGCGATCTTGTGCAGCTTCTCGCCGGGCATGCGGTAGCGCAGGCGCGAGGGCACCGCGGGAGCGATTCGCGCGAAGACCTGGTCCCAGGCTCCGGTCGTGAGCCCTTCCACCCTCCCGGCGATCAACTTTCGCACCGGCCGCGGGATGGCGAGTGCGCGGTTCACGACCCGTGCCCCGCTGACGTAGCGGTTGTAGCCGGCGAACAGCTCGTCCCCGCCGTCGCCGGAGAGGGCGACGGTGACCTCCCGGCGCGCCTCCCGGCAGACGAGGAAGGTGGGGAGCTGCGACGGGTCGGCGAGCGGCTCGTCGAAGATGTCCGGGAGGTCCGGGATCAGCCGCTGCGCGTCCTGCCCGCAGAGCAGCACCTCGGTGTGGTCGGTGCCGAGGTGGGCGGCGACCGCGCGCGCGTGGGCCGATTCGTCGTGGCCTCGCTCCGCGAACCCGATCGTGAAGGTGCGGACGGGCCGGGAGGCGACGCGCTGCATCATGGCGACCACCAGGGAGGAATCGATCCCTCCCGACAGGAAGGCGCCGACGGGTACGTCCGCGCGCATCCGGAGGCGCACCGCGTCCGCTACCACCGCTTCCCCCTCCTCGATCGCTTCCGCCTCCGAGACGGGGCCTCCCGATCGGCCACCCTCCTCGGCGACCTCCGCCATGGACCAGTAGGGCACGGCGGGAGGGAGCTCCAGCCTCGGGTCCACGAGGGCGAGAATCCGTCCCGGCTCGAGCTTCCGAATGTGCCGGAAGATCGTGCGCGGCCCCGGTACGTAGAGGTAGCGCAGATAGGCGGTTAGGGCCTGCGGATCGATCGTGGCGTCGAAGGCCGGGCCCGCCGCCAGCGCCTTGAGCTCCGATCCGAAGATTACGGTCCCTGGGCGGGAGAAGACGTACAGCGGCTTGATCCCGAGGCGGTCGCGGACCAGGTGGAGCGTGCGGCTCTCGCGATCCCAGAGTGCGATCGCGAACATGCCGACGAACCGCGCCACCGATCGCGCCAGCCCCCAGGCCTCGATCGCGGCGAGGAGGACCTCGGTGTCCGACGTGCCCCGGAAGAGGTGGCCCGATCGCTCGAGTTCCCGCCGGAGCTCGCGGTGGTTATAGATCTCCCCGTTGAAGGCGACGACGTACCGGCCCGAGGACGAGTGCATCGGCTGGTGCCCCTCGCGGGAAAGATCCACGATCGCCAGCCGCCGGAACCCGAACCCGATTCCGGCGTCCGCATCCGTCCAGACGCCGGCGTCGTCGGGGCCGCGGTGGGTCAGCGTCGCGCTCATCGATGCGACCGACCCCGCGAGCTCCGCGCGGACCCCCGGTTCCATGGTGAAGACACCCGTGAGGCCGCACATCGGGAATGGGGAGGGAGAGAGAGAATCCCGGTGGGGAAGCGGAGAGGACGGCGGAACGGACTCCGACCTGAGCAACGCATGTGCCACCCCGCCGGTCTCCGTGCGAGGCGCCGGTTTCAACCCGCGGCGCTTCCGGATGATGTGGCGGACACGCCGCGGCTGTGGGGAGCACGGAGCCCGCGGATGCAAGAGAATGGCGCATTCTGCGCCGGTTCCGCGCGTTGCTGGCCGCCCCCGGGGATGGACCTGAATTTGCTCCGGACGGGGAGCGCACGCTTCGAGGTCGGCTTCCCGTCCCGCATTCCATTTCGTCCACGCCCATACCGTCGGCTCGATTTCACGGTCGGCTCAGAGGTCGGTTCCCGCCCTCGTTCTCCAGTTCTCCATCGCGCTGCCGGTCCCCTGGCGGAGAGGCGCGTCTTCCTTACCCCGTGGGAGGCGGCATGGCTCGTCCAATTGATCTGTCGATCGTAATTCCGGCCTTCAACGAACAGCATCGCCTCGAGGACACGCTCCGCGAGATCGAGGACTATCTCCGGACCCGCGCGGGCCGGAGCGAGGTGATCGTGGTGGACGACGGCAGCCGCGACCGTACGAGCGAGCTGGTGCAGGAGATGGAGGAGAGGCTCGGCGAGCTGCACCTGGTGCGACTCCCCGAGAACCGCGGCAAGGGGTACGCGGTCCGGACCGGCGTCGCGAACGCGCGGGGGCGCCTGATCCTGTTCACAGACGCCGACGGCGCGACGCCGATCTCCGAGGTGGAGCGTCTCGAGAGAGAGCTCACGAACGGGTCCGACGTCGCGATCGGGAGCCGGGCCATCGACAGCCCGGAGACACATGTCGACGCGCGGCTCCACCGCCGGCTGATCGGGCGGGGCTTCCACCTGCTCGTGAAGCTCCTGGCGATCCGGGGGTTCGTGGACACGCAGTGCGGGTTCAAGCTTTTCCGCGCCCGGGCCGCGCACGAGCTGTTCGCCCGCATGCGGGTCAACGGATTCTGCTTCGACGTCGAGCTGCTGCTCATCGCCCAGCACCTGGGCTACCGGGTGGCGGAAGTCCCGGTCAACTGGACGCACAAGCCGGGGTCGCGCATCAATCTCGCGCTGGACTCGAGCCGGATGGCGCTCGATCTCTTCCTGATCCGCGGGCGCCTCCTGCAGGGAGAGTACAACGAGACGCACCTCCGCCCGATCTACGCGGACGGGGCCGAGCCGGGGACCCGCTCCCTCGCGGCGGGGCGCTGAAATGCCCGCTCCGCCGACTCGCCTGTCGAACCAGGGGCCCGTCGACGTCGCGAGGTGGAACGCTCCATCCGCCGGGGAGGGGACGCCCGCGGGCGCCGGAGGCCCGCCGCCGCCCCGGGACGAGAAGAGCGGCGTGCCGCTCGCCCTGGTCGGCATCCTCGCGCTCGCCGCGGGGCTGCGGGCGAGCGGGCTGCGCCGCTTCCCGTTCGAGCAGGACGAGCTGTACACGATCCTCGAGTCGACCCACCTCTTCGACGTGCAACTGCGCCCCGGGATCGAGGCGCGACCGCTGTACTATCTGATCCAGCACCCGCTGCTCTCTATATTTCCGGAGAGCCCCCTCGCCCTGCGCGCCCTCCCCTTCCTGTTCGGCATGCTGGGGATCGTCGTCACCTGGCGGCTCGCGGAGCGCGTCGCGGGGCGTACCGCCGGCCTCGCCGCGGCGCTGCTGCTCACGCTTTCCCCGTGGCACCTGTACGCCTCCGGCATGGCGCGCTACTGGTCCCTGGTCTACCTCCTGTCCGCCCTCTTCCTCCTCCTGCTGGCCCGGGCGCTAGTCACGGACCGGGGGCGCGACTACCTGGCGGCCCTGGTGCCGCTCGTCCTGGGGTCGGCGACCCACCCGAGCTTCGTCTTCCCGATGGCGGGTGCGGTGCTGGGCACCTGCCTCGTGCGGCCCGAGGGACGGATCGGGTGGAGCTGGCCGACCCTGCGCGCGTGGACCCACCTGTGGATCCCGTATGCTTCCCTGCTCGGCGTGGGGCTGGCGACCCTTCGATGGATGGAGAACGAGACCGCGCTGCGGAACTGGTCCGGACGCGGGGGGAGGCGCTGCTCCTGCTCGTGCCGGCGATCGTCGACTGGATGACGCCCACGCTCGCGGCCGCGGGTCTTCTCGGCGCCCTCCTTCTCCTGCGGGCACCCCTCCTTCCGTGGCAGCGCCGCTGGGGCATGCTGACGCTGGTGGGGTCCGCGGGGACCCTCGCGCTCCTGGCCATCGCCGCCCTCGCGAGCGACACGTACGCGGACTACGCGATCGGGATGCTTCCCCTGGCGGTCGTGGCGGCCGGCGCGCTGGTGGGATGGATCGACGACCGCGTCGGTGTCGCGGGCGGGCGGGTCCTGGCGGCGACGGCGCTGCTCGCGGTGGCGGCGATGGGGCCGTCCGCCCTCTCCCATCTGCTCAGCGGAACCCGCTTCGACTACCGCCCCGCGTTCGAGTTCATCCGGGAGACCGCACCGGAGGTCACGGTCGCGTCCTGGCCCATCGCCCTGCAGAGGCATTACGCGCCCGACCTCCGGGGGATCGAGCTGAGAACCGCGGCGGAGCGGATGGAGCAGCGGCTCCGGGAAGAGCGCGAGCTCTGGCTGGTGGTCTCGGTACAGCGGCACGGGATCGTCGGCGACGCCGGCGATTTCGCCCCCTGGCTGAGATCCCGGTGCGCGCTCCAGGACGCCTATCAGGCCCCGCGGCTCGACTATCGGCTCTATCGCGTCGAAGTCCACCGCTGCGACAGCGCGCGTACCGCCCTGCGAGGAGGGTGAGAGGATGACGCCGACCGCCCACCGCCCGCCCTTTCCCGTCTTCCGGGCGGCGCTCCCGCGAGAGGGGAAGGGAGCCGTCTGGGCCCTCTACCAGGGCATGGTGAGCGTGATGGTCCTCACCTTCGTCTGGCGGATGCAGGAGGTCTTTCCCATCCTGCAGCCGATTCACCTCACGGAGCTCGCGAGCGTCGCCGCCATCGCCCTGTACCTGGTCACGGGCGGGCCTGACCGGACGCTTCGCGCGGTGCGCCATCCGATCGCCAGGTGGATGGGCGCCATCCTGCTGCTCTCGATGCTGTCGGTCCCGGGCGGCGTCTTCCCGGGCCACAGCTTCCGCTTCCTCGTGGAAGACCACCTGAAGACCATCGTCCTGGTGGTGGTCCTCGCCGCGGCCATCCGAGACTCGGGGGACGCCGCCCGCTTCGCCGGCGTCCATGTGCTCGGCGGCATCGTCTACTGCTGGGCGGTGCTGGTCCGCTTCGACGTACAGGCGGACGGCCGACTGGCGGGGCTGTACTTCTACGACGCCAACGATCTCGGGCTCCTGCTCGTCTGCACGCTTCCCCTGGCGCTCTTCTTCCTGCAGCGGCGAACGCACGCGCTCTGGCGCGCGGGGATTTTGCTCGCCGGCGCACTGTTCGTCCTGGCGCTCCTGAAGACGGGCTCGCGTGGCGGCTTCCTCGGCCTAGTCGTGGCGCTGGGGTACCTGCTGTTCGGGAGTCGGGTGGTTCCGAGACGTGCCCGCATCCCGGCGGTCGTCGGGGCCGTCGCCGTCCTGATAGCCCTGGCGGGAGACGGGTACTGGACCAAGATGTCCACTCTGCTGAACCCCACCCAGGACTACAACTGGTCGGGGAAGTCCGAATCGGGGAGGATGGAGGTGTGGAAGCGCGGCCTGGGATACATGGCCGATCGTCCCCTCCTCGGAGTCGGCGTCAACGCGTTCTATGCCGCGGAGGGGGCTCTCTCCCCGCTCGCGAAGACCCAGTTCTACGGGCGCGGCTTCAAATGGTCGGCGCCGCACAACTCGTTCGTCCAGATCGCTGCCGAGCTGGGCGTCTTCGGAATCGCCTCCTTCCTGGGGTTGCTGTGGAGCGCCTTCCGCGCCGCGCGCCGGATCGGCACGCCCCCCGGGGGTGCGGGCCCTTCGGAGCGGAGCAGCGCGGTGCTGGGGCATGCGCTTGCGACGGCCATGGTGGGGTTCGCCGTGACCGGTTTCTTCCTGAGCCAGGCGTACTCCGCCTACGGGTATTCCCTGTTCGCGATCCTGATCGGGCTCGGCTCGGTGCTGACGCCGCGGCCCCTTCGCGACCCTGTCCCGCCCACCCCCCCGAGGCGCCGCGCCGCGCTCGTGCCGGGAGGGCTCTATCCCCACCCGACTTGGGAAACGCCGATGGAGCCGAATCGATGAGTTCCTCGGAATCCGCTTCTTTGGCAAACCCGTCCACCGCCGCGGGGACCGGCCCGCCGGCTGGCGCGGGGCGCTGGACCTTCGGCTCCGGACCGTCGCGAGACTGGTCGGAGGCCGTGCGCCGGTGCGGCGGCGGGTTCTTCCATTCGCCGCTGGCTCTCGGGTGGGCGGCTCCCGCGGGGACGCCGCTCTTCGCGCGGTACGTACGAGAGGGCGAGACGGAAGCGGTCGGGGTGGGCGTCCGGCGGCGGTGCCGCGTGGGGATCGGGGCGGACCACGCCTACTTCCCCTCCGTTCCCGCGACGAGGGGAGGCGCGAGCCGTGAAGTGCTGAGCGCCCTGGTGCGGGCGGTCCGGAGCACGGGCGGCGCCGAGCTGGTGGTGGACTCCTTCGACGCGACGGCGTCCCTCGCGGGCGCCGGCGGCGACCTCCGGCGCGCGCGGGTTGAGTACCGGGTCCGGATCGATCTTCGGGCCGAGGACCGTCGGGCCCGCCTCGGCTCGACGCTCCGCCGCCGCATCGCCCAGGGAGATCGAGCCGGGTGGGAGCTGAGACGCCTCGACGAGACGGAGTGGTCCGCGCGGCTGGCCGCCGGCGAGGCGGGCCGGCGGCGGCGCAAGCGGCTGGCCGGATCCGATCTCCCCCCGGCGGCGGCGCCGGTGACCGCCGCCGGGGAGAGCGACGCGTCCCGGCAGGGGGTCGCGGTGTTCGCCGCCTTCGATGGGGACACGATGCTCAGCGTGGCGATGGTCGGGTGGGCGGAGACCCGCGCTTTCTATCTACGCGGAGGATCCACCGCGGAGGGCTACCGGCGCAGCGCGGCCGGATGGCTTCACTGGCGGATCCTCGGCTGGCTGGCCGATCGCGGCTGCACGCTCTACAGCCTGGGCGGCACCGGGGCCCACGCGTCGGACCCCGACGACGCGGAGCATGGGCTGTACCGGTTCAAGACGGCGTTCGGACCGGAGATCGTCGGGTGTCAGGGAGCGGCCTGGTCCCTTCGGCCGATCCACCTCGCCACCCATCGCTGCCTGCGTCGATTCGCCGAAGCGTTCACCCCCGGAGGCCGAGATGAGTAGTGAAGCGACCTCGGAGCATCCGTCGCTGCTGAGGAGAGCCGCGTCAGTCTTGTCGGGCGGCCTGCGCGACGTGCGGGCGCTGCCGGTCTGGAGCGCCGAGGTGCGCCAGGAGTCGCAGGTCACGCGGGCCGGCGGGCACCCCATCCACCGGTCCCACGTCCCGCATCTGGTCGCGGCCGTCGACTGGCTCTGCCGTGCACAGGACGCCACCGGAAGCGCGGGGATCGCCCGCGGCTTTAGCCTCGCCTGGAATCCGTACTTCCGCTCGCGGGGGTGGCAGCCCGCCTACCCGGAAACGACGGGCTACATCATCCCCACGCTCTTCCACGCCGCCCGGCGTCTGGGACGCCCGGACCTCGCCGACCGGGCCCGTAGGGCGGCCCGCTGGGAGATCCAGGAGCAACTTCCCTCGGGGGCGGTGCAGGGGGGCGTGGTCGGACAGACGAGGTCACCCGCCGTGTTCAATACGGGCCAGGTGATCCTCGGTTGGCTCAGCGCCTGGGAGGAGACCGGAGAGGCGACGTTCGCGGAGGCGGCTCTCCGCGCGGGGCACTATCTTGCCCCGATCCTGCGGGACTCGGATGCGGCGGCCGCCGGCCTCACGCGCTTCGCGCGGACCGACGCGACGCTGTACAACACGCGCACCGCCTGGGCGCTCGCGGAGGCGGGCGTCCGCTTCGGGGAGGAGAGGTTCGTCGAGGCGGCGGCCCGGTACCTCGCCACCGCGGCGGAGAGGCAACACGCGAACGGCTGGATCCCGGCGTGCTGCCTCTACGATCCCGAGCGCCCGCTGCTGCACACCCTCGCCTATGCGATCCGGGGTCTGCTCGAGGGAGGGAGGGTGCTCGAGTCGTCCCACCTGCTCGAGCGCGCGGAGATCGGCGCGCGCGCGCTGATCGGGGCCGTGCAGCCGGGCGGCCGGACGGCGGGGAGATTCGATTCCGAATGGTCGCCGGCCGTGACCTGGAGCTGTCTCACGGGGCAGGCGCAGACCGTCTGCATCTGGCTCCGGCTGCACGAGATCACGGGCGATCCCACCTGGCTCGAGCCGACCGAAGAGGTGCTGTGCCACCTCAAGGCCACCCAGAATCTCTCCAGCTCCGATCCCGGCCTCCGGGGCGGCATCAAGGGGGCCGATCCGGTAGGAGGGGACTACGGCAGGTACGAGGTGCTGAGCTGGGCCACCAAGTTCTTCGCGGATGCGCTGATGCGCCACGAGGTCGCGATTTCCGGCCGTGACTCCATCTTCCGCCGAGTCCCCGCGCTGGCTTAGGTACGGCTTGAGAATCGTGCACGTGATCGCGCCGGGGCCGTTCGGCGGGCTGGAATCCGTGGTCGGCACCCTGGGGGGAGGCCAGAGCGCGCGCGGCCACGACGTGCGGGCCCTGGCGATCTTCTCTTCCCGCGGCGAGGTGTGCGACGCGGGCCCCCTGCTCCGCTCGTACGGCGAGAGGGGAATCGCCGTCCGGACCCTGATCGTGGGAGCCCGAAGCTACCTCCGGGAGCGCGCCCGGGTCGGGGAGGTGCTGCGCCGCGCCCGGCCCGACATCGTGCACACCCACGGGATCCGGCCCGACATCATAGATGCGCCGGTCGCGCAGAACCTCGGGATTCCGACCGTCGCCACCGTGCACGGCTTCACGGGCGGAGGTTGGTGGATGCGTCTCACGGAGACGATCCAGACCGCCGCGCTGCGCCGGCGCGACGCGGTGGCTGCCGTCTCCCGGCCGCTGACGGAACGGCTCGCGCGCGCCGGCGTCCCGAGGCAACGGATCCACTGCATCCCGAACGCCTGGAGCCGCGCAGACGCCGAAATCCTGAGCCCGCGCGACGCGCGGGCCCGGCTCTCCCTGGGGGAGGGCGTCCACCACGTCGGCTGGATCGGGCGGATGAGCGCGGAGAAGGGGCCGGACGTCCTCGGGGAGGCGCTGCACCACCTCCGCGATCTCCCGGTGGCCGTCTCCTTCGTCGGGAGCGGGCGGGAGCGCGCCGCCCTGGAGCGAGGGGTGGAAGCGGCGGGAATGGCGGAGCGGGTGAGCTTCCACGGGCCCGTCGAGGGCGCCGCACGGCTCTACCGCGCGTTCGACGTCATCGTGCTCAGCTCGCGAACCGAAGGGACGCCGATCGTGCTCTTCGAGGCGATGGCGGCCGGGGTGCCGGTGGTCGCAACGGCCGTAGGTGGGGTTCCCGACGTGGTTTCGGACGCGGAGGCGAGGCTGGTGCCCGCCGAGGACCCGATCGCCCTGGCCGCAGCGATCCGGGATTGCCTGGAGGCTCCCGCGGAAGCCGCGTCGCGCGCGGCGGCGGCTCGCCGGCGCCTGGAGCGCGAACGGAGCGCCGACACCTGGCTCGATCGCTACGAGGAGCTGTACCGGATGGCCGCGCAGGGAACAGCACTCGCACGGAGATGATCCATGTCGTTCCTGCTCTGGATGCTGGGAGGATGGTTCGTGCTCGCGTTCTACACCTACGCGGGGTATCCCGCGCTCCTGCTGCTCCTCGCGGCGGTGCACCGGCGGAGGCCGCCCGCCCCGTCGGCCGAGTGGCCCGCGATCACGATCACGATCCCGGCCCATAACGAGGAGGACGAGATCGGCGGCCTGCTGGAGAACCTGTGCTCGGCGGACTATCCGGCGGACCGGCGCCAGATCCTGGTCGTCTCCGACGCCTCCACCGACCGGACCGACGAGATCGTCCGCGGCTACGCGGGTCGGGGAGTGGAGCTGCTCCGCCTCCCGCAGCGCAGGGGGAAAACGGCCGCGGAGGCGGCCGCCGCGCCGCACCTGCGGGGCGAGATCATCGTCAACACCGACGCCTCGATCCGCATCCACCCCTCCGCCGTGAAGGCGCTGGTCGCCCGGTTCGCCGACCCCGCCGTGGGGGTCGCCTCCGGCCGCGACGTCAGCGTCGCCCGCGCCGGAGAGCACGTGAACCCCGGGGAATCCCGGTACGTGGGATACGAGATGGGGGTGCGCTCGCTCGAGTCCCGGGTGGACGGCATCGTGGGCTCCTCGGGGTCCCTGTACGCGATCCGCGCGGAGCTGCACCGCACACCGCTTCCCGAGGGGCTGAGCCGCGACTTCAGCTCCGCCCTCGCCGCGCGCCTCCGCGGCTACCGGGCCGTTTCGGTGGACGCCGCCCTCAGCTACGTCCCGCGGACGTCGTCGCTCGAGCTGGAGTACCCGCGGAAGGTGAGGACCATCACCCGGGGGCTTCAGACTCTCTGGTTCTACCGCGCCCTGATGAACCCCTTCTCCTACGGCACCTTCAGCCTGTTCCTCATCAGCCATAAGCTCTTCCGCTGGCTGACGGCGTGGGTCACGATCGCCGTGCTCGCCGCTCTCGCCGCCTACGGGCTGCTGCAGCTGTCCACCCTTCAGAGCGCGGTGGTGCTTGCCGCCGGCCTCGCTCTGGTCCTCCTCTCCCGTCTCCAGGGCGATCGGCTGGGGCGAATTCCGGGGCTCGGTGCCCTTCTCTTCCTCGTCGCCGGCAACGCCGCGGCCGTGCACGCCCTGTTCCGGACCCTCATCGGCCGACGCGACCCCATCTGGGAGCCGACCCGGAGAGCCGTACCGGCGGGAGACCCGTGATCTCGATCGCCGCGCGGGGGTCCGGGAGGGAGTCCGTTCGGGACCCGCGGCAAGCCTACCGGAAGTGCGCGCGCAGCTTCCGCGGCCCGAGGTCCCGGAGCCATCTCCACTGCATCCGGCGCCACTCCGCTTCCGGTAGAAGCTCTCCGCTCCGCCGCGCCCGCAGCCAGTCGAGGAGTTCCCCGACGGTAGGGAACCAGCCGTCCCGCTCCGCGAGCCGCTCGAGATTGCGGCGCGTCGTGCGGTGCACCTCTCCGTCCCGTACGAACCCCTTCCCGAAGTGGGTGGCGACGATGCAGAATCCTCCTTCCGCCTCCAGCCGCGCCTGCCGCTTCGGATGGGTCAACCGGTTGAACTCGGCGCAGTCCTCCGCGTCAGACGCTGAGAACCACCAGCGGACGAGGGGCCGGCGCGGATCGCGATAGGGCATCGAGGGATTCACCCGGGCGAGGTTGATCTCGTCGAAAGTGAGATTGCGTCCGTACTCGATGTGGCGCCGGGCGAGGTCTCCCCACCAGTACGCCGTCGCTTCCCGGTGGCCCTGGAAGTGGCCGTCGGGCACCGGGCTCACTCGCCGGGCGAACGCGCGCACGGCGGGGTCGTCGACCCGATCCGCTCCCCAGTACAGGTTCTCGCGGTTCAGCGCGTGGTTTGCGTGCAGGCGGGGAAACAGGCCGAAAGCTTCGTGGAACCGTTGCAGGCCGAGGATCGTCTCCTCCCGGGTGCTGGATTCCATCGTCGCGCCGTGCCACGCCACCTCGAATCCGCGGTGGTGGAGGTCCACGACGAAATCCCGGTACGAAGGGTCCTCTAGTGTCTCGGAGCCGCGGAACGGCGTCGGTCCGTCCGCGTGCGCCAGCGGCCATACCGTCTTGGTCGCGCGCATGCCGAGCTCCTCGAGGAGGAGGTACAGGGGACGGACGTTGTCCACCGTCGCCACGTCGGTGTCGTCGAAGACGGTGAACGCGAACCGCTTGCCGCCGGGAAACGCGGCAGCCGACTCGCCGGCGACCGGCTCAGAATACATCGTCGGCGGCGCTGTCCCCCCGCATCAGCCACCACTGGTCGAGCGCGGAGGGAAGGGAAGGGAGGCCGGGGGCGGGCCGGAGGAGAAGATGGATGTTCCCGGGAAAGGGGAAGTAGGCGCGCCTCCGGAGGAGGGGTCGGAGCGAAGCGTGGCTGGTGGTGACCAGGAGGGCGTCGGCTCCCAATGCGAGGGCTCTCCTCTCCGCCGCCGCCAGCAGGCCCAGAACCGCCGCGGGACGGCGGGGGGAGACCACCAGCTCCGAGAGGGTGGCGACGCGGATTCCGTTCAGCCGCCGGTCCCCCTCGGCGCGGGGACGGCGGACGACGGCGTACCCGAGCCCGCCCTTCCGCTCGAGCGTGACGGGCGCGTACTCGTCGTGCTCTTCGTCGCCGAAGCGTGCGTGGGCGCCCGTGCCCGAGCGGGCCGGCGCCGCCGCGACGGCGCCGCGGAGCTCGCCCCATGCGCGCTCCAGCCAGTCGGCGTTCGGGAGGGAAGACGCCGCCCCCACGGAGAGGGAGGCGCGCCCGGCGACGCCGCTCCAGAGGCCGATCCCCAGCCGGAGGAACGCACCGCCGACCGCGGCGAGGGGGGAGGCCTGGAGCGCCCGCGCGGCCCGCAGTCCCGCTTTCGGCAGGCGATCCGCGACTCCGAGAGCCCGCAGGTCGACGCGGCGGACGACGCGCCCGGGGTGCAGCAGGCGAAGCGAGTTCCGAAGCGGCCCTAGGTCGCGGTAGCCCAGCGCCTCGAAGAGCGCGCGAGCCTCGGGCGCCACCACCATCCCCATCGTGGGGAAATCGGAGAGCCGCCTCACCGCCTCCTTCAGCACCAGATAGCCCACCGGCCCGCGCCGATGCTCCGGGAGCACCATCAACCCTTTGATCCAGTAGCCGGGTCTCTCGGAGGTCCCGTCCCAGAGGCGGCAGGGGATGGTGGTGACGTGGCCCACTGCCTCTCCGTGCAACAGAAGGAGCACGGTCGGCGGAGCGATCCCCGGCTCCGCCTGGTTTCGCTCGGCCGCCTGGCGGCGTGCGCGCAGCACGCCCTCGGGTGTGGCGTCGGGATCCCAGACCCGCCGGTAGAACTCGGCGAGGAGGGGGACGTGCTCCTCCTCCACCCGCACCACCGACACGCCCGAGCTCCGGGACGATGAAGGCGCTACCACGGAGCGATGATCGGATTCATGGATCGGGTTTGGAGGATCGGGGGCCATGCGGCGTACGGAGCGGGCCTCAGTCGCGGAACCGCCTCAAAAGTTCATCCACCACTCGCCGTCGAGCCCGGTGAGGAGCGCCTCCCCCGCAAGGACCCGGCGCAGGAGGTCGAGGTCGCGCGCGTGGGCGACGAAGCGCGGTCCGTCGAAATCGAAGGCCGCGCCCAAACCGCTCAGGTCTCCGAGCAGGCCCGGCTCGGCGCGCCCGCGTACGGCGCGCGCGCCTCGTTCGCGCGCGTGCTGCAGCAGGTGGATCAGCACGACGCGGCCCGACTCCGGCATCGCCGCGACCTGCAGGACGAGCGCGGGCCCCTCCGCCGGCAGGGCATACACGAACCACCCCCTGACGCCCCCGCTCGCGTCGAGTACGCGGGCGAGGTGGATTCTTCCCTCACCCCACCTCTGGCGGAAACGCTCGAGAATCCAGGAGACGGAAGCCGGGTCGTAGGCGAGGCGAAGGACCTCCGGCGGTGCCCACGTCACGAGAGTCTCGGCCAGACCGGCCGCATCCAGCGGCTCCGTCCGTGTATCGAGCGGGGCCTGGAGCGGATGGCGGCCCGACCGCCAAAGGGCCGCGTCCATCGCGGTTCGCGCGGAGAGCACCACGCGCCTCGCGACGCGGGTCGCCAGACCGGCCGCGGCCGGAAACGTGCGGGCGGGGCCGTCGTGCAGCCCGAGCGTCCAGAAGAAGCGGTAGAGGGGAGCCGTGCGAGCGCCGGCCGCCACCAAAGCGCGCTCTCCGGGTAGGTTGACGGAATCGGAGAACGCGAGGTCCTGCGGGCCCTGGTATACCTCGCGGAGCAGCATCGCCGCCGCCACGCCGCGCGCCTCGCGAGCCGCCATGAGCTGCGACAGCACCACGGCCCGCAGGCGCCGATTCCCCAGGAGGAGCGGGCGCGGGACGACACCGAGGAAGCCCGCGCACGCTCCCGCGCCGTTCTCGTATACCAGCGAGGGAGTGGATTCCGCCGCCCAGGGATTCCGCAGGAACACGAGCCCCAGCGCGTCGGCCAGCTCGGCCGTGGACCCGCTCCGGCTCTGCCGGAAAGCGGCCTGGCGCAGTTCCGCGACCTGCGGTAGGTCGTCCTCGCGGAGCGGGCGCACGCGCCCGCCCGCCCGCTCGCCGTGCGGCCGGGCCGGTGCGGGCTCCGTGGTGCCGCTCCCACCGTTTCCGATCGGCGGCCTTTCCCACATCCTCGCCACTCCCCTCTGATTCCGATGAGCCCACGCTCCAGTACCGGCCGGCGCGGCTCGCGCCTCGAAATGCCTTCCGCACACCCCCGGGCCGGAGAAGGCCCGCCATGAATCGGCTCCTCCTCACGCTCTGGGCGGTCGCCGTGGTCGCCCTGACCGCACTTCCGGGGTCCGGGGCGGACCCGCTGCCCGCCGAATTTGCCTGCCTCGTGTGCGGGCAGCGCGGCGGCTCCGACGCCGTCCTCAATCTCCTTCTCTTCCTCCCGCTCGGCGTGCTGCTCGCGCGGGAGGGCGTAGGGGCGGGCCGCGCGATCGCGTTCGGGGCGCTGTTCTCCCTCGCCATCGAGTGCGCCCAGACGGTGATCCCCGGACGGGACCCGGCGCTCAGCGACCTGCTCTTCAACTCGGCTGGAACTGCGGCCGGATGGGTGCTCGCGGCTTCCGCGAAGCACTGGCTCGCGCCCCGCGACGCGACCGCGTCCCACCTTTCGCTGGCCGCCGCGCTGGGGGTGGCCTCGGTGATCGGAGGGACCGCCGTCCTGCTCTCGCCGAAGCCGTTGCGTCCGCCATACCACACCGAGTGGGCGGAACGGCCGTCGACGCTGGAGTGGTACCGGGCCCGCGTCCTCCGGGTTACGCTGGGCGATGTCTCCCTGCCGTCGGGCAGCGTTCCGGATTCGATCCGCGTCGGGAGCCGTCTGCTGGCGGGGCAGCGGCTTCGCGTAGAGGCGCTGGCGGGACCGCCGGTTCCCGACTTCGGTCCGCTGCTGGCGATCGGCGCGGGGCAGGGCGGCCTGCTCGTCGGCCCCGACCGCGACGACCTGGTGGTGCGCTACGAGATGCCCGCCGCGAGCCTCCGGCTCGACCGGCCGCAACTCCGCTACCCGGACGCCTTCCGCGGGGTGGGGTCCGGAGAGCCGCTGGTCGTGGAGGTCCGCCTCCTCGGGGCCGGCGCGGAGATGGCGACGGGTGCCCATCCGCCACGGCGGGTTCTCTTCACTCCCGCGAGCGGCTGGCTGCTGCTCCTCGCCTCCCAGGTCGGCGACCTTCGGCTGTATCCCGCGATCTCCGCCGCCTGGGCCGCGCTGCTGCTTCTTCCCCTGGGCTATTGGATGCGCCCGCGGGCCGAGTCGGCCATCGCCGCCGCGGCGGTGGCCGCCGCCGCGGTGCTGTCCGTCGTGGCCGGGCCGCTCCACCCGCCCGGGGCGGTCGAGTGGATGGGAGCCGGCGCCGGCCTCGCGCTGGGAGCGGTGCTGCGGCGATGGGCGGAGTATCGCGCCGCGGCCCACCCGTCGCTCGAAGGACGTTGAACAGCTTCGCGATCGATCCGTCGCGCGCGACCCGTCGTCTAGCTGACCACCTGGGTATCCGACACGAGCTCGCCCGCCTGCGGCTCGTATCCGGAAAGGTACGAGTAGTAGCGGTAGATGCCGGACTTGGGGACGGCATTGATCACGACGCCCATCATCCGGATCGGCAGCTGTTCGATCGCGGCGAGCTTACTCTGGGCGAGGACGCGGTCGGACACCCGGTTGCGCATGACGAGCATCATGTTGCCCGTCCGTACGCCGAGCACCAGCGGATCCACCGTTGCCCCGAGCGGAGGGCTGTCGACGATGATGGCGCGGAACCGGGGGCGCAGCTCGAGGAGCAGGCGTGTCAGGTCGGGAGACTCGAGGAGCTTCGGCCCGTCGAGCCGCGGGCTGCCGCACGAGATGAAGTAGAACAGCCCTCCGGTGCCGACCGGCTGGAGGATCTCCTCGAGCGAGCATTCGCGGGCGAGATACTCGGTCAACCCGGGCTCCCGACGCGCCTTCAGGGTGCGGTGCAGCTGCCCGCGCCGGAGGTCGGCGTCGATCAGCAGCGTCCGCTGGCCGCTGTCCGCGAAGGAATCCGCCAGGTGGTACGCGATCATGGACTTCCCGTCGTTGGCCCCTGGGCTGGTGATGGTCAGCGTGAGGGGCGGTGCGGAGCCGAAGGCGTGGAGGAGATTGATCCGCGCGCTCCGGATCGCCTCGCCCCACTGGGCCCGCTGCTCGAGCGTGGCCTTCCCGGAGTCGGGCATCAGGGGAAGGGCGCCGAGAACCGGGAGTCCCATCTGCCGCGTGACCTGCTCGGGATTGCGCAGGCGCGGATCGGACATCTCGGCGACGACGGCGGCGATGGCGCCCACGCCGATCCCCGCGAAGAGGGCGGCGAGCACGATGAGCAAGCGCCGATCGTTGATCGGATAGTAGGGAACCGAGGCGGCGTCCTGCACGCGCACGTCGGGAAGGCTGCTCACCGCCGCGAGCCGCGCTTCCTCGTATCGCTGCTGCAGGTTCCTGTACAGGTTCTCCGCGACGTCCGCCTGGCGCTGCAGGCGCGCCTCCTCGACCATGCGCGGCGGGATCTCGCGAAGCGTGAGCGAGGCGGAGGAGATCATCTCGTCGACCGAGCTCCGCCGCTCCTCCAGCGCCCGGTCGAGCTCGCCGAGCCGCTCCGCGATCATCCCCTGCAGCGTCCGCAGCTCCGCTTCCCTCTGCTGCACCAGCGGGTGGTCCGGAGTGTAGCGGAGCAGAAGCGCCTGCATCTCCGAGCGCTTCGCGAGCTCGTCCTCCAGCGTCCGCGTCAGCACGGGGGAGCGCTGCCCCACCTCGCTCATGCGGAGCGCGTTGAGCCCTTCCTCCGACGTCTCGCCCAGGGCCCGGATGTGATCCATCTCGCTCCGCTCCCGGCGGAGCGCCTCGCGCTCGACGCTGAGCTGAAAGAAGTTCTCGAAGGCGGGCTCCCGCGTCGCCTCGATCCCCGGGTTGACCGGCATCGCGCGATCGGTCGGCAAGGTGATCGTCTGAACGCGGAAGCGCTCGAGCGTCGCTTCCTCGGTCTGGAGGTTGGCGGCCGCGAAGTCGAGCTGCTCCTTGAGGATGCCGGCGAGCTCGTCGAGCTGGAGGCGCTTCAGCTCCGCGGCGACCGACACGAACTGTTCCGCGGTGGTGTTCAATACGCGCGCGGCCAGCTCAGGATCGGAGCTCTGTAGGGCGAGGCGGAGAAAGTGTCCCTCGGGTGCCATGGTCGGCTCAAGCGACGCCGCGAGCTGAGCCGCGGCGTCGCGGATCGGGATGATCTCGAAGCGGATCTCGGCTCCGGGCGCGAGACTCTCGGTGTCCGGCTTCCAGAGGAATCCCACGCCACTGCCGATCGCTTCGCCGACCGGCCCCGTCTCGATCCGCTCCCCCTTCCCGCGGAGGAGCTCGTACGACCGTCCGTCGGCGCTCACGCGGAGCTCGTAGGAGCCCGGCTCGAGCTCCTCAGCCGCGCGGAAGTCGTAGAAGGCGGGGTCGGCGTTCCGGGTGAGGACGGAGAGATAGAGCCGCTCCTCGCGGGCGACGAGATCCAGCACCGAATACGAGCGCGCCAGGTCGACCCAGGCGTGCGAGTCCAGGAACTCCCTCGTGCGGATCGGCCCCCGCGCGGCCGCGGTCTGGTCGGCCGCCTCGATCCAGAGCGTCACCTGAGCGCTGTACTCCGGCTGGACCAGACGGGAGGCCAACACTCCCAGGATGCCTCCCAGGAGGGCGAGCGCGAGAACGAGCCGGAACCGATGCACCAGCGCGGCCCCGAGCTGCCTCAGCGTGGGGATCTCCTGTCCTGCCGTATCGGCCCCCGGCGCCCCGGGTGCCGGAGGAATGCGGGACGGAAGGCGTGCCAGCTCCACCCGCTCCGGAACATCGCTCATGAGAATACCTCTGCCATTGCGCGGACGGGGACGGCGGCGGGATCGGAAAACTGTTCGCGAGTTGCTCTCTCTACCGCCGGTACGATTCCGATCGGCCGGTTCTCCCGGACTTCGGTCGGTGAAGGCCGGTCCATCCGGCGGAGATCTAGTCCAGGTCGTCCCCGCCGGCGACAACGGCCGATTGCGCTTCGTCTTCGCTGTCGCCCCGCGAGAGCTGGAACCTCTGGAGATAGCGGGCCAGCGTGTGCCGGTCGACGCCGGCGATCCGTGCCGCCTGGCTGATGTTGTAATCGGTGCTCTCGATGACTTCGGCCACGTAGTCGCGCGTAACGTCCGTCAGCGACCGCCGGACCTCGCCCGACCTGCGCGGTACCCGGATCTGGTGCCGTTGGGCCAGGTCACGCTCGATGATCGCCTCCTCGATCCACTGCGTCGGCGTCACCCTCGATCCGCGCTCCTCCCCTAAATCCGCCGCGTCCTGGGTAACGATCCTCCAGAACGAGGGTGCCAGCGAAACCGTGATCGCTTCTCGCGGACGTCCCTGTGCCTCGGCCTCGTGCGGTGGATGCGGCAGTGCGGTCGCGGTTTGGTTGGGCATCGATCCCTCCTCAGGGGTGAACAAATAGTTGCTGCACGCGAAATCGTACGTGGGAAGACCGGGCCTGGTTCGGAGCACGGGGAGGAGCCGCGGGTCGAGCCGTTTTTTCGAGGACGCCGGAACCCCGTGGCGCATCCCGGTGCGCAGGCGCCATGGAACGGCGAGCCTGCCATGGTGAGGGAAGAGCGGCTACCGTACCGGGGGAGTAGGCGTCGGAATCGGGCGGTCCGCGGGGCTCCGGAGGACCGGATTCGCCGGAGAGCGCCGATCGCGAAGGGCTCGTGGTGCGGGTACGCGGCTTTACCGTCTCGTAGTTGCGGTGAACCGGAACGATTCCGGCAATCGCTGACCGGTTTCAAGCAAGAGGTGCGCCAAGAGGCGCGCCCATCCGACCTCCTCTCCCGCGGCGCATTGGGATCATGCTCCACGTAAAGGATTCCCGCCCGCTGGGGGATTTTCGGATAGCCGCGGATCGATCGGGAGACGCCGGCTAACTGGTGATAACCGTGCCATACGTCAAATGTTTGTAGTACGCATGCAACAACGGGGTGTGCGCGGTGCCGTGTTCCTGGAGTATTGTGTCACAAGCCGGCATGCAGATTCGCGTTTCACCGACCGCGCCGCCGGTGCCCGAAGACGGGGAGTCTCGCGGCCGCGCCGCATTTTCGGCTTCCGCGGAAGGGAGTTGGCATGCCTCTTCCATTCGGCAGGGGCGCCCAACCGGCCTCCGCCCCCGCCTCTCGAAAACCGAACGCTTCATGGAGAGTTGCCTCCGAGCCGCGGAGAATCCCCGCCGCCGCGAGCCGCTCACGGCCCTGAGGCACCTCCGCCTCTCCGTGCGCCGGATCGGCCATGCCATCGATCGGCTGCTCCACGCTTCGCGCAGGCGGTCGACACTGCGGCGGCTGCGCGATCGGGGCGCGGCGAAGGAGATCGTCTTCGTCTGCAACGGGAACATCTACCGGAGCCCCTTCGCCGCGCGGCTGCTGCGCCAGGTCCTGGGCGACCCGGCGGGACTCGCGATCCGCGTGGACTCGGCGGGGCTGTTCGGCCCAGGGCGTCCGTCGCCTCCGATGGCGCACGAGGTAGCCCGCGAATACGGTGTCGCTCTCGGGGAGCACCAGTCGCGCCTGGTCACGACCGACGACCTCGCGCCGGGGAGCATCCTCATCGTGATGGAGCCCCGCCAGCGCCGGCGGATCCGCGCGCTGACCAGAGGCGTCGGCGCCCGCGTCCTGGTCCTCGGCGATCTGGACCCCGAGCCGATTCGGGTTCGGGAGATCCCCGACCCGTGGGACGGTGCGGAGGAGGCGGTGACGGAGGCCTATGCCCGCATCGCCCGCTGCGTAGGCGTGATGGCCCCGGTCCTGTCGCCGGAGCCGGGGCGATCCGGCGCCGACGAGCGTGGTGGATCCTCCCCGCGCCCTTCGTGACCACCGGAGCCCCGCGCCGGCCTCGAGCCGCTGGGTCCTCCCCTTCTCCCGGCTTCCCTGCGACGCGGACGCTCCGCACATCCCACCGCCTGGTGAACCACGATGAACGACCTTTTCTCCCGTACCGGTTCGTCTCCCGCCACGGCGAAGCTTCAGATCCCGAGGATCGTGGGCGAGGACGATCTGGCCGGGATCGCGAGCCCGGAATCCGGCGAAGTGGAGCACATGTTCACGGTGGACGTGGAGGAGTACTTCCACGTCTCCGCGATGAGCGGCGTGGTGCCCAGGAGCGAATGGCGATCCCGGGAAAGCCGGGTTCGGGTGGGGATCTCGATCCTTCTGGAGCTGCTCGCGGAGCATCGTGCGCACGCCACCTTCTTCACCCTCGGCTGGGTCGCTTCCGCTCAGCGCGCCCTCGTGCGGCAGATCGCCGCGGAAGGGCACGAGATCGCGTCGCACGGATGGGGGCACGACCGCGTCACCGTGCTCTCTCCCGCGGAGTTCCGGGAGGACGTTCGTCGTAGCAAGGGGTTGCTGGAGGACATCACCGGCCGCCGCGTGATCGGATACCGCGCGCCCTCGTTCTCCATCCTCCCGGGGCTGGAGTGGGCGTTCGACATCCTGTTGGAGGAGGGTTACCTGTACGATTCCAGCCTCTTCCCGATCACCCGCTCGGGGTACGGATACCCGCAGGCGGCGAGCACCCGCCATCCGATCGAGAGGACGCCGGGCACCATCCTGGAGTTGCCGATGACCATCCTTCCTTTCGGAGGAGTGCGGATTCCTGCTTCGGGCGGCGCGTACTTCCGGCATTTCCCGTACGCGCTGACGCGGATGGCCTTCCAGCGATTCCAGGCGAAGGGAGTCGCGGCCGTATTCTACATCCACCCGTGGGAGCTGGACGCGGCACAGCCGAGGGTGCCGGTCAACTTCCTCACCCGGATCCGCCACTACCGCGGGATTCCGCAGGTCCTGCCACGCCTGCACCGCCTGTTGTCGGATTTCCGCTTCACTTCGGTGAACCGCTGCATCCCCCAGCTAGCCGGGTTCGGCTTTCCAGAGATCGCGCCCGCTCGGGGCGGGCCCGCCGCGACTCCCGCGGAGCGTGCACTCCCGACGAACCTCCTGCGCGTTTCGCCGCCCTGATGGTCGTCGAGCGCTTCGCCGGCCCCCCTTCCGAATGGGACGAGTTCGTCCGAGCACAGAACGGCTGGACTCACTGTCATCTCGCCGGATGGCGCGACGTGATCGGGCGCGCGTTCGGGCATGAGAGCATCTATCTCGCCGCCCGCTCCGGGTCCGCCGGGCTCGTCGGCGTACTGCCCCTCGTCCGCGTCCGCAGCCGCCTGTTCGGGCACTTTCTCGTCTCCATGCCCTTCCTCAACGACGGCGGCCCGCTCGGCACGGAGGAAGCGGTCCGCGCGCTCTCGGCAGCCGCGGCGGATCTCGCGCGAATGTCGCGGGTGACGCTGCTGGAGCTTCGGTGCCGGAGGGCCATGCCGATCGACCTGCGCCCGAGCCACCATAAGGTCTCGATGCTTCTCCCCCTCACTCCGGGCGACCCGGAAGCGTCGTGGCGCGGGTTCCGGGGAAAGCTGCGGAGCCAGATCCGCAGGCCGATGGGAGAGGGGATCGTCGTCCGCTTCGGCCGGGACCAGGCGGCCCCCTTCCACCGGGTCTTCTCGCGCCACATGCGCGACCTCGGGACTCCGGCGCTGCCGCGCGGGTTCTTCGAGGCGGTCGCGGACACCTTCCCGAAGGACGTCTGGTTCGGCTGTGCCTACCTGGGGGAAGAGCCCATCGCGGCGGGATGCGCCCTGCTCACCGACCGCGAGGCGGAGATGACGTGGGCTTCGGCGCTGCGCGAGCACAAGGGCCTCGCGGCCAACATGCTGCTCTACTGGGCGTTCATCGAGCGCGCGGCGGTCACCGACCGGGAGGTGTTCAGCTTCGGGCGCTGCACGCCGAACGGGGGCACCCATCGCTTCAAGGCGCAGTGGGGGACGGAGGAGCGGCCGCTCTGGTGGTACCAGACCCCGGAAGCAGGGCGCGCGGGAACGCCGTCTCCGGAGGACCCGCGGTACCAGTGGGGGCCGAAGATGTGGAGATTCCTTCCGCTGCCCGCCGCCAACGTGCTCGGCCCCCGGATCGTGCGGGGCATTCCGTGATTCCGCGGCACCAGCCTCCGGTCCACTCGCCCCTGACCCCGAGAGCTCTGGCCGCCGGCGCCGCCGCCGCGGTCGGGGGAGCCGCGGGGCGGATGGCGCGGGTCGTGGATCGGCTGGAGCGGCAGTACGGCTCGCGGACTCTCGTCCTGACGGACAGCGGCACCTCGGCGCTGGCGGTCGCGCTGCGGGTCGCGTGGCGCGCGGGCGGGAGGCGTCCCGCCGCGATTCCCGCCTACTCCTGCTACGACGTCGCGACCGCCGTCTTGGCGGCCGGGGTCCCCGTGCTGCTCTACGATCTCGATCCCGACTCGCTCTCTCCCGATCCGGACTCGCTGGAGCGGGCGGTCCACAGGGGCGCCGGGACGCTGGTCGTGGCCCACCTCTGGGGAATCCCTCTCGACCTCGAGCGCATCGGGGCGATCGCGGACGCCGGAGGATGCATCGTGATCGAGGACGCCGCCCAGGGATGCGGGGTGGAGGTGGACGGCCGACCGGCCGGGGCGGCGGGAGCCCTCGGCGTGCTCAGCTTCGGGCGCGGCAAGGGGCGGACGGGGGGCGCGGGGGGGGCGCTGTTGGTGAACGACCCGTCCCTCGCCGCGGCGCCCGAGGGCGACGCTCTCGAGCCCGGCGGTGCGGGCCTCCGCCCCCTCGTCGCCAGCGCCGCGCAGTGGCTGCTCGCGCGGCCGGAGCTCTACGGCCTTCCCGCCGCTCTCCCGGCGCTGAGGCTGGGCGAGACGGTGCTGAACGCTCCGTGGGAGCCCCGGGGGATGCCGCGCAGCGCCGCGGGCGTCCTCGCGGCGGCCTGGGACCTCGTACCGGAGGAGCAGCGGATCCGGCGTGAGAACGCGGAGCGCCTCCTGCGGCGCCTGGCCGAAGGCGGGCGGCTCCGTCCGGTCCGCCCGCCTCCGGGCCGGCCGGGGTACCTTCGCCTTCCCGTGACCGCCTCCGGGCGAGGAGAATCCCGTCCCTCCCCGGTCCCGCGGCTGGGGGTGCTCCCGGGCTATCCGCGCCCGCTCGGTGAGCTGCCGATGCTAGCGCCGCGCCGCCTGGACCGCGGCGAGGACTTTCCCGGCGCGCGGTACCTCGCCGAACGCCTGCTCACCCTCCCCACCCACAGCCGGCTCCGGAACCGGGACCTGGCCGCCCTCGACGCCTGGATCGAGGAGGAGAACCGGTTCGGCGGCACACCCGGCGCGCCTCGGCCGTCCCTTCCCGCGGCGGCCTCCGCGGCACCTGCATGACGCGTCGGCTCCCTCCGCGGAACGCCGGCTCGCTGCCTCAGTAGGCCCTCACGCGCGAATCGAGCTGAGCTTCCGCTCGATCGCGGCGAAGCCGGTCAGGTCCATGAGCTCCTCGGCCTCGAACACGATGCCGAACTCCTCCTCGACCACCGCCGCCAGGGTGATCGTCTTCAGCGAATCCCAACTGCCGACGGAGTCGGCCGTGGCGGAGACGATCTGGCGCTCGCTCAGCTCCGGGAAGACGGCCGAAAAGCAATGGATCAAACGCGTCCGCACGCTGCTCAAGAGACCTCCTTTTCGTGGTAGAGAGAGGGACACTGGGCATCGAACCCGGTTCGGGAAACCACAGCCGACCCGGGAGCCGTCTCCGCCCCGACGGAGGAGAGGAAAGAGCGGAACGGAGCGTTGCGGTCGGTCTCCCGATAGTCGAGAGCGACGGCCCCGCACCCGAAGTGCTCGAACAGCTCTCCGAGCGTGTGATACTCGATCCGCCGCGCGAACGCTCTGCAGCTCATCACCCAGTGATCGACCTGGAAGGTGGTTTCCTCGACTCGTCCGGCGACCACCGCGATCTTCCCCAGACGTCCGAACCGATCCTCGTAGTCGACGGTCACCAGGTGTACTGATGGATCCGCCAGGTAGCTCGGCCAGGCGCCCTCGCTGACGCGGCGGCCGTTGAGGTTGAACTGATTCGTCTTGTTGATCAACTCCAGGGCCCGCCCGTCTAGGGGGACGCTCCCGTACCGGTACCGGATGCGTGCTTCCGCCCTCCGCAAGAAGAGGTCGAGGTGCTCGCGGTGGTCGGCGTCCAAGGCCAGCATCGGGTTGTTCCGCAGGCTCTCGGAGCGGAGGCGGTCCTCCTCACGGACGTGCCGCTTTCCGAACCTCTTCCGCAGGTCGTACAGGAAATCGACGATCGCCGCCGGATCCTCCCGGGGGAAGATCATCCCCTCGATCTTCGGATGAACCGCCTGCACCTCGGCCAGCTCCATGGGGCTGTCGTCGACGAAGACCACGTCCTCCGGGCCGATGTTCCATGCCTGCAGGATCCGGGAAACGGATCCCGATTTCGGCTCCCAGTGCGCCTCGACGGGGAAGACGCGATCCGTTCTCAGGACGAGGTCCGGCCTCTGGAGGGCGCTCCGCGCGACGGACGGATCGTTCTTGGAGGCGATCCCGACGAGCACGCCCGCCTCGGCGAGCGAGTTGAGGACCTGCTGATAGATCCCGTGGAGCTGCGATTGGCCGTCCAGCGTCCAGGAGACGGCTTCCACCCCATCGTCCCCCACGATCCCTCTCCACAGGGTGTTGTCGAGATCCGTGATGAGGCCCTTCCGTGGCTGCGGAGGCGCGACGGCATCCGCGAGAAGGTCCGCCAGGGCATCCGCGTGGGAGATGGTGTAGGGGAATCCACTCGCCAGTTCGGACCGGACGTCCGCGCGGGTCCCAGGAGCGGAGTTCAGGCTGAGGACGTCCGGACTCACCACCGCGGCGGAGAGGTCCGCGGCGGCGGCCGCGAACGAGGCCAGCTCCGCCCGGATGCGGAGCTCGCAACCGCTCGCTTCGCCCGGGCGGTGGAAGGAGCACGGAGGGAAGGGGAGGGTCGGAAGGCTGACGGCCACCGGCAGCCGCGGAGCCAGCGCACGGAGCGCCGCAAGGACGCGGGCGAGCTGCAGAGTCGCCGTCTCGGCGATGTCCGACAGGGTTTCGGGGCTCCAATCGCCGAGGAGGCGATAGCCGAGTCGAGCGTCCAGATCGGACCATTCGAGAGCGACGACCGCCGCCCCGGCGTCCAGGGGCGGGTTCTCGAGCGTGCCCGCCAGGTCGCCGTACAAGCCGGGGAGGACCTTCACGGTTCTCGAGGGGAGCCGCCGTCGCAGGTGCGCCTCCAGGAAGGTCTGGAGGTGGAGGGGCGAAAAGCCGCACGCGAGCACGGTCGGAAAAGGATCCGCGTCGTGAGGGAGCGGCTGCCGTACGACACCCAGGGCTTCGATGAGTTTCATCGCAATTGGCACGGTGTTTCGCGGTCGTAGCAGTAGATGCCCTCGCGCGCGAGCTCCTCCGCGGCGACCAGCGCGTCGCGGGCCGAGAGGACGATGATTCCAACATTCCCCACCCGCCCCTCGCGCCATTTCCCCGTCTGCCGCAGCCGCCTCCGGAGCGCGTCGAGATTGCGTCGCCGGGACACCGCCGGGTCGAAGAGGCGCATCGGAGCGCTCTCCAGCGCGTGCTCGCCGTTCCGGATGCGAAGGGTGTACCTCTCCTCCGTGAAGGGGGAGAAAGGCAGGAGCGGCTCGATGAGCTCTTCGATGCAGTGATAGAGCGTGAAGGCCCCGAATCCCGTATTGAGGAGGACCACCTTTCCGTCTCGCTCGATGAGCCGGTGGTAGGGAGTTCCTCTTCCGCAGGGGGTACCGGCGCGATGATGGTCCGCCAGCAGCGCGTCGACGTCCGTCCCCAGACCCGCGACGGAGTGCGTCGGGTGCAGGCTGCGCTTCACGTTCTTCTGGCGACGGAACACCTCGGTGAAGAGGCCGACGTGCGAGGGGGTCCGAGCCGGGTCGAAGACGGGATTCTTCCGCGCGTACACGACCGCGCTACCGGAGAACGAAAGAGTGGGCATCAGCAGCAGCCCGTGCGGGAGGACGGCCGCCTCCAGCACGCGGACTACGTCCGATGCGCTTCCCCGGAATCCCGCGAAGTCGGCGTAGGAGCTGTGGACGAGAAGGGCGTCAGTCTCGGACACGCCACAGTTGCGGAGGGCGCGCAGCAGGTCCGACGGAGCGAACGGGTAGCGCCGGCGCAGGTACCAGGTTCGGGCGCGAGAGCGCCAGGCGCGGATTCCGGGTTTCCAGGCGGCCGAGAGCCGGTAGAGGACCGATCGTTCGAGGGCACCGAGCATGAGAACCGGATTGGTTGGAAGGAGCGGTCCGGCCCGTTACGGCGCGGCGGATGGCCTCGCGAGCACGCAGCTCACGTTGTTGATGAACAGCTCCCGGGCGAGGGGGAGCGCCGCGAGCGCGTCCAGGCCTCGGACGCAGCGGTACCGCAGTCGCTCCGCCCGCAGGCCGCTCCGCGCGACGATGCCCTCGAATCGCCTCACCGTCATGCGGTTGAGCCCCGATTCCACCTCCTCGTAGCGCTTCGCCCCGTCGAAGCGGAAGCGGCTCCGCACCGCCATCACCGTGCGCTCCGAGAAGAACAGGTTGACCCAGGGGACCCGCGTGAAGAAGTGCATGTGGCTCCCCGACGGCGCGAGCCAGGGGGGGCCGAAGCTCAGCAGAACACATCCCCCCGGACGCAGAACCGCGCGCATCTCCCGGAGCGTGGCCTCGGGATCGGCGAAATGCTCCATCGCGTCCTGCGAGATGACGGCGTCGAAGGTGCCCGCGAGCTCCGGAGGAAGGCGGGTGACGAAGCGGAGCCGGTCCGGGCCGATCCCGTTCTCCTCCGCGCGCCGGCGCGCGTGCTCCAGCGTGCTCTCGTTGATGTCCACGCCGACCACCTCAGCGGCACCCGCTCGCACCAGCGCCGCCGCCTGCGCGCCGCTTCCGCACCCGAAGTCCAGCACCCGGCGTCCCCGCACCAGAGCGTCGAGATCGGGAAAGTGGGTGCGGAGCGAGTCCAGCGCCGTGGCCACCGTTTCGAGATCGACCGCGTCCTCGTAATCGTCGGACGCGGGGGAGCGGGAGAGCGCGAGAAGGACGCGTTCGCCGATGCGCATGGTTCCTCCGAGACGGGCGATCGGATGAAGGGGATCGGACGTCGAGGGGTCTCGCCGCGGGAGAAGTTCCGGGACCGGAGGCGGCGGCGCAGGCGGCGGGCGGAGTGGTCGATACTGCGCCAGCGCGGCTCCCGCACTGCTGCGACGGCCCGTCGGCTGCCCCGCGCCCACCACAGCCGGCCGGCCCGCTCCGGACGGGCGGGGCACGCCGCACCCCGTGGGATCAAGGCTTTCCGCCTCCGGGCGGAGCACCCGGCTCGCGGATCGTCTGGCAAGATTTCTGCCCCGCGACGAGACGCGCGATTCGCTCGCCTTCCTCGGCGGCTTTCCTCCAGCGGCGGATCCGGCTCTCCCCGTGCCGCGCGCCGCGCCATCGCACAATCCCACCCGCTTCTCGAGGGCAGGCCGACCATGTCTCTTCCCGCCGGGCTATTCCGCCGCGACCGCGCGTCCGCGGGCGACGACGAGGTCTGCGCGTCGCTCCGGCAGCCCCTCCTCCGACGGCTCGGCGAGGAGCGGGCCGAGAGGGTCCGCTCCTCGACGTCCCCGGTGTCGCGCTCCCGCGACCGTCGCGCGCGCGGGGACGCGCGCGCCGTGGCGGGCTGAGACGATGGCGCTTTCGACCACTCCTCCACTCCCCAGGGATGGCAGCGGCGCGAAGGGAGTCCCGCCGCCTCCCGGGGCGTCCTCCGGATTCGCGGATCGGTCGCTCATGCAGGGGATCGCGTGGACGGGCGCGGCGAAGTGGACGAGCCAGATCCTGGTGTGGGGATCGACGGTCGTCGTGGCGCGCGTGCTCTCCCCCGAGGACTACGGGATCGTGGGCATGGCGACGGTCTTCACCGGGCTGGTCGCGATGCTCAGCGAGTTCGGCCTCGGATCCGCGGTGGTGACGCTGCGGTCGCTGGGAGACCGGCTGATCGCGCAGCTCAACACCGTGTCGGTGCTGCTGGGAGTGGCGGCGTTCGCCGTCGCGTGCGCCGCGGCCGTCCCGCTCAGCCGCTTCTATGGGGTACCGGAGATCCGCGCGGTGGTGGTCGCCCTCGGCGTAGGGTTCATCGTCTCCGGCTTCCGCAGCATCCCGGAAGCCGCGCTGCAGAAGGAGCTCCGCTTCCGGGTGCTGGCGCTGGTGGAGGGCGGGCAGGCGTTGATCATGGCCGCGGCGACCGTCGCGCTCGCGCTCCTCGGGTTCCGCTACTGGTCGCTGGTGCTGGGCACACTTCTGGGAGGCTTCCTGTCGAGCGCCGCGGCGGTCCTCCTCCGGCCGCACCGCTTCGCGCGGCCCGAGGGAACCGAGATCGCCCCGGCGTTCGCCTTCAGCTGGCACGTCCTCGGCTCGAGGCTCGCGTGGTACGCGTACTCGAGCGCCGATTTCCTCATCGTCGGCCGGATTCTGGGGCAGTCCGCGCTGGGATACTATACCCTCGCGTGGTCGATTGCCAGCCTGCCCGTCGGGAAGGTCACCGCGCTGATCCTCCGGGTCACGCCCGCCGTCTTCTCCTCCGTGCAGGAGGATGTCGCGGCCTTGCGCCGGCTCTATCTCGGGCTCCTGGAGGGGCTCTCCCTCGTGACCTTCCCCGCCACCCTCGGCATCGCCCTGGTCGCGGAGGAGTTCGTGCTGCTCGCGTTCGGCGAGAAATGGCGCATGGCGGTGCCGACGCTGCAGCTCCTCGCGTGCTACGCATCCCTGCGCTCCATCACGCCGCTGCTGCCGCAGGTGCTCACCGTGCTGGGGGACGCGCGCTTCGTCATGCGCAACAACCTGCTCGCGGCCGCCGTGCTCCCCGTCGGGTTCGTCCTCGGGGCTCGCTGGGGAATTCTGGGCGTCGCCGCCACCTGGGTCGTGCTCCACCCCCTCGTCATCCTGCGCCTGTTCCTGCGCACCTCCCGACGACTGGAGGTCCGCGCCTCCGACTACGCCGGACCGCTCTGGCCGGCGTTCAGCGGCAGCGCCGTCCTGGTGCTCACCCTGCTCGCCGGAGACTGGATCCTGCCGGAGCGGACGCCTCTGTGGATCGTCTTCGCCGCCAAGGTCGCCGCCGGAATCGCCGCCTACGGAGCCGTGCTGTTCCTCCTGCACCGCTCGCGGCTGCGCGCCTTCCGTGCCCTGGTCGACAAGGCCCGGGGACGGGGCGCCGCCCCGTCGCCCGGCGAGGCTCGACCCTCTCCAACCCGAACCGCACGACATGAACGCTGACGATCTGTCCTCCGGCCGATCCCGTGCGAGCGCGTCCGACATCGCGCTCGCCGCCGCGCCGCGCGCCGCTCCGACCGGATCCGGGGACGCCGGCCGCTCCCGGTCGCTCGGGCTCGCGGCATGGCTGCCCGCGCTGGCCATCGCCGTCCTCGCGTTCGCGATCTACTCCTCCTCCTTCCACTCCTTCCCGGTCATCGATCGCCGGCACAGCGTCCTGGCGGATGCCGACGCAGCGAACTTCGTCGTGGTGGTGCGCGACTTCGACCTGGGCGAGAAGCTCGGAGACCCGTACAACGAGCGGAACCGGTCGGTCGGCGACATCGCGCAGAAGCACAAGATCCACCACGTGCTCTACGGCATGGTGGGGCACGCGCTGTACCGGGTGCTCTCCCCGGTGTACGGCGCCTTCGGGCACCCGGACCGCCGGGCTCTCTATGTCGTAAACGCCGTGATCGCCGCGGCGAACCTGCTGCTGCTCTCGATGCTCCTGCGCCGGGTCAACCCGAACCGCAACGCCGTCGCGCCCTTCCTCCTCTTCTACGCGGCGGCGTTGAGCACCTGGATCTTCAGCTCGATCCCCGAGTCCTGGCCCTTCTCCGCCACCCTGGTGATCGCCTTCCTGTACCTGCTGAGCTCCGGGCGGGCGTCGCCTCTGGCGCTCGGGCTGGTGCTCGGCGTCTTCCTGCTCAACAACATCTTCCTCGCGGCGCTGATGCTCCCGGTGGCGCTGCGGATCGGCGCCGACGCCCGGGACGGCCGCTGGATACCGCGGGTCTTCTCGACCGGAATCGTCGCCGTCGCCACCTGGGCGGCCGGCCTGACGGCGCTCTCGGTGTTCGACGGCACCCTGCGCCCGGACCGGTTCGTCCACTTCACGCTCTGGTTCCGGCGCTTCGCCGACCCCGGCGGCCTGCCCCTCTCCGACCCGTACGTGTGGAAGTCGGCGTTCTCGAACCTGTACGTCACGTCCGTCGTATCCAACCAGGGCGACCCCTCGGTACCCCAGGAGGCGCTCCGGCTCACGCTGGAGCAGAGCGTCCTCGGCACGGTCGCGACGACCCTGTACCTCGCCGTCGCCGGGCTGGTGATGGTGCGGTTGGCGGCGGTCCTCGGACGGTCCGTTCGCGCGGGGGCGCTCCTCGAGACGATCCGTGGAGACGCGAGCCTGCCGGTCGCCGCCTTCGGCGCCACCATGCTGCTGGTCACCGTCGTGCTGTACTACGCGAGCGGCTTCCTGTACTCTACCATCGTGGTCCCCACGATCGCCGTGTCGTTCTGCCGCTTCCTTGACCTCTCGAGACGGCCCGAGAAGATCCTCCTGTACTCGATGCTACTGATCCTGGTCGTCAACAACGCCATACAGGTCCGTCGCTTCCAGGAGGCGCTGGGGGCGCTCTCGTGAGTCTCTCCCCGCTCGCCGGGTCGCCGCCAGGCGCCGCGTGCGGGGAGCCCACGCGATCGGACGCCTACGCACCTCGCACCCTCGCGGAGAGACCGCTCATGCTGCTGTGGATCCCCTTCGCCGTGCTCGCCGCCGTGTGCGACGGCGACCCGCCGACCGGTAGCTCCGGACCCGGCGTCACGCCGCCTTCCTCTAGCTACGAAGTCGTCGCGGGCGACGACTGGAGGAGCTACACGGACAAGGCGCAGCTGAAGGCGAAGGACTACTTCTGGTGGGTCCGCCCCGAGGACGTCTACGACCAGGTGGATCTGGTCCCGGACCCTCTCTTCGGGCAGGTCGCGCGCGTCACCTTCCCGGAGTCCGACGAGCACGGCTTCGCCCCCCGGTTGCGTGCCGGATTCGGCGGCAAAGCGCTCGACCACATCTGGTACCGCTTCAAGATGCGCTGGTCCCCCGGCTGGACCACCGCGAGCCCCTTCCCGGCGGGCCACGCCAACAGCTACAAGCTCGCCTTCTGGTACTGGGAGTCCGGCTTCGAGGGGCGGGGGCAGATCGAGATCTCCAACACCGATCAGTACCTGGCCGGCATGGGCGTGCGCGACCCGGTGGCCGGCCAGTGGCTGCGCTACGGCGAACGGTCGCTGCCGGGCTCCGCGCCGGACTTCGGGCGCATCACCTCCGAGTGGAAGGACGGCGAGTGGTGGGAGTACGTCATCCACTACCATAAGACCGGACCGACCACGGCGCGCAACGAGTTCTGGCGGCGGCGGCTGACCAGCAAGGGCGCGGTCGCGCCGGGGGCGTGGATCTACGTGGGCTCGGAGTTCTCGGGAGCGACCACGCCGCGCACGACGGGGATTGCGCTCGGAGAGACGAAGAACAAGAGCAACCCCAGCACGATGCACATCGACTGGGGTCCGTGGGAGGTGGTGGACGGCAACGAGTTCCCCGACCCCTTCGGTCTCCGGTAACCGCCCGCCGCTCTTCGCGCTCCCGGCAGCGGAGTCCCGATCCGCCTTTCACGATTCCCTTGCAGATTGCACGGAGGAATGCAGCCTGCCGTGTCTCCGCGACGGCATGACCCGACGCGAGACGATGTGATGCGATCCTCTCAGGCTGGGATTTCGATCTGCTTGATGCAGATCGGCGGGCCGTTCAATTTCTTCGTTTCGACCGATCCGACTCCGCGCGCTACTCTCGGTTCTGGCGCAGAAGGAGTTCACCCGCCGGCCTTCACAAGCTCGAAAAGCGCTCCGATGGCTCTCCCGGAGTTTTTCCGAGTAGCGCTTCGCCCGGCTTTGTCAAGGATTGCGCGGGCACGTTGGCTGCCTATACTTCGGCCGTCCGATCCATAATTTCCCACGCTGATCAGAGCAAACCCGTCGAAAGGCGGGGACGCAGAGTTACGGGGCTACAGCGACTCGTTCGCCATGCCTGCCGGGCCGCCAGCGACTCGAATTCGTTCGAGCTGGCGGCCTCTTTTCGTATCGGCAGCCAGCGGGTAGGCACCCCGAAACCCTGCAGGTACGAGATGAGCGTGAAGACCTTCCTCTCCCCTGGCTTCCGAGCCAGGGGCCGCACCCTCGCGTTGGCCGCGGCGGGACCGCTTCTCCTGGCCGGCTGCCAGGACGACCCGACCTCGACTCTCTCATCCGAGGCCACCCTCTCGCCCGGGGTGATGGCCTCCGCCGCCGCCGCGGCGCCGATTCCCGGCACGATCGCGGGAGACGACTGGAAGAGCTACGCGAACAAGGCGCAGCTGAAGGCGAAGGGTTACTTCTGGTGGTTCCGCTCCGAGGACGTGTACGACCAGGTGGATCTGGTCCCGGACCCTCTCTTCGGGCAGGTCGCGCGCGTCACCTTCAAGAAGACCAACGACCACGGCTTCGCCCCGAGGATCGACGTCAAGTTCGGCGGTAAGGCGCTCGACCACATCTGGTACCGCTTCAAGATGCGCTGGTCCCCCGGCTGGACCACCGCGAGCCCCTTCCCGGCGGGCCACGCCAACAGCTACAAGCTCGCCTTCTGGTATTGGGAGCCCGGCCAGGGGGGACGAGGGCAGATCGAGATCTCCAACACCGACCAGTACCTGGCCGGTATGGGCGTGGCCAACTCGGCCGGGCAGTACCTGCGCTACAAGGAGAAGTCGCTGCCGGGCTCCGCGCCGGACTTCGGGCGCATCACCTCCGAGTGGAAGGACGGCGAGTGGTGGGAGTACGTTATCCACTACCATAAGACCGGACCGACCACGGCGCGCAACGAGTTCTGGCGGCGGCGGCTGACCAGCAAGGGCGCGGTCGCGCCGGGGGCATGGGTCTACGTGGGCTCGGAGTTCTCGGGAGCGACCACGCCGCGCACGACGGGGATCGGGCTCGGAGCGAACAAGAACAAGAGCAATCCCAGCACGATGCACATCGACTGGGGTCCGTGGGAGGTCATCGACGGAAGCAAGCAACCCGATCCCTTCGGCCTCAACGGCGGCACCCCCGCGCCTCCGCCCTCGCCCGCTCCGGCGACGCTGAAGCGGGTGCACATCACCCCGGCGAGCGTCACCCTGCCGGCGGGCGCGACGCAGCAGTTCGCGGCGAGCGGGCGGATGAGCGACGGCTCGACCACGGCCGTGAAGGTGACGTACACGGCGAAGGGCGGGACGATCACCGGCGGCGGGCTCTACACCGCAGGGACTGCGGCGGGGACCTTCCGGGTGATCGCCACCGACACCGCGAGCGGCCTCGCCGACACGGCGGCGGTGACGATCCAGGCCGCAGCCTCCACGCTGAAGCGGGTGCACATCACCCCGGCGAGCGCCACCCTGCCGGCGGGCGCGACGCAGCAGTTCGCGGCGAGCGGGCGGATGAGCGACGGCTCGACCACGGCCGTGAAGGTGACGTACACGGCGAAGGGCGGGACGATCACCGGCGGCGGGCTCTACACCGCGGGGACTGCGGCGGGGACCTTCCGGGTGATCGCCACCGACACCGCGAGCGGCCTCGCCGACACGGCGGCGGTGACGATCCAGGCCGCAGCCCCCACGCTGACGCGGATCAAGATCACCCCGGCGAGCGCCACCCTGCCGGCGGGCGCGACGCAGCAGTTCGCGGCGAGCGGGCGGATGAGCGACGGCTCGACCACGGCCGTGAAGGTGACGTACACGGCGAAGGGCGGGACGATCACCGGCGGCGGGCTCTACACCGCGGGGACCGCGGCGGGGACCTTCCGGGTGATCGCCACCGACACCGCGAGCGGTCTGGCCGACACGGCGGCGGTGACGATCCAGGTCGCAGCCCCCACGCTCGTGCGGGTTAACGTCTCGCCCGGCCGCGTCAGCCTGCAGGTGGGGCAGACGCAGCATTTCAAGGCGAGCGGCCAGATGAGCGACGGCAGGGTCGTCCCGGTCAAGGTGGCCTACACGGCAGCCGGCGGGACGATCACCGGCGGCGGGCTCTACACCGCGGGGACCGCGGCGGGGACCTTCCGGGTGATCGCCACCGACACCGCGAGCGGTCTGGCCGACACGGCGGCGGTGACGATCCAGGCCGCAGCCCCCACGCTGAAGCGGGTGCAGATCACCCCGGCGAGCGCCACCCTGCCGGCGGGGGCGACGCAGCAGTTCGCGGCGAGCGGGCGGATGAGCGACGGCTCGACCACGGCCGTGAAGGTGACGTACACGGCGAAGGGCGGGACGATCACCGGCGGCGGGCTCTACACCGCGGGGACCGCGGCGGGGACCTTCCGGGTGATCGCCACCCACGTCGCGAGCGGCCTCGCCGACACGGCGGCCGTTACGATCACCGCGTCATCGATTCCGACCCTTCCGACGGTTCCGCCCTCGAACGGCGGGAGCTTCTCCAGGCTGGCCGGCGACGACTGGGCGGGCTACGCCAGCGCGTCGCAGCTCTCACGCTACTACTCCGCCGGCGATCTGAGGCATGTGGACCTCGTGGCGGACCCGCTGTTCGGGCAGGTGGTGCGCATCACGCAGCCGGCCGGGTCGACGATCTCGCCCGTGCTGGAGGCATCGCTCGGGAGAGGGTATCGGGACGTCTGGTTCCGCTGGCGCATGCGGTTCTCCCCCGGCTGGACCGATCGGAACTCGCGCGTCTCCGGGGCGAACAACTTCACGATCGCCGGCCTCAGCCTGAGCGGCAGCGGGACGCGCGGGGACATGCGCCCACTCCTGGTGGGCGAGGAGTACCAGCTCTCCTACGCGGTGCGGGACGCGGCGAACCGCTACGTGCGTTATCAGGAGAGCGTGCTTCCCGGCAGCGCCTCGGACCTGGGGCGCGTGAACGGTGAGTGGAGCGACGGCGACTGGTGGGAGTTTGTGGTTCACCACCAGAGCAGCGGGAAGGGCGGGCAGCTGCAAATCTGGAGGCGCCGCGCTACGGCGAACGGATCGAAGTCGCCGGGCCCCTGGACGTACTACGGTCTCGCTCTCGAAGGGAACGAGGTGCCCCTGGCCACCGCGGTCCAGCTCGGGCTGACGAAGACCAAGCCGACGCCCTCGCAGTACATCGACTGGGGACCCTGGGACGTGGTCGACGGGGCGCGCTACTCCAACCCGTTCGACATGCCGAACATGCGCTGATCCGCGGCCTCCGCCGGATCTACCGGAAGCGACGAAGCCCCGCGGCGATCGCCGCGGGGCTTCGTCGCTTCCGACCTCGGGGCGGCAAGGGCGAGGACCGGGCGCTCCGTAGCCCGACGGTGTACGGGGGTGCCTCCGCGCGTCGGAGGCACCCCAGAGCGATTCTCCGGCTCAACCCTTCTTGGGCGGCTTGGGCGGCTTCGGCGGCTTCGGCGGCTTGGGCGGCTTGGGCGGCTTGGGCGGCTTCGGCGGCTTGGGCGGCTTCGGCGGCTTCGGCGGCTTCGGCGGCTTCGGCGGCTTGGGTGGCGGTGGCGGGTTGGACTGCGCGTCCGCCGGCGTGGGCGCGGTGAGCGACGTGACGGCCGGCAGCAGCAGGCTCGCGCCGGCCATGCGGACCAGGCGGCTCATCGCCGCGCGGCGGCTGACCGAGGGTCCGGCCGCCGCGGCGTCCGGCGAGCCATCCAGCAGCTCGGCCTCACTCAGCAGGTCGAAGGCGAGCCGGACCGCCTCCTCGTCCACGGCCGCTCCAACCTCCGCGCTCACCTCCCCGGCGATCTCCGCCGCGGTCCGCTGGCCGTCGGCGTGCTCCCAGACCAGCGCCGCCACGCGGTTGAGCCGGTGGGCGCGGTGCTGCCGCTGGTCGTAGACGATCACTTCGTCGCCCACCTCGCGGCGGAGGAGCCGATCCTTACGTGCACTGGGTTCCATGGTCATACGAGGGTAGAGGTGGCGAGATCCGGTGCGCGGCTCCCGGCGCGCGGGCGCGAAGTCCCGCGTGAGGGCTCGTGCAGCAGGGAGAGAAGGGCGGCCGCCGTCTCGTCGGCGTCGCCACGGAAGCCCCGGAAGCACCGCGCTCCGGCGGCGGCCTCCCCCAGGGCTTGGAGCGCGAGTCGGGGCCGCGCGCGGGCCGCGACGGTGTGGGCGAGCAGCGCCAGCACGCCCTCCCCCGGGCTCAGCCGGACCGGCGACCAGCGCGCGCCGGGGCGGTACCGGACCGCGGCGATCAGCCCGACCGGCCAGGCACGCTCGCCGATCGCCTTCCCGAGCTCTTCCGGCGGGACCCTGCGGGACGTCGATCCGGCACCCCGGAGCGAGAGGGGGATCGGGTACGGGTGGACACGGCCCCGCTCATCGACGACCGCGTACTCGTCGGAGAAGTACACGGCACCACGCCGCACCAGCGCCTCGACCAGCGTGCTCTTCCCGCTCCGGCTCCGTCCCGGCAGGATCAGGAGCCGACCTTTCCAGCCGACGGCGCCGGCATGGACGAACAGCAGCCCCGGTGCGCGCATGGCCGCGTCCTGGTGCAGCAGCGACTCCAGCAGGGAGAGCGCTTCGGCCAGGTCCGCCGCGCCGGCGACCCTGCGCCCGCCCCGGCAGATCCGGAACCCGCCGTCGTCCGGTCCAGCGAGCAGCGAGTAGCGCACGGGGCCCTCGTCGCCGGCTAGCCGCCAGACCGGGGCCAGCCTCCGGGCGAGCAGCTCCAGGGCGTGCGGGACGTCGCTCTGGATCCCAATCTGCAGACCGTAGCAGTCGAGGATCTGCGCCTGCGTCGTGGAGAGCCGTTGCATGTGCATCTTCCGATCGGGTGGTTGCGGTGTCTCCGCACGTCCGGACTCGCTCCGCCGCTGCGTCCGCCGGATGGAATCAGCCTTCCGGAACCGCCATCGTAGGCCCGCCGCCGAGCACCCACCGCTCGATGGTCCTCCGCTTCTCCTCGCGCGCCAGGGCCGCGGTCACCGTTCCCGGCTGCCGCACCGTGGCGGTCAGGGTGCCGCCGTAGCGCCTCAGCAGGTCGAGGGGGCGGACCAGATAGTACCACGGAAGCCACGCCGATCCGCTCGGGATCGGGTACATCCGGCGGAGCCGGTCCGGCGCCGGGAAGATGGCTCCGATCATCGCCCGCACTCGGTCCGCCGGAGACTCCGTTCCGCGCATCCGCTGCAGGACGACGGGGAGGTCGAGCGGGTCGGCGCGGATGAACTCTTGGGCCAGGGCAACCATCCCGCGGTCGGCGGCACCGTGCCGTAGATCGGTGAGGCAGTCGTCCGACACCGGCGCCCGGAGCTCCCGCGCCGCCAGCCCGAGCGCACAGAAGGCGAATCGGCCCGCTCCCCAGGCATTGGCGGTGTCGACCAGGCGCGGCCAGTCCAGGATCGACTCCTTCCGGCGGAGCAACGTGGCGATGTCGTGCAGCTGGAGCAGCGGTCCCTGGAAGCGGTCGCTGGCGGCCAGGTGGAGGCAGAGGTGCAGCAGCAGGTCCTCCGGGCTCAGCACCCGCGTCCGCACCCCCGCGATCTCGGCGAACCGCGACCTTCGCCAGAGCCCCGCCACGTCCACCCGGAAGGAGCCGCCTTCGGCCGCAAGGGTCCGGTGGAGCTCCACCGGCACGGCGTCCGCCCGCACGAAGGGCCGGAGATGGTGGTGGTTCCGGTAATCCATCCCCTCCGGGCACGCTCTCGAATAGCCCAGCTCCGCGAGCCGGCGTGCGGCGACGGACATCTGCGCGCCCGGGATCAGCAGGTCGAGGTCGATCATCGGCCGGAGCGCCGGGTCCGGATACACCCGCTCCGCGAGATGGGCTCCCTTGAGCACGATCACCGGAACCCCCGCTCCTTGAAGCGCGCGCAGGACCGCGGCCAGCTCCACGCCGATCGAGCGGTTTCTCAGGTCGCTGCAGACGTACACGTCCCGCAGCGCGGACCGCACCGCGTCGGGGCAGGGGACGTCGGCGAATCGCCGGTGGAGCAGCGGCCCCAACCCATGCCGCAGGGCCGTGCGGAGCAACCGGTCCCAGCCCTCTCCGTCCCGCGCATCGAGCGCCGCGGGGATCGCCTCGCTGCCGCCGAGGCACCGCAGCAGCAGTTCCACCTCGTCCGGCATGGCGTTCAACCGGTGCCGCACCCTCCGCGCGCACTCCTCTCTCGCTTCCGGACGGCCAAGTCGGGCGACGGATCGAGTGCTGGCATGCGCGGGGCGACCGTGTCCATCGCGAGGGAGAAGAGGCTGCGGACGTGCCGCGCGGGAGAGGCTCGCCGGTACCTGATCGGGCAAGAGCCATGCCCGGCGAGCACAGGGCGAGGGGAGGCCGATTGAGTGGCGTCCGAACGCCGCCGGAGCGCGCGAGCGGGACCCGGGAGTTGCGCCGCGGCGACGCGACGGGTGTCGCCGGGCCGCCGCACCTGGTGCGATGCGCCGAGGGCGGACGCCGCGGGATGGCGCACATTGCGCCGCACCTAACCCGGGAATCCCTTTTCAGACGGAGACGGGAACCTGCGCCGGCCTCCGCTCCGCGAGCTCCTCGAGACACCGGACCAGGGTGTCGGCGTCGCGCTCCCAGCAGAAGGTGTCGCGGACCGCGGCGCGCCCCGCGCGCCCGTGCTTCTCCCGCTCCGCGGGATCCTCGAGCGACTCCAGGGCGGCGGCGAGTCCGCGGGGATCGCCGGAGGGGTAGACCACTCCCGCGCCCGTGTCCCGCAGGATCCGGGCGCAGGGAGCGGCGTCGGAGCTGACCACCGGCAGCCCCGCGGCCATGTAATCGAACAGTTTGTTCGGGATGGTCGTGTTCCAGCTCTCGGTGGCGAGATGGGGGATCACCCCGACGTCGGCGGCCGCCACCAGGGCGAGCGCCTCCCGGTGCTCCAGGAACCCCGCGAACCGGACCCAGGGGTCGTCGAGGCCGAGGTCGGCGGCGAGCCCGCGCAGCTGCGGGAGGTCACGGCCGTCTCCGATCAGTCGCAGACGGACCTCGACGCTTCGGTCCCGGAGCGCGGCCACCGCGCGGAGCAGGTCGCCGATGCCGCGCGGGATCTCCATGAGGCCGAGGTACACGACCTCTAGCGGGCGGTCTGGGTCGGGCGCTTGACGCCGCCCCGATCCCGCCGCCCGCGTCCGCGGTGGAGTGTTGCGGACGATGCGGATGCGGGCCGGGTCCGCTCCGAGCGCGCGCAGCCGGTCCGCGGACTCCTCGATCACCACCAGGATCCGGTCGAGCCGGGGGACGCAGACGCGCTCGACCGCGGCGACCGCGGCGGGGTTGCGCACCAGGTGGTCCCACGGCCGGTGCCGTCCGGCGCGCCATACATCGCGGATCATGGCGGGATAGTTCTCCGCCATGTCCAGCACCACCGGCACCCCGAATGCGCGGCCCACCGCCATCGCGAGCGGGCAGAGCGGGAGGTCGCGCGCCAGGATCACCGCGGGACGCACCTCCGCGACGACCCGCGCGAGGTGGCTCGCCCAGCGCGGATTGACGAACGCGGGGAAGCCGAGCACCGAGTCGAGGCGCATGCCCAGCGCCGGCCACGGCCGCATCCGGTGGACCATCCCCTCGGGCAGTGCCTCCCGGACCGGCCGCCTCCCGCGGTTGCGGGCGACCACGTGGACCTCGTGCCCCCGTTCCGTCATCGAGAGGCACTGCTTCTCCGTCCGCACGTCCCAGGGGTAGTCGGCGTCCCACAGATAGACGATTCTCATCGGGCCACGATCTGCCGCGGGTCGGGTCGAAGTGACACCGAACGCACGGCGGCTGAGGAGGAGGTGTGTGGATCCGGCGGTCCGATGCGGGAGCCCCGGCCGAGGGCGCTTCTGCCCGGGCAGCGGGACCTCACGACGAAGCCCGGGCGGCGGAGCGACCCGCAGCGGGAAACGGTCCCGGGCTCAGCTTCTCCAGGATCCAAGTGGGGTACGGGTCGAGGAGCGACCCGGGAAGTCCGAGGCGGCTCAACAGGCGGTGGCGGAAGCGGACCCGCTCCGGGGACAGCCGATACTCACCTCCGAACGGCGCGACGAGCTCGTAGTAGCCCAGGCCCCGCCAGCCGGACGAGTCCCAGTCTCCGTCCGGCGGGTACCGGCCCCGCCACACCGCATAGCGACGGGCGAAAGCGGACGGGAGCCAGGAGACGAACCACAGTCCGGTGGTATGCACGTCCCTGGGGAAGTACTTGTTCGGCGTTTCGTTGACGAGGAGATGCCCGCCTGGCCGAAGGACGCGCCACATCTCGCGGATGTAATCCGCGCGCGGCTGCGGGATGTGCTCGAGCACCGCGTTGACCAGGACCAGGTCGAAGCTCCCGTCGGGGAAGGGGAGGCGGCGGGTATCGGGAACGTGTAGCAGGCGGGCCCGTTCGCCGAACCCCGCCGTCTCCAGGTACTTCAGACCCGCGTCCACCCACTCCTTCCCCGGCTCGATCCCGACCACCGACTCGGCGCCGAGCTCCAGCAGAGCGAAGATGGCTGGCCCGTGAGAAGCGCCGAAGTCGAGAATCCGCCGCCGCTCGTAGAGCGGCCGCAGGGGGGCGAGCGTCTCCTTGAGCGTCCGATATCGCGCCTGCTCCTTGGGATCGTCCGGTACGTATCGCAGAAACGCGTCCATTAGCTTGCGCGGCGGGTACGAGGGTGCGTCGGAGGACGGGGCGCGTCACTGGTTCGGCACCGTGGCGCTGCCGCCGTCGGCGGCGGCGGAGAAGAAGTCGAAGTCGACCGTGTTCGGCTCGTATGTGTACACCCCCACCCCGCCGCTGGCCAGCGCCGCGTGGCTCCCGCTGTAGCTCCACACGACCGGCTCCGCCTGCCCGTCCACCCACACCCGCGCCCGCAGCGCACTTCCCTCCGCCCGGAAGCGCAGCCAGTACCACCGCCCCGGCTCGCTGACGAAGGCCGTGGTGCCGACGAACTGCCAGGCCCCGTCCACGAAGGCGTCGATCTCCAGCTGGTCCGTGCCGGTGCGCAGGTAGGCCACGTAGGCCGACTCCTTGGTTCCCGCCATGCGGTGGCGCAGCGCGACGCCGGGGCCGCGCCCGTCGTCGTCGGCCAGGCGCATGCGCACCAGCACCTCCTGCGTGGTGGTCTGCTCCGGGACGGTGTCGAGGCGCAGGATGTGGCGGCCGGTCGCGGTGGTGACGTTGCGCAGTACCCGTCCGTCGGGGGCCCCGGCGTCGGCCTCCACGCTCCAGGCGGCGTTGGCCGGCGCGGAGGTCTCGGTCCACCCCGCCGGCTGCACCCCCGTCGCCCCCTGCGCGAAGGTCATCTCGTGACGCGGCCCCTGCACCGGCACCGCGGCGCTGCCGCCGTCGGCGGCGGCGGAGAAGAAGTCGAAGTCGACCGTGTTCGGCTCGTATGTGTACACCCCCACCCCGCCGCTGGCCAGCGCCGCGTGGCTCCCGCTGTAGCTCCACGCGACCGGCTCCGCCTGCCCGTCCGCCCACACCCGCGCCCGCAGCGCACTTCCCTCCGCCCGGAAGCGCAGCCAGTACCACCGCCCCGGCTCGCTGACGAAGGCCGTGGTGCCGACGAACTGCCAGGCCCCGTCCACGAAGGCGTCGATCTCCAGCTGGTCCGTGCCGGTGCGCAGGTAGGCCACGTAGGCCGACTCCTTGGTTCCCGCCATGCGGTGGCGCAGCGCGACGCCGGGGCCGCGCCCGTCGTCGTCGGCCAGGCGCATGCGCACCAGCACCTCCTGCGTGGTGGTCTGCTCCGGGACGGTGTCGAGGCGCAGGATATGGCGGCCGGTCGCGGTGGTGACGTTGCGCAGCACCCGTCCGTCGGGAGCCCCGGCGTCGGCCTCCACACTCCAGGCGGCGTTGGCCGGCGCGGAGGTCTCGGTCCATCCCGCCGGCTGCACGCCCGTCGCCCCCTGCGAGAAGGTCCACGCGTAGCTCGAGCCCGACGGTGGCGCCGCGGCGATGGTCACCACTGCCGTGTCGGCCCGTCCCGTGACGGGTTCGGTGGCAATCACCCGGTATGTGCCCGCGGCGGTCCCGGCCGTGTAGAGCCCCTGCACGGTGACGGAGCCGCCCGTGGCGGTGAAGTCGACCGGCGGATAGGAGGCGCTCCCGTCGCTCATGGTTCCGACCGCCGTGAAGGAGATCGACGCGCCGGGAGAGACGGTCGCGGCATCCGGCGTCAGCGTGATCCGCGTCAGGGTAGGGTTGCCGGGGGGCGGCCCCTGCACCGGCACCGCGGCGCTGCCGCCGTCGGCGGCGGCGGAGAAGAAGTCGAAGTCGACCGTGTTCGGCTCGTATGTGTACACCCCCACCCCGCCGCTGGCCAGCGCCGTATGGCTCCCGCTGTAGCTCCACGCGACCGGCTCCGCCTGCCCGTCCGCCCACACCCGCGCCCGCAGCGCGCTTCCCTCCGCCCGGAAGCGCAGCCAGTACCACCGCCCCGGCTCGCTGACGAAGGCCGTGGTGCCGACGAACTGCCAGGCCCCGTCCACGAAGGCGTCGATCTCCAGCTGGTCCGTGCCGGTGCGCAGGTAGGCCACGTAGGCCGACTCCTTGGTTCCCGCCATGCGGTGGCGCAGCGCGACGCCGGGGCCGCGCCCGTCGTCGTCGGCCAGGCGCATGCGCACCAGCACCTCCTGCGTGGTGGTCTGCTCCGGGACGGTGTCGAGGCGCAGGATGTGGCGGCCGGTCGCGGTGGTGACGTTGCGCAGCACCCGTCCGTCGGGAGCCCCGGCGTCGGCCTCCACGCTCCAGGCGGCGTTGGCCGGCGCGGAGGTCTCGGTCCACCCCGCCGGCTGCACCCCCGTCGCCCCCTGCGCGAAGGTCGCCTGGTAGCCCTGCCCGGGTGGCGGCGGAGGCGGAGGGCCGGGGACGGTATCGGGCCCCGGCACGGTCACGCTCCACCGGTCCCACTGGACCGTCCCGTTGTCGTGGTGGGAGATTCCCGGCCTCCCGCGGGCGTACCGGAAGTCGGTCGCTTCCACGAGCCAGGAGCCCGGCTCCGCCGTGCCGCGCGGCCAAACCCGGGCCCGGATGGCGCTTCCCTCCGCCCGCAGGCGGATCGAGTACCAGGTGTCGGCCTCCCAGGAGAGGCTCGCCTGTCCCAGCTGGGTGTAGCCGCCCGCGGTCCAGGTCGACAGCGCCACGGAGCGCGTGCCGGAGTTGTCCACCATGAACAGCGCGTAGCCGTGCTCGTCGCTGGCGGTGCCGGAGACGCGGACGGCGGCGGTCCCCATGTAGTAGACGGAGGTCCCGCCGCCGAGGCTGCGGACGCGAAACTCCGTGTACACCTCCTGGTCCTCGACGTCCAGCGAGTCCAGCGCGAGGCCCCAGCGGTCCCGCGACTGTCCGGTCGCGCTCCACTCCAGCACCTTGCCGCCCTGCGCCGCCGGGTCGTCGACGACCCGGAAGTGGGACGTCGGGTCCCACCACTGCGACCAGCCCGCGGGCTGCGACCCGCTCGAATACTCGCTCCAGTCGGTGGAAAAGATCCGGGACGTGTCTCCTGGCGCGCCTGAGAGTGCCGAGGCCGAAGGCGCCAGGTGGGCCGTCTCGGTGGGCAGGGGCGGCGCGGCTTCGCCACAGGCGGCGAGGACGATCAGAGATCCGGCGATTGGACGGGTGCGGCGCATGTAGGGCATCGGGCGGGAGCGGGCCCCGGGAAAGCGGGCGGGTCGGGCGAACGGCGACAGGAGCGCGGCGCCGGAACGCGGCCACGCACGGAACTCCGTACTTGCACGGGGCGTACCGGCCGACGAAGAGGCCGGCCGTACCCGGCCGCGCCAGCGGGAGATCCCCGGTGCGGTCCGGGGTCCGCAAGGCGGGGCGACCCGATGTGCCGGACGCCGTCGAGGTCGCGACGCTGTCGGAGCGGAGCGACACCGGACCCCACCCCTGTGGTGCGCCCGCCGCCCAGATTGGTCGAATTTACACCACCTCGCCCGCTCTCGCGGCGAGGCCGACCAACTCGACGCGGTGGCGCCACTTCCCGCAAGTCCAGCGCGGATCCCGACGCAGCGGGTTTTACGTTCTTTCGGCGGGGTCGCGGCGGGAGCCGGCGCACGATCTTTGCGACCGGACGGCGCCACCCGCCCCGCGCGACCGATCTCCGCCGTTTCCGTTCCCGTCGCGTCAGCGCGCTTCCGGTCTGCCTGACCGGCCGGTTCCCGTCACCAATTCCTCCGGTGGACTCATGCGCAAGAGCCAACTCATCTCGCTGGTCGTTCCCGTCTTCAACGAGTCCGAGACCGTTCGGGCCTTCCACGACCGCGCGAGCTCGGCCGTGCAGCCGCTCGAGGGTCTGGAGTCGGAGTTCATCTTCGTGGACGACGGCAGCACGGACGATTCGTTCGTACGGCTCTCGCGGATCGCGGCGCAGGACCCGCGCGTGCGGGTGGTGAGGTTCTCGCGCAACTTCGGGCATCAGACGGCGATCACCGCGGGCCTGGATCACGCGCGCGGAGACTGCGTGGTGGTCATCGACTCGGATCTCCAAGATCCGCCCGAGGTGATCCCGCGGATGGTGGAGCGGTGGCGGGAGGGCTTCGACGTCGTGTACGGCGTCCGCAGCCGGCGCGCCGGGGAGACGCGGATGAAGCTTCTGACCGCCGCGATGTTCTATCGCCTCCTCCGGCGCGTCACCTCGGTCGACATCCCGGTCGACGTGGGCGACTTCCGGCTGATGAGCCGGCGGGCCGCGGACCACCTGAGGGAGATGCGGGAGGCCGACCGATTCGTCCGCGGGCTGGTCAGCTGGATCGGGTTCCGGCAGGCGAGCGTGCTCTACGAGCGGGACGCGCGTCTCGCGGGGGAGACGAAGTATCCGTACGGCAAGATGATCAAGTTCGCCCTGGACGGGATCACCTCCTTCTCCACCGCGCCCCTCAGGCTCGCGACCTGGATGGGCTACGCGGCGTCCGCGTTCGCCTTCCTCTACCTCGCCACGGTGTTCATCCAGAAGTGGATGGGCTTCACGGTCCAGGGCTGGGCGACGATCATGGTGGCGATCCTCTTCCTGGGGGGCGTGCAGCTGATCTGCCTCGGCATCATCGGGGAGTACATCGGGCGCATCTTCACCGAAACCAAGCGTCGGCCGCTCTACGTGGTGCAGGAGACCGTGGGCTCCGACACGCTCCCCGAGCGGAAGGTCTGGCTGCCGCTCCGCGAGGTGATGCACCAGGAAGCTTCGGCTCCCTGACGGGCAGTCGGTCGGCGGCGCGGCGGGCGGGCCCCGAGAGGGCGCCGCCCGCTCGTCGCATTCGGCCGCGTCAGTGGATCCGCTCGGCCACCCGGACCGCGTTGGCCATCAGCGTGAAGGTGTGGTTCTTGGCGGGCAGGAAGGGGAAGACGGCCCCGTCGACGAAGTACAGGTTCGGGAACCGGTAGCTCCGGCAGTCGGGGGTGCAGGCGTGCTCGGCCTCCCGCGCCGACATCGGCAGGGTGCCGGCGTAGTGGACGCTCGTGCCCTTGGGCAGCACCCGGGTCAGCCCGGGCGGCACCAGGGCGCCCAGGCGGAGCAGCGCGCGCTTGACCGTCGCGACGGCTCGCCGGATCCGTTCCGGCTCGTCGGGCGAGGAGGCGTACTGGACGAGCAGCTCGGTGCGCTCGGAGTCGGGAGACGGAGCCAGGGTGAGGAAGCTGTCGTCGCGGCGGGAGTCGGCGAGGTTCACGTTCGCCACGCCCAGCCCGGAGCGGATGCGCCGGAAGACCGCCAGCGCCGAGCGCAGGTCGAGGGGCAGGCTCTGCACGATAGGATGGATCGACGCGTCCTTCAGCGTGGTAATCTGGCCGTGGACGTACTCCTTCGGGTCGGCCGCCGCGATGCCGAAGGCGAGGTGGTGGAACTGGTAGCTGGCGCGCTCGACCGCCTGGCCCACCATGGAGAGCGTCAGGAACGGGACGTGGACCTGGCGGTTGTCCATCAGCCCCGGGAGCGCCTCGACCCGTCCCGTGCGGCGGTAGAGGGAGTCGAGGTAGATCTTCGAGGACATCATGGCTCCCGCGGCGAGCACGAACCGATCGGCCTCGATGCTGAAGGCCCCCCCCGACGCGAGCTCGACCCCCTCCATCGCCGTGACGCGATCGCCCGACCCGTACCGGAAGTGGGTGACGTACACGCCCGGGAGGTAGGTGAAGGCCGGGTGGGACATGCACTCCTGCAGCGTCAACGCGGGAGTGTAGATCGCCTGGTGCGGGCACCCCGCGAGGCAGCGGCCGAGGCGCGCGCACCCCCGCCGGCCCCGGTAGTCGCGGCTCAGCGTGGCGACGCGGGACCTCCCGAGATACCAGCCCAGCTTCCGGTTCAGCCAGTCGCGCCGCCGCTCGTAGGTCGCCAGGAGCCGCCGCGAGTGCGGGTCCGCCTCGAGCGGCTCCAGGTACTCCTCCTCCAGCGGCATGAACGGCTCGAGGTCGTCCCGCTCCGCTCCGATCCCGATCCTCGCCGCGACGGTGCGGTAGGCGGTCCGGAGCTCTCCGTAGTCGATCGGGAAATCGACGATCTCCCCGGGGGCAAAAGGGTAAACGCCCGCGGTCCAGGTCTCGGCGAAACCGCCCCTCGCGAAGGTGAAGTAGGGCCGCATCCGCGAGGCGCGGTAGCCGAAAGCCGGCGGGGCGTCGAAGACATACGCCTTGCTGGGCGGAAAGCCGTAGAAGGTGTCCCGGGTGCCCGGATAGACGACTCCCTCCAGCGATTCACCCAAGAGATACGAGACCGGGTCTTCCAGCTGCTCGACGAGCTCCGGCGCGGCGGCTTCCGGCCGGACCGGGGCGGGGCGCTCGTACCCGACGTCGAGCATCGTGACCCGGTGCCCGCTCTCCAGCGCCGTGAGCGCGAAGTGGACGCCCGAAGCCCCGGATCCCACGACCACGATGCTGCTCACGCGGGCACGCGATCGCCGGCCCCGCGCCGGTCCCGGAGGCGAAGCCGCGCGTGGAGCGGGCCGAAGCGGAGCACGCCGAGCGCCAGGCAGCCGAGGGAGAGTCCCACCTGCCCCGCGACCGCCGCGAGGCCGGCGATCGCCGGGACCCGCGCGGCCGAATGGAGCCCCTCGTGTGCCGGCGGCGAGGACTCCAGGATCGCCAGGAGAAGGATCATCTTCTGGCGGAGAGGTCCGTGGGGACGGAAGAAGCGCGAATACGCGTCGGCGGCCTGGAGGCTCACCCCTCCCTGGCGGCCCGCGTCGACGAGGCGTACGTCGAGCGGGTGGACCCGCGAGTCGGCGCGGTAGGGGATGCCGCCGTGCCCCGCGCGGTACCGCGCGAGCACGTACTCGGTCGGCCTCGCCCCCGCGAGGTAGCGGGAGAAGGCCTCGCATTCCTGGCGAAGAGCGGTGGGGGCGTCGTCGATCGGGTTCATGCGTCGCATGGCGATAGCATGTCGTCGATCCCCCTCATGCGAGCGGTGAATCGCTCGGTGAGCGGGTGGTGGGCGGCGGTGCCGTCGTTGACGAAGGAGGCGAGCTGCCCGGCCGTGAGGGGCAGGAGCCGACCGGCGCCCCTCTCCAGCAGAGCCAGGACCGTCCGCAGCGGGCCGGCCGGGGCGCGGAGCATGGGGCCGGCGTGTCCGGTGATCCTCTCGCGGATCCGCCGTAACAGGGCCTCGATCGAGAGCCGCTCCGGGCCGCCCGCGTCCACCGTCACGTCCCCGGGGGTGTCGTGCCGAACCAGCCAGGCGAGCAGGTGGGCGAGGTCGTCGACGTGGATGGGCTGCACCTGCGCCGTGCCCGGCCCGATGACCAGTCCCGCCCCCGGGAGCGAGGCGAGCCGAGCCAGCCCCTCCAAGACCGGGCTGCCACCGCCCAGCACCATCGTCGGCCGGAGGATCAGGAAGGGGAGGCCGCTCGATCGAACGAGGGCCTCCGCGGCGATCTTGGACTCGGCGTAGTGGTAGTGCCGGAGGTCCTGGAACCCCGCCGCGATGCTGCTGACGAGGACCACGCGCTCGACCCGGCGGTCTACGCAGGCGCGGAGAAGGCTTCCGGTACCGTCCACGTTCACCCTGCGGAACTGCCGGGCGGAAGCCTTTCCCGTGACGGCGGCGAGGTGCACGACCGTCGTGTCCTCGTCGAGCTCCCGCTCGTACGCGGCGGGCTCGTTGAGGTCGCCCGCCACCTGACGGCATCCGTCCGTCTGGTGCGGTGGACGCTCCGGCCGCCGCGTGAGGCATACCAGCGGACGGCTCTCGTCGGTCCTGAGCTGGCGGAGCAGCCGACTTCCGATGAAGCCGCTCCCGCCGGTGATGAACAGCTTCGGCATGGGCCGGTTTGCTGGATCGGGTATGCCGGTGGGGGACCGGGAGGGGATCCGGGGGCGCCGACGAGGGGCATCGGGGCGCAGGCCGTGCCCGGCCGAGCTTGGCAATCGGCGTGCCCGGCCCCTGAGGCGGCCGCATTGCCCCGGGTCGCGTTCCCGGCCGCGTTTCGCGGGGGGTCGCAGGGTAGAAATTGCGCCACCCCGCCCGGAAGCCCCTGTCGGCACGCCGCAGCAGATGTGGGAGCCCGCGGCAGCGTCCATGCACACGCGCCGGCCTCGCATCTCCATGGAACCGGCCCTCCTCGGGTCGGTCCGAGCCCGCCGCTGGTAGAAAATATCACACCTCCGCCGCTGGTCCGGAGCTTGCCCGGTCCGGGAGGCAGCCGCGCCCCTCCGGGTCCGCACTCTCCCGGCATGCGGGGCGTGGCGCTCCGTCCAGACTCCTCCGTCCTCGCCCGACTCCATGCGGCAGCTCTCGAACGTGGGTGGGAGGGTCCCCGCCTCCGCACCGCACCCGACGCCGCGCTCCCGGCTGGCGCAGCGCCTCAAGGGCTCCGCCCGCCGTGGCCTGCCGGTCGGCCTGCGCAAGCGGATCGCCGTCTGGCTCGGACGCCAGCGGTGGATCTCGTCGCGGGAGTGGTGGTCCCAGGAGCTGCTGCGGGACCTGGCGGAGGACCAGCCGAACGCGTACCACAGCTTCCTGTGGAAGCACCACCTCGCGTACGCGAGCACTTACGAGGTCGGGGAGCGGTTCGGCGGTGAGCGGATCCATCCCTCCCGCATCCTGCTATTCGAGCAGCTCCTCGAGAACCTCCGGCGCGAAGGGATCCAGCCGGACCGGGACGTGCGCTCGGTGCTGGAGGTGGGGAGCTCGATGGGATATCTCCTTCGCCATCTGGAGGTCGAGGAGTTCCGCTCGGCGCAGGTGCTGGACGGCGTCGACATCGACGCGTACGCGGTCCGGGAGGGCGGCCGCCACCTGAAGAGGGAGGGTTCCCGGGTCCGCCTCCTTCATGGGGACATGCGCGACCTCGATGCGCTGCTCGGCTCCGCCACCTACGACGTCGCCATCTGCGCCGGGGTGCTGATGTACCTGGAGCGCGACGAGGCCGCGCACGTCGTCCGCGAAGTCCTCCGGCGCACGCGTGGCCTCGTCGCCCTCGCCGGCCTGGCGCACCCCGATACCGACAATCGCGCGCTGGAACGCTCCGAGCGCCGGGTGCGCGATCAGACCTTCGTGCACAACCTCGACACGATGGCGCAAGACGCCGGCGGCACGGTGGTCGATCGGCGCTGGGAAGGGGATCGGCAGATCAATGGCAACACCGTCTACTTCGTTTTCTGCCGCCCCGGCCGCTAGCTCCCGCGCGGGAGCGGAGCCGGGCGGGGGCGGCGTTTCCACGCCGCTCGCCCTCCGGGTGCTCCGGTGGCGCTGTTCCCTGGAGCGCTCCGCGGCGCGGGCTCTGGGGCTGTCCCGCACGACCTACGTCGAGCAGCGGGTGGGCGAGTACCGCGCGTACTGGGAGGGGGCGGCGCGCTCCCTCGGCGGGTCCCTCGTCCCCCTGACGGAGGACATCTGGGAGGTGCGCGTCCAGGGGCGCTCGATCCGGCTCTCGGCCCACGTAGCTCCCTTCGACGATCCGGTGACGCTGCGGATGGCGGGCGACAAGCCCCTCTGCCTGAGGATGGCGAGAGAGGAGGGAGTCCCCGTCCCGGAGCACCTGGTGTTCACCCTGCGCGAGCTGCCGCTCGCGGAGGAGTTCCTCCGGAGGGCCCCCGGACCCTGCGTGGTGAAGCCTGCCCGCGGGTCGGCCTCGGGGATGGGGATCACGACCCACGTCCGCTCGCCCGCCGGAGCACGCCGCGCGGCCGTCCTGGCATCCCTTTTCGGGGAGCGGCTGCTGATCGAGCACATGGTCTCCGGCGAGTCGTATCGCCTCCTGTTCCTCGACGGCCGACTCCTGCACGCCGTGCGGCGAACCGGCGCCCGGGTCGTGGGCGACGGACGATCCACGGTGCGGGAGCTGATCCGGGAGGCGGGCGGAGCCGGTGTGGACGGGACGGTGCGCGGGATGCTGGCGGCGCAGCGACTGGAGCCGGAGAGCGTGCCGTCGACGGGGCGCCCGGTCGTCGTCCGGCCCGTCGCCGCCCCGGCGGCAGGCGCGCGGGAGCTGCGCACCGTGTACGACACCTCGGTGACGGAGCTGATCTGCTCCGACGTGGCGGGAGCTGCCGGGCGCGTCGTTCGCCGCCTGGGGAGCCGATTCGCCGGAGTCGACCTGGTCACCTGCGATCCGTCGATCGGACTCGGGGAGTCCGGCGGCGCGTTCCTGGAGCTCAACACCACGCCGGGGATTCACCATCACTACCAGACGGAGGACGAGCGCCGCACCCATCCGGTCGCGGTCCGCGTGCTCCGGGCCCTCCTCTCCACTCCGGACGAGCAAGGCAGGGCGCGAAGCGCGCCCGACGCACCCCGCGCAACCGCCCCCCGGGAGGGCGAAGGAAGCGACGATGAACCAGCGTGAGACCGCGGTGCTCACCGGCCGGCTCCATACGGCCGACTTCCTGGATCGGATCGGCGTGCGGAGGCTTCCGCCGGCGACGAGTCCGTTCGACCCGGGTTACGATCCCGTGACGCTGGAAGCGCACCTGGCGCAGAGCGCGCACCTGATCTCGATCCTGAAGGTCTCCATGGCGTGCTGGCTGGTCGCGGCGGAGGGGGCGACCCGGTACAAGGTGGCGGCCGCCCGGCAGCATGGCGTCGCCACGGTAACCGGGGGAGGGCCGTTCGAGATCGCCGTCCAGCAGGGCCAGCTGCCGGCGTACCTCGACCTTTGCGCCGAGATCGGCTTCACGCGGGTCGAGGGCGGGGAGGGGTTCACCGATCTTCCCCTGTCTCCTCGCGAGGTCGTCGCGATGGTCCACGAGCGGGGGCTGCAGATCCAGTTCGAGCTGGGGAAGAAGCACGGCGGGTCCTTCACCTCGGACGTGGTCGAATCTCTGATCGATCAGGGCCAGCGCTGGCTGGACGCGGGTGCGGTCCAGCTTGTGGTCGAGGGGCGGGAGAGCGCGAAGGGGGTCGGTCTCTTCGACGACGACGGCCGCTTCAACGCCGCCTTCGCGGATCGCTTCGCCACGGAGTTCGGGCTCGGTACCGTGATCTTCGAGGCACCTCAGAAGCCGAGCCAGTTCGCCCTCCTCGACCATTTCGGCCCGGAGGTGCACCTCTGCAACGTCCGTCTCGAGGAGCTGCTCCGCGTCGAGATCTACCGGCGCGGGATCCACTCCGACGCCTTCGCGCGGCCGAACCTCCGCCCGGCCGTGCCCGCCAACCTCCAACCCGTGGGGTGACCCGTGAACCGTACGGTACGCATCGACGTCTTTCCCGAGAGTGCTGACCGGTACCGCGCGGGATACGCGATCGTCGCGATCGACGTGATCCGTGCGACCACCACGGCGGTGACCGCCGTCGCCGCCGGCCGGCGCTGCTTCCCCGTTCCCACCGTCGAGGCCGCGCTCTCGGTGGCCGCGGTGCTCGAGAGACCCCTTCTCGCCGGGGAGCTCGGCGGGAACATGCCCTTCGGCTTCGACCTGACGAACAGTCCGGCCGTGGTGCAGGCCCGAAACGACGTCGAGCGGCCCCTGGTCCTGCTCTCGTCCAGCGGAACGGCCCTCGTCGACCGCGCGGCCGGCTGCGATGCGGTGTACCTCGCCTGTCTGCGCAATGCCCGGGTGCTCGCCCCCTACCTCTCGGAGCGCCACGAGCGGATCGCCGTCATCGGTGCCGGCACCCGCGGCGAGTTCCGCGAGGAGGATCAGCTCTGCTGCGCGATCGTCGCCGCGGACCTGATGGAACGCGGCTATGCTCCCGCCGACCCCCTGACCGAGCGGATCGTCGATCGGTGGCGAAACGCGCCCGCGTCGTCCTGGCTCTGCAGCAAGAGCGTCGACTATCTCGGCCGCAGCGGGCAACTGCGCGATCTCGGATTCATCGTCACTCACCTCGACGACCTCGATTCGGTGTTCGTCGTCGAGGACGGCGAGGTGGTGGGCCACCGGGTCGAGACCGCCTCCACCGCCCCGGAATCGCCGTCGCACGGCGGCTCGTATCCCGAATAGTCATGGAGCTCGGCGACGCGTCCACGCCCGTCCTCGTCCTGAAGTACCACCACGGAAGCCTCGGCATCGGCCGCAGCCTGGGCCGGCTCGGAGTGCCGGTATACGGCGTGGACGCCGACCCCGGCTCGCCCGCCCTCGCCTCGCGCTTCTGCAGGCGCTCCTTCACGTGGAACTTCGGCCGCGCGGATCCGGAGGAATCGGTCGCCTTCCTCGGCCGCGTCGCGGGGGAGATCGGTCCCGGAGCCATCCTCGTCCCCACCTGCGACGACACCGCGCTGCTGGTCGCCCGCTTTGCGGAGACGCTGAGCCGCTGGTTCCTCTTCCCCCGGCAGGATCCGGAGCTGGTCCGATCCTTCAGCAACAAGAAGCTCCTCTACGCCCTGGCGAGGCGGTACGGCGTCCCGACGGCCGAAACCGCATTCCCGCTCGACCGTCGGGACGTGGAGCGCTTCGCGGAGGAGGCCGCCTTCCCGCTGATGCTGAAGGCGATCGACGGGCTGCGTCTGGAGGCCCGCACCGGACGGAAGATGCTGATCGTGCATTCACCGGACGAGCTCCTGGCGCAGTACGACGCCCTCGAGGATCCCGCGGAGCCCAACCTCATGGTGCAGGAGTACATCCCCGGCGGCGACGACACCATCTGGATGTTCAACGGCTACTTCGACGAGCACTCGGAGTGCCTCGTCGGCTTCACCGGGCGGAAGCTTCGCCAGCACCCGATCCACCTGGGGTCCACCAGCCTGGGGGTATGCGAGCGCAACGACGAAGTGGACCGGCTGACCCGCACCCTCATGAAGTCGGTGGGATATCGTGGGGTGCTGGACATCGGCTTCCGCTTCGACGCTCGCGACGGCAGGTACAAGCTCCTGGACCCGAATCCGCGCGTGGGATCCACCTTCCGCCTCTTCGTGGGGGAGGACGGCCTCGACGTGGTCCGGGCGCAATACCTCCACCTCACCGGGCGGCCCGTCGCCCCTTCGCGGCTCGTGGAGGGGCGGAAGTGGATCGTCGAGGACCAGGACGTCGAGTCCTCGCTCGACTATGCCGCCGAGCGGACGCTCACGTTCCGCCAGTGGCTCGCCTCCCTCCGCGGCGTGCGGGAGGGAGCTTGGTTCGCCTGGGACGATCCGGTGCCGTTCGCGCGCATGGTCCGCCGGCGGGTGGCCGGCAGCGTTCGCGGCCGTCTCGGCCGCCGCCTCACCTCCCTTCCCCTCGACTCCAGCGCCGGATCCTCGAATGAACCGAGCCATCAAGATCTCTCTCGGCAACTTCCTGTACGGAACGGGGCTCTACCGCCTTCGAACGCGTAACCGTGCGGCGGTGGTCCTCTTCCACCGGGTCGACGACCGCGTCAAGGGTTCCCCCCTCGGCTGCGGCAACCGCGAGTTCCGGGCGTACTGCGATTTCTTCTCCTCGCACTTCGAAGTCGTCCCGCTCAGCGAGATCGTCGCGCGGCTGCGGAGCGGGCGGGACCTCAGCAACCTGCTCGCGATCACCTTCGACGACGGATACCGGGACAACTACCTCTACGCGGCTCCGATCCTTCGCGATTTCGGGTTGCCGGCGTGCTTCTTCGTCGCCACCCGCTTCATCGGCTCGGACATCACGCCCTTCTGGGACCGGCAGTACGGGGTGCGAAGCTGGTGGATGACCTGGGATGAAGTCCGGGCGCTTCGCGACCAGGGTTTCGAGATCGGGGGCCACACCCGCACTCACGTCAATCTCGGCCGCATCGACCACGCTCGGGCGGTGAGCGAGATCTACGGCTGCCGGGAGGATCTCGAGCGGGAGCTCGGCGAGGCCCCGAGCCTGTTCAGCTATCCCTTCGGCAGCCCCGGTCACATCACGGAAGACACGCGTGAGCTCGTCCGGAAAGCGGGCTTCGATTGCTGCTTTTCCGCCGAGTCGGGTGTCACGGTGTCCGGTTCCGACCCGTTCCGGCTGAAGCGGTTCGCCGTGACCCCCTGGCACCAATCGCCGATGCAGTTCGGGGTCGAGATGCTCCTTCCCGAGTTCCGTCTGGGCCCGCCCGTCTCCCCCAGGACATCGCTGGAGCTGGGGATCGAGGTGCGCTGAGGCTCGCCCGCCGAGGGGGGTTCCCGCCGACGGCTTCCAGCCCTCGGCGGGCGAGCTCGCGGGGATCCCGGCAGCCTTCATCGTCTAACGGAGTGTGTGATGGAATTCGGACGCGATCGGCTCGTCTCGCTGCTTCGCGCGACCGCCGGGGTCGCGCTGGTCGGGCTCCTGCTCTGGCGGGCGGACCTCTCCCAGCTGAGCCTGGTGTGGGACCGGCGGGCGATCGTCGGGCTGCTCTCCGCCATCGCCCTCCTGGCGGGGGCCCTCTGGCTCAGCGCGGTGCGGTGGCGCCTGGTGCTCGGAGATACGGCTCCCGCGCTGGCGACCCTGGGGCGGATCTACCTGATCGGCTGGTTCTTCAGCCTCTTTCTCCCCACCTCCGTGGGTGGGGACGCCGTCCGCGCCCTCGCGGTGGCGCGCGGGCGGGCCTCGGCGGGTGAGGCGCTCTCGAGCATCGTCCTGGAGCGGCTGCTCGGCTTGCTGGCACTCGCCGTCCTCCTCGTGGCGGGCTGCCTCCTCGCTCCCGCGATCGTGACGGGCGCCCTCGACGGAGCCGGGCTCGCCCTGAGCGGATGGTCTCTCGCGGCGGCGGCGGGAGTGGGGGCCCTGCTGCTCTGGATCGCCCTCCGGGTGGGCCGGCGCGTTCCCCGCATCATGGCCGCGGCCCGGGACGCCGCGGCGCTCTGGAGCCGCTTCCGGCGTTCTCCCTCGCGCCTCGGCTCGGCCTTCGCGGTCTCGCTTCTGGTGCAGGCCACTTACATCGCGGTGTGGTACGATCTGTCGTGGAGCCTGCGCCTGGAGGTTCCCTTCCTGGCGTTCCTCGTCTTCGTTCCGCTGGTGAGCCTCGCGGCGATGCTCCCGGTGACCCTCTCGGGACTGGGGGTGCGGGAGGGGGTATGGGTGCTTCTCCTCGCCCGCTTCGGCGTCCCGGCGGCCAACGCGGTGGGTTTCAGCCTCGCCTATTACGGGGCCGGTCTGGCGCTGGGCGTGGTCGGCGGAGCGTTGTTCGCCCGTTCCGGGATGAGGGTTCCGGAGCCCGCTCGCTCGCCGGGTCCCGAGGTCCTCCGGCCCGCCGCTCCCCCGCCCGCGGCGCGCGTCTGACCCGCCGGAGAGGGGCGGTTCCGGCGCCGCCCGTCCGGCGGGATCGAACTGGTCGATCGTTCCATTCCTCCATCCCGGTCGCATGCTCGAACGCTCGGAGATCAAAGGCCTGGTCGAGCCGTGGATCGCCCGGAGCGGCCTCGTCCGGCTCGCCCTGCGGCGGGCCGGCGGCAGGATCCTCGTCCTCGCCTACCACAACGTCGTCCCGCGAGGCGAAGCGGCCCCTGGCGATCGGTCGCTGCACATGTCCCAGGACACGTTCGCGCAGCAGCTGGACTCCCTCCTGCGGTCGCACGAGGTGATCTCGCTCGCGACGGCGCTCGCCGACCTGGACGCCGGAGACCCGCCGCCGCCGGGCCCGCCTCGGGCGGTGATCACCTTCGACGACGCCTACCGGGGCAGCGTCACGGCGGGGGTGGAGGAGCTGGCGCGTCGTGGGCTTCCGGCGACCGTATTCGTCGCACCGGGTCTCCTCGGCGGAAGCGCCCTCTGGTGGGACGCGCTCGCGGCGGAGCGGGCGGGCGCGCTGCCGGAGCGGATCCGCCGGGAGGCGCTCGGGGAGCTGGAGGGCCGCCGGAGCGCCGTGCTGGCGCGGTACGGACCGGGCGAGGGGGCTTCACTGCCGCCCCACATGCTCCCGGCGGACGAGGAGGAGCTGCGCCGCGCGGTCCGCGGCGGTGGGATCACGCTGGGCTCGCACAGTTGGAGCCATCCGAACCTCACGCGACTCGGAGCCGGGGAGTTGGACGAGGAGCTGAGCCGCCCGCTCGCGTGGCTGCGCGAGCGGTTCTCGGACGCGGCCGTGCCGCTCCTCGCCTACCCGTACGGGCTGGCGTCGCCGGCGGTGGTGAAGGCGACCCGCGAAGCGGGCTATGCCGGCGCGCTCCTCGTGGAGGGAGGCTGGCTGCCCGCTCACGGGGCCGATCGCTTCCGGCTGCCGCGCATCCACCTCTCGGCCGGCCTCTCCGCTGCGGGCTTCGCGCTCCGCAGCTCGGGAGTGGTACAGTGGTAGGACGCAGGATCCTCGTCACCGAGGGCGAGCAGCGCGCGGCGCTCGCCCTGACGCGGTCGCTCGGCCGGGCCGGAGGCAGCGTGTTCGTCTGCGCGGCCCGAACGCCATCTCTCAGCGGGGTTTCCCGGTGGAGCCGCGGAGAGGTCAGGGTCCCGGATGCGCTCGGCGATCCGGACGGCTACGTCGCCGCTCTCGCGGCGCTCGTGCAGCGCTGGGGCGTGGATACGCTCATCCCCACCACCGAGGCGGGGTTGCTCGCCGTGCTCCCCGTCCGCGACAGCTTTCCGGGCGTGTGCATCCCGTTCCCGGACGCCAGTGCCTTCCGGTCGCTTTCGGACAAGCACGCGCTCCTCCGGGCCGCGTCGGCGCTCGGGATCCCGGTTCCCGCCCAGGAGGTGGTCCTCGCGCCGGGAGACCCGACCCCTCGCGAGGCGCCCTTCCCGGTGGTGGTGAAGCCCGCCCGGTCGGTGGGCGAGGGAGCGCGGCGGCTCAAGCTGTCGGTCTCCCACGCCAGAGATGAAGCGGAGCTCGCCGCACGCGTTCGCGAGTACCCGGCGGCCGCGTATCCGCTTCTCGTCCAGCAGCGGATCCACGGCGCCGGAGTGGGCATCTTCCTGCTGCGCTGGAACGGCGAGACGCGCGCGGTCTTCGCCCACCGGCGGATCCGGGAGAAACCGCCTTCGGGCGGAGTGAGCGTGTACTGCGAGAGCGTCGCGCCGGACGCGGCGCTGGTCCGCGGGGCGGAGGCTCTCCTGGAGCGCTTCGACTGGCGCGGAGTGGCGATGGTCGAGTTCAAGGAGGACAGCGCCACGGGAGTTTCGTACCTGATGGAGGTCAACGGCAGGTTCTGGGGATCTCTCCAGCTGGCGATCGATGCGGGAGTCGACTTCCCCGTTCTTCTGCTCGCCGCGGCCGCCGGTCTGCCCGCCAGGTCGTCGGCCGACTATCGCATCGGGGTCCGAAGCCGGTGGTGGCTGGGCGACCTCGACCACCTCATCGCGCGGTTTCGAAAGAGCGAGGCGCAGCTCAGCCTCCCGCCGGAGAGCCCCACGCGCCTGCAGGCGCTGGGAAGCTTCCTGACGGCGGGGGGCCCCAACGACCGGACCGACACCGTTCGCTGGGACGATCCGCGCCCATTTCTGCGGGAGATGATCCAGTGGCTGAGGCGAGAGTGAGCGCGGATCGCGCACGGGGAACCCGGCTGCGGGTGCTGCACGTGATCCAGAACCTCAATTACGGCGGGATGGAGCGGGTGCTGACGGATACCGTCTCCCGCATCGACCGCGAGAGGTTCGACCCGCACGTCCTGGTCCTGCAGTACCCCGGCCGGTTCTCGCGAGAGCTGGAGGGTGTGGCGACGCTGCATACGGCGGTCGCCCTCCCCCGGTGGTCGCTCCTGTGGCCGAAGCGGCTCGCCGCGCAGATCCGCGAGATCGGGCCGGACGTGGTGCACACCCACAGCGGCGTGTGGTACAAGGCGAGTGCGGCGGCCCGGTGGGCAGGCGTGCGGCGCATCGTGCACACCGAGCACGGCAGGCGCTGGCCGGAGCCTCTCCAGGACCGGATCATCGATCGGGTCGCCGCGGGGAGAACGGACGCCATCGTGACCGTCTCGGACACACTGGTTGAGCGGCTCGCCCGGCTCACCCGAGATCGAGGCAGGCGGATCCACGTGATCCCGAACGGGATCTGCACCGACCGTTTCCGGCCGCGCCAAGGAGGGAAAGAGCTTCGCTCCGGGCTCGGGATATCCGCGGCCGGATTCCTGATCGGAAGCGTGGGGCGGCTCGAGCCGGTGAAGGGCTACGACGTGATGATCCGCGCGCTGGCGATCCTGCACCGATCCGGCTTCCCGGAGACGGCGGTGGCCCTGATCGGCGACGGCTCGGAGAGATCCCGCCTCGACGCCCTGGCGAGATCGGAGGGCGTGGCGGATCGGGTCCACTTCCTGGGGTGGAGGGACGACGTCGCGGAGCTCTACCCGGAGTTCGACCTGTTCACCCTCTCCTCGCACAGCGAAGGGACCTCGATCAGCCTGCTGGAGGCGATGAGCTGTGGCGTCTGCCCCGTGGTGACGGACGTGGGCGGAAACGCCCGGGTGGTGGGAGACTCGCTATCGCACCGGCTCGTCCCACCCGCGGATCCGGGGACGTTGGCGGCGGGTTGGAGCGGCGCGCTCGCGGCCGCTTCGGCGCGCGAGAGGGACGCCGCCGCGGCGCGGTCGCGGGTGCTGGACGCGTTCGGCATCGAGCGGATGGCCGGGGCGTACGCGCGGCTGTACCTTGGCGAAGCGCCGGCGGACGGCTGAGCGCGGGCCGCGCGGCACCGCTCCCACGGCCCCCTCTCCCCCCACTCTGCAGGGGTCTACATCCCCTTCGATCCGAGCCAGCTCTCGCGGAAGGCGCGGATCTCGGCCGTGAGGGGGCGGTCGGTCCTCTCGAAAGAGGTTTCCGTGGTGCGCCAAGCACCGCTCCCCGTACAGCGGGAGATCGCGCAGGAGTGGAAGCAATTCCAGAACGTCGATCTGGAGTGGTTGCGGGCATCCTAGCCGGAGTGGTGGACGAGATCCGGGAGTTAATGCTGGGGCTAGTAATCGACGGCGAGGAGATTTCGAATGACCTGGAGGGTTTCGACTTCGAACTGATCGATGGCGAGAGCTTCGTCCGGGTGCGCGCTCGAGAGCGGTGCTTGCGGCAACGTGGTACGCGTCGAGATTTGTCAGATTCGTTTTCCAAGCTGATCCTCCACGCGATGTAGCGTCCCGATCGCGCACTGGCAGAGGCTACTTACCATCCTCGGAATTGGAGGACCGAGCCCTCGAGTGGCGCTCTTGCGCAAAGCATGGGCGCATGACATGCTACAGAAGCCGAAGGAACGCCGAATCCGCTCGATTCCACGGCGCGGCTAGGCAAGGGGTTACGCTAGCACCCGGGGTGCATCCTTGCACCGACTCGCTGTGATAGGCGGAAGATGCGCAACACTAGCCAGATCGAATGGACCGACTCCACCTGGAACCCGACAACGGGGTGCACGCGGGTGAGCGCCGGGTGTGATCACTGCTATGCGCTAACACTCGCGCGGACCCGCCTGGCGGATGCCTACCTGCGCCGCCTTCCTGTTGTGCAGACCCCTGAGAACGTGGAGGATCCGTTCTCTGTACGAGTCTGGGAGGAACGGCTCGCGCAGCCCGAGCGTTGGTCGGATTCTCGGATGATCTTCGTGAACTCGATGTCGGACCTGTTCCACCGCGACATCCCGGAGAGGTTCATCCGGCGGGTCTTCGCGATCATGCTACGGGTGGACCGCCACATTTATCAGGTCTTGACGAAGCGACCGAACCGCGCGGTGAGCTTCGTCCAACGGAACGCCGACCTGTTCGAGGATGGTTGTGTGCCACCCCACATCTGGATGGGCACTTCGGTGGAAAGCCAGAACGTCATCTACCGGGTTCGACACCTCAAGCGCCTCCCGGCGGCAGTTCGCTTCCTGTCGTGCGAGCCACTCCTGGGACCACTGTCGCTCGATCTCGACGGAATTCACTGGGTGATCGTGGGCGGGGAGAGCGGTGCGGACTTCCGTCCGTTGGATCTCGATTGGGTGCGGGACATCCTACGCCAGTGCCGGGAATCAGAGGTGCCGTTCTTCTTCAAGCAGGTGGGAGGGCGGACTCCGAAGTCGGGTGGGCGGCTCCTCGACGGACAGACCTACAGCGAGTATCCGGGCCCGGAAACCAGCACTATGGCGCTGGCGGGAAGCGAAGCGTCAGCGGACGTTTCGTGATCACATAGCCTTCCTGCTCAAGCCTTGTCTTCACGGCTTCGAACTGCATGGGGAAGATTGCAGTTTGTTCCAGGAGGTAGCGCTTTACGGTATCTGCCTCGCCGCGGTCCTTCTTCTCTATCCACCGGACGTCCCGTCCAGCGAAATGTCGGGCAAGCTCTTGCACGACGGCCAGTTCGTTGCCGCGTAGCTCAGCCCACATCGACTCTACGGATTCCTCCGGAAGCGGCGCATTGCGCAGCGCGCTGTCCATAGCCTCCTTCATCGTCCGCAGGCCAACGGCGCTCTTGGTTGCGTAGACGAGCTGATACATGCGCTGGTTGGCTTCATCACGAACCGGTAGCGCCAGCACGTATGCAGCCCCCGACTCGAGGAGCCGGCGCATGAAAATCCGAGTCAGGCGGTCGCGACGCTCTTCATCTGGCACTCCCTCCAATTCGCGGACGACATCAGGGCCTAACGCGTCCGCGAGAATCCGCTCCGAGGGCACCTGTGTCGCCCGAAGGGCACGGAGGCTTTTCTCCGCCTCGGAGCGACGGCGTGTGGCCTCCTCTTCCGTGAGCTCGGGAAAGAGCGACGGTTTGGCGCGCACCGCGTCCTCTTCCGCATCCGGATTGCGCCCCGGCGCGATCAAGACCGCGTGCAGGCGGGTGGCCGCAACATCCGCAAAGAGGGCGAAGACCTCGTTCTGAGGTCGCTGGAGCGCCTTCGGAAGCAGCTCGACCAGAATGCCGTCGACGCCGAAGGGGTCGAGGAAGAAGAGCGCGGGCTGCTGGCCGATGTGCTGCATCACACCTTCGATACTGTCGGCCAGGACGCCGCAGCGCACGTAGGCGATCGGCGGCTTGCGTTCGGTGTAAGGACGCATGACATCGCGCAGTTTGTCACAGCGCTCGGAATCCTTCTCGAAGGCGATGATCCGCATCACCCCCTGGCTGTCCGTCTCGAATGGCTCGGCTAGCCGTGCTGCGATCAAAGGTGAACCGGGATTCCCCTGTTTGTCCTGCCCCTCGCCCGCGAAGCCATCGACGAACCACACGGAGTGCCAGGGACTGCGGAGCTTTGCAGCCCAGGCGCCGACATATTTACGGAGCACCAGGTGCTTTAGAAGCGTATGGCCGTGAAACTCGTCGAAGTGGCGGTCGGAGGCTCGGCTCATTAGGTATGGGGCGGACAGGGAGCGGCAGTCACCGCTTCCACGGAAGTGGTGGGCGAGCGAGTGGAAATGTGTGACCGCAGGCGGGCGAGTCGCAAGACGGAAAACTCCGACTCCTGCGTAAGGAGCATATTTATGCGACGGGTGCGAGAAGGCGATGCGAGAACGGTTCGCCGTGGAGATGTGTCATGTCTGTCGATCAAAAGCTGATATTGAGCCGCTACTGTCCTCTGAAAATGATGGGTGGCTGGAGCCGCGCTCGGTTGCATTAAGGCGAAGCAACCAACGAAGGATCGTGTCGATCTGCGGTGTCGGCGGAAGCTCCAGTCTTCGGTGAATGGTAACACCGGAACCTAACCCGGCCGAATCCCATCCAAGGTAATCCCCTCAGCGAGACAACCTGATGCGAAATGGAAGTCTCGCGAACGCCGAGTTCAGGCCACCTTCATCTGCGAAGAACGGCTCCTTTTTCTTTGCCTGGACCCGAGAACTCTCCGGCGGATGCTTCAGCCCGGATCCTGCACCGGCAGCTCCAGAGGGCCGATTTCGCCTCTCGTATGCCGGTGCAGGAAGGCAGGAGCGCCGCCGAGGTGGTCCTCGGCACCGCGTGAAGGCCGTCGAGAGGCTCTCCGCCGGCCGATTTCGCACCGCCGGGCATAGCCGCTCCACCACCGGGCCTGTCGGTTCCGGTCTTCCTCGCCCCTCGGGCCTGCGCCGGCGCTGCTCAGGCGGGCAGCGGTGGTCCGGTGCCGACGCGGCGCAGCGCCCGAAGCAGGTCCCGGCGCAACGGTTCGGTCCGTTGGAGCTGCACGTACGGCTTCCGCTTGCTTCCGCGCATGAGTGGTCAGCTTCGCCGGCAGGCGGAAGAGCCAGGCCCGCAGGCGATTGGGTTGCGCTCGCCGCCAGGGCCCCGAGAGCGCTGTGGTGCGGATCCAGTGCAGGAGCTCGTAGGTCAGGGCGCCCAGGCTCCACAGCAGGGCGTTGCCCCTGAGATCGTCCACCGCGGTCCGCCCGATGCCGAGCTCGCCCATCTCCTTGATGCGGTCCTCCACCACCGCCCCGGCGTTGTAGGCCCGCCAGGCCGAGAGGGCGTGGATTCCGTCCACATTCGTCAAGACATGGGCGCGCTTCGTCACCTCCCAGCACTCCAGCTCCAGCGCCTCCGGATCCTCCACCTTGTTCCGGTGCTCGACGCTGAGCAGACGGGCGCCATAGAGCGTCCCGCTGCGAGTCCACCGCGCTGGATCCTTCTTCGAGCGCCGAGCCTCGCCCAGGCGAGCGCGGACCCCGTGGAAGTTGGGCCCCTTCAGGTAGAAGGAGACCCCGAGCTCATCGAGCGCCAGAGCCATCTCCCGAGAAAAGAAGCCCTTCCATGAGAAGGCCCCTTCTGTCAAGGCCACCGTGGTGGCGCTGCGCGCTCTGGCGCGCAGCGCCGCATCGCGAAGGCTGCTCCGCTCGCCTCCCTTCCATACGCACTCTTCGTCGGCCTTGGTGGCCGGGTGCATGCTGGGGTCCGACCTCGCCCGCCGCGCTGCCCACTTGTCGTCGACCTGGAAGCGGTCCGGGATTCTTCCGCAGTCGCGACCGACGAGGCGTGTACGAGCAGCTCCGCTATGGAATCGCCAGTCCGGTACGCGGTTTCAGGCGGCAGTCGCCGCAGTCACACGCTCTGCCTGCCGGAGTGGCTCGTATCGTTCGTCACTTACCCACAACCTGTGTAGCAGGACGGCCAGCTTGCGTGCCACGGCCACCACGGCGCGCTTCTTCGCGCCCTTGCCGCCGCCACTCGCCCGCGCCAGGCCCCAGCGCCGCAGGTCGGTGTCGGGGCCAAAGGGACCCAGGACGTAGTGCGCACTCCCGACCAGAAGGCGTCGCAGCAGGCGGTCGCCCGTCTTTGAGATCGCCAGCTCGTCACTCCGCGCCCCCGACTGCCGGAGCCGGGGGACCAGCCCCAAGTAGGCGCCTACGGAGCGACTCTGGGTGAAACGTTCCGGGTCCTGCAATACCAGCACGTAGGTTAGCGCGGTCAGCGGCCCCACGCCGACCACCTGCTGCAGGCGCTGCGTCTCGGGATAGCGCTCCTCCACCCACTGCTCGATCTGGCGGTCGAAGCCACGGATCTGCTGACTGACGCGCTCGATCAGGTCCAGGATAGGCAGGAGCGCGGGCTGGAGAGACTCGGGAATCGCCTCGCGCGCATCCCGAGCAAAGCACCTGGTCGAGCAGCCCCGCAGCCGTGCTCCGATGGACTTGACGCTGCCCCGCACATGGTTGATCAGTGCCGTCCGGGTGCGGACCAGGGCATCGCGCGAGCGAATCAGCGTGAGATCCGCCTGCGCTGCCTCACCACGGTGCCGGATGGGAGAGAGCAGCCGCGGATCGATCCGTCCCCAGCGGGCGAGTGCCTCCGCGTCGATGTGGTCGCTCTTCCGGCGCCCCCTGCGCCGCAGCGCCGCCGGGTTGGCGACTACGACCGAATGTCCGAGCCGCTTCACGAGTCGGCTTACCCACGGGGAGTGAGTCCCCGCCTCCATAACGACGCGTGCGGGAGGCAGCGCCGTGAAGTAGCGCTCCAGGGCGGCCTCGGTGGTCGAGAGGCTCGGCCGCTCGGTCACCTCGCCCGCGGCATCCAGACAGCAGAGAACGCTCGTGCGGTCGCCCAGGTCCACGCCCACGGTGATCTCGGGAGCTTGCGTCTGCATGGTCGCCTCCGATGCTGGAGTTGAAAGAGCCGTTGGAGTCATCACACGCGCAGCTCGGACTGCGAGCACTGCGCCGCGTGGGCGGCCTTCTCATCCCAACTTGTCCAGGCGCAGCGTGATCTCCTCCACCCCCGCGGCCTGGAGCCGCCCCACCAGGGTCCGGATCCAGGGGATCGCCCCCTCGGCCGTGTGTGCGTTGCCCGCTCGCCAGATCACACCCCGGCAGTCGGCCGTCTCGGCGACGAAGGCCAGCAGCGGATGGTGGCTGGCCCGGCCGGGCTTTCTGGAGTTGTAGCCTTTCTCCGCGCCGGCCTGCTTGAGCCCGTAACGCAGCACGACGGTGGAATCCAGCAGCAAGGTCAGCCGCTTCGGCACCCCGGCACTCTCCCAGCGGGCACGCACCCTCTTCCAGAGCAGCTCGTCCAGGAGCGGCACCCGTGCCTCTCCCGAGCGGCGCAGCCAGCGGCCGAAGGTGGTCGGGTCCGGAATCGCCTTCCAGCCGAAGAGCCGGCGGATTCCCCGATGGCGCAGCAGCGCGAGGTCATCCATCCAGCCGCCGCCGTAGAGGAGCAGCGCCACCCAGAGCTCGGCCATGAGGCTCGGCCGGTAGTCGCCGCGCAGATCCTTCGCCCGGCCCTCGAGCCACTCTCCGATGCCCAAGGCATCCCAGGTGCGGCGCAAGAGCACCAACCCAGCGGCGTCGCTCAGCTCCGAGGCGCTGTGCCGCAGCCGCAAGGGGGCCGAGGCGCCTTGCACGTGAGGGCGAGAGGGGATACGATGATGTCGCACCGTCTGGGTGCCTCCGCGTTCGAGGGAAAGTCTTGCCAGGACTCCCCACAACGTAAGGCCTCAGGCGGTGTTTTGCATTTCTACCCTTCTCCCATCCTGCTCACCCGTGCAGGATCCGGGTTCAGTACTCATCAGCTGCTTGGGTGTCCTATGAAGATGGCTTCGGAGGGGCAACAGCGGAGGCAAACGAAATAGAGAAATACCCGAAGTGGAAGTTCCGGTGCACGTACCGAAAAGTGGGCTACCCCTACTTAGTGGAAGTACTCGTGCGAGACGGTGCCCAGGTTGGCGAGCATCCCGGTGGAGAGCGGGCGGGTGCTGGTCAGGACGGTGGAGTTGCGGTGCTCCATCCCGTCGCCGTTCACCCAGGGGAGGTAGTCGGCGAGGAAGGTGTACGTCCCGAAGTCGTAGTCCGGGGTCTGGCCGAAGACCGCGATCTCCTCGCGCACCACCTTCTTCGCCAGCTCCGCGTACCGGTCCACCTCCACCTCCTCCTCCGTCCCCTCGTGGTGCACCGCCAGGCGGATGGTGTACTCCTTCCCCTCCGACATTACCGTCCACGAGCGCAGCGAGTGGTCGCTGATCTCGGTGGGGGAGTCCATGAAGTACTGCAGGTGGGGCGCGGTGAAGTGCTCCGGCGAATCGGTGGGGCGCAGCTGGGTGGCGATCTTCCAGCCGGGCTGCGGCGGGCGGAAGGTGACGGAAACCGGCCGCCCCTCCATCCCCTGCGCCCAGGCGAAGATGGCCGGCATGTTCAGGTGCGCGTGGGTGTTGTCGATTCCCGAGTAGGTCCCGTCCGCGCGGTCGCCGAAGAGGGTGTAGTGGAAGCTCACCGTGCCGTCGTGCCCCTCCACGTTCCACTGGTGGGAGTTCGGGCGGGAGATCTCGAGCGGACGGCCCTGGCCGTCGGTCGCGGTGACCCCGTAGACGTTCTTCGCGAATTCGTGCAGCGCGTCGCGTCCCGGCGAGCTGCGGCTCATCCGCACCGCTAGCGCGCCGGCCGGCACGTCGCGGAAGACGGCGGTGACCTCCGCCTCGTGATGCGCGGCGTTCGGGAAGGAGATCTCGTACCGGAGTGGAAGATGAAGCGCCTCGTGCCCGTGTCGGCCCTCCTCCTCTGCGCCGCCTGCGCCGCCCTCCTCCCGACCCCCGGGGAGCCCGTCCGTCCGGGGCTGGAGCTCTTCGTGGCCAACCCTCCGGAGGTGGTCCGGGGGAAGCGGGTGGGGCTGATCACCAACCAGACCGGGGCCGATCGCCAGGGGAGGAGCGCCATCGACCTACTCGACCGATCGGACGCCTTCGATCTGGTGGCGCTCTACAGCCCCGAGCACGGGATCCGCGGCGCCTCAGCCCCCGGCGAGCACGTCGCCTCGGGTGCGGACGAGCGGACCGGGCTCCCCGTCCACTCCCTCTACGGCGAAACGCGGAAGCCGACTCCGGAGATGCTCGAGGGGGTCGAGGCGCTGGTCTTCGACCTCCAAGACGTCGGCGCGCGGCAGTACACCTACGTCTCGACCCTGGCGCTCGCGATGCAGGCCGCGGCCGGAAAGCGGATCCCGGCGGTCGTCCTCGACCGGCCGAACCCGATCGGCGGACGCGCGGTGGAGGGGAACGTCCTCGATCCGCGCTTCTCCACCTTCGTGGGGATGTACCCGGTCCCGGTGCGGCACGGGATGACGGTGGGGGAGCTGGCGCGGATGCTCAACCGCGAGTTCGGCATCGGCGCGGAGCTGATGGTGGTTCCCGTAGACGGGTGGGAGCGGGAGGAGTGGTTCGACGAGACGGGACTCCCCTGGATCGACCCATCGCCGAACCTCCGGAGCCTGGAGGCGGTGACGCTCCGCGTGGACTCCGGCGCCGCGAAGTATCCCGGTCGAACCCTTCCCGGGGTGCGGCTCCATCTCGTCGACCGCGAGAGCTACCGTCCCGTGGAGACTTCGCTCCGGATGATCGACCTCATCCGCCGCCTCCATCCCGACGACTTCGCGTGGAGCTCCACCCTGGACCGGGTCGCCGGGACGGACCGCCTCCGCCATGCGATCGAGGGCGGCACCCTCCCCGCGCTGCTGGCGGAATGGGCGGAGGACGCCGAGCGCTTCCGTTTCCTGCGCGAGCCGTACCTGCTGTACCGTTGAGCCCCTACTTTTTCTTCTTTCTCCGTGCCACGGCCAGCGCCTTCTCCGCCCAGCCGCGCAGGCGGTCTGGATCCTCGAGCACGTCGGCGGGAACCTCGTAGTACTGCATCGCGCGTCCGTCGACGTAGGGGCGGAAGGGCCCCGTCCCGGCCGCCTCGAAGTCGCCCCGATTCGACCCGTCCACCTTGAGGTAGAGGGTGTCCTCGGCGATCAGAGCGAAGAAGAGGCCGTCGAGGTAGAGCCCGGCTCCGCCGAACATGCTGCGGGCGGTGACCGGCCCGACATAGCGGAGCTGTTCCAGCACCCAATCGCGGTACTCGGCGGTAAAAGCCATGTCCTCCTCCGGGAAGTGGGTCTAGTCGCCGGCTCCGGCGGCCGGCTCCCGCCACCCCTCCAGGGCGCGCAACGTCCCTGCGAGGGGCACATCGGCTCTCGCCAGCATCGCCACCGTCTGGTGGGCCTGCGCCACGTAGATGTACCTGTGCAGCCCCGCCGCCTCGGGGGTGGTGCCGAGCTCCTCCAGGACCGCTTCGACCTCGGCGCGCGCGTCGCCGCGCTTGACGAAGACGTGGTATTCCATGCAGGTCGTCGGGTCAGTAGACGGCGGGCTCGTGGAGCGTGCGCCCGGAGCCGAAGCGGCCGGGAGAGAACTCCTCCGCTTCGGGGAAGGTCGCGCTGCGTCCCGCGGTGATCAGCTCGGCGAGGATCCGCCCCGTCGCCGGCGAGTGCATCCCGTGCCCGCTGAACCCGTTGGCGAGGAAGAACCCGGCCACCTCCGGGGACTCGCCGAGGATCGCATGGTGATCGGGCGAGACGGCATAGAGGCCGGCGCCGCACCGCGCGGGGTCGAACGACGCCCCCGCCAGCAGCGGGGCGGTTCGCGCCGCGCGCGCGAGAACGGCCTCCGCGAAGGCGGGATCGAAGTCGGCGCGGAAATCCCACACGTCGGTCGGATCGGGAGCGGCCAGGCGCGCTCCGGACGGCGGTCCCACCCGGACGTCGGGGCGGAAGTGAAAGCCGTCTCCGAGATCGATGACCATCGGCGTGTCGGGGGAGAGGCCGGGTACCGGACCGGTGCCCACGATC